>CALXCA010000018.1 GCA_944386685.1 uncultured Clostridia bacterium | reverse complement strand
AAGCAACAAAAGTTGCGATATGTACTTTGAAAAATTTATGTTAGCTTAAATTAAAAGGTGTTTCATCAGTTAGAATCTTGAAGATAACTCTAACCAATTTATTGCAAACATGTCCTAATGCTACTCTATGAGTTTTACCTTGAGCACGTTTTTCAATATAGTAGTTGTGAAAAGTCTCATTATTGTATATAATAAGAAAAGCAACTCTATAGATTGCATAGCGAAGGTAAGTAGAACCACGTTTAGAAATTTTCATTGATGAGGCTTGAAAATCTCCAGATTGTTTAACAACTGGATCTAAACCAGCAAATGCTAGCAATTTAGAAGGGTTGCTAAATCTTTTTATGTCTCCAATTTCACTAATAATCATGGCTCCAAGAGTATAGCTAACACCAGGGATAGTAAGAATTGGAGAATTCAGCAATTCCATTAGTGTCATAATAGCTAAATCAATATCTTTGATTTGCTTTTGATATAATCTTAATTGCTTAATTAAACATTGTATTTGTAATTCAATGGCAGGATTATCTAGACCAATACTTTGTTTAGCTAAATCTTTTAATTGTAAAGCTCTATCTTGATTGTAATGCCCTTTAGAATTGTCATACAATAAGTTAGTTAGACCATCTATTCTACAGTGAGCAATAGCTTTTGCAGAAGAATATTTTTCAAGCAATGCATAAGAAACTTTTAAATGCAAATTGCCTTTAAAGAAACTAGAAAGTTCTGGAAAAACAATATCTAAACAAGTTGTTAATTGAGTTTTAATTCTAGTTTGCTGTTGAATAGTTTCAAGTCTAAATCTTGAAAGACGTCTAAGCTTAATAATATTAATATCTTGAGAATTGACAAGAGAATATTTTTTAAGCATAAGACATTGAACAATAAGTTTAGTGTCAATCTTATCAGTCTTAGTTTTTCTAATATTAGAATCACGAAGAGCATCAGTTTGAATTGGATTAATAACACCAATTTGATAACCTCGTTTATATAGAAAATAGATAAGATTTTCTGTATAATGACCAGTTGATTCTAGACCAATTAAGCAGTCTTGAAAATTCTCAATTTCTTCAACTAATTTCATAAAACCTTGACGAGAATTTTCAAAAGGAAAAGGTTTTACGATAACTTTACCATCTGAGCTAACAACAGACGCAAAGTGTTTAAATTTGGCAATATCAATGCCGATGTAAACCATAGTGTTTACCTCCTGTAATAAAATTTATCAACAACTGTGACAACACCCAACTAGTTTTATTACTTGTAACCTTGCGTGAAATGAAAGATCAAAGTCTTATCTAACTAATTACCAATTAATAATAAAACTGTGGCAATATTCTTTTAAAAGTAGTTAAACTACAAGGAGGAATAAGAGTCCACAGTGTTAATAAGAAAATTATATCACGAAAGTGACATAACATAAAGTTTTGGGTAAACTTCAAACCCTAAATATATTATACAAGGAGGAGTAATACAAATAACAGCAAGTTTACCAGAAGAACTAGCAAATATAGTAGAATGGGATATAGAGTCAATGAAATGGCTAAGTAATGGAAACTTAAGTGAAGATGGAATAAGCTTATCTGGAGAATACAGCATGAGTGAGGAAATAGTAACAATACCAGGAAACCAAGAAGTAATATTTGTATTAAAAGTAAAAAATGCAGTAAATGGAACAAAAATACAACCAAGATTTACATTTATGCTAGAGGGAAATGAAGAAAATGAGAAAAAAGAGGTAACAGCCCCAAAAGAAATAACAGTAAGTGCAACAGGAAGATATAACATACAATTACATAGAAATACAGAGTTAGAGGATAAAACAACAGTAGATTATGGAAATGGAGAAGTAACAGGAAGAATGTATGGATATGGTTTTGCTATACAATTATATAATAATGAATATAGTGAAGAAGAAAATCCATATTCAAAAGGAATAAAAGGACTAGAATATCCAAAAGGAGAGATAAATTTTGATATAGAATTAAAATTAGAAAAAACAGAACAAGGCTCAGAAATAGTAGAAGATATAACTAAAGAAATAACACCTATATTGTGGAATTATAGAGAGAATATTAGAAATAGCAGTGATTTAACAGGAAATATTGATGGCAGAGAGATGTATATGAATAATAGTAACAGTTTATACGTTACTTATGATGCTTACTTCCCTAATGGAGTGGACAATGGAGATAGAAGTTGGTCAGTATATAATTCAGGAGATATAAAGATAGAGCAAGATGGTTCAATATTACATGTAACAGTAAATAATTATGAATTTGATAAAACATATCCACAATATAATGGTTCTTATAAATATAACCCAAATAGAACAAAAGTATTCCAAGACAATGTAGGAACATTTAGTATAGGATATATGCAAATATTCGTTCCAATATACGAAGAAAACAATAATGAGTATTATTTTTCTATAGAAGACAAAAATACAAACATAATTTCTGCTTCAGGAGAAAATATTACAGAACAAGAAGTTATAACAGATGATACTATAAGGATAAAACATTTAATCACAAAGGAAGGAGTTTATGGGCACACATTTTATTTAGATGATATGTATGATGGAGGAAATTTAGGAAGAGGAACAGGAACAATAACAAAAGGACAAAAATTTAAAATGAGAGTTGATTTTGGTACAAATACTATGCCAGATAACAATATACAAACAATAAATAAACTAGTAAAATTTGATGCAAGTGCTTTTGAACTAATTGAATTTGATAATGGAGAAAAATTTAATATAACAAATACAAATTTTAAATTTAAAATGTATTATGTAACAAAACAGGATGGAACTAATTGGGAATCACAAGAAGAGATGAATAAAACACAAATTGAGGATTTAAAAGTTTATAAAACACTAGAAGAAATACCAAATAGTGAGATATGTGTAGGAGTTTTTTTTGAATCACAAGATTTGTTATTTAAAAATGGTTGGCTTAGCTGGGTAATACCTTTAATAGTTAAAAACGAAGCAGTAATAGGAAGAACTTATGGATTTACACAATCTACAATTGCATGGAAGGAAAAATTAGATAGAAACATATATTCTGTAGAAAATGAAAACAATGATTTTAGTACATATCCAACACCAACATATTCTAATGTAGGATTAGAATATGTAAAAACAGAGTATGATGAAAATGGTCAAATGATTACAGGAACACATAAAGGAGATATTTGGTGGGGTAATACATTACTAATAGTTGGAGGAGATTTATCAGGAACTATATCAATAGCAGGTGATGAGCCAGAAAAAGTAAATTATGATTTAGGAAAAAATGAAAATATAGTAACATATAATATACAACCAGTATTAAATGTAGACGAAACTCTTTTAGAACCAATTAAAGATATAACCTTAAAAGCACAAGTAACTTTACCAGGAGGTCTAAGTTATGTGCTTGGAAGTAGCAAAAGAGGAGGAGAAGAATATACAGAGCCAGAAATAACAGAAAATGAAGATGGAACAACCACATTAGAATGGTATATATATGGAGTAACATCAGGACAGGCAATTGAACCAATAGAATTTGGAGCAAGAATATCAAATAAAAGTGAACATAATATGCAATATACTACAAAATTTGTAATATCAGAAGAAATAGGAAGTGATGGAATAAGTAAAATAGGAAATAGTGAAATAAGTAATAGAACATCAACAATAGCAATAAACATAATAAACCTAGCAAGTTTTAGATTATACAAAGAAGTAGTAACACCAATAATAGAAAAAGATGGAGAAATTCAATATAGAATAACAGGAATAAATAATTCAGATGCAGACATGCCTTATTTTAAATTACTTGATATAATGCCATATAATAAAAAAGATAATAATAATGGAGACGGAAGAGGTACAGAATTTGATGGAACATATACTATAAATAGAATAGTAATTAATCAAAATATGGATGGTGAAGCAACAGATAATTCTGAATTAAAATTATATTATACACAAGATGAACAAATAAAAGAGATGAATGTACAAGACATAAATATGGAAAACCAAGGATTTTGGCATAAATTAGAAGAAAGCAATAGTATTATAGGTAATAAAACATATGAAACTAGTATAGAACAATCTAATGATGGTATAACAGGAATACTAATTGCTGGAGAATTAAAAGGGCATACAGAACTAGTTATAGATATATATGCAACTACAAATAATAATGCTGTGGAAAATAAATATGTAAATTCAGCTTCAGCACAGACGGCATCAAGTGGAGAAGGAATTATCCAAACATCTAGAGAAACTGCCCAAGTAATAGGAAGAACAATAAGTGGAAAAGTATGGTTAGATGAAAACTACAATAATATAATAGACAATAATGAAGACCTAGGAAATATAAATAAAAAAGAAATTTGGATAAAACTATATAAAGAAAATGAAAATAAAGAATTAGAAGAAGTAACAAATGTAGATGGAGAGAAAGTCGAAGCAATAAATCCAGACGAGACAGGATATTACGAATTTACACACTTGCCATCAGAAAAATATATATTAAAGATAGAATATAATGGAGAAAAATATAAATTAGTAGAAAAAGAAATAGGCTCAAATACGGAAATAAATAGTAAATTTGAGATAGAAACAAGTTCAGATACAGGAGAAAGTTCAAACATAGAAACTGTAGGGAATTCAGATACAGAAACAGAAGAGAGTACCCAAAATGAACAAAAATCAAATTGGGTAAAAGAGATCGGAAAAACAGATTTAATAGAAAAGTTAAATGACAATTCAAATTACATGATAAAAGAAGAAAATGTAAATGCAGGCTTAAAAGAAAAAATAAACTTAGAATTTACAAAAGTAGCAGAAGAAGACCATACAGACAAAATAGGAGGAACAGAATTTAAACTATATAAATTAGTATGTACAGAACATGAAGAAGGATACCATGATACAGAATTAATTAACACACAAAATATAGAAAAAACAGAAAGTAGCAGTAATAGTAATAATACAGATAACACAAATAGTACAGAAAATTTAGACAGTTGTTGGCAATTAGTAGACACCCAATCAAGTAAAATAGCAATAACAAACGAAAATCAAGGAACAGTAAAATTCGAAGATTTAGAAATAAACCAAGAATATAGGTTAGTAGAAACAAAAGCCTCAATAAACAGAATAAAACCAGAGGGGCAATGGAAAATAGAATTTTCACTTATAGATGAAGGAAAAATACAAGAGAATGCAAACTTAGTAAAAGAAAAAATTCAAGAAAATACTAAAAATATAGAAACAAATAATATAGAAACTCAAGAAAACAATACAGAAAGTGAAACTTCAGGCACAGAGCAAAATGCTGAAATAACAAAAATAAACAATGGAGTAAAAATAAAAATAGAATCAATAGGAGAAAAAGAGGCACCAGCATTTGCAATAAGAAAAAATGAAGAAACAGGAATAATAGAAGAACTATTATTACCAAACAGAGCATACTTTCAATTTCCTACAAGTGGAAGTATAGGAAGTAATACAATATATAAAATAGGAATAATAACATTAATATTAGGAATATTTCTACTAATTATAAGATATAAAAATTTAATAAAAAACAGCTAGTGATTGTAGCTTTTTATATAATAGGAAAGTATAACTTTCCTATTGTATAAAAAAATAGCAAGATTTTCCTTGCTATTTTTTTATTTATGGAATAAAATAATAAACGGAAGAAAGGATTTTAGTTTGAAAGAATTAACTTTTATTACTATGTATGCCTTTAGAGCGAAGCGAGAAAGGATTTTAAAATGAATAAAAAATGGGAAATAAGTAAAGCAGATAAAGAAAAAGTAGAACAATTGCAAGAAAAATATAAAATAAATAAGTTATTAGCAACATTACTTGTTAATAGAGAAATTACAACAGAAGAAAAAATAACAAAATTTTTAAATCCGAAGAGGAATGATTTTTATAATCCATTTGGAATGCCAGATATGGAAAAAGCAATTAATAGAATATTAAAAGCAATAGATAGCAATGAAAAAATTATTATTTATGGAGATTATGATGTTGATGGAATAACAAGTGTAGCTGTTTTAAAAAGTTTTTTAGAAGAAAGAGGATTAGGAATAGGTGTATATATTCCAAATAGACTAAATGAGGGATATGGATTAAATAAAGAAGCAATTAAACATATATCAGAAAATGGATATCAATTAATGATAACAGTTGACTGTGGAATTACAGCAATAGAAGAAGTAGAATATGCCAAAAGTCTAGGAATAGAAACAATAGTAACAGATCATCATGAGCCTATAGAAACATTACCAGATGCAATTGCAGTTGTTGATGCAAAAAGAAAAGACAGCCAATATGAATGTAGAAATCTTGCAGGTGTTGGAGTGGTATTTAAACTTATACAAGCATTAAGTATAAAATTAGGTTTAGATGAAAAAGAATATTTAAAATTTTTAGATATTGTATGTGTAGGAACAATATCAGACATAGTTCCTTTAACAGATGAAAATAGAGTAATTGTTAAACTTGGACTAAAACTGGTTGAGCAAACAAGAAATTTAGGATTAAAAGAAATTTTGCAAAGTTGTGGATATTCAAAAATAAATTCAACAACAATATCTTTTGGTGTTGCACCTAGAATAAATGCGTGTGGTAGAATGGGACATCAAGAAGAAGCACTAAATTTATTATTATCAAAAAATTTAGAAGAAGTTAAAGAATTAGCATTAAAATTAAATGAATATAACAAAACAAGGCAAGATATAGAAAAAAGTATTTATCAAGAAGCAGTAGAAAAAATAGAAAAAGATAATTTAACAAAAAATAATACATTAGTAGTATATGGAAATAACTGGCATCATGGAGTTATAGGAATAGTATCATCAAAAATTACAGAACTATATTTTAAGCCAAGTATATTACTATCAGAAGAAGATGGAGAATATAAAGGTTCAGGAAGAAGCATAAATGGATTTGACTTACATGAGGCATTAATGGAATGTAACCAAACAATAAAAAAATTTGGTGGACATGCAATGGCTGTTGGTATAACAATAGAAAAAGACAAAATAGAAGAATTTAAAGAAATGTTTGAAAAAATAGCAAAAGAAAAAAATGTAGACAAAATTATACCAATTATAAATGTAGATGCAGAAATAAAATTAGACGAAATTAATAAAGAAATGGTAGAAAGTCTAAAAGAACTAGAACCATATGGAGAAGCAAATAAAATGCCAGTATTTGCATTTAAAAATTTAAAAATAGAATCAATAAGAGCATTAACAAATGGAAAAAACTTAAAACTTACAGTTAAAGATAATAAAAATATAGTAAATGCAATTGGTTTTAATTTAGGAGAATTAGTAGAAAACTATAAAATAGGAGATAAAATTGATATTGTTGGCAATTTAGAGATAAATTCATTTAATGGTGTAGAAAGTATCCAAATAAATATAAAAGATATTATGAAATCAATTTAAAAGGGGGACAAATATATGGTGCCAAATTATACAATAAAAGACATAATAGAAAAAGTTAAGAAGAACAAAAGATGGCCAGATACAAAGTTGATATTAAGAGCATATAATTATGCAATACAAAAACATGGAGAACAAAAGAGAAAATCAGGTGAACCATATATTATTCATCCAACAAATGTTGCATATATAATAGCAGAAATTGGACTTGATGAACAAACAATATGTGCAGCATTATTACATGATGTTGTAGAAGATACAGATGTAACTTACGAAGATATTGTAAATGAATTTGGAAAAGAAATAGCAGATATGGTAGATGGTGTAACTAAATTAAAACAAATTTCTTATGCGTCAGTAGAAGAAAACCAAGTTGAGAACTATAGAAAAATGTTTTTAGCAATGGGAAAAGATATTAGAGTTATACTTATAAAACTAGCTGATAGATTACACAATATGAGAACTTTAGAATATTTAAAAAGAGATAGACAAATTGCAATATCAACAGAAACAATGCAATTATATGCACCACTTGCAAATAGATTAGGACTATATTCTATAAAATGGGAATTAGAAGATTTGAGTTTTAAATACTTAAATCCAAAGGAATATGAAGAATTAGTTAAAGGAATTGAACAAAAAAGAGAAGAAAGACTAAAATTTATTCATAAAATTATAGAAGATATAAAAGTTCAATTAAAAAAACAACATATAGATGCAGAAGTAACAGGAAGAGCAAAACATTTATATAGTATATATAGAAAAATGAAAAGAGATAACAAAACACTAGACCAAATATATGATTTGTTTGCACTAAGAATAATAGTAAATTCTGTAAAAGACTGTTATTCTGCACTTGGAGTTGTACATGAAATGTATAGCCCAATGCCAGGAAGATTTAAAGATTATATAGCTGTGCCAAAAACCAATATGTATCAATCTATACATACTACACTTTTAGGAGAAAAAGGAACACCATTTGAGGTCCAAATACGTACATGGGATATGCATAGAATTGCAGAATATGGTATTGCTGCACATTGGGCTTATAAAGAAGCAAATTATGGAAGTAAAAAAGGTCAAAAAAATGTAAAAGTAGAAAATGATAAATTAGCATGGCTAAGAGAAACATTAGAATGGCAACAAGAAATGCAAGATCCACAAGAATTTTTAGAAAATTTAAAAACAGAACTATTTGAAGATGAAGTATATGTTTTTACTCCTAAAGGACAAATAAAAGTATTACCAAGAGGTGCAACACCAATAGACTTTGCATACAGTGTACATGCTGAAATTGGTAATAAAATGGTTGGAGCAAAAATAAATAGTAAAATGGTTCCAATAATAACACCAATTAAAAATGGAGATATTGTAGAAATATTAACATCAGAAAATTCAAAAGGACCAAGTTTAGATTGGCTAAAATTTGTAAAAAGTACATCAGCAAAAAGCAAAATAAATGCATGGTTTAAAAAAGAAAAAAAGGAAGAAAATATAGAAAAAGGTAAAACTGCAATTGAAAAAGAATTAAAAAGAATTGGAATTGATTATTCAGATTTATTTAAGGTAGAATATATTAATCCAACATTAGAAAGATATAAATATAAAACACTAGATGATATGTATTTAGCTGTTGGATTTGGAGCAATTACTGCAAATAAAATAATTGCAAGAATGTTAATTGAATATAGAAAAGAACATAAAGAAGAAAATAAAATAGAAAAGCAGATAGAAGAATTAGAAAATAAACCAAAAACAAAGAGTACATCAAATTCTGGAGTAATTGTAAAAGGAATAGATAATTGTTTAGTAAAACTTTCTAAATGCTGTAATCCACTTCCTGGTGATGAAATTATAGGTTATATAACAAAAGGAAGAGGAGTTTCTGTTCATAGAAAAGATTGTACAAATGTAGCAGAATTATTAAAAGAAGAAAATAGAATAATAGATGTAAAATGGGTTACAGATGAAAAGAAAACAACATATTCTGTAGATATAGAAATTTATGCTAATGATAGAAACGGACTATTAGGAGATATTGTTCAAGAAATTAATAATTCAAAAATAAAGTTATTAAGTGTAAGTGCAAAAACAACAAAAGAAAGAATTGCAATAGTAGAAGCAACACTAGAAATAGATAGTTTAGAAAGTTTAAACAAATTAATTAGAGAAATAAAAAAAGTAGATAGTGTTTATGAAGTAAAAAGAAAAAATAAAGTAAAAGATTAATAAAAAACAAAATACAGGAAGGAATGGAAAAAAATGATATTAAAAGAACTAAAGATTTCAACATGGCCAGGAGATGTAACAAATTGTTATATAGTTCAAGATGAAAAAACAAAAGAAACAATGGTAATAGACCCAGCTGGAGATGTTGATAAAATAATAGAAATGTTAGATATATTAAAAGCAAAACTAAAATATATATATTTAACACATTGTCATGGAGATCATATTGGAGCAGTAAATCAGTTAAAAGAAAAATATGGTGGTAAAATAATTGCCCAGAGAAATGCAGCAGAAAATTTAAAAGATCCAAATATAACATTAAGAACATATATGGGGTTAGAAGATGTAAAAATTGAAGTTGATGCAAGAGTTGATGATAATGACTTATTACATTTAGGAGAATTAGAATTTCAAGTAATACATACACCAGGACATACATCAGGAGGCTCATGTTTATATTGTGAATCAGAAAATTTATTATTTTCTGGAGATACATTATTTAGAGGAACTTGGGGAAGAACAGATGTACCAACAGGTTCATTTGAAGATATAATAAATTCTATAACAAATAAATTAATGGTATTGCCAGATACAACAATTGTATATCCAGGACATGGTAAAAGTACAATGTTAAGAGAAGAAAAACCAATATATTTAGAATTAAAACCAAGATTATTATAATTTTATAAAGGATAAAAAAGTGCCGGTTCTATTTTTGTCTGGCGTCGGTCCCTTTTTGTGTTGGGGTCGGTCCTAAATCAAACTCCAATATATATTGTTTTTTATACCTTGTGTGTCGCAACCTACAAAAGAATTTTAATAAGTAGGTTGCTCCAAATCGCATTCGCTACGCTCATTTGGTCGCTTACGCGGTATTACAAAACAATATATATTGGAGTTTGATTTAGGACCGACCCCAGCAACAAGAAAAAGAACCAACCCCAGTAGCACAGCAAGAAAAAGGACCGACCCCAGTATGAGAGCCGACCCCAGACAAAAATTGTTATAAAGTAACTATTTTTTGGGTATAATCAAGATTTGCTTTAGAATCATATTCAAAACCTAAAGTATAAACATTAGTAGCCCAAATATCTTTTGATAACATATATTTTAAATTTTTATTAGAGGTTTCATCTAAAAACTTTTTAACAGAAGTTATTAAATTTAACTTTGGATTTCTTCTAGTAATTTCACTTATCATTTCTTTTCCTTTTTCATTAAATCCCAAAATTCTAACATAAGGTGATGTGTTTTGAGAGAGTAGAATATCTTTTTTAGTAATTCCAAGGATTGCATATAATAAAATTCTTTGAATTCTAGTTTTAGTATATCGTTTAGAATCTACCAATGTTAATAATTCAACAACTGAATTACAAGAATTTACAGCTTTTTTTAATGAAAACTCTAAACCTTCAGATACATCTGGAAGTTCTGCAATTTCATCAGTTGACATTTTTCTTAGCATATAAATTATTTCTTTATCAAATGCTGATAAATTTCTTACAATGTTACCTTTTTTTAAACAATCTTCTAAAATATCAAAAGAAGATTCTGGCATAACACGTTGTAATTGTGTAATATCATTCGAATTACATATATTTCTAATTGCACTTGCACTTGAGAAAGAAGATGATGGAGAAAATAAGTTATCGTTATGATTAGACTCTTTTCTTTTTAATGCTATAGGTCTAATCATAGAATTTTGCTTTTTTATAGCTTTTAAATATTCTATTCCTAATATATTATTTGGAGCAGAAAGAATATTTGCAAATCTACGAATATTCCCTAAGTACATCATTAAAGCATTTTCTCGTGCTTTTGGAAAAGATATTCCTTTTGATAATTCATGAGATAATAATGTTGTATAAGCTTTTGGCTCTTCTATTAAAACATCTACTATATCATTTAAAACGGCAATATCTCCACATTCACTTCCAAAAGATAAAAAATCCACAATATTTAAAGAGTCTAAAATTTTTACTGCACCATGAGCAAAATTTTCTGCACTTGATATTGAATATATAACAGGTAATTCAATTACTAAGTCAACTCCGGATTTAAGTGCCATTTCTGCTTTTAACCATTTATTTATGATAGATGGTTCACCTCGTTGGGTAAAATTTCCAGAGATAACAGCAACAGAATAGTCTGAATTTGTTATTTTTTTGGATTCTGTTAAATGATATAAATGCCCATTATGAAATGGATTGTATTCACATACAATTCCTAATATATTGCTCATTATTATATAATCCTTTCCTTTAATTAAAAAAATAATTAAAAAATTTTTATTAAATGAGTTTTTTACAATGCTATTAAATCATTTATATTAAAGAAAAAGTTTTTCCTACAATTTTAAATTTTGATTTAATTTATTGTATTTTTTTTAAATTACTGCTATAATCTTATCATAAAAAAAACATATATACAATATCATGTATAAATTTTTTAAGATATTGTTCTATAAAATATTACAAATTATATTCATTTTCTTAAATTGATATGTAAATTTAAAAATAAAGAAAAAACATGATATTAAAATAATTTTATTTATAAAGTAATTGGAAAGGTTGTTATAGATAAATGAAAGAGAAGGTTATAATATATACAGATGGTGCTTGTTCTGGAAACCCTGGACCTGGAGGTTGGGGGGCAATATTGATGTATAAAAATGCAAAAAAAGAAATATCAGGAGGAAATAAGAGTACAACAAATAATATAATGGAAATTACAGCAGTAATTGAAGCATTAAAATGTTTAAAAGTGGAAAGCGAAGTACAAGTATATAGTGATAGTGCATATACTGTAAATGCATTTAATCAAAAATGGATTTATGGCTGGATGAAGAATGGGTGGAAAACTTCTAATGGTGACAATGTAAAAAATAAAGAATTATGGCAAGAATTATATTCATTAACTCAAAAGCATAAAGTAGAGTTTATAAAAGTAAAGGGGCATGCAGATAATGAATATAATAATAGGTGTGATGAATTAGCAAGAAATGCAATTAAAAATTTGTAGTAAATATTAATATAAAGAGAATATTAATATATAAAATAATAAGTTCTAATCTTACTGGATAATGGTATTTATAATATCATCGTTTCTTTATTCCATTTTATTTAAGACCATTATCCAGTAACATTCTAATAAATAAACTAAATATATGAAAAATATTATTAATAAAAAATTAATAAACGTATAATTTTATATTATTTTACCAATAATAACAAAAAAAGAAAGGGATTGATTTTTGTTATGAAAAAGAAATTAATATGGATTATACTTTTTTTTATTTTATTAACAAGTTTTATATATGTTGTATATTACACAAACAACAGTGATATTGAAACATTATCTAAATATGGCTCTAGAGGTGAGGAAGTTAGAACAATACAGGAAAAATTAAAAAGATGGGGCTATTATAGTGGATCTGTAGATGGAATATATGGAAGCCAAACAGTTTCTGCAGTAAAGAAATTTCAGCAAAAAAATGGATTAACTGTTGATGGAATAGCAGGAAAAAATACACTTAATGCAATGGGAATAATGTCTAGTTCATCATCAAGTGGCTCTTCTGGAAGTTCTTCAAACAATTCTGCTAATGTAGATTTATTAGCTAGACTTGTATATGGAGAGGCAAGAGGGGAATCTTATACAGGGCAAGTTGCAGTCGCAGCAGTTGTTTTAAATAGAGTAAAACATAGTAGTTTCCCAAACACAATATCTGGAGTAATATATCAAAGTGGTGCATTTGATGCTGTTTCTGATGGGCAAATAAATTTAACACCAAATAGTACAGCAAGAAAAGCTGCACAAGATGCAATTAATGGATGGGATCCATCATATGGTGCAATATATTATTTTAATCCAGATACAGCAACAAATAAATGGATTTGGTCTAGACCAATGACTGTTACAATTGGAAAACATAGATTTTGCAAATAATTTTATACAATCGCTAGCCTTTTAAGATTTTCTCCTTGTAGCCCTAAAACTCAATTCAGGTGAGAACAAATTAAAGAAAATCAAAGATTTTATTATTTGTTCATTAGATTAATATTGTAAAATATGTCAATATTTATTTTAAATTAATATTGTAAAATATTGACAAATGCAAAAAAATGGTATATAATATAATAGTTGGTTTAGTCCAAACGTTGAAAGCTACACACAATTGATTGTCGAATGACATGGAGGTAAAAAATTATGAAAAGTGTAGTTATTATCCTTGACAGAGAAGATATCCTGAAGCTCGAAGCGATTCTTCGCTGGGGAGGTACCGGCATGAGACTTGATGACGATACCGACGATATTGAAATTGTTAAGGGTGAAGCTGACAGCCGGAAAACGGCGGGTTATGCCTGCGGGCTTGATGCTCGCAACGGAAAAATCCGTAAACTGATTTTGTCGGACGGTGATGCTGAGGTTCTTGTGTGGGATGAAAAATCTCACGATTTGGTTAAGGCAGATATTAAGCTCCACGATGGGGTCTTGGATCTGCGGAAATTGATCAATAACGAGACCTAAGGCGAATGGAGCAGAGAATGACTATAGTTGTTCTCTGCTCCGTTATTGTATTTGGCGCACGAACAATAACGCTGGCTTTAAAATGTTATAAACATATAAAATGTCAAAAAAGCCCGCTATTGTTCTAAATGCAAATATATAAACATATAATATATATAAGAGAAATTCCAAAGAATGGAATATAGTTTAAAAGAAATCTTTTAAGTACTATATTTGCCTTGGAAAGGAATGAAATTATATATGTTTAATGTTACAATAATCAATGTAAAAGGATCATTAAAGAAAATGATATTATTAATAATATCATTATTTCTTATATTTATATTAACTAAATTTATAAAAAAATTTAAAACAGAAGAATTATTTACAATAAATATATCTGATAAATTAATAAAGTGTTTAGATGTAGAAATACCATCAATTTCAACAATATATCAAAATTCAAATACAACATTAAAAAATGAAGAAGAAAATATTAACTTTTTACTAGAAGATATATTAGGTGTTGAATTAGCAAAAATACAAGAAAAATCTCAAACAGAAAATAATATAGCAAATAATGACGAAAATGTAAGTAAAGATAAAGAAAATACAACAAATGCTGAAAATCAAGAAATAGTAGAACAAAGCGAAAATCAAACAGATAGTCAAGAAAATCAAAATATAAGTGTAGAAAATATATTAGAAACAGCAGAAACAACAGAAGTAACTCAAAATCCAATTACAGAAACTTTTAATACAGAAATAAATGGAGTAAAAATAAAAAACGAAACATCTTTTACAATTAATCAAGAAATTATGAATACTGAATTAGATATAAATAAAAATAATATTCTAATTTTTCATACACACACATGTGAAAGCTATACACCAAGTGATAAATTTCCATATCAGCAAACAGGAAATTTTAGAACAACAGATTTAAACTATACAGTCTCAAGAGTTGGAGATGAATTAACAAATTATTTATTAGGATTTGGGTTTAATGTTTATCATGATAAAACATATCATGATTATCCTGCTTACTCAGGTTCTTATGATAGATCTTTAAAAACAGTAGAAAATGTTTTAAAAACAAATCCTAGTGATATTATAATAGATTTACATAGAGATGCAATAGGAAGTAAAAGTAATTATGACCCAAGTGTGCAAATAGGAGAAGATGTATCTGCAAAAATGATGTTTGTAATAGGAACAAATGGAGGAGGATTGAATCACCCAAACTGGAAAGAGAACTTAAAATTTGCAATAGAAGTTCAACAAAAAGCTAATGAAATGTATCCGGGTTTATTCAAACCAATTATAGTAAGAAATTCTAGATATAATCAACATTTAGGAAAATCGGCATGTATAATAGAAGTTGGAGCAACAGGAAATACATTAGAACAATGTTTAAATAGTATGAAATATTTATCTAAAATATTTGAACAAGTATTAAAAAAATAGAAAAATTTATGCAATTATTAATATATTAAAATTTCTCACTAAAATGAAAAAAATAAAGTATATTTAAGATTATATACTTTATTTTTTTTTATTAATATGTTATATTATTTATTAGAAAGATAATTAAATTAATTTTAAATTTAATATTGAATTTTATATAATATTATTAAAAACTAGGAGAAAAAAATGCCAAATTGGAAAATACATTTAGAAATAGCAAAAAGATTAAACAAAAAATTTAATTATACACAAAATAAGCTAGAAGAATTTTATTTAGGAAATATCTTGCCAGACATAAATAATTGTTTTATAGTAAAAGATATTTCCACAAAACTAGAACATAAATATACACATTATCAAGATGAAATAGAAATTCCATCATATAAAAATTTTGAAAAAATATATAAAAACAAAATATATGAAGAACCAATTATTTTTGGGTACTATATTCACTTATATACTGATTATACATGGAATAATTATTTCTATACAAATTTTAATGAAAATGAGAAATTAAGAGGATTAACACATGAAGAAAAAAGAACATTAAAACAAGATGATTTTAAAGTATATAATAATTTATTTATAGATAACAAACCTAAATTTTTAAATAAAGAAAACTTAGTAGAAAAATCTAAAAAAATAGATAGAATTTCTATTAATAAAGAAGATATAGAAAAAGTAGAAAAGTTTTTAGATGAACAAATAAAAACAGAAAATACATTTAAAATTTTAACAAAAGAAATTTTAGACAAAATGATGTGTGAAACTATATCACATTTTCAAGAGAAATAAAAATATAAAAAACGGAGGAAAAAATGATTACTAAAGATTCTAATAAAGCAAAAGGAAAAACTATTGTATTAGATAAAATAAGTGATTTTGATGAAGTAATTAAATTTTATCAAAGAGCACTTAACTTTTCCAAGACAAGACTAAGAAACAATATAAATATAGAAGAACTAAAAGATGAAGCAAAAGAACCAACACAAGAAGAATTAATCTCATTTTTTAGAGCAAAAGTATCATCAGAAACATTAAGAATAATACAAATAGAAGAACAATTTCATGGTGTTAATGTAATTAATAATGAAATTGACGACTTTTTTAGAGGAAATAGTATATTAAAAAGTTTTACAGTTCCAGAAAAGCAGGTTAATTCTGAAAATTACAAAATAAGACAATTAAGAAATTGTTTAGTACATTCGATGTATGAAATAAGAATTAGTAAAGATGGAGAAAATGCATACCTATATTTAAACAATGGGAGTATAAAAGGTGCAATAAAATTTGAAGATTTTGCAGAAATTGCAGACAAATATACAGATTGGTATAACAATTTTTGCCAATATGAAAATGTTGGAATTTTAAGTTATGATCCAAAAAGTTTAGAAATTCCAGATAAGAAAAAAGCTATAAATAAATTTGTAAGAAGTTTTAAAATTAGTAATCAAGAATTATCAGATAAAAGAATTGCAACATTAAAAAAATGGATTGATAGAATGGGAATTGATACTTTTAAAGTTACAGGAAAAACTAAAGAAGAAAGAGAAAGCCAAAGTTTGGCAATAAATACAATTATTTCAGATATGATAAATAGTACTGCAGAAACAAAAGAAGATAAAAGAGTATATGAGCCAATTAAAGTAAAAGGTGACTCTCAATTATTTGGATTTTTATTAATACAATTACAACTATATTTTAACAATTCTGAAATGAAAAGTTATATTGAAGATGAAGACATTAAAAGTAAGGAACAAAACACATATTCTGAGCAAAAGACTGAATTGCAAAATATGCTTAATTCTAAAGGTCAAGAAATTCAAAAGGATAAAAATCCTAAAATACAAATGACAGAAGAAGAATTTTCTGAAAGTTTAAATAGCCAAGAATATAGAAATGCAATTAAAGCTACACTAAATTTATTATCAGCAAAAAAACCATATGTATATTCAGATACAATAATGTCTTTATCATATTATATTTTTAATTATATTAGAGAAATAGACAGAGGAAGACAAGAACAGTTTTGCGATTATATAAATATTGACCCAACAGGTTTTAAAACAATTTATCAAGAAGAAGGAAGAGAACATGTTAGAAAAAGGAATTTGCCAGAAGAATATGATAAAGAAACAAATCCAAAGAAAAAAGAACAAATAAAAACACTGATGTCAAAATATGGGGACGAAGTTGTTGATAGTTCTAATTTCTTTTCACATATAAGAAATAGTATAGCACATGGTTGGTACCAAATAGATTATAGCAAGTATTATAACACTAGAAATCTTGATGAAATAATGTTTTCATTTCCAACATATTATCCAAAAAGTAGAGAAAGAGATTTTGAAGTGCAAGTTTCTGCAAAAAATTTATTAAATATTATTGGTAAAATAAGTGAAAAAATAAATGAAAATATTAATTTATCTTTAGATGGAAAGGCACTAGAAACAGAAGTTTTAAGAGAAGCACTAGTTAACCAAAAAGTAAAAACATCAGATTTACAAAAAGGTAAACAAAAAACACAAGGAAATAAAGAAAAAGCAAAAACTTCACAAAAGCCAGATTCATCTAAAAGTACAAGAACAAATTTACAAAACATAGATTCTAAGCCAAATAAAAATTCTAGTTTACAATTAAACTCTAGTGATGATGGAAGATAAAAAATAAATGAAAGGATTTTATAAAAATGGGAAAAAAAGCATATAATGAAGTTTTAGAAATACTAAAATACATTCCAGTAAAACATTACTTAAAAATTCCAAGAGAAAAAATAAGTGAACTAATGCTAGAAAAAGATGAAGAATATGAATTCCATTATGATAATAGTAAAAAATTTTCTGAGCAAAATATTAGTAAAGAAGCACTTGAAATATTTACTAAATTATATTATGAATACATTGCAGATGATATTGAAAAAAAAGGAATTGCAGAAATGCTTGATATAAATGAGAAATTAAGTGAAATTGAAGAAAGAAATTAAAAAAAAATTAATAAATATATGGTTGATAATGTTTATTTTGTATGATAATATAAAATAAATAAAAAATAAAGGACATAAGGAAAAATGAGGGATAACAAAAAAATTATTTTAAATTCAATTATATTTATTTTATTAATTATATTAACATTTTATATATTATTAAAAGACCAAAGCCCAATGGATATAGTTGAAATAATTAAGTCAGCAAAAATAGGATATGTATTCATTGGGGCTTTTTGCATGTTAATTTATATTTCGCTAGAGGCAGTGAATATTGGAAGGACATTAAAAAAATTAAATGAAAAATCTAATTTTTTAAAAAACTTTAAATATGCTTTAATTGGTTTTTTCTTTAGTGCTGTTACACCAGCGGCAAGTGGTGGTCAGCCAATGCAAATTTATTATATGCATAAAGATGGAATATCTGTTTCTAATTCTACTTTGGCATTACTTTTAAATTTAACAAGTATGCAAATTTGTACTTTAGGAATTGCTTTTGTAAGCTTATTTTTTAATTATCAAAATTTAAATGGCTTACTAATTGCCTTACTTGTAATAGGTGTTACTTTAAATGCGAGTGCATTAGCATTACTTATAATAGGAATTTTTTCAAAAAAATTATCAAAATGGTTAGTTAATTTTGCAATAAAAATACTTACATTTTTTAAATTTAAGAATCTTGATAAAAAGAAAGAAAAATTAGAAGCAGAACTACAAAAATACCATGAAGGAGCAGTATATATAAAAAATAACAAATTATTAATTGTAAAAATATTAATCACAACAATTATTCAATTTTTAATTTATTATAGTGTAACATATTGGACATATAGAGCATTAGGATTTTCTGAATATGGATTATTTAAAATAATATCTATGCAATCAATATTATTTGCAACTGTATCAGGAATACCATCACCAGGATCTGTTGGAGTTACAGAAGGAGCCTTTACAGAAATTTTTAGAAATGTTTATCCATCAGAAGTTATGAGTACAGCAGTATTACTAAGTAGAGGTATTAATTTTTATTTATTTGTATTAATTAGTGGAATTGCAACTATAATTAACCATGCAAGAAGTAGTAAAAAAATAAATTAGGTTTTAAAATTCTTGAAATTTATGTAAAATTGTGGTATAATTTTATTTAGCATTTTTTGTGCTAAAATCTTAATCATATTTGAGAGGAGAGTTATTTAAGAATTTATAAATGTTCAAAATACACTTAATAATAAAGGAGGACTATAGATTAAAATTTATTTTTACGAATTGCTATCATATATTTTAACACATTCTAAATAAGCAATTTGGAGGAAAAGTTTATGAAAGACATTTATTATGAAGAAGACGAAAGCAGATTTGTTAAGATAATTACAGGTGGACTTCTTGCTTTTGCTGCAACATTTGCAATAATGTTGTTAATCATTGTTGGAATATTTATGTCTACATACAATAATCTTGTTAGTCTACAAGGAGATGTTTCTCTTGCGGAAACAAATTTAGAAACAATGATTAAGAAAAGATTAGAAATTGTGCCTAATTTTGTATCTACTGTGGAGGAATATACAGAACATGAAGAAGAGATTTTTGATGATATAACATCTGCAAGAGAAGAACTTAGCGAAAGTCTTAAAGATGGTGAACTAAGCAAAATTAGTAATTCAAATGAAAATCTTACTATTAAATTAAACAATTTAATAGCACTAGTAGAAAACAATTTGCCAGAACTTAAATCTTCTAGCCAATATATAGATTTAATGGAACAACTTGAAAATAGTGTTAACAGAATTTCGGTAGCAGGTGCAAAATATAATGAGAGTGTATCTATATATAATAGAGAAATAACACATATACCTGGTAGTATTCTTGCATCTATTTTTGGGTTTGTAGAAGAGGAATCGTTCTAACCTCTAGTGAGTTAATACTAGCTTGGTGAATTTTGATAACTAAAATATAGCTAATATAAATCTTAAATAAGCAAATGACTCTAATATAGTAAAATAACTGTATTAGAGTCATTTATTTTAAAAATAAAATTAAATTGTAATTTCATTGAGTTTTTATTTTTTATGTGATAAAATTAAAATGAAAAAAATGTTAAAATAACTTGAAAAATAAATTTATAATTTTAACTGCAGAGAGGAATGTGATTATTTAATTATGGAAAACAAATTTAAAGAATTTTCAGCAAATGAAAGTAATCCTAAATGGGAAAATATGATAAAAAGAGAAAATATTATATATAAAAGACAAAATGAATTACGCTCAGAATTTGAAAGAGATTACACAAGAATTATACACTGTAATGCATATAGAAGACTAAAACATAAAACGCAAGTATTTTTTTCGCCAGAAAGTGACCATATTTGTACAAGATTAGAGCATGTAATGCATGTAGAATCTATTAGCTATACAATAGCAAGATATTTAGGACTTAATACAGAATTAACAAAAGCAATTGCTACAGCACATGATATAGGACATAGTCCATTTGGACATGAGGGAGAAAAAATATTATCTAATATATCAAAAAATGAAATAGGGGAAACTTTTTGGCATGAAAAAAATGGTTTAGATTACGTAGAAAAAATAGAACTTTTAGAAGATCTTATTAAAGATAAACAAAATTTAAATTTAACATATGCAGTACGTGATGGAATTATATCACATTGTGGTGAAATAGATGAAAATACGTTAAAGCCAAGAGAAGAAAATATAAATTTAGATGAATATAAAACGCCAAATCAATATGCCCCATATACATGGGAAGGATGTGTAGTAAAAATTGCAGATAAAATAGCATATTTGGGAAGAGATATAGAAGATGCTATATCTTTAGGAATTTTAGATGAAAATTTAGAAGAATTATATAACATATTACAATCAAAACAAGTAATTAACAATACGGTAATAATTAATCAATTAATACAAGACATTTGTATGAACTCTACTCCAGAAAAAGGTTTATGCTTTTCTGAAGATATGTTTAATTTAATTAAAGAAATAAAACAATTTAATTATAAATATATTTATTTATCAGACAGAATAAAACCAGCTAGAAGATATTTTTACCTAGTTATAAATGAAATTTTTAAAACCTTAAAAAGTGCATATGATGGAGAAAATACAATTGATAAATTTGAAAAAATGAAAAAAATATATCCAGATGTTTTCGAAGGATTTGAGAAATGGTTGTCTAATTACTGGAACTTTAAAAGAGATATTAGTTATAAAAATGATATAATATTTAATATTGAAGATGAAAAAGATTTTTCTAGGGCAATTATTTATTATATTGCAGGAATGACAGATAATTTTGCAATAAATGAATATAATAAAATTATAGGATTTTAAATTAAGTCAATTGAAAAGTTAAATGCAATTTACCTATAAAGTGGATTAAATTATATGTAAAAGTAAAAAAAATATTGACAAAGATGTATAAATATGTTAAAATATTTAACTGTAATCCGCTTAGTCAAGGTTCCAAAAAGTTATAATAAAACATAACTACCTTTTTTAAGGATTAGCGAGTATACAAATAAGGGAGGTGCATTTTAAATGTACGCAGTAATTGAAAGTTGTGGAAAACAATACAAAGTTGCAGAAGGAGATGTAGTATTTTTCGAAAAATTAGATGCAGAAGAAGGAAAGAAAATTACTTTTGATAAAGTAGTATTAGTATCTGATGATGGAAAAGTACAAGTAGGAAATCCATATGTAAAAGGTGTAAAGGTTGAAGGAAAAGTTATTGTTCATGGAAAATCTAAAAAAATAATTGTTTTCAAAATGAAAGCAAAAAAGAATGAAAGAACAAAACAAGGACACAGACAACCATACACAAAAGTAGAAATTACAGGAATAAAAACAGCAACAAAGAAAACAGAAACAACAAAAAAAGCAGAAGTTGCTGAAAAAACAGAAAAAGTAGAAGCTTAATAAAAAATAATAAGATAACTTTACATAGTTAAAAAAGAGATAATAGATAAAGAAAAAATTATCCTAAATCAGTCTTGAAAAGACTAGACTAAGAACTGAAAGGAGTGAAAATCATGGCACACAAAAAAGGTCAAGGTAGTATTAAGAACGGAAGAGATAGTGAATCTAAAAGACTTGGTGTCAAGAGAGCAGATGGTCAATTTGTTTTAGCAGGAAATATCCTAGTAAGACAAAGAGGAACAAAAATGCATCCTGGAACTAATGTTGGAAAAGGCAGTGATGATACTTTATTTGCATTAGTAGATGGAAAAGTAAAATTTGAAAGAAAAGGAAAAGATAAAAAACAAGTAAGTGTATATCCAGTTGAAGAAACAGCAACAGCAAAAAATTAGTTTTTTATTGTTAGGGTCGGTCCCTTTTTGTGTTGGGGTCGGTCCTTTTTTTGTGCTTGTTGTTTGTTGCTGGGGTCGGTCCCTTTTTTGTCTGGTGCCGGATCTAAATCATATCATTATATAATTGGTTTGCAATACCGCGTAAGCGACCAAATGAGCGTAGCGAATGCGATTTGGAGCAACCTACATATTAAAATTCTTTTGTAGGTTGCGACACACAAGGTATAAAAACCAATTATATAATGATATGATTTAGATCCGGCACCAGACAAAAAAGGGACCGACCCCAGCAACAAACACCAAGCACAAAAAAGGATCCCCAACAGTAATAGCAATAAAAATAATTATTCAAAAACACTTGATAAATGTGCAAAAAGGTGATATTATATAAGATATACAAAAAAGAAAGAGGAACCAAAATTGGAAGAAAATTCTAAAGAAAAAACAAGTAAGATAAGAAAATTAAAACGAATAATGTCTCAAAAAGTTGTGTTAAATTTAATATATATCACATTTGTTACAATATATTTTGTATTTTTTGGTATTATAGAAAAATATATGAATCCAGATGTTTTTTTAATATACATAAAAGCAACAAGTTTTGTTTTTTTAATACTTACTATATTAATATTCGAAAAAGCATATAAAGAAGATAATGATACAATAGCTTTAAATGGAATAGAATTTTTGGTAATATCAATTTTTACTTTATTAATATTATATATTCCAAGAGTAATAGAAATAGAAAATACAACATATATTGTGTTTGGTTTATGTTTATTTATTTCATATTATATAATAAAAAATATATTAATTTATACTAAGGAAAGAAAAGCAGAATTAGATAAATTAAGTGATATTAAAGAAATAGTAAAAGATGTGCCAATCAAAAAAGAAACTAGAAGAAAAAACAAACCAGAAGAATAATACAAAAATATAAATAATAATAAAATAAGCTAATTGTAACAAAAGTGAAAGTTTTAATAAAACAAATTAATAAAGCTAAAATAGAACGAAAAACAAAACGAAAATTGTAAAATTAATTAATAAAAGCAATAAATAGTTTGAATATATAAAGAAAGGAATGATAATAATGCAATTAGTAAATATAGGATTTGGAAATATTATAGTAGCAAATAAAATTGTAGCAATAGTAAGTCCAGAATCTGCACCAATAAAGAGGATGGTACAAGAAGCAAAAGATACAAAAACAGCAATAGACGCAACTTGTGGGAGGAGAACAAGAGCAGTACTAATAATGGACTCTGGACATATTATATTATCAGCAGTTCAACCAGAAACAGTAGCAGGAAGAGTAGATAAAGATATAACACCACAAATCCAGCAAGAAGATACACAAAACAGAGATAATGTAAAATAATGTATTAAAGAGATATAATAAAATAAAACAATCCATAAAAAATATATAAAAAAGGAAAAAATAAAATTAAAAAAATATAGGCTCTTAACTTGAAACAAATATTTTCATGGTTAAATTAAGCCTTAAGAAAGAGAGGAAAATAGAATGATTGTAAAACCAACAGTTTCAGAATTATTAAAATTTGCTAAAAATAGATACGAATTAGTAATTGCCACATCAAAAAGAGCAAGACAAATTGCAAACGGATCACCAGTTAGAACAAATGTAAAAGAAGAATCACCTGTTACATTAGCAGCAAATGAAATTGCAGAAGGCAAAGTAAAAATTATAGAACCAGAAGAAGATTCTAAATAATTTATAAATATAAATTAAAAGAGACTATATAAAAAGTAAACACTTAAAACAATTATTTAATAAAATATTAAAAGGAGTTTTATAGAAATTATGGAAAAGAAACATATCATCTCACTTGCGGGAGACTTAGCAGCAGGAAAAGGTACTGTATCAGATATACTAATAAAAGAACTAAATTATGGAATATATAGAAATGGAGAATATGCAAGAAAATTGGCAAAAGATATGAAACTAGATATAACTAGTTTTAATGCGTTTTTAGCAGAACACCCAGAAATAGATTTACAAATAGAAAAAAGTGCTTCAGAATATGCAAAGGAACATGATAATTTTATAATAGATGCAAGACTTGGATGGTATGCAGTTCCAGAATCATTTAAAGTTTATTTAAGAGTAGATATTGATGTTGCAGCACAAAGAGCATTTAATGACAAAAATAGAAAGAGTACAGAAAGCTTTGAAACAGTTGAAGAACAAAAAGCAGATATGATTAGAAGATATAAAATGGAAAATGACAGATACTGGAAGTTGTATCATGTACATAAAGAAGATATGTCTAATTACGATTTAGTAATAGACACAACAAAACTTACTCCAGAAGAAACTGCAAATGAAATAATAACAAAATATAATGAATGGTTAAAAAAATAAAAGTTTATTTAAATATTGAAAAAAACCAAAATTATTAAACAAAATTAAGTTTAATAATTTGGGCTTTTTTCATTTTAAAGAAAATATGTGAATGATATGAGAAAATGTCCTAAAAATGCCCCATTTATTCCAATTTCCTTATTGACTTTGAGCCTCTAATCCTTTGGAAACCTATTTTTTGCTCAAACCTAATGGAATAAACGCTTTGAGCTTCAAAAGCATACCAAATGATTACTCAAAATCAATAAGTTTTCTCGGCATAAACGGGACATTTTCTCAAATCATAAGTCGGGACATTTTCATATATCATTCATAGATTTAACAAATTATACTAATAATTAATTGCTAAAAAATCAATTATGTGATATATTTAAAGCCAAGAGGAAAAGAAAATGATAGCAGAAATAATAATAAATAGATCAGCAAAAAAGTTAAATAGAACATTTGATTATAATATACCACAAGAATTAGAAGAACTTGTTATGATTGGAAGCACAGTACTTGTACCATTTGGAAAAACAGCAAAAGGAAAAGAAGCAAATTTAGAAGAAGGATATGTTGTAAATATAAAAGAAAAAACAACATATGAAGTAAAAGATATAGTTCAAATAAAACACAATTTAACAGAAAGTCAAATAGAACTTGCAAAATGGATGGCAAATAGATATTTTTGCAATGTATCTGATTGTATTAAACAAATGTTAACACCAGGTACAAAAGGAAAACAAGAAAATAACAAAGTTCAAGACAAAAAAATTCAAGTAGTATATTTAAAAAAAGAAATAGAAGAAATAGAATTTGAAATTTCAGAAAATATAATAAAATCAGAAAAACAAAAGAAAATTTTACAATTTTTAAAAAATAATGAGGGAGCAACAGTTCCAGAAATAGAAATGTTTACAAGTGGAACAAGAGCAATTGTTAAAACATTAGAAAAAAATGGATATATAGAAATTGTAGAAAAAAAGGTAGAAAGAAATCCATTAGAAAACAAAAATCTAGAAAAAACAGAAAATCTAAAATTAACACAAGAACAACAAAATACTTTTGACCAAATTACAAATAAAATGGAGATTAAACAATATGAAGAATTTCTAATTCATGGTGTTACAGGTTCTGGAAAAACAGAAATTTATTTACAATTAATAGGAAAAGCTTTAGATCAAAACAAAACTGCAATTGTATTAGTACCAGAAATATCATTAACACCACAAATGATTGATAGATTTATAAGTAGATTTAATAAAGAAGAAATTGCGGTTTTACATAGTAAATTGTCAATTGGAGAAAGATATGATGAATGGAACAAAATAAAAGCTGGAAATGCTAAAATTGTAATAGGAGCAAGATCTGCGATATTTGCGCCATTAGAAAATATTGGTGTAATAATTATAGATGAAGAACATGATAGTTCATATAAATCAGAAGCGGTACCTAAATATGATGCAAAAGAAATTGCAAAAAAAATTGCAAAAGAAAATAATTGTCCATTAGTACTAGGAAGTGCTACACCAGATTTAAATACATATTATAAAGCAAAACAGGGAAATATAAAATTATTAGAATTAACAAAAAGAGCTAATAATTCTGATTTACCAACAGTTCAAATTGTAGATTTAAAAACAGAACTTGCAAATGGAAATCGTTCAATGTTAAGCATCGCATTACATAATGCAATAGAAAAAAATCTAGAAGAAAAAAGACAAACAATCCTATTTTTAAATAGAAGGGGATTTTCAACATTTATAATGTGCAGAGAATGTGGATATACAGTAAAATGCAAAAATTGTAATATAAGTTTAACATATCATCAATATGAAAATAAATTAAAATGCCATTATTGTGGATATGAGCAAAATGTTGTAACAGTCTGCCCTGAATGTCATAGTACTAAAATAAGATATTTTGGTACAGGAACCCAACGATTAGAACAAGAAATTAATAAAGTATTTCCAAATGCTACAACTATTAGAATGGACAAAGATACTGTAACTAAAAAGAATTCTCATGAAGATATTTTAAATAAATTTAGAGATGAAAACATAGATATATTAATTGGAACTCAAATGATAGTAAAGGGTCATCATTTTCCAAATGTAACATTAGTTGGAGTTGTTGCAGCAGATAGCAGTTTAAATATTGATGATTATAGAGCAAATGAAAGAACATTCCAAATTTTAACACAGGTTGCAGGTAGAGCTGGAAGAGAAAAAATAAAAGGACAAGTTATAATTCAAACTTATAATCCAGATAATTTTGCAATACAATGTGCTAAAAATCAAGATTATAAAGAATTTTATGAAACAGAAATAGCTTTACGTCAACAATTAATGTATCCACCATTTAAAGATATTATTTTAATAAATTTTAATGGTTTATTAGAAAATGAAATTAAAAAAGTTTCTTTAGAAGTATATAAATATTTGATGGAAAATTTAAATTTGGATGAATTTAAAGTAATGAAGCCAATGCCATCACCAATTGATAGAATTCAAAATCATATAAGATGGAGAATGATTGTAAAAGGAAATATGACTGCAGATGCAAATCAAGTATTTAATAATTGTTTAAAATTAATTTATGATAAGAACTATAAAAATACAAGAGTAACAATTGATGTAAATCCTAATAGTATGATGTAATTTAATATAGTTCAGTGAGAAATTTGGATATATTAATAATTGCATAAATTTCTCACTGAACTGTAACTGTAATTTATTATACAAATTAATTGACAAAAAATTCAAATTGATATATCATAATATAGGTAATAATAGGAAAAGATAGGTTTATAGGTAAAACCTTTATTAAAAACCTAAATAATTTATGGGGAGTAAACAAATAATGGCAATAAGAACAATGAGACTAGAAAAAGACGAAATTTTAAGAAAAAAATCTAAAGAAGTAGAGAAAATAGATGAAAAAATACAAACATTAATAGATGATATGATAGAAACAATGTACAAATATAATGGTGTTGGACTATCAGCAGTACAAGTTGGAGTGCTAAAAAGAGTAGTTGTAATAGATATAGAAGATGGTGAGGGAGCAAGAGTTTTTATTAACCCAAAAATAACTCACACAAAAGGAGAACATGAAGTAGAAGAAGGGTGTTTGAGTTTTCCAAATCAATATGCAAAGGTTGTAAGACCAAAAGAATTAACTGTAGAAGCTTTAGATAGAGATGGAAAGAAATTTACATTAAAAGCTAAAGACTTGCTAGCACAAGCAATTGCACATGAGGTTGACCATTTAGAAGGTGTAGTATTTACAGATAGAATGATTCCAGGAACATTAGAATATGTACAAAGTGAAAATACAGAACAATAAATCAGAACAAAAAAGTATAAAAAGGGACCGACCCCAACAGAAAAAGGGACCGACCCCAACAGAAAAAGGGACCGACCCCAACAAGAAAAGGGACCGACCCCAACAGAAAAAGGGACCGACCCTAACAGAAAAAGGGACCGACCCCAACAACAAAAAGGACCAACCATAGTAAGTGAGAAAAAGGAAAGTGAAGTCAAATGAAAAAAAGAATAATAAAAATAGTAATTCCAATAATCTTAATTATAGCAATTATAATAGCATTAATAATTATTAGGAATAATCAAAAACCAGAAGTACATTTACTTTCTGAAGTATATAATCAACTAAATGGCATTACATCATATCAATTTCAAAAAGAAAAAGATATGAATAATAAAACAATTGTAGTAAAAGATGGAAATAATGTTGTAATTGATAATTATACAACAGGAACACATACAACAACAATAATAAAAGACAATACAACAACATATATTACACATGAAAAAGAAGAATATTATATATATAATAATACAAATATAGATGTAAATGTTGTTGAAAGTTGGCTTGCAGATGTTGTTAATAGAGAGTATACAACTGGTGAGGAAAAAATTAGAGGAAAAAAATATTATTACGAAGAATATCAAGGGACAACAATGTTTACAGATACAAATGTTTTAAATGATGACGAAAGTCAAGTAAAAACAAGATTTTATTTTGATAATGACAATAAACTAGTATATATAAAAACAATTTTTAGTCAAATGGAAGAAGAAACATTAAAAATAGAAATTTCAACAGATATTGATAAATCTCTATTTGATATTCCAGAAGAATATATGGAAATTTCTATTGACTAAAACATAAAAAAATGTATATAATTTAAAATGAGCAATTAATCAGAATAATTAAATATTACTAAAATTATTAATTACTATTCAGAAGTTCTAAAGAATTCAAGAGTATTATAATTTAAATAATCATAATAAGTAATATTTATTTGAGATTTAATTGCAAAATTTAATTTATATAAATTTGCCAATATAAAGGCAGTAAAAATTCAAAAGAAGGAGTGAAAAATATGTCAGTTAAATTTACTTTAAATGAAACATCATATTTTGGAAAAGGTGCAAGAGAAGAATTACCAGGAGAAATTAAAAGCAGAGGATTTAAAAAAGCTTTTGTTGTAACAGATAAGTCATTAGTAGAATGTGGACTAATAAATAAAGTTACAGATGTTTTACAAAGAGCAGAAATACCATATGAAGTATATTCTGATGTAAAACCAAATCCATCAATAAAAAATGTAACAGATGGAGTAGAAGCATGTAGAAATTCAGGAGCTGATGTAATAGTTGCTGTAGGTGGAGGTTCAAGTATAGATACTGCAAAAGGTGTATCTATAGTTATGACAAATCCAGAAAGAAGTGATATTGTATCACTAAATGGAGCTTCAAATACAATAAATAGAGGTATGCCATTAATAGCATTACCAACAACAGCAGGAACAGCAGCAGAAGTAACAATAAATTATGTTATAACAGATGAAGAAAGAGAAATAAAAATGGTATGTGTAGATCCACATGACATTCCAATATTAGCAATAGTAGATTCAGAATTAATGGCATCTATGCCAAAATCACTAGCTGCTGCAACAGGAATGGATGCATTAACACATGCAGTTGAGGGATATATTACAAAAGCACATAACACAATGTCAGATATGTTCCATATGAAAGCAATAAAATTAATATTCAAATATTTACCATCAGCAGTAAATGAAAAAGATGAAGAAGCAATAGAAATGATGGGGTTAGCACAATATATAGCAGGAATGGGATTTTCTAATGTTGGATTAGGAATTGTACATTCTATGGCACATCAATTAGGAGCTGTTTATGATACTCCACACGGAATTGCAAATGCAATATTATTGCCAACAGTTATGAGATTTAATGGAGCAGACCATGCAACAGCACAAAGATTTAGAGAAATATTATGTGAGATTGGTAGACCTGACGCAGAACATCTAAATGACCAAGATGTAATTAATACATTTGTATGGATGATTTCTGAATTATCTAAATCTGTAGGAATAACACAAAGAGTTAGAGATGTTGGGGCAAGAGAAGAGGATTTTGAACTTTTAGCAGAAAAAGCAATGCAAGATCCATGCAAACCAGGAAACCCAAGAGAAGTAACAAAAGAAGATTTTGTCGAATTATATAGACAAGCATTTTAAATTGTGATATAATAGCTTATGATTTTGATGGAAAGTCCATCAAACATAAGCTTTTTTTGAATTATGTTTGGAGGAGCATATGAAAAGACTTAGGCTTTATTCTGTTAAAGATGGAAGAAAAATATCAGCAGTTGAAGGCAATGTAAGATCAGTGCTTTCTATGTTAACTCTCCCTGGATTGCGGGAGAGTGTTGTTATAACTCGTTTGAGTCTTATTAAGGAGGTGGCAGAGAATATAACAACAACAGATTTAAAAAACAGTCATGGGGATATCATTCATCAAGCAAAGTTAGAACAGGATTGTTCTTTACAGTATGTCGTCATTTTGGATGACAAAAAAAATGAGAAAGATGCTAAGTGCCAGATTATTAGCATCTGGTACAAAAACAAGCAATTCTATTCTTTGGAAAAAGAAACAAATGCTAAACGCATTTTGTTTCTTGAAATAGCTACCAATTAAATTGGTCATAAATTCAAAAGATTTTTGACCAAGCAGATTGAACAGGAGGTTCTATTATGGACAACCAGCACGTTATGACAAAACTGGAGTGGCACTCGAATTTCTTTCGGATGCCCATCGAAAAGTGTGAAGCTGCCTTCTGCAGTCTTGCTGCAAATGGCCAGAACAAGCTTCTCCTCTTCAATGTTGAGGACTTGATGAAAAGCAAAAATGTGAAGAAGAATTACTGCTACAATGGAGAGTATACTTCTTTCTTCCAGAATCTTTCCATCTCGTGGAGGCATGTAAACGACATTGGGTGCTTGATGAGAATCAAGCAAGGTGAGAACACCTTGTACGAAATTCCCAATAGTCTTAAACAAATTGCTTGCGTTGCTTACATCAAGACTGATGTCTAACTAAGTTTTTTTAGAGTTCTAATTCTAAAGCTAAAGACAGGTCAATACAAAGAAGTAATTTCTGAGTACTGACCTGTCTTATTGTTTGTCTGGGGGCGGTCCTTTTTGCTATTACTATTAGGGTCGGTCCATTTTTTTTAAGATTATATATAAATATTTTTTAAAATCCCCTATTTATTTCATTCAAAAAGAATTCATAAGGCTTTTTAATGATCCTCTCTGACACAGAACCTCTCGTAAACTCAACAATAAACAAAATGTTAAAAAATTGCCAAATTTCAAAAAAATGTAGATTTTTTTGAAAAATAGTGATATAATATAAAAGTATTTGGGAGTCAAGTACTCCTTGACGTATATTCACCCCTCAGCAATTATAAGGAGGTAAATTATGGGAATTTTTGGCTCGAGAGTTAACTCAGTAGAAGAGCTGATTGTGAACGAAAGCAATTTCGTTTCAGTTCTCTTTGAGAAAATCAAAGAACATGATGTGCAGGTGATTTTCTCTGCCAATGACTTGCATACTCTTGCGAAGGTTGGCTGGTGCCGGAATTATCTTGAAGGTTACACTCCGAGAGATGATGGCACTTGCATGAAAACCAGTGACGGGATTTTGCGTATGTGCAAGATTGCATATACAATTTATCCCCAAGATTTATATGACGACCTCGTTGGAGTGGAGTCAGTCCTGAACAACGTGTTTGACAGGTATGGGATTGCAACCTACCAGAGGCCGTTAAATCCCCAAAAAACGTATCTGCTTAAGTACGTTCCCAAAACCTAAGATAAAGTCCTGAAAAGGAACAAACTTATACAAGCCAGAGAGGAGGTGAGGAAGAAATTCCTCAACCTCCTTTCTGGCTGTATATTTGTATAATAGGAAAGCATAACTTTCTTTTGAAAATAAAATTTTTATATTTAAAATTTTATTTTCACTTTGAGCCTAAGTAACTTAAAGTTTCATATTGTTTCCTATTATATAAATATCTACGATTGCTAGCCCTTTGGGATTTTTTTCTTATAGTTGAAAATGTAATTATTTACGATATAATTTAGAAAAAACTTGAAATTTGAACTATTTTAAGTTAAAATATAGAACATAAGAAATAAAACTAAATTATATAAATTTAAAAAAGTAAAATCTTAAAATAAAAAAATCAAAAAAACAAAAAATAAAAAATAATGAAATCAAAAAATTCAAAACAATAAAAAGAAAGGAATGATAGAAAAATGACAGTAGTAGAAGATTTAAAATGGAGAGGACTAATAAAAGACATATCAAGTCCAGAATTAGAAGAAAAATTAAACAAAGGAGGCTTAACATTTTATATAGGAACAGATCCAACAGCAGACAGTTTACATGTAGGACATTTATCAAGTTTCTTAATTTCAAAAAGATTAAAAGAAGCAGGACATCATCCAATATTATTAGTAGGTGGAGGAACAGGAATGATAGGAGATCCAAGACCTACAACAGAAAGAGCAATGATAAGTAAAGAGCAAGTAAAAAGCAATTTTGAAAGTTTAAAAAAACAAGTAGAAAAAATCTTTGGATTTGAAGTTGTAAATAATAATGACTGGTATAAAGACATAAATGTAATAGATTTTTTAAGAGATTATGGAAAATTTTTTAATATAAACTATATGTTAGATAAAGACATAATAAGAAGAAGATTAGAATCAGGAATAACATACACAGAATTTTCATATATGATATTACAAGCATTAGACTTCAAATATTTACATGAACATAAAGGTGTAGATTTACAATGTGCAGGGTCAGATCAATGGGGAAACATTACAGCAGGAATTGACTTAATTAGAAAGTCAACAGGGGATGAAGTATATGGATTTACAATGCCACTTGTAACAGATTCTCAAGGAAAGAAATTTGGAAAAAGTGAAGGAAATGCTTTATGGTTAGATAAAAATAAAACTTCAAGCTATAAACTATACCAATTCTTTGTAAATGTTGAAGATTCTATGGTTATAGATTATTTAAAAATCTATACATTCCTTTCAAAAGAAGAAATAGAAGAATATGAAAAAAAGAATAATGAACATCCAGAATTAAGAGAAGCTCATAAAGCTTTAGCTAGAGAAATTATAACATTTTTACATGGAAAAGAAGAATATGATAGAGCAGAAAAATTAGCTCAAAGTTTATTTAACAATAAATTTGATGATTTAACAAAACAAGATATAACAGATTTATTTGATGAGCAAGACATGAAAGATGTTAATTCAAATATAAGTATAGTCGACATGGTTATAAATATAGGTGCTGCAAATAGTAAAAGAGAAGCAAGAGAGTTTATTACTAGTGGTGCCATATCAATAAATGGAAATAAAGTAACAGATAGCAATATAACAATTACAGAAGATATGTTTATAGATAATTATTATATAATTATAAAAAGAGGAAAAAAGAATTATTATGTAGGAAGAAAACAATAGTAGACTTGAAAAAAAAGGAAAAATGTTGTATAATTATATAGATATGGATAATTTGAAAGGAGTGAAAACAATCCATATGCTAAGAAAAGAATATGAATCTGCTGTCATTACCATGCAAAAGAAAGGTAGGCATGTAGCAACTGCGAATTGCCATGATGAAACTCGGAACTTACGAGTAAGTTTGGCAAGTGTTATTGCGACAATGGCGTTTGTCGCAAACACAATGTGTGTTTGTTATCAATCAACCATCGACATTTTGGACAACAATGCTGAAGCCATAAAAATGGTTAGGCAAGAGGAGATTAAGGAGACTAGTAAGGCAAATATTCAAAGTGAAGATAGGTACAACCAAATTGTTGAGCAAGAAATTGCTCGGCAAATGGAAAGAGAAAAGGCAAGTGAAGAAACAAAAAAATTGATTGGCGAAAGCCAAGCTGAGACTTCATCTCCTGTTGTTGAAGAAGAATTTTCAGAAGAAAATTCTTTGAGTACAACAATTTCCAAAATTGCAAGTGAGGATTTGCAATTGCTGGCGAAGATTACCTACGCAGAAGCGGGTAACCAAACATTGGAACAGCAACTTGCAGTTGCTGCAACAATTCTGAATCGTGTTGAATCGGAAAGTTTTCCGAACACGATACAAGAGGTTATCTCTCAGAAAGGACAGTTTTCCTCTGTAAAAGGAGGAACAGTAATGGCTTTTGGCGAGCCAGTTGCTTTTTCTGAGGTGCCAGAAAGCTGTGTACAAGCAGCAGAGCGTGCTCTTGCAGGAGAGGATCCGACTGAAGAATTGCTTCGTCAAGAAGCAATTAGTAAAGGTCTGAATCCCGACGAGTATGCAAGTGGAGGTGCATTGTTTTTCTATAATCCGGACTACTGTGGTAGTTCGGAAATAGAGATGAGAAATAGCATCCAAGTTAAAGTGGAATTTGGTGACCATATCTTCTATAAGGTATGGTAACCTATAAAAATCACTCCAACCTCAGTTTACAATTGTAGCTGAGTACAAGAGAAGCATAAGTTGTGAGGTCAGCTTATGTTTCTTTTTTGATGGGTAAAAATGTACCGGTTCTATAATTTGCTATCAAAAATGGGAAAAAATAGAACCGGTACTAAATTTACTTTTTTGATGTAAAAAAAATAACTGCAATAAAATAAGAAAAAATTAAGAAAAAGGTATTTATTTGTCGAATAAAATGTAGTACAATAAAAATAGGATGAAAGTTTGATATAAGCTCTTTCATTGAATAGGAAAAATCGCTTTTTCCTATTCAAGAAAAGAGCTTCGCTCAAACGGATGCACACAATTTTACTTCGTAAAATTGGCGCACGAACAATGACGCGGACTTTAAAATGTTATGAATATATAAAATGTCTAAAAAAGTCCACTATTGTTCTTATTATTTTTATGTGAGCCTTTAAAACAAGAAAGGAATGTTATTTATTATGAAAATAATAAAAAGAATATTTTTAATAATTATATTATTAATTTTATTAGTTGCATTAACAGGAATAAGTATACTTTTAAATAAGGGTTATAATATATACAAAAATGCAATTAATGAAATGAGTATTAAAGATAAAGTTGCAGAAATACAATCAAATGAAAGTTATACAAAATTAGAAGATTTGCCAGAGTTTTACAAAAATGCAGTTATTGCAGTTGAGGATAGAAGATTTTATAATCATGGTGCTGTTGACCCAATTGCATTAGCAAGAGCTGTATTAGTTAATATAAGATATTGGGAACTTAGAGAAGGTGGAAGTACAATAACACAACAATTAGCTAAAAATATATATTTTACTCAAGAAAAATCAGCTCTTAGAAAAATTGCAGAGATATTTATGGCATTTGAATTAGAAAAAAATTTAGATAAAGATACTATTTTTGAATTATATCTAAATACAAGTTATTTTGGTGATGGATATTATTGCATAAAAGATGCATCTTTAGGATATTATGGCAAAGAGCCAAAAGATATGAATAGAAATGAGTCAAGTATGCTTGCAGGAATACCAAATGCTCCATCAGCATATTGCCCAACAGACCATTTAGATTTAGCCCAACAAAGACAAAATCAAGTTTTAGATAAAATGGTAAAATATGAGTATATTACAGAAGAAGAAAAAAATGAAATATTACAAGAAACCAATGCAGTTGTAGAAAAAGTAAATCAAACAGAAAAAGTCTCTGAATAATTCAGAGATTTTTTTCTAGTATAGGAAACAATATGAAACTTTAAGTTACGCAACTCAAAGTGAAAATAAAATTCAAGTTTTTCCTATACTAGAAAAGAGCTTCGCTCAAACGGATGCACACAATTTTACTTCGTAAAATTGGCGCACGAACAATGACGCGGACTTTAAAATGTTATAAACATATAAAATGTAAAAAAAGCCCGCTATTGTTCTTCAATGTTACAATCACTAGTTTTTTGGGATTTTCTTATTGAAGTTGAAAATTCCAATTTGAATAAACTTTAATAATTTTAAAATCGAAAAATGTGATAAAATAGTAGCAAAATCATTCTAAAAATGTGATAAAGTTATATTGAAATATTTCTAAAAATGTGATAAAATAACTTTAGAAGGTAAATTTTGAAAGGAATAGTGATAAATATGAAACGATTAAAAAGGAAAATAGATAATTATCTTATTGAATGGAAAAATAACAAAAATAGATTACCATTAATAATAAAAGGTGCAAGACAAATAGGAAAAACAAATGCAATTAGAAACTTTGGAAATAACAATTATAAAATATTTATAGAAATAAATTTTGCACTTCAGCCACATTTTAAAACAATATTTGAAGATGGATTTGAAGTTGATAATATAATAAAAAATATAACATTAAAAATGCCTAATATAGAAATAGAAGAACATAATACTTTAATTTTTTTTGATGAAATGCAAGATTGTATAAGTACAGCAACATCATTAAAATCATTTAAAGAAGATGGTAGATTTGACGTTATTTGTTCAGGTTCTTTAATGGGAATAAATTATAAAGAAATTGAATCAAATAGTGTTGGAAATAAAGAAGATTATATCATGAAATCATTAGATTTCGAAGAATTCTTATGGGCTAAAGGATATAATGATAATCAAATTTATGATTTATATCAACATATGATAGAATTAGAACCTTTAAGTAATATGCAATATGATGTTATGATGTCTAATTTTAAAGAATATATGATTGTTGGCGGAATGCCTGCTATAGTAAGTATGTTTATTGAAAACAAAAATTTTAGTGGAGTTCTAAAAATGCAACAACAGATTTTGCTTGACTATGAAGAAGATATTACTAAATATGCAGGAGGATTAGACAAAACAAAAATATTAAATTGTTATAGGAAAATACCAGTATTTTTAGGAAATGAAAACAAAAAATTTCAAATATCAAAAATTGCAGATGGAGCAAGAAATAGAGAATATGTAGGAATTGTAGAATGGCTTGCAAATGCTGGAATTATAAATATTTCTTATGCTATGGAGCAAGCATGTCTTCCTCTAAAAGGAAATTATAATCCAGATAATTACAGATTGTATTTTGCAGATACAGGTTTACTAATTGGTTCGCTAGATGAGGAAGTTCAAGATGATTTGAGAAATAATGAAAATATTAATACATATAAAGGTGCTTTATATGAAAATATTGTTAGTGATATGTTAGTAAAGGCAGGATATGATTTATATTTTTACAAAGATAATAGTAAAAAAATTGAAATGGATTTTATGGTAAGAGATAAAAATTCTTTAATACCTATTGAAGTAAAAGCAAATAATAATTCAACAATTTCACTTAATAATTTAATAAATAGTAATCTTTATAAAGATATAAAATATGGTATAAAATTATGTAATAAAAATATAGGTTTTAATGGTAAATTTTATACTTTTCCATATTTTTTAACATTTTTGTTAAAAAGATATTTAAAAGAAAAATAAAGAAAGAATTAATTTAGACTCAGAAGGCAATCAACGTACTGGATATAAATCTAAATATGATGTGAGTTATTAATTAAAGAAAAAGGCACTTACAAAATAATATGTAAGTGTCTTTAGTTATAAAATCAAATTTTGTTATAAACTAAATTTCTTTTATCTTCATATGGTATTTATCTTCAAAAACTTTCTTTTTAGCAATATATTCTTTTGTTCTAACCCCTTTAACATCAACAACTTCGTAAGAATTATCAGAATTAAAAACAATAAAATCTGCTTTATATTTTAAACCAGGAGCAAGCATAAAAGTAGGTTGCAAACAAAAGCCAGCGATTTCATTAGCTTGCAATCTTAATTTTAATTCACAATAATAATCTGCTTCTTTTTTGCTATCAAAAGTATGACCATCAATAGAAGTTTTATTTGCTCTATATTTACTTTTTTTTATTTTATTATTTGTAAAGTTTTTATAATCATCAACTGTCCAATGTTCCATTATTATATCCTTATAAAAATATTTAGGTTTTTACAAGGTTACCTATAAACCTTATTCTTATAATATTATATAAGAATTTTTTTAAATATTCAATTATTAATTTTAATATTTATAAAAATTCTTAGTTACAAAAAATAATTTTAATAATATAATAAAAACATATAAAACTAAAAAATGATAACAATATTTGTATAAAAATATTATTACAGTTCAGTAAGAAATTTTTATATATTAATAATTGCATAAATTTTTCGACTCAATACGGAAATATAAGAATTTCTAAAATAATTTTATGGCA
>CALXCA010000017.1 GCA_944386685.1 uncultured Clostridia bacterium | reverse complement strand
CAGCACAAAAAGGGACCGACCCCAACAACCAACCCCACAACACAAAAAAAGACCGGCACCAGACAAAGAATACAAAAATAGAACTGACATAAGTATGATTTTATTATTGAAAAATATGATAAAATATGATATAAGAGAACTATAAATAAAATTTTATATTTGAAAAGAAAGGGAAAAAAATGTTATATTTAAAGAGTTTTTTTAGAAAAAAGAGTACAAAAATATATTTGATAATATATAGTGTATTATTAACAACAATTTTTTCAATGTTAGTTTTGATAAATTATTGTAATAAATCAATAAATGATGTGTATAAAACAAAATCTTATATACTAATGACATGTAAAGGAGATTACTTTAAAGAAATATCTAAATTAAATGTAGTCAAAGAAGTAGAAAGAATAATAATTTTTGAAGAAAATGAAAAAGATACTACATTTAAAAATCAATCATATTCTATTATAAGTAAAGATACAACAGTTAATTATGATAATGGAGAAAATTATAATGAAATAGTTTGTTGGGAAGATTATGGTATGTCATCTATAAACTCTGCAACAAAGATAATAATTAAACCAGATAAAAATAATGATTTAAAGTTAAAAGATAATGAAATAGTATTATCAACAGAGGGGGTAAAAAATAAAAAGCAAGAGACAAAAGACAATTTAAAAGGTAAGAATATTATATTTAAATATAATGAAAATGATATTGAATTTACTATAAAAGATTATTATGATAGTAATGATTTAGAAATGATGATTTCTGAAAATAAGTTTAATGAATTAAATTTAAAAAATAATATATATTCATACAAAATATATGTTGATGATTATCTTAATACAAGTGAAATAAAAGAAAAATTGAAAATTGCAAGTAATTATAATGATATAAATATTGGAACAAGAATTAATTTTGATGGTAATGAAAATGCTGATAAAGTGACTAATAGCATTGAATTTAGAAGTGTGTTTGAAATGATAACATTTTTTTCAATATGCGGTTTTATTATAATATTTATAATAGTTACAGGGAATATTTTATCAGATGAAAAGAAGAATTCAAAGATAGAAAGAGTATTAGGTTATAATAAAAAGCAATTAAAATTACATGTAGTAGTAAAGCTAATAAGTTTAATGATTACAGCCCTATTAATTTCGCTAATTATTTCATTTATATTAAGATTAATAATAAGTTAATAGATTGCTTGAAAGACTATTTAAAAATTGTTTCCCAATAAGATGAGTAGAAGTTAACATTTATTTTTATTGAATAATAGTTAAAAATATGTTATAAATAAAGAAAAAAGGAGAGAAATATATGGAAGAAAAAAGCAAAGTAATACAATTAAAAAATATTCAAAAAACATTTCATACAAAAAACAAAGAAGTAAATGTTTTAAGAAATTTAAATGCAGAATTTTACGAAGGAAATTTATATGCGGTAATGGGACATAGTGGTAATGGAAAATCAACATTAATACATATTTTAGGCTTAATAGATGAATGTGATGAAGGAGAATATCAAATATATGGCAAGAATGTAAAAAATTTAAAAGATAAAGATGCATCATATATGAGATTGAAAAATATAGGATTTGTTTTTCAAGAATTTAATTTGGTTCCAACGCTAAAAGCATATGAAAATGTTATGGTTCCAATGTTAATAAATAAAGAAATTCAAGCAAAAGAAAGAAAAGAAAGAGCTATAGAATTGCTATCAAGTGTAGGACTAAAAGAAAGAATAAATCATTTTCCCAAAGAATTATCAGGAGGAGAACAACAAAGAGTTGCAATAGCTCGTTCTTTAGCCAATAATCCTAATATTATACTTGCAGATGAGCCAACAGGAAATTTAGATGAAAAAAGTGAAAGGGAAATATTTACACTATTAAAAAAATTAGCAGAAGAAGGAAAATGTGTTATAGTTGTAAGTCATAGTAGTGAAATAAAAAATTATGCAGACAAAGTATACATATTAGATAAAGGAAAATTGGAAGGAGAAAATGAGTGAATAAATATCATTTAAAAAATTTATTTATAAAAATAACAAGAGATAAAAACAATATATTTTTTATAATACTATTAGTCATTTCAACAATAATGCTTATTGGTTCAATAACATTTAATAAAAATTTTAATGAATATATAGAAGAAAATATAAATAAAAACATAAATTTTAGAGTATTATCAGTATCAAATAAACAAGACGAAGCAGATTTAGGAAAGGAAGAATTATTAAGTATTGAACATGTACAAGATGTATATAGTTCAGTATATGGTACTTTTTTGATAGATAGTAATTTTGCTAATGAAGATCTAGATGGAAAAATAACACCTCAGTATTTACCAAAATCTACAGTTATTCATTCATTAATAGGTTCGCAAATTGGAGAAAATGATACTGGAGTTGCAATAATCCCAAAAGATTTTTATCCAGATAATTCTGTATATGAATATAATATAAATGCTAAAAATATAATAGATGGTGAGAGTTTAATAGGAAAAGAATTTACTATAACATATTATACAAGAAAATTTGAAAATATGAAATTTGTTAATGATGAGAAATTAACAAAAACATTTACAGTAATAGGTGTATATGATAATAAAGAATTTATGAATTACAATAATGATATATTTATTTCACAAATAGATATAGATGAAATTGCAAAAGCTAAAATACCAAAAAATGATAATCCAGATATTGAAATTACTCAAATAGATGATTATAGTTTTAATGTAGTAGTAGATAGTTTAGAAAATGTAGAAAGTGTTACAGAAAAAATACTAGAACATAATTTTTCTAATGTAGAACCTTCAATGGAAATAGATGAAGGAGTAATAAATACAATAAAAATTTCATGTTTGGTAATTGCAATAATTTCTATAGCTGTAATTATTTTGATAGTGTTATTATACATGAGAAAGAAATTGATAAGAGAATCAAATTATATTGGAATATTAAGAGCTTCAGGATATACAAAAACTAATGTAACAATACAGTATTTATTTGAAACAATAATAACTAGTATAATTACATATATTATAGGCTGTATTTTATTAATACTATTATGTGTAATATTGAAAAATATTGTTTTTAATTCATTTAATTATATAGGATATAATATAAGAATATTTTCAACAGATTTTATAATTGGATTTGTAATTCTTATTTTAACTTCATCAATAAGTTCACTATATATGATACATATGAAGTTAAAAAGCAATATTATAAATTTAATTGAAAGTAGAGAATAGTGTTGTTGTAAATTGGGCAGTACTTTTTCGTGTTGGGGGGTGTTTGCTGGGGGTCGGTCCCTTTTTTGTCTGGGGTCGGTCCCTTTTGTTGTTGGGGTCGGTCCCTTTTTGTGTTGGGGTCGGTCCCTTTTTGTGTTGGGGTCGGTCCCTTTTTGTGTTGGGGTCGGTCCCTTTTTTGTCTGGGGTCGGTCCCTTTTTGTGTTGGGGTCGGTCCCTTTTTGTGTTGGGGTCGGTCCCTTTTTGTGCTGGGGTCGGTCCCTTTTGTTGCTGGGGTCGGTCCCTTTTTGTGCTGGGGTCGGTCCCTTTTTGTGTTGGGGTCGGTCCCTTTTGTTGCTGGGGTCGGTCCTTTTTGCTATTGGGATCGACCCCAACATAAAAAAGGACTGACCCCAGCGACCACCCCCAACAAGGAAAAGGGAAAAAAGAGAACCGGCACATATTTTCCCTAATATAATAAAGTAATTTTAGTGCCCTCTTTTTTTATAAAACCTTCATCAGTCAACATTTTAATTTCTCTCATCAAAGAACTTCTATCAACACTAAAATAATCAGCCAAATCCGTGTATGTATATGGAATGTTGAACACTTTATTCATAGAGCTTTTCGATAAAATCTCAAAATAAGATAATAATTTTTCACGAATACTTCTTTTCGTTAATAATTCAATACGTAAATTTAAATCTATTATTTCATCTATAAATAATTCGCTCAAATTATTAATTAATTCTTTATGAAAAACACATTCATATTCACATTTTTCAAAAAGAGTATCATATGAAAAAAATAAAATCTCAGATTTTTTAATAGCTGTTACAAAAAGTTCATTATTTGTATTTGCAGGATAAAAAACTTCACCAAAAATGTCATTTTCAACAAAATGACCTATTATAGTTTTATTGCCATTAAAATCATATCTAATTAAATCAACTTCTCCACTTAGAACTATACATATCTGATTACGCTTTTCAATATATGTAGTAACAGTTTCTCCTTTTATAAAATTTTTAACCTGAATTTTTTTGCAATTTGCTTTAAAATTTTTTATAAAATTTTTTTTATCAAAATTAGTAACCATAACATTTTCTCCAAAATTAAATAAATTTGAAATTTAGAATACTTCAAAATTCGACATAAAAATTATACTTCAATTTATGATATTTTTAAAAAGATTATATTATAAAATTGTTGCATTTGCAACAGATTTTAATAAAATTAAATGTATAATATGGTCATAATTTCTTTAAAGATTAAAAAAATTTAAAAAAATTATAAAATTTTTTGGGGGATGAAAGTAATACTATGAAAGAATAAATTTATAACTATATACTTAAATTGTAAAATAAGAAACATAAGAGATATTTAGTTCAAAAGAAATTCTTTTATTATTATAAGTGCCTTAGAGAAGAAAGGAATGAAATGTAAAATGAAAGTTATTAAAAGAGACGGAAGAACAATAGATTTTGATCGTTCAAAAATTCAAGTAGCTATTGAAAAAGCAAACAAAGAAGTTAGAGGAAAAGAAAGAGCAACTAAGGATGAGATAGATGAAATTATCTCATATATTATGGATTTAGGAAAGAAAAGAATGTTAGTTGAAGACATTCAAGATGTTATTGAAGAAAAATTAATGGAATTTGATAAATACGAATTAGCTAAAAAATACATTGTTTATAGATATACAAGAGCACTAGTAAGAAAATCAAACACAACAGATGAGTCAATATTAGGATTAATACGTAATGAAAACAAAGAATTAGCAGAAGAAAACTCAAACAAAAACACAATGCTAGCATCAACACAAAGAGATTACATAGCAGGAGAAGTGTCAAGAGATTTAACAAAAAGAATTTTACTACCAGAAAAAATATCTAAAGCACATGAAGAAGGAATTTTACATTTCCATGATGCAGATTATTTTGTACAACCAATATTCAATTGTTGTTTAATAAATATTGGAGATATGTTAGATAATGGAACAGCAATGAATGGAAAGATGATAGAAAGCCCAAAAAGTTTCCAAGTTGCATGTACAGTTACAACACAAATAATTGCAGCTGTTGCAAGTAACCAATATGGTGGACAATCTGTAGATATGAAACATCTAGGAAAATATTTACGCAGAAGTCATGACAAAGTAAAGAAAAGATTAACAGAAAAATATGGTGGAAAATTAAGTAAAGACATAATTGAAGACATGGTAAAAGATAGAGTAAAAGAGGAGCTATCAGCAGGAGTTCAAACAATCCAATATCAAATAAATACTTTAATGACAACTAATGGACAATCACCATTTGTAACTTTATTTTTACACTTAGACCCAGATGATGAATACATTAATGAAAATGCAATGATAATTGAAGAAATCTTAAAACAAAGAATTCAAGGAATAAAAAACGAAGTAGGAGTATATGTAACACCAGCATTTCCAAAATTAATTTATGTTTTAGATGAACACAATTGTTTAAAAGGTGGTAAATATGATTATTTAACAAAATTAGCTGTTAAATGTTCAGCAAAGAGAATGTACCCAGATTATATTTCTGCTAAGAAAATGAAAGAAAATTATGAAGGAAACGTATTTAGCCCAATGGGATGCAGAAGTTTCTTAGCCCCATGGAAAGATGAAAATGGAAATTATAAATTTGAAGGAAGATTTAATCAAGGTGTAGTAAGTATTAACTTACCACAAATTGGAATTATAGCTAATGGAGATGAAGATAAATTCTGGAAATTATTTGATGAAAGATTAGAATTATGCAAAGAAGCAATTATGTGCAGACATTATGCATTACTTGGAACAAAATCAGATATATCTCCAATACATTGGCAAAATGGTGCAATAGCACGTTTGGCAAAAGGTGAAAAGATAGATAAATATTTATTTGGTGGATATTCATCAATATCATTAGGATATATTGGAATATATGAGTTAACAAAATTAATGAAAGGTGTATCGCATACAGAGCCTGAAGGTCATGATTTTGCAATAAAAGTTATGAAACATCTTGAAGAAACAGTTCAAAGATGGAAAAAAGAAACAAATATTGGATTTGCATTATATGGAACACCAGCAGAAAGCTTATGTTATAGATTTGCTCGTATAGATAAAGAAAAATTTGGAAGTATTCCAGATGTAACAGATAAAGGATATTATACAAATTCTTATCATGTTGATGTTAGAGAAAAAATTGATGCATTTAGTAAACTTAAATTCGAAAGTGAATTCCAATCTTTATCAAAGGGTGGAGCAATATCTTATGTTGAAGTTCCAAATATGAAAAATAATATAGAAGCTTTAGAGGAAGTTGTTAAATTTATCTATGATAATATTCAATATGCTGAATTTAATACAAAATCAGATTACTGCCAAGTTTGCGGATTTGATGGAGAGATGATTATTAATGATAATAATGAGTGGGAATGTCCACAATGTGGTAATAAAGATAAATCTAAATTAAATGTTGTTAGACGTACTTGTGGCTACTTGGGAGAAAATTTCTGGAATGTTGGAAAAACTAAAGAAATTAAATCTAGAGTTATGCATTTGTAATAAATTTTGATATAAAGTTAAATATAAATAGAGTGTGGTGCGACAGTAAGAAACTATCGCACCACACTCTATTGTGTTTAGAAGAGGTTTAAACTCTCAAGTTTTGCCTTTGCTAAAGCAAAAACCTCTTCCATTGTCATTTCAGTGCTGTCAATGTAGAAGTTTTTGGTTTTGGCGAAGTGAACCAAATCCGGATTCGATCCAGACTTGATTTCTGCGTAGGCCCGACGTGTTTCGCGTTCCTGCTTACCAATGTAGGCGGGATACTCAAACTTGTCAGCATCAGGATCGTTGCAAATCCGAGAATAAGCTACTTTAGCTTCAGCTACCATGTGGAACATGATATCAGCCTTAGGCAGATCCTCCATATGATTGAGTTCTGCTATCCAAGAGTAACTAAACCCTTGTACGGCTCCATGAACAAAGCTGTCCAAGAAACCACGCTGGGTGATAATGAAATCATAGTCGTGATGTTCAATCATTTCTCTGATTTCAGTTCCAAAAATGCGGTTATCCAGTGCAAACAGAAGCCTATCGGTATAGGCGTCTTTACTCTTATCGAGCAAAGTTTTGTTCAGATAGACGTCGTGCGGAAATCTATCCCGTTTGACACTGAACCCCTTTTCGGTGAGCCAAGCTTGCAGATTCCCAACCAACGTAGTTTTGCCCGAGCCATCAAGCCCACTCACAACAATCCATGTAGTTTTCTTCTTAGACATAATTAAACCTCCTCAGAAGAATTGCGTCATTCTTTGCAAAAATTGCATAAAATGACTGAAAAAATAAGTATAAATATATTATATAATATATTAAGAATAATGTCAATTAAATGAATTTTTTTTACAGTAGGAAAGTATAACTTTATTTTTGTAATATATATTAATAATGAAAACGAAGTTTTTATTTTTCTATAGTCTTAAAACAGAGTAACATTATTAATCCAAGAATTTAAAATTTCATCTGGAATTCTCAAGTTTCCATAACCAACACCAATGTCAACATCAGGCTTAATTGTACCATGAAAATCACTACCACCAGAAATAAATAAATTTTTTTCTTTACAAATATTTAGAACTCTTTCATGTTGTTCTTGAGTAAATGTTGTATAATAACATTCTATTCCATCAATCTTATAATTATCTAAAATGTAATTTAAAATACGTTCAGCATTATCCCTATATTCAAAAATGTGTGGAATAAAAACTAATCCACCAGCTTTTCTAACAAGGTTACTTGCAGTAATAAAATCTGGAACTAAATCATCCATTTCTACATATAAAGGCATGTTTGGGTCAGACATATATTGTCTATAAAATATCTTGCTAGAATCCCATGATTCTGGAGTTAAAAGTTTTTTATTTTCTTCATGTTTTACAATTTCTTTATGAAAAAATCCAGAAGCAAATGTATTAGGGTCATAATTATCAGAACAATTTTTACTAAGTACAATACCATAATTAACACATTTATCATATAATCTTTTAAATTCTATTAAATTTCTTTCTTTTGGAGGTAGATATATTTTGGGAGCAAGAATATTCATTTTTTTATAATTTATACCATATCCTAAAATTTCTATTGGAATTCCCAAAACTTTTGTATTAAGCTCAATTCCCGGAATAATTTTACCTTTATATAAATTTGGAATATCTATTCTTTCTAATTCTTCGTAAGCTAAAGAAGTATTATGGTCTGTTATTGAAATATAATTCAAATTTTTTTCTTGACATTTTTTTAAAACTGTTTCACAACTTTCTGTTCCATCTGAATAAGTTGTATGCATATGTAAATCTATCATAATAAATTTCATTCCTTTCTGAGGTATAGTTATGAAAGAATTTCTTTCAAACTAAAAATTTTACCTCAAATTAAATATACCATTTTGCTAAAAAAAAATCAAATTATTTGATAAAAAACTAAAAATATGGTATAATTTAATAGCTAAAATCATTAGAAAAAACATAGAAAGGAGCGACATAATGACTATTGTCAAAGTTGCTACAAAAAATCAAGTCAAAGTTGAAGCCATAATGAAAGCTTTTGAACGGTATTTTAAGGAGGTCAAAATAATACCTTATGATGTAAAATCAGGAGTTCCTTCTCAACCTATAAATGAAGATGTGTTTAAAGGTGCACAAAATCGTATAGATAACTTAAAAAAAGTAGATAGTCTACAATATGACTATTTAGTTTCCTGCGAAGGAGGACTAGTTGAAGAATTTGGTCATTGGTTTAATCTGCAAGTTGTTCAAATTGAGAGAAATGATGGAAAAACTGGAATAGGATTAAGTCAAGGATGTCAAATTCCACATAAATACATTAAAGAAATTCGCAGTACTAGTATTTCGAAGTTATTTAATAGACTTTTTGGAAAAAAAGGAGGAATAAGTGTACTTACTTGTGGACAATTGAATAGAAAAGATTTGGTAGAAAACGGAACAATTATGGCACTTACAAGATTTTTAAATGATGCTTGGTAGGAGAAATGGGAGCGATTAGCTCCCATTTTTCTTCTTGAATAGGAAAAATCGCTTTTTCCTATTCAAGAAAAGAGCTTCGCTCAAACGGATGCACACAAATTTTACTAACGTAAAATTTGGCGCACGAACAATGACGCGGACTTTAAAATGTTATGAACATATAAAATGTCTAAAAAAGCCCGCTATTGTTCATTGTTTCAAGTAAATTATTGTTGAAAAAAGTAATTAAATATGTTAAAATAGTGCTATTATTATTTTTATTTAGGAGAGAGAAAATGGAAAAAAATATTGAAAAAGAATTAAAATCATTTAAAAAATTTAAAGAAACTTATATTTACACACCAAAAGAAATTGAAATAATAGATGGGAAGGAATACTATAATGGAGAACCTTTAATTGATGATGAAGGAAATGAAATAGGAGATTGCGAAAAATGGATAAATGTAGGTTATAAAAGAAAAGGTCCTTATGCTAAAGTTTTATCTAATTTATTTCCATATGAGTTTGAATTCAAAGGTAAAAAATTACAAAGTATAGAATCTTTTTTTCAAGGAATTAAATTCAAAGATATTGAAATGCAAAACTTAGTTTTTTCTTATCATAGTTTAAATTCTAATTATGTAAAGGTTTGTAGTGGATATGATTGGAAGGTAACAGGAATAGTTTATTGGCAAGGAAAAGAGATTAATAGATATGGTAAAGAATATGATGATTTAGTAGATGAATTATATATTTCTGCGATTCAAAATCCATTATATAGAAATATTTTAAAAACATGTGAAAGAGAAATAATTCACACAATGGGAGCAAAAGAGAAAAATGAAACTGTATTTACAAGATACGAATTTGAAAGACAATTAAATTGCTTAAAAGATTTTTTAAAGAAAGAAGAATAATAAAATGAATGAAAAAATAGATTTAAAAGATTTTGACATAATTGGAATTATTTCATTAAATGATGTAGATGGAATAGAAAAATACGTAACACCAGTAAGAATAGATGACAAAATAGTAACATACTTGTCTCGCTCAAAAGAGTATTATAATGTAAAAAGTATGACAGAATTAGCATTAGAAAGAGAAGAATTAAAAAATAAATTGACAAGAGAATTAACAAAAAGGAATTTTGTAATTTTAGAAAATATGTTAAATTGTTCGGGAAAAGTATATTTTAAAAAGTTTGAAGAATATATTACAAAAGGAAAAAATGAAAAGATTAGATTTCAATTACAACAAGCCGAAAAATGTTTAATTGAAGATGTTAAAAATATTTTAGTTCTTTTGCAAAATAAAGGACTAATTGAAATAGATCCTTGCAATATTCTTCCTGTTGGTGATGAAAATTCTGCTAAAAGATCTATTGAAATGGATAATAAAGCGATGTTATACATGTTTACAAAATCATTAAAAATGAACACAGATAGTAAGAAGATAGAAATATTAACACCAGGTTATGGTAGTATTTATTTAGGACCATTTTTCAAAGCTATGTATGGATATGATTTTACAAATATATTAAAAAGCAAGTATATTTCTGAAAGTAGGTCTTTATGTAATGATGAGATTTCTTCTTTAATGTCAAGTAATAGACCATTTAATACTAATAAAACAATAGTGCTATTAGATGATAATATTGGAACTGGTGCAACTTTATCAGAAATTAAATACCAGCTAAATAGAAGTAATGTGAATTGCATTATTTCTGGTGCTGTTCAATATAATTGGAGAAATTATTATAGGGTAAGTATAGGAGAAAAGAAAGATATAGATAGATTTGAAATTAGTGATTTTGATATTATAACTCCATTTAATTATGCAGGACATAAATTATATAAACATGCAATTGACCAATTACATTCTTCTGGATTGGAGTATATTGAATATTTAAAATCAAAATCATATAGAAAACAAAATTGTTGTGATTTAGAAGGTTCAGTACAAAGAGCACTAATTTGTGCTCAGAATACAGGTTTAGTCTTAACAGATAAAATATTACTTGGTTCTAACTTAAACAATACTTATTCTATAGAATTATTGGATAGATATAAAAATGGACCACAACAAGTTACAAATCCAATTTCAAAGAAAATTATTGAATCTATAATCAAAAATATGGAACAATTAGTTAAAGAACAAGATGTTTTAGTAACTGAAAACACTTTTCAATAATTTTTTATCTCATAAAAATATGCTAAAATTGTATAATTATATAAAAGATGTGAAAGGAAAAAAATGAAAGAAAATTTAATTTTACCAAATTACGAACATTGTATATTAAATACAATAACATCAATTTTAAAATATTATAAAGTAAATACAAATCATAAAACATTACCAACATTAGACCCAAAATTAGAACAAAAATATGATAATATAGTATTTATTATATTTGATGGAGAAGGAAAGAAAGCAAAAAAATCAACACATTGTGGCTTAACAAAAGAAGAAATGGAAGTTCCATTAATTGTGATTGATTAATTTACTTTTTATTTTCTTTTTTACTAAAAAAATAAGTTGTAGGAGAAGATTGAAGATGGATGATGAATATATAAAAAAATTTTATAAAGAATTAAGTCAAGAATTAGAAAGAGATTATAAAATAATAATAGAGCCAAATAAAAATCTTAATGAAGATTGGATTGAATATGATCAAGTAAAAAAAGATAACAGTGATTTAAATAACATAAAATATATAGCTGTTGATTGGTATGGAAGAATTATTGATGAAAAATGGAAAGAAAATAGAAAAAAACATAATAGAAGAGTATGTTATGAATTTGCTAGACTTTATGCAAAAGCAATTAATGAATTATTAAAAGATAATCATAATCTTGAAGCTGTAATGGTTGGAGATAGAGAAAATTTACATTATGTTGTTGGACTAACAGGAAATGACTATAGTGTTCTTTTAGATTTGGACAATTTTAATAAACTTAAAGATCTTACAAGGTTAAAGTTAGGCTTGACAATTAACGGGATAACAATTTTAAGGGATGATTTTGGAAAATTTCAAAAAGCTCTTGATAATTTTAATAAAGATAGATTAGATGAACTTGCAGAAGTTAAAGAAATAGAAGAAGAGTTAAAAGGAAAAGATGATATAAAGTATTTTAAAAATGTTATAGAGATATTAAGAAAATATAATATTGATTCACAGGGTTTTTTTGAATATATGAGAGTAAAAATTGAGCAAGAAGAAATTAAAATAGAAAAAATATGGAAAGAAGCTAAAGAAAGTGGCGAGAGAAGATATCTTAGATGTTTGATATTTAATTTTAATTCTAAAACATATTTACTAGATAGTGATGAAAAAATATTAAGAGAGGTTGATAAAGAAAAATTAGATAAGAAACACTTTATATTTAATCCAGAAGAGAATCAATATGATTATTATGGAGGATAATGAAAAATATTATAAATGTAGAAAAATTATTAAATTATGGAGGTTATTAAATGGCAGGATATGTTATACATTTAGCAATAGCAGAGGAATATTTAAAGAAACACAAAGATGTCAAAGAAGACTATGATGAATTCATAAAAGGAGTAATTTATCCAGATAGTGTAACAGATAAATCATTAACACACTATGGTATAAAAAGTAGTAAAGTTATATTAAAGGATTTTTTACAAGATAATGAAATTAATAACAGCTACATGAGAGGATACTTTTTACATTTGATAACAGATTACTTATTTTATAACAAATATTTGGAAAAATTCACTAAAGATATATATATAATGATTATGACATATTAAACAAAAGACTCATAGAAAAATATAATGTTGTTCTACCAGAAAATATACAAAACAATGTTTTTTATGAAGATGGAGAAACCAAAATCCTAATAATGGAATTAGCAATTAAGATTATAGACGAGATATCTGATTTAAATTTAAATGCAGTTGAAAAAGAAATTAGAAAAAATCCTAATGACGAAAAATGGTCAAAGATAAACTGGAATATTTGAAAATGTTAATGAGTGTCAATGTGGACGGAGATTTTGACAATATGTTGTCAAAAATCTCCGTCCACATTGACACTATCCAATTAAATTTTTAATATAATCCGCATCATCCATATGAATAGGAATAATATCAACACCATTAGATTTAATATTTTTTAAAGTATTCAAAACATCTGAAGCTTTTATATGAGCCCCACCAAATTTAGATAAATCTATATAAAATTCATCAGCATCATTTAAATAAGGTAAAAAAGGTTCTATAATACAAGTATCACCTGTATAAACTATTTTTTTGGAACCAATTTTTGAGCAAAAACCATAAGAATCTAAATAATCAGTATGTTTAGTTTTTATGAAAGTAAAATTATCAAAGTTATTTTTTACTTCATAAGCATTTCTAGGTGTACCAGTTATATCTAAATATTCAAGTATGTGTGAACAATTACAAATTACAGTTGTTTTAATTTTATAAATAAACCATAAATATAAAATAAATTGGCTAAGTGATCCTGCATGGTCATTATGTAAATGTGTGATAATTACATTAATTTTTTTATATTTTTTAAAATCAAATTTATCTTTTATCTTCAAAAAAACTGTAAATCCGACAATCAATAATAAATAATTCATCGTTTTGTTCAAAATATGCAGAAGTATTATTATTTCCAAATCCGGATTCATTTCCAATAAAATTTAGTGTTAAACTTTCCATAATTTTTTAATCCTTTCTTATTTTATTATTAAAGCGAGGGGGCGTTATACCTCCTCGCCAAATGGATGATTACAACTTAAAAATTTCATACCGAAAATCTTCGGAAAAGTTGTTGATGTTTAGATAGTTTGTTCTGTAACAACAAGGACACCTGTAGTAATAGGCATCAGGATATGCAGGAAAGTCTGCCTTGTTTTTGTGAACATCGCTAGGTACAATTTCCAACTCTGCCTTGCAGAATCTGCAAGAAACATTTGCAGTGATGGTAGGAAAACTGCCAGCTTTCAAAATTTTCATTGTAAACCTCCACTTTTTGTTCATTTGCAGAGCAAATGAAATGTAAAAAACGTGCATGTTTGAGCTATACTCAACATTAAAGATATTATATCATTTTATGTAAAATTTGTCAATAAAAAAATAAAGTTTATTTTTATAAAAATGAAAGCATTCAAATGATATCTTATTTATATCAAAATTACAATATCAATAAAATTATTGTAAATAAAAAAAATTATGATATACTAATATTAATATATTCAAATATAAGTTATGAAAGGAATAAAAATATATGATTAATAGTGAAGATGGAATATATGGATTTATAGTCGGAGATGCTTTGGGTGTGCCAGTTGAATTTAATAATAGAATTATATTAGAGCAAAATCCAGTAAAGAACATGAGAGAATTTGGAACACATGGACAACCTAAAGGAACATGGTCTGATGACACTTCAATGATGTTAGCAACAATAGACTCTTTAATAGACAAAAATGGATATAGTTTTGGTAGCTCTTTTTATGATATAGCAGATAAATTTGTTTTATGGTATAAGAATAACAAATATACTCCAAATAATGAAGTCTTTGATATTGGGAATACAACAAGAAGAGCTTTAAATAATTATTTGAAAAACAAAAACAGATTATGTGGATGTGGCGAACTATCTGAGAATGGTAATGGTTCATTAATGAGAATTCTACCATTAGCATATTACTTTTATTGTTCAAATTTAGATATCCAACAAAGGAAAGAAATCATATTTGAAGTTTCATCAATCACACATTCTAATATTATAAGTAAATACGGGTGTTTAATCTATACAGAGTTAGCTTTAAACTTTTTAAATAATAGTAATAATAAAGATTTAATAAGCGTATATTGTGAAACAGTTAAAACAGTTAGTGCACTAATAAAAAAAGAAGATAAAAAGGACAAAGAAATAATAAAAAGATATTATAGTAAAATATTAAATAGAAAAATCTGTAAAGAAAGATATGAAAATATAAATTCATCAGGATTTATAGTTGATACTCTAGAGGCTGTAATTTGGGTTATATTGAATACACAAAATTATAAAGAGGCTGTATTAAAAGCAGTTAATCTAGGTGATGATACAGACACTATTGGAGCATTAGTTGGAGGTATTGCAGGTATAGTTTATGGTAGTTGTTCAATACCAAAAGAGTGGATAGAAGATTTACAAAAGAAAGAATATATAGATGCTATGATAAAATCTTTCAATGAATGCTTGGAAAAAATAAAATATCCGACAAATTTTATAGACTCAGAAATTTTACAAGATACAATAGAGGATTTAAGGAATAATCCTAATGCTTTTGAATTAGAAGATTGTAATGATACACCAAAAAATACACTTATGATACCACGATGTAAACCAAGTAAGCAATTATCAAAGTTTATGGAGTATATTTACAATAATGAGTTAATGGATAAAGAATATTTGGAAAACTATGAAAAAATAAAGGATAAGGAAATAAAATATATGAATTATAATGAGATTATAACGAGTTTAACTTTCTTTCTAAGAGGAGAAAGGTTTTGTGGAGGATTTTGGTATACAAATTTTAAAAATGGAAGAATATTAAAAATATTAGTAAGATTAAAAGAGTTAGAAGATGGAAATAGAAAATAAATTTGAAAACATACTTAATAAACAATAAAATATCTGGATATAAACATTATCTACAAATTACAGCTATATTATAAAATAAAAAAGTATATATTAGAGGTATCAAAATGATATCTCTTTTATTATACAATAGGAAAGTTATATTTCCATATTGTATAAATAGCTACAATCGTTAGTCCTTTGAGATTTTCTTATTTGTTCTTGTATAGGAAAAATTAAGTTTTTCCTATACAAGAAAAGAGCTTCGCTCAAACGGATGCACACAAATTTTACTTTGTAAAATTTGGCGCGCAAACAATAACGTGGACTTTAAAATGTTATAAACATATAAAAAGTTTAAAAAAATCCGCTATTGTTTTAGTAGGTGTAAAACATGCACAATTTAGGTCTTTATTTTTTTATCAAGTTGTGATAAAATATGACAAAAATAGTACAATTAGAAAGAGGAAGAAAAATGATAACAGAGCAAGAAGTAAATAAACAGAAAGAATTTATACAAAAAGTAAAAGAATTAAATAATGCTAAAAACTTAAAATACTATATATTAACAATGGGATGTCAATTAAATGAAAATGATTCAGAAAAATTATGTGGAATGATAGAAGAAATGGGATATACCATAACAGAGCAATATCAAGAAGCAGATTTAGTAGTATTTAACACATGTTGTGTTAGAGAAAATGCAGAAGACAAACTATTTGGAAAATTAGGAGAATTAAAAAGAGTAAAAGAACAAAAAGGAACAATAATAGCAATTGGTGGATGTATGATGCAAGAAAAACATATAACAGATAAAATACACGAAAGTTATCCGTACACAGACATAATATTCGGAACTCATACATTATATAAATTTCCAGAAGACTTATATAAAACAATTTTAAGTAAAACTAAAATGCAAGATGTTATAGACATTGATGGAGAAGTATATGAAGGTCTACCAATAAAAAGAACAAGTAATATAAAAGCATCTGTAACAATAATGTATGGATGTAATAATTTTTGTACATATTGTATAGTTCCATATGTACGTGGAAGAGAGAGAAGTAGACATCCAAAAGATATTTTAGAAGAAGTTGAACAATTAGCAAAACAAGGATATAAAGAAATAACATTATTAGGACAAAATGTAAATTCTTATTTAATAGTAGAAAAATGGAAAGAAAAGGGTATAGATTACCAAGGAATTAACTCATTTGCAACACTACTTAGAGCTATAAATAAAATAGATGGAATTGAAAGAATACGTTTTGTATCACCACATCCAAAAGATTTTACAGATGATGTAATTTCAGCAATAGCAGAATGTGAAAAAGTATGTAAATTAGTACATTTGCCACTTCAATCTGGAAGTACAAATGTATTAAAAAGAATGAATAGAAAGTATACAAAAGAACAATATTTACAATTAGTAGAAAAAATGAAAAAACAAATACCAAATTTAACATTATCAACAGATATAATTGTAGGATTTGCAGGAGAAACAGAAGAAGACTTTGAAGATACACTAGATGTAGTAAGAAAAGTATGTTTTGAACAAGTATATATGTTTATTTATTCAAGAAGAGTAGGAACACCCGGAGACAAAATGCCAGACCAAATACCAGAAGAAATTAAACATAAAAGATTTGATAGATTAAAAGAATTAGTTGAAAGTCAAATAGAATCAAATAATCAAAAATATGTAGGAACAATACAAAAAGTACTTGTAGAAGGACCAAGTAAAAATAATCCGGAACTATTAACAGGAAGAACAGATAGTAACAAAGTAGTAATTTTTGAGGGGTCACCAGAGCTTCAAGATAAAATAATAGAACTTAAAATAGTATCAGAACATATGTGGTATTTAAAAGGAATTATTGAGGCCTAATTATTGGGGTCAGACCCCAGTAGAAAAAGGGACCGACCCCAATAAAGAAAGGGACCGACCCCAATAAGAAAAGGGACCGACCCCAATAAGAAAAGGGACCGACCCCAATAAGAAAAGGGACTGACCCCAGTAAGAAAAAGGACCGACCCCAGTAGAAAAAGGGACCGACCCCAATAAGAAAAGGGACCGACCCCAATAGAAAAAGGGACCGACCCCAACAAGAATTAATAAGGAAAAAAAGAGAACCGGTACAAAATTACCCGAAAGGAGAAAAAAATGGCACAAACAATAGCAGAAATTAAAGATAGAACAGTAATATCACCAATGATGCAAAAATATTTAGAAACAAAAGATAAATACAAAGATTGCATTTTATTTTATAGGCTTGGAGATTTTTACGAGATGTTTTTCGAAGATGCCTTAATAGCTTCAAGAGAATTAGAGATTACATTAACAGGAAAAGACTGTGGGTTAGAAGAAAGAGCTCCAATGGCAGGTGTACCACATCATGCTGCTGAAAATTATGCAGCAAAACTAATTGAAAAAGGATATAAAGTAGCAATATGTGAACAATTAGAAGACCCAAAAACTGCAAAAGGAATAGTTGAAAGAGGAGTAATAAGAATTCTAACACCTGGTACAATTGTAGAAAGCAATCTGCTAGAGGAAAAGAAAAATAATTATATTATGAGCATTTGTAAAAGTGGAATTTATTATGGATTAAGTGTATGTGATATTTCTACAGGTGAATTTTACAGTTGTGAAATAAAAGATGAAAATAATTTTGCATTATTATTAGATGAAATAGCAAGATTTTCTCCGTCAGAAATTATTGCAAATTCAATGATGTTTGAATGTGAAGAAGAACTAAAAAAAATACGAGAAAGATTTCAAATTTATATGAGTAGATTTAATGATAAATTCTTTAATGAAGAAGAGGGAAATTTAGCATTAGATTATAATATAATAGAAAATAAAAAACAATTAACAGACTTAAAAGACAAAAAACTAGTTGTAAAATCTATAAATGCTTTAATAGAATATTTGGATGAAACTCAAATGACAAGTCTTGAACATATCAATACAATAACAATATACAATATTTCTAGATATATGTTATTAGATGTAAATGCAAGAAGAAATCTTGAAATTACAGAAAAGATGAGAGACAAATCCAAAAAAGGAACACTTTTATGGGTTTTAGATAAAACATCAACATCAATGGGAGGTCGTCTACTTAGAAGGTGGTTAAATGACCCATTGCTAGATATTAAAGAAATTCAAGATAGATTAGATGCAGTAAAAGAATTAAAAGAAAATTTAATGCTTAGAGGAGATATTACAGAAACATTAAAAAAAGTATATGATATAGAACGTCTAGCAGGAAAGATGGCATATGGAAATGCAAATGCCAGAGATATGATTACATTAAAAAATTCTTTGCAAAAATTACCTGATGTAAAAAATGTTTTATCACAATGTGAATCTACAAAATTAAAAGAATTATATGAAGAACTAGATGAATTAAAAGATATATTTGAATTAATAGATAAATCTATAATAGAAGACCCACCAATGACAATAAAAGATGGTGGAATAATAAAGATGGGCTATGACCCAGAAATTGATAAATTAAAAACAGCCACAACTGAGGGAAAAAATTGGATTGTAAAATTAGAAACAGAGGAAAAAGCCAAAACAGGAATTAAAACATTAAAAATAGGCTATAACAAAGTATTTGGTTACTATTTTGAAGTTTCTAAATCTTTTGTATCACAAGTGCCAGATAGATTTATTAGAAAACAGACACTAACAACTGGAGAAAGATATATTACAGATGAACTTAAAACGCTAGAAAATCAGATTTTAGGTGCAGAAGAAAAAGTTGTTAATTTAGAATATAATGAATTTATAAAAATAAGAGATGAAATTGCAAAAAATGTACAAAGACTTCAAAAATCTGCTAAAGTAGTTTCTACATTAGATGTATTATCATCATTTGCACAAGTTGCAGAAGATATGAATTACTGTATGCCTATTGTATCTAATAATGGAAAAATTAACATTAAAGATGGAAGACATCCTGTAATAGAAAAAATGTTAGGTGTTGGAAATTTTGTTCCAAATGATACAAAATTAGATAAAGAAGATAATAGATTAGCAGTAATAACAGGTCCCAATATGGCTGGAAAATCTACATATATGAGACAAGTTGCATTAATAGCTTTAATGGCACAAATAGGTAGTTTTGTACCTGCAACAGAAGCGGAAATTGGTGTAGTTGATAAAATCTTCACAAGAGTTGGAGCTTCTGATGATTTAAGCATGGGACAAAGTACTTTTATGGTTGAAATGATGGAAGTTGCAACAATCTTAAAAGAAGCAACGGAAAACAGTTTAGTTGTTTTAGATGAAATAGGAAGAGGAACATCAACATATGATGGACTTTCTATTGCATGGGCAGTTGCAGAATATATTGCAGATAAAGAAAAATGTGGTGCAAAAACATTATTTGCAACACATTATCATGAATTAATAGAACTTGCAGATAAACATGAAGGTATTAAAAATTATTCAATTGCAGTAAAAGAAAAAGGTGAAGATATTATCTTTTTAAGAAAGATTGTTGAAGGTGGAACAGATGAAAGTTATGGAATTCATGTTGCAAGATTAGCAGGTGTTCCAAAAGTTGTTACAAAAAGAGCTAATGAAATTTTAAGAAGCTTAGAAAGAAAGAGTATGTTAAGTGGTAAAAAGGTAGAAAAAGAAAACAAAAATGTTGTTGAAGGTCAATTTGATATGTTTAACTATAAATTAGCAGAAATAGCACATGAAATTGATAAAATTAATTTAAATGAATTAACACCAATTGATGCATTAAATACTTTGCTTAAAATTAAAGAAAAGATGAAATAATTGATGGATTAGAAATAATTTTTATTGATATAAATGGAAATCTAACAATTTTTAATGGAGACCTAGAAGAAGGAATAATTGTAAAAGAAAAAGAGTAGGAAATTATTTTATTTAATTAGAATAATTTGCCTACTTTTTTGTGTAATAATTTTTGACAAAAAGTGACAATCTTTTTAAATTCGACAAAACTTTTTATTTTTTGCTCTTGGAAATAAATGGAAAAGAATATATAATTTGAATAAATAAATATTTAAAATTCATATTGTTATTTTTATACAATTTTGTTGTTGAATAGGAAAAAGAAATTTTTCCTATTCAATAAAAGAGTTTTGCTCAAACATATACACATATAGGACATTATATAGAGCTTTTTTGCTTCCAACAAAAAGTGAAAATAAAATTTAGTTTTTAAAATTTTAATTTTACTTTAGTTAAATTTTAAGAGAGGAAAGGTGAAAATATGCAAACAACATATTATAAAAAAGACAAGCACTTAGTTTTTGAAATAGAAGAAGAAATTGACGAATGTAGTGTACAAAATTTAAAAAGGAGGATGGACAATGAAATTCAAAGATATATGCCAAAAGAAGTTATATTTGACTTTAGTAATGTTTCTTTTATGGATAGTGCAGGAATTGGATTAATAATTGGAAGATATAAATTAATAGACATGATAGGAGGAGAACTTAAAGTAGCAAATGTAAACTTACAAATACAAAAAATATTTGAAATGAGTGGATTATTAAGATTAATACCAGTTGAATGTAAAAAAAAGGAGGTTCAATATGACTAAAGCATTTGATAATGAAATGAAAATAGAATTTTTAAGTAAATCAAATAATGAAGCATTTGCAAGAATTGCAGTAGCAGCATTTATAGCACAACTAGATCCAACAATTGAAGAAATATCAGACATAAAAACAGCAGTATCAGAAGCTGTTACAAATTCTATAATCCATGGATATGAGGGAAAAGTAGGAATAGTAAAACTAGTTTGTAAAATAGTACAAAATGAAGTATTTATAGAGATATCAGATACTGGAAAAGGAATTGAAAATATAGAAATTGCAAAACAGCCATTATTTACAACAAAATCTAATTTAGAAAGATCTGGTATGGGATTTACAATAATGGAAAGCTTTATGGATAATGTTGAGGTTGAATCTGTACTAGGTTATGGAACTAAAATAACAATGAGCAAAAAAATAAAAATTAATTCTTCTCAAGAAAAAGATTTAGAAAATTTTAGTGGCGAAGAATCTTTAAAAGATTTAAAAAATTCTGATGTAAGGGGAGAAGAAACGTGTATGAAAATGATATGAAAATGATAGAACAAGCTCAAAACGGAAATAAAGATGAAATGACAAAATTAATAGAAGATAATAGTAGATTAGTTTGGAGCATTGTTCGAAGATTTAATGGAAGAGGTTATGATATAGAGGATTTATATCAAATAGGTTGTATAGGACTAATAAAAGCAATACAAAGGTTTGATACAAATTTTGAAGTTCGACTTTCAACATATGCAGTTCCATACATTTTAGGAGAAATAAAAAGATTTATTAGAGATGACGGACCAATTAAAATTAGTAGAAGCATAAAAGAATTAAACATAAAAATAAAAGAAATACAAAAAGAATATCAAAATAAATATGGTAAAGAAATTTCATTAGAAGAAATTGCAAAAGAATTAAAAACTTCAAAAGAAGAAATTGCAATGGCATTAGATTCATCTAGACCTGTTAATTCGATAGAAGATAGTCAATATAGGGACAATAAAACAGACAAAACAATAAGTGTAATTGAACAATTATCAACAGGGAAAGATGAGGAAACGGAAATTACAAATAGAATGACAATAAAAAAATTAATAAGTGAATTAAAAGATAAAGAAAAAGAAGTAATTTTGCTTAGATATTATAAAGGAAAAACGCAAATGCAAGTATCTAAAATACTTGGAATAACACAAGTTCAGGTATCACGAATAGAAAGAAAAGTATTAGATAATATGAAAAGAAAACTTTCAGTTTAAAATAGATGAAAAATAGTTTTCAAAAGTATATAAGATTTAATTTTTAGTAAATATTTTAATTTAGATATATTAATAATTTCACAAATTTCTCATTGAACAGTATCAAAATTTAAGAGAAAGGAATAAAACTCAAAATGAAAAAAATATTATTGTACTTTTTGGGATTTGTATTTGTTGTTTTTTTATTGCCAGTAATTTTTACAACTTCGATGGAAGGACAAGAAGTAGTTGCAAATGAAACAAGTTCTGATAATAAAAACAATTCAACCTCTTCAAATGATGAAAATAATTTAGACAAACAAAATGAAGCAAGTTCAAATAATGGCGAAAGTAATAATAATCAAAATACAAATGATGTAGAACAAATTCAAAATTTTGACGAAAATTATTTAAAATACCAAACAATCAGATTATTACACACAGAAACAGGTGAAATTGAAGAATTGCCAATGGATGAATATTTATATGGTGTTGTAGCTGCAGAGATGCCAGCAAGTTATGAAGTAGAAGCCTTAAAAGCACAAGCAATAGTTGCAAGAACATATACAATTTATCAAGCAATGAATAGTGTAGGAAAACACCCAAATGCTGATATATGTGATAATTATGGATGTTGTCAAGCTTGGATTAGTAAAGAAGAAAGGTTTGCTAGTTGGAAACCAGAAGAGGCAGAAGCAAATTGGCAAAAAATTGTTGATTGTGTAAATGCAACAACTGGGAAAATAATAACTTATAATGGACAACCAATAAATGCATTTTTCCATTCTAATAGTGGAGGAATAACAGAAACCTCAATAAATATATGGGGTGGAATAGATTATCCATATTTAAAATCTGTAGAAACTTCAGGAGAAAATGGTTATACACAATATAGTTCAGAAGTAATACTTTCAAAGGAAGATTTAGAAAAGAAAATGAAAGAAAAATATTCTGATTTTGAAATTAATTTTTCTGATTCTAATTGTATACAAATTTTAGAATATACTTCAAGTAAAAGAGTAAAAACTATAAAGATAGGTAATAAAGAAATTGCTGGAACAGAAGCAAGAACAATCTTAGGATTAAAATCTACAAATTTTACATTTACATTTGATGGAAATCAATTTAAATTTAGTGTTATTGGAAATGGACATGGAGTTGGAATGAGCCAAACAGGAGCTGATAGTATGGCAAAATCTGGTTCTAATTATGAAGAAATAATTAAACATTTTTACACAGACGTAGAGATTAAATAATAAAAATTCTTTCTAAGAATGAATAATATTTTGAAAAAAAGTAAATAATTGTATTAACAAAGAAATAGGAAATAAATAATAAAAAATAGGAGGTAAAAACAAATATTTTTTAATTATTTATAACTTAGGAAAGGAAAGTGTTTAATTATGAGAAAAGGAAAAAGATTTATTGAAAACGAAAATTTAATTATATATGTTGGAACAGCAATATTTATTATACTTGCAATTGCTGTTGGCATTGTAATGTATATGACAACAAAAACAAATAATGAAGATTCTGCAGAGAAAATAGCAAATGAGAATCAAAATGAAGTTATTGAAGATGTTAATTCTAGTATAGGAAAAACAGTTGAGGAGCAAGAAGAAATAATTGCTAAAACAGAAAACACTGTAAAAACAACAGAAACTACAACATCACAGGAAAACACAATAAAAACAGATAATACAAATTCAAAAGCAGAAGCAACAAGTAAAAACGAAACTAACAATACTGTAAAAACAAACGAAAGTGAGTTAAGTCAAACTAGTTCTAGTAAAAACACAGAAAGCACTACAAGTAAAACAACAGATGAAAATATAGATAAAAAAGAAAGTGAAACAAAAAAAGAAAATAGTGAAGCTCAAAACAAAGAGGATTCAAGTAAAAAAGATGAAAATTTAAAAGAAGAAAAAAATGAAATAACTTTTGTAAAACCAACAGATGGAGAAATTATTTCAGAATTTGCACAAGATAATTTAATTTACTCAGAAACATTAAAAGAATGGATAACACATCCAGGTATTGATATAAAAGCAGATAAAACAAGTATTATAAAAGCATCTGCTGATGGTGTTATATCATCTATTTTAAATGACCCAAGATATGGACTTACAGTTGTTATTACACATGATGGTGGATATGAAACAGTATATTCTAATTTATTAACAGCTGAATTTGTTGTAGAAGGAGAAGAAGTAAAACAAGGACAAACTATTGGAACAGCTGGAAATACAGCGGCTTTTGAAAGTAGTATGGAATCACATTTACATTTTGAAATTTTACAGGATGGAAAATATTTAGATCCTTCAATATATTTAAAATAATTAAATTGATGGTATAAATAATTGATAGAAAAGTTTTTCTTAAATTTTTATATATAAACTTAAGAAAAACTTATTATATAGTATTTTATAACATATATTCACATTTTTTCACAAAAAGTACAAGTTTTACTTGTACTTTTTCATTTTAAGTGATATGATATAAGCGTAAATTTAAGAAAAACGCTTTTAATTCTTTAGGAAAGGAAAAATTCATATGAAAATTTTAATAACAGGTGCTAATGGGATGTTAGCAAAAGAGGTAAGGGAAAAATTCGAAAAAGGAAATGACATTATAGCAACAGATGTATCAGAACTTGATATTACTAATGAAAAAATGGTTTATGATTTTATAACAAAATTAAAACCAGAATATATAATAAATTGTGCAGCATATACAGCAGTTGATAAAGCTGAAGATAATTATGAATTAGCAGATAAAATAAATGGTGATGGACCAGCAAATTTAGCAAAAGCTGCAAAATCAGCAGGCTCAAAATTAGTTCATATATCTACAGATTACGTTTTTGGAGGAGACTTAGATGTTTCTAAAGATTATAAAGAAGATGATGAGAAAAAACCTGTAACAGTTTATGGAAAAACAAAACTACATGGAGAAGAAGGCATTATTGCAAATACTGAAGATTATTACATATTTAGAACTGCATGGCTATATGGTGTTGGAGGAAATAATTTTGTAAAAACAATGACAAAAATAGGAACAACAAGAGAAGAAGTTAATGTTGTTTCAGACCAACATGGAAGTCCAACATATGCTAAAGATTTAAGTAATATAATATACCAAGCAATTGAAAAGAAAATTCCATATGGAATATATAATGCAACAAATGAAGGATATACAACTTGGTATGATTTTACAAAACAAATCTTTGCAGACCAAGGAATAAAATGTAAAGTAAACCCAGTAACTACAGAAGAATATATAGAAATGATGAAAATAACACAAGCTAAAAGACCTTTAAATTCACAAATGTCAAAAGAGAAATTACATGAATGTGGAATTTCTGTTCCAGATTGGAAAGATGGACTAAAGAGATATTTAGAAGAAGCAAAAAATATGGAAAATTAATTTTATAAATTAATTTGTAAAAATTTAAAGCATTAGAAAATTTTTCTAAATAAATTTAAAGAAAAATAAATTTTAATATAAAATTTATATATTAAAGCAATTTTTAATTAAAAATTGTTAAGAAGAAAGGATTGATGTAAAATATGAAGAACAGAAAAGGAATAATTTTAGCTGGTGGAAGTGGAACAAGATTATACCCACTAACAATTGCAATCTCAAAACAAATAATGCCTGTATATGATAAACCAATGATTTATTATCCATTATCAATTTTAATGCAAGCAGATATAAGAGAAGTTTTAATAATAACAACTCCAAGAGATTTAGATACATTCAAAGACTTACTTGGAGATGGTTCTCAATGGGGTATGAGCTTTCAATATAAAGTTCAAGAAAAACCAAATGGATTAGCTGAGGCGTTTATTATAGGTGAAGAATTTATTAAACAAGACAATGTAGCAATGATTTTAGGTGATAATATGTTCTATGGAGAACATTTAGCAGAAAAATTAAAACAAGCAAATGAAAGAGAAAATGAAGCAACAATATTTGGATATTATGTAAAAGATCCAAGAGCATATGGAGTTGTAGAAATTGATGAAACCGGAAAAGCTATATCAATAGAAGAAAAACCAGCAAATCCAAAATCAAATTATGCTGTACCAGGATTATATTTTTACACAAATGATGTAATAGATATAGCAAAAAATGTAAAACCATCAGCAAGAGGAGAATTGGAAATTACATCTATAAATGAAGAATATATGAAAAGAGGACAATTAAGAGTAGAAAAATTAGGACGTGGAATGACCTGGTTCGACACAGGAACACATGATGCTTTAATTGAAACAGCAAGTTTTGTACAAACTATACAAAAAAGACAAGGTTTGCAAATATGCTGTCCAGAAGAAATTGCATTTGATAAAGGATGGATAAATTCTAATCAATTATTAGAATTAGCTCAAAAATATATGAAAACAGATTATGGTAAATATTTAAAAGATGTCGCAGAAGATGTTTTTGGAGAAGAATAGTAAGGTTTGAAATTATTTTTAGAATTTTGTGCAATTTAAATGTATAGTATAAGAATTGGTATAAATCAATTGTAATATTAAATATCTTGATTATTCAAGATAATTTTGGAGAAAAGGAGAGAATAAAAAATGGGAAAATTTAAAAGAACAGATACCTCAATTGAGGGAGTATGTATAATTGAACCAACTGTATTTGGAGATAACAGAGGGTATTTTATGGAAACTTATAGTAAGAATGATTTTGAGGAGATTGGATTAAAATATAATTTTGTTCAAGATAATCAATCAAAATCTAAAAAAGGTGTTTTAAGAGGGTTACATTTCCAAAAAGAAAATACTCAAGCAAAACTAGTAAGATGTATAAAAGGAGAAGTTTTTGATGTTGCTGTTGATTTAAGACCAGGAAGCAAAACATATGGAAAATGGGAAGGTGTTATATTATCAGAAGAAAATAAAAAAATGTTTATGATACCAAAAGGTTTTGCACATGGATTTTTAGTATTATCAGATGAAGCAGAGTTTGCTTATAAATGTGATGATATATATAATCATGAAGCAGAGGGTGGACTAAAATATAATGACCCTGATGTAGCAATTGAATGGCCATTGGAAAGTTTAAGAGTGGAAGAAATATTAACATCTGAAAAAGACTCAAAATGGCCAAGTTTAAAAGAATTAAAAGAAACAGATCTATTTAAAAATTTAAGTATGTAGTTATATATTGATTATTGTAAAAAATATAATTAATAAATTATATAAAATTAATTAAAAAAAATTTAAAATGATTTGAAAATCAATTCTTAAAATATGAAACAAAAAGGAGAAAAATTAAATGAAAAACAATATATTAGTAACAGGTGCAGCAGGATTTATAGGAGCAAATTTTGCAGAATATTTTGTAAATAAACATCTAGACTATAATGTGGTTGTAGTAGATAAATTAACATATGCTGGAAATTTAGCAAATCTAGACAAAGTAAAAGATAAAATAAAGTTTGAACAAGCAGATATATGTGATTTTGAAAAAATGAAAGAAATTTTCAAAAAATATGATATTAATGGAGTAATACATTTTGCAGCAGAATCACATGTAGATAATAGCATAAAAAATCCATTTATATTTACACAAACAAATGTAATTGGAACACATACATTATTAGAAACAGCAAAACAAATGTGGGGAGAAGGTTCAGAAAATAAATTTGTACATATATCAACAGATGAAGTATATGGAGCTTTAGGAGAAGAAGGATATTTTACAGAAAAATCACCAATTCAACCAAGTAGCCCATATTCTGCATCAAAAGCTAGTTCAGATTTGATTGCATTTGCATATCACACAACTTATAAAATGAATATAAATGTAACAAATTGCTCAAACAATTATGGTCCATATCAACATAATGAAAAATTAATACCACATATGATTAAATTAGCTTTAAATAATGAAAAATTACCAGTATATGGAACAGGAAAAAATATTAGAGATTGGTTATATGTAGAAGACCATTGCAAAGCAATAGATTTAGTTTTCCACAAAGGTATTGCAGGAGAAAGATACAATATAGGTGGACATAATGAAAAAAGAAATATAGAAATTGTAAAACTTATATTAAAACGTCTTGGAAAATCTGAAGATTTAATCCAATATGTTGAAGACAGAAAAGGTCATGATTATAGATATGCAATAGATCCAAGCAAAATAAAAGCAGAACTTGGATGGGAACCAGAAACAAAATTTGAAGATGGAATTGTTAAAACAATAGATTGGTATTTAGCAAATCCAGATTGGTTAAAATAATTTACAAAAACCATGCATTTAAATTAAGTGCATGGTTTCCTTGACTTTTAAGCTTAAATATCATATAATATATCGTGCTAAGCTTAAAAGCTTTTTATATAAATGTCCGAAAACACACTTAATCAAACAGAAAGGAAAAAACATGAAAAAGTACAAAGACAGTAAAGATTTCGGCTTAAAAGCTGGAGAAACACTTATCCATAAAGGAAAATACATCCAAGTGTTTGAACGGAAAAATGGAATTCGCATTTATTGCTTAAACGGAAAATACTTGGGATACCATTTCTTTAAAAATGGTTATTCTTCTATGGAAATGAAAGAATTTTGTATGCCACTTGCTGAATGTATTTTAATAAAAGATACATTTGTCTGGGAACTTTATTCTTATGAAGGAGAAAAAATTTGTAATCAAAGAATTACAAAAATTGACTTTCCTAGTAAAGCTTCTGAATATATTTTCATTTATAATGGTTTAAAACAAATGGCAATATATTCGAAAGTAGGAAAATGCATTTTGGATTTTTGTAATTGTGGTGAACTTGTATTTGCCAAAAAAAATATTTTTATATTCAAAAATAACATTTCTGAGTATGATATTTTTGATGCAAAAGCAAAAAAGTTCATGCAAAATTCTTTTGAAGAAGTTATTCCCACAATTGGAGGATTTTATTTAAAAAACTCTGAAGGATACCATTTTTTGAATGAAGAAACAGCAAAAATAGAAATCCAAGTAGACGCTTTTTATTCTATTGCTTATTATAAAATACCACATACAAGAAATTATATCTATTTTGATGTGATATATAAAAATAAATGTTGTGGTGTTTTGGCAAAACTTCAATTTTGTGACAGTACAAGAAAAAATCTTGTAAAAGTAATTATTCCTATTGAATTTAAAAAAATCGAAGTTTGTGAAGACAAAATTAAAGCTTATGAGGAGGATGGTATTACAACATATTCTTGCCCTATGATTTATAGTAAATATTTTGGTCAAGAAGATTCTGAATACAAAGAAAGTTTCACAAAGATAGAGGAAAACACTGAAATTAAACTGTTTTTCCAAACTGTAAAAAGTGGCGAAATTGTCTATATGTATGACAAAATTTTTGCAATTAAAGGTTTGAAAAATGAAATTATTTCTTGTAGTTTCTTTTCTATGAATGGAACATATTTGGGCAAAGCAGGATTATTTGATGATGGAGAAAATTCTGTGCGTCCTAATATTGTGGAAACAGAATCTTGGGTTGCTCTTGGAATCGATTCTTCTGGAGGCACTTTTAATGCAAATTATGGCAATTGGATATTACGTTCCTATGATGGCCAAAAGGTTATGAACATTCCATTTGATGATTATGAAAAACGTAATAACTATTATATCTTTAGTTATAATATGAAAATTAGGAGGTTTAGTGATAAAGCTCTTAAGAGTTATGTTGCCATATTTGACCAAAAGGGAAAATTGATTTTAACTTTAAATGATGTAGATGCAGTTGTATGTGAAAAAAGCTGTTTCAAAGTAATTGATTCTAATGGCAAAATTTCATTTTATAACTTAAGTGGTAAAATAATTGTTAAAGACTTAGATGAAAATAGAGTTGAAAACATTGAAGATACCATTTGGGTAAAAAGTGAAAAAAATCCTTCCGAAGGCTGTATTATGTACAATTGTTTAACTGGTGATAAATATCAGCTTTATGATGAAAGAATTGAAAAAGTAACAGGTATTTATATTAACGAGTTAAAATTGTACAAAGTTTATCGTCAAAATTATTGTGGAATATTCAAGTTTACTGGTGATTTTTCGCTAAAATCTGATTGTATACCAGGTTTTAAAAAAGTTGTTCCTATTAAATATATCGAAATTGATACTACATCGGAAAATTCTGCAATATTTGTACAATTCAGAGCTATTAGAAAAGAGTGTGAAGAAATTTATGACATTGATGGCAATGTGATTGCCACAACTGAAAGTTAATTAAAAAGGCTAGAGAAATCTTAATAATTTAAGAATTCTCTAGCCTTTTGCATAAATATCTTAATATATAACTTAAAAGTTAATTCGTTACAGTTCAGTGAGAAATTGTGATATCTTAATAATTGCATAAATTCTTTTCTTTTTCTTGATTTTTAATAAAAAATATAGTATATTTAAATACATAGAAAATGAGAGAAAGTAGATGTGGATTACCTCCAACTAGGAGGTAATTTATCAATGTTTTTTAAAGGAGATAATATATGCCAAGATTTTTTATAAAAGGAAGTCAAATACAAAACAATAAAATAATAATAATTGGAGAAGATGTAAATCACATAAAAAATGTAATAAGAAAACAAATAGGAGACAATATAGAAATATGCAATAAAGATAATAAAAAATCATATAAATGTGAAATTACAAAAATAGAAGAAAATCAAATTACAACAGAAATTATAGAAGAATTAATATCACAAGAAGACAACATAATAGTTGATATATATCAAGGCTTACCAAAGGCAGATAAAATGGAATTAATAATACAAAAATCTGTAGAACTAGGGGCTAATGCAATAATACCAGTAGATATGAAAAGGTGTGTTGTAAAATTAGACTCAAAAAGTGAAGAAAAGAAAATTGAAAGATGGCAAAAAATTTCTGAAAGTGCTGCAAAACAATGTGGCAGAAATAATATACCAGAAGTAAAACATATAGTAAGTATTAAAGATATATGTAAACTAATCACGAATTATGATGCAATGATAGTTGCTTATGAAAATGAAAAAGAAAATACACTAAAACAAGAATTAACAAAACTAAAACAAGAGAATAATTTTAATAATTTAAAAATTGGAATTGTAATTGGACCAGAAGGTGGACTAGAAGAAAATGATGTTAAACTTTTAAAAGAAAGTGGAGCCAAAATTATAACACTAGGTAACAGAATTCTTAGAACAGAAACAGTAGCACTAAATATGTTAAGTATAATAATGTACGAACTTGAGTTGGAGGTATAAAATGTCTAACAAAATATCATTTGATGAAATTCTTAAATTAAATAGACATTATAGAAAAAATAGTGATTTTAAATCACCTGAAATAAATTATAGATATGGTAACGAATTAGTAAATAGAAATCAATCATTTTTTAAATATGTAAGAAAAATATATGAAGAGAACCCTAATATTACTGATAAAGAAGTTACAGAAAAAGTATTTGATTTTGTCGAAAATTGCTCTATGAGTTTGTTAGAATGTTCAAGTTTTAGAAGTGATAGTTTAAGATTAGATACAGCAATTCAATTATCAGACAATGTTTCTGATTTCAATCGCATCTATAATGAATTAATAGAAGAAGAGAAAACAAATAAAAAACCAATTACTTCAGAAGGAATAATAACTTTTTCATCTAATCAAGAAGTATCAAAAAGACAACTTTTAAAAGATTTGATTAGTTCATATAGGCGAGAGAAAAATATTGTATTAAATGAACTGCCAGAATTAAAAACAGGAACTAAACAATCAAAATTAAATAAAAGAGCAATAATGAACTTTTTAAGAAATACAGATAAATCTTCTGCAGAATTAATAAAAATTTATTTAGAAGATGATGAATGTAAAAGTCTTAAATTATACCTAACAAAAAAAATCAAAGAACTAGAAAAAGATTTAAAGGAAAAACATAAAAAATCAATAATACAAATTTTAGCAAAATTAAATGAAATGGGTGTTTTAGACAAATACATATCATCTCATAATAAACTATATTCTTATGATTTAGGTTTCCCAGAATTAAATATAACACCTGAAGAATTTAAAGAAGCATATAGTGATGAAATACTTAATAATCTTGATATTACAACATTATCATCATTAGATTCATTTTGGATAAATAGATATACAAAGGAAATTTCTAATTTTAATTTAACTTATTTTTTAGCTTCAGATTTAAAGTTATGGTCAGATATAAAAAATGCTAAAATTAATGAAAAAAATAATAAATTAGAAATAAATATTCTTAAAAAAGTTTTAGAAGCAGAACTTGAAAAAATAAGTTTCCTTGAAAATGTATATAATAATTACATTACTGGTACTAATGTACAGGTTCAAAAAACATCAAATAAAAATGTAGTTATAGCTGATATTGCTCCTGTTTTAGAAAAAATAAATCAAGATATTAATTCAGATTATAAAACATATTTTTCTCAAGTAAATGATGGAGCAATTTCAAATTCCAAAAATGATTTTTTAGAAGATTTTCTTTTGTTTTATAAAGAACTAAATGTAAAAAAATTCTCATATCAACTAAAAGATAATATTATGATTTCACAGTTATCTAAAATGTTTAATATAAAAAAATCATCTAAAAATTGGGGAATAACTTATGAAAAAAATAAAAATGGATTTCAACAAAATATGATGTTATTATCTATAGATGTTTCTGGCTTAAATATGCCACAAAGATTACATATGTCTAAATACTGTTTAGAGGATTTTTTAAGAGCAAATCAAAATTCCTCTAGAATTCCAATATATCAAGGAGAAGATGATTTTTATAGAAATAAAAATATATCTACTCCAATAATGCTTCCTTTACTTCCTAAAAGGAAAAAGATTATAAGAGAGCTTTCAAACAAAATAGATGAAAAACATCCATATTATAGATTTATACAACATTTGGCTTTCTTGGCAGGAGGAGCTTTTCCAATGCACTTAAAATCATATGAGCCCAATAGTAACAAAAAAAGATTAATTCAAAGACTATATGATTTATCAGATAGAAAAATATATAAGCTAAATGCAGATAGAACATATACAGAAGATACAGATTTTCTATCAGAAAAAAACTCTATAGAGCATTAAAAAAGGAAAATAAAAAATGAAAATTGAAGAAATTTTAAAATTAATAGATTATTATATTGAAAGACAAGAATTTTCTAAATGCAATAGTTATTTAAGAAAAATAATTATAAGTATATATACAAATAAAATACGTAAATACAAAGAAGATTATTATTATTCAACACCAGTAGAATTACTAGAAGAAGTTGAAAAATATCTTCCAAATGAAGATATTATTAAATTTAATAGGTTTTATTATATATTAAATGAAGATTTAATGGAACATGAAGAAACAAATGCATTACTTAAAATATTTAAATCAATGATTAATCTAGAGTAAAAATAAATATTATATCTAAAAATGATTTAAAAAGCTTGACTTTTATGCCAAAAATGGTGTAAAATAATAATATTGGAAATTATGTTAAGAATTAGAAGGGAGAATAATTATGGCAGGAGTATATATGGCAGGAGATTTTAGAAATGGAACAACATTTGAAATGGATGGAGGAGTATATAGAGTAGTTGAATTCCAACATGTAAAACCAGGAAAAGGAGCTGCATTTGTTAGAACAAAATTAAAAAATGTAATAACAGGAGCAGTTTTAGAAAAAACATTTAACCCATCAGATAAATATCCAGGAGCAGAAATAGAAAAAAGAGCTATGCAATATTTATATAATGATGGAGACTTATATTACTTTATGGATAATAATACTTATGACCAAATGCCATTAAATAAAGATGATATAGGAGATTGTTTAAAATATTTAAAAGAAAATATGGAGGTTACAATACTTTCATTTAAAGGAAAAGTATTTGCAGTAGAACCACCAATATTTGTAGAATTAGAAGTAACATATACAGAACCTGGATTTGCAGGAAATACTACTACAACATCTGGAAAACCAGCAAAATTAGAAACAGGATTAGAATTACAAGTTCCAATGTTCATAAATATTGGAGATATTATAAGAATAGATACACGTACATGTGAATATATGGAAAGAGTGTAGAAACTAAAAAAACGCGAGCTAAAAAACAAAGTCCGCGTTTTTATTTAAAATTAAAAAATTTTAAATTTATTACTAATGTTTATAGGTAGCCTTTTAAAACCTATATATTATAGTTTTAAAAAATTGTTTTACTACTTACTATGTGTGTCATTAGAGCTAATTAAGAAAGGAAGAAAAATAATATGTCAGAAAAAGAATTATTAGAAAAAATTGAAAAATTAGAAAAAAGAGTTGAAGAACTTGAAAAAGATATGAAAAATATGAAAGATGATTTTTTCATATATGATGATGGTTTAGAAGATGATGAAGATTTTGCATATGATGATGATTTTGAAGAAGATGAAATTAATGATGATTGTGATGATGATGATAACTGCAGTGGATGTTGTTCAAATTGTAAAGGATGCTAATTAAAAAGTTAACCATGTGTTGGGGTCGGTCCTTTTTTCGTCTGGGGTCGGTCCCTTTTTCTATTGGGGTCGGTCCCTTTTTCTATTGGGGTCGGTCCTAAATTAAACCAATATATAAAGTGTTTTGCAATACCGCGTAAGCGACCAAATGAGCGTAGCGAATGCGATTTGGAGCAACCTACTTATAGAAATTCTTTTGTAGGTTGCGACACACAAGGTATAAAAAACACTTTATATATTGGTTTAATTTAGGACCGACCCCAATAGAAAAAGGGACCGACCCCAATAGAAAAAGGGACCGACCCCAATAGAAAAAGGGACCGACCCCAGCAGACACACAGCAAAAAAAACCGACCACAATAGAAAAAGGACCGCTTCACAACAAAATGAAAAAAAGAGAACCGGTACAAAATTGTCCGATTAATAAAAAATTAAGAAAAAAATGAGTCTCAAAATTTGACAAAATATCAAAAAATAAGTATACTATATTTGTAATAAAAATAAAAGAGGATAAATATGATAAATATATTATTATGTGGAAACAAAAAAGTATTTGATGGAGCCCTAACAGAGCTAATTTCAATAACAAATAAAACAAAAGAAACAATTAATTGTTATATATTAACAATGGATTTATCTAGACTTAAACCTGAATATGTATGTATTACAGATGAGCAAATTGATTTTTTAAATAAAGTAGTACGAAGTAAAAATTCAGAAAATAAAGTAACAAAAATAGATGTTACAGATTTATATGAAGAAGAATTTATGAAATGCAAAAACGAAAGTGCATATTGCACACCATATACTTTATTAAGATTGCTTATAGATAAAATACCAAATATTCCAGACAAAATATTATATTTAGATATAGACATGATGTTTAACAAAGATATATCTGAATTATATAATATTGATATTGAAGAATATGAATATGCAGCAGTAAGAGAAAAATATGGAAAATGGTTTATAAGACCAGATTATATTAATGCTGGAATGTTATTAATTAATATGAAAATTGTAAGAAAAACAAAATTATTTGAAAAAGCAAGAGATTTAATAAGAAGAAAAAAAATGTTATTTGCAGACCAAGATGCAGTATTTAGGTCTACAACAAAGAAAAAATTATTACCAAGTAAATTTAATGAACAATCAAAGTTCAATAAAAAAGATACTGTACTATGCCACTTCTGTAAGAGGCTATTATGGACACCATATCCACATACAGAAAATTTTAAACAATGGAATGTAGAAGAAGTACACAAAGTACTAAAATGCTATGCATTTGATAAAGATTTAGAAGAATATTTAAATTTAAAAAAGGAATTTGAAAGTTATATAAGAGAGGAAGTTTGAATGGAAAATAATATTATACCGATTTTTTTTGCAATAGATGATGACTATACACCATTTTTAGCAGTAGCTTTGCACTCGTTAATAGATAATGCAAGTAAAGAATACAATTATTGCATAAAAGTTTTACATACAAATGTTACAGAAGAACATATGAAGCAAATTAAAACATATGAAAATGAATATGTAAATATCGAATTTGTAGATTTAAATTATTATATAGAAAAAGTAAAAGATAAATTATATACAAGAGATTATTATACAAATACAACATATTTTAGATTATTTTTACCAGAATTATATCCACAATATAATAAAGCATTATATTTAGATAGCGACATAGTTGTATTAGGAGATATTTCAGAATTATTTAATACAGATATGGGAACAAACTTAATTGCTGCAGCACCAGATGATATAATACAATGTAATAAAGTATTTCAAGACTATGCAGAATTAGTTGTAGGAGTAGATTCATATAAAAACTATTTTAATGCAGGTGTTTTATTAATGAATTTAGACCAACTAAGAAAATTTAAATTTCAGGAAAAATTTATTCATTTATTAACAACTGTAAAATACTCTGTTGCACAAGACCAAGACTATTTAAATAGATTATGCAAAGGTAGAGTAACACTAATTGACCATAAATGGGATTGTATGCCATTAGTAAATAATGAAACAAAAAGAGAAGACATAAAATTAGTTCATTATAATTTTGCATACAAACCATGGCATTTTGAAGATGTATTATATAAAGAATTTTTCTGGAAATATGCAGAAAAAACACAATATTATGAACAAATTTTAAAAATAAAAAATGAATATACAGAAGAACAAAAATTTAAAGACAGAGAAGCTGAGCAACAATTAAGATTACTTGCAGAAAAAGAAAACTCATGTGTTGGTGATGATAGAAGAAAATTATCAATAGATGAAAATAATAAAAAGATTGAAAAATCAAAAGACAGATTAGAAGTTTTAGAAAAAATAAAACAATTAGAAAAAGAAGGAAAATTTGATTTAGATGTAGAAAATGATCCACCAAATGTTGTACTAACTCCAGATAATGTAGATTATTTAAACACAAAAAGACTAAATAGATGGAAAACAGCATTTGCCAATAAAGTTGGAGAAAAATTTCTTGATGAAATTATAAAAAATAATAAATTAATTATAAAAGAAGTTAATGGAATAGAAAATCTTGCAAATATTGAAAATGGTGCAGTAATAACATGTAACCACTTTAATCCATTTGATTCATTTGCAGTAGAAAAAGTATTTAAAGATTGTGGACTTTATAAAGAAAAAAAATTATATAAAGTTATAAGAGAAGGTAATTATACTAATTTCTCTGGATTTTATGGATTTTTATTTAGAAATGCAGATACATTGCCATTAAGTTCAAACAGAAAAACAATGGTTGAATTTATAAAAGCAGTAGATGTAATCTTACAAAGAGGAGATTGTATACTAATTTACCCAGAACAAAGTATGTGGTGGAATTATACAAAACCAAAGCCATTAAAAATTGGAGCATATAAATTTGCCAAAAGAAATAATGTACCAATTATTCCAATATTTATAACAATGAAAGATAGCGAGATAATAGGAGAAGATGGATTTCCGGTACAAGAGTATTATATTAATATAGAAAAACCAATATATCCTAATAAAAAATTATCAGAAAGAGAAGATGCAGAAATAATGAGACAAAAGAATTTTGATACATGGAAAAAAGTATATGAAGACTTTTATAAAATTCCATTAGAATATACAACTGTAAAGAGAGAAGTTATAAATAATTAGGAATTATAATTGCTACCACTTTGAGATTTTCTCCTTTCAGTCAAAAATACAAATAGAAACATGGATAATTTAAAGATTTATTTGTTAATGTTAACAAATAAGTAAAGATTAGAAGGGAAATATACAAAATGGAGAAACAGACTTATTATTATTCTGATGAATTAAATGACGAATTTTCTAAAGCAAAGATTGAACCAAGAATAATTGATGAAAATTACAAATTTTTGCATAAAAATATATTATGGAACTTAGCACATTTTTTAGTACAAAATGTGCTAAGTGTGCCTTTAAAATATTTATATGCAAAAATAAAATTTAGAGTAAAATATATAGGAAAAGAAAAATTAAAGAAATATAAAAAACAAGGATATTTTGTATATGCAAATCATACTCAAGACTTGGCAGATACATTTTTAACATCAAATGCAGTATACCCAAAAAGAAATTATTTAATTGTAAATCCAGAGAATGTTTCGATGAAATTTTTGGGAAACTTTGTTCAAATGTTTGGAGCAATACCAATTCCTAACAATAAAAATGGAATGAAAAATTTTTTAGATTCAATCAAATATCATATTTCAAAAGGACAATCTATTACAATATATCCAGAAGCTCATATTTGGCCTTACTATACAAAAATTAGACCTTTTAGAAATGTTTCTTTTAGATATCCTATAGAATTGGAAACTCCTGCTTTTTGCATAACCAACACATATCAGAAAAGGGGAAAAGATAAGGTAAGAATTACTTCATACATAGATGGACCTTTTTGGGCAGATGAAAATTTAAATTCTATTAAAGATAAAAAGCAAAATTTAAGAGATAAAATATATAATCAAATGGTGGAAAGAAGCAAAAATAGTACATATGAATTTATTGAATATAAAAAGGTTAAAAATGAAAGTTAAAATAAAGTCTAAAACTCAAAGAACAATAGCGGACTTTTACAATGAAAATAATTTGCTGAAATTTTTTATATATTAATAATAAATAAATTTTGAATACGATTGGAGGAAATTTAGAATTTCTTAAATTAATTTTATGGAA
>CALXCA010000016.1 GCA_944386685.1 uncultured Clostridia bacterium | reverse complement strand
TAAAAATAAAATAATTATAAAAAATAAATAATAATTAAAAATAAAATAATAATAAAAATAAAATAATAAATAAAATAATAATTAAAAATAAAATAATTATAAAAAATAAATAATAATTAAAAATAAAATAATAATAAAAATAAAATAATAAATAAAATAATAATTAAAAATAAAATAATTATAAAAAATAAATAATAATTAAAAATAAAATAATAATTTAAAATAAAATAATAATAAAAAATAAATAATAATTAAAACAATAATTAAAATAAATAATAAAATAATTTAAATAGTTAAAAGAAAATTTTTTACAATAAAAAAAGTTTTTGACTGGTCAGTTTTTGAAGTATGGAAACATTTGTAATTTTGAAGGGCTTATAATATTTGTACCATCAGATAAAAAAGCTAGGCAAGTAAAGGTTTCTAAATCTTGAGTAAAAAATTTTGTATCGAAAATAAAATCGTTTTGTACATAGGTATTATAGCTTTCTGTTATATTAGAGTCTTTGGAATTTAATGAATTTGTAATGTAATTAAAATTAGTTTCTTTTGCACTTTCAGAAATTGTTGAAGAAATTTTTTCTTTATCTTCTTTTCCTAATTGTTTTTGTGCTTCTTCTATTGTAAAAATATCATCAGTTCTGAACCAAAGTTTATTTATCAAGTTTTGAGTAATTACTTTTACAGAAGTTTCATCTTTTAATGCATTTTTTAAGGATGAATAACTTTGAGTAGAAACAATATTAATACATTTTGCTTCTCTACTTAGAGAAAAGAAATTTGCATCGCTTTTTGTTATATATTCTGAATATTCATCACAAATAAAAGCAGAAGGCTTTATTTTATTATGAGATAAATTGTACATTATTTCTGATTGAAAATCTAATTTTAAATATGCTGCAATTATTTTAGAAAGATTTTCGTATTCAGCAATATTCATATTTAAAACTAATATTTTACCTTTTTGTAATAATAAAGAAAAACCTTTAAAATTTAAGTCATCTTTTGAAGAACAAAATATTTTAGATATTTTATAATCAGAAACAAAGATATTTGTTATACGAGTAATTTCAGATTTTATAATTGACAATGTTCTTGAATCTAAATTATTAAATTCTTTTTCAAAAAATTCTAGAGCAGTATTTAAATTATAAACTTGTTGATAATTAAATTTTGATTGGCAAAATAGATTTTTTAAATTTTCTACTTTTAATCTATAATACTCTGGTTCTGTAATTAATTTATGCAGTTCAATAAAAGTAACATAATTATTATTATATAATCTACATAATTTAATAGCCTCTGTTAAAACTTGTTCTGCTTTGTCTAACCAAAATGATTCAGAATTGTTTTCAGAAAATAGCAATAAAATTGTTTTTAATCTATTAGCAAGTACAGATGCCTTTAAATTTGGTTTATGTAATGGATTATATTTAATATTTGAATTTAAACCTAATTCTATAATATCATTTTCTAAATTATATTTTTGGGCAAATATTTTTACTTGTTTAAAATAATTTCCTTTTACATCTAAAATTAAAATAGGAATTTTTTTATTTTTATTAATTGAATTAAATTTTATTAATTGCTCTGTAAAAGGATACATTGCAGAACTAGTTTTTCCGGTTCCAATTGTTCCTGTAATTAAAAAATTTTGATATAAACCTGATTCAGGCAAAATTACATTTTGATTTAAATTTATACTTTTTCCAATAAGTAATTCTATTTTTTGAGTATTTTGTTTAGAATAAAAAAGATTATTTCTTTTTTTTACAATTAAATTATTTAAATTTTTATTTTTTTTAATTTTTAAATAATTTAAAATATCTACAAATTTATTTTCTAATAAATTAAAAATGATTAAATTTGACAAAATATACAAAAACCAAAAACTTGTTTTTAAAAAATTCCATGTAAATAAATTTTTCCTACAAATATCAAATGGATGTATACTTAAGGATACAATAACTTCGTTAGAAATAAAAAGTGGATACAAAAAATGATAGATTGTAAAAGTAGACATAAAAGTATACATAAATATCCTGAAAAGTTTTACTATTTTTAATCACCTCACAATAATAATTATTTAAAAATTTTAAATAAAATTTTATTAAAAATAAAAAATTAATAAAAGGATTGAAATAAAATTCTATTAGAAATAAAAAAATAATAAAAAAGATTAAAATAAAATTTTATTAAAAATAAAAATTAGTTAAAAAATTATATAAATAATAATTATATAAAAAATGTAAAATAAAAAATTAATAGAAAAATAATTAAATTAAGTAATAAAATTAAATAAAAATATAATATTAAAAATTAATTATATAAATTTAGTATAATAATATAAATATTTAATAATATTTATATTTATAAATAAATATAATTTATAATTTATAATTTAAAATCCTTTTTTTATTTTTTTTTAATAATTGTTTTTTTAAATTTAATTTGGAACCTTGTAAATTATGAAAAAAATAAATTTCAAAAAAAGTATAGATAGAATATAAAATAATTATAAAATTAATTAAATAAATGAAAAAAAACAAAATTAGTAATTTAGAAATAATATCACCACCTAGCTTATAAAAAATAATACAACATTTTTTTGAATTTGTCTATAGTTTTTCAAAAAAAATTTTTATTAATATATAAAATAAAAAAAATATGAAATTATTAATATATCAAAATTTCTCACTGAACTGTATCATTAAATAAATTTACCCAAAATAATACTTGATTTTTTTTGCTTTTTATTGTAGAATAGATTTATTGAAACTACATATAATAAATAAGCAAAGTTTATTTATAGAAAGGATTTTATAATGAAAATTAATAAAGATACAAAAATAGGAGAAATTTTACAATCTGCACCAGAAAAAGCAGACATATTAATTGAAATTGGTATGCATTGTTTAGGTTGCCCAGCATCTCAAATGGAAACATTAGAAGAAGCTTGTGAAGTTCATGGAATAGATGTTGAAGAAGTTGTAAGAAAATTAAATGATGAAAAATAAGAAAAATCATGTTAAAGAATAGTTAAAAGTACCTTTTTCATAAAAAATAAAAAAAATTGAAAAAATTTTTAAAAAATGTATTGACAAATTGATCATATTGTAGTATTATAATTAAGCATTGTTCAATACATTGCATATGGGCTATTAGCTCAGGTGGTAGAGCACTTGACTTTTAATCAAGTTGTCCCGCGTTCGAGTCGCGGATAGCTCACCAAAGATTTAAAAAAGAATTCTAATTTGAAATATAATTAGAATTCTATAATATCTGGCCCCGTGGTCAAGCGGTTAAGACACCGCCCTTTCACGGCGGAGTCATGGGTTCGATTCCCGTCGGGGTCACCAATGCCACTTTAGCTCAGCTGGCCAGAGCACCGCACTTGTAATGCGGGGGTCCCCAGTTCGAATCTGGGAAGTGGCTCCATAAAGGTCGATAGTTTTGCAATAAGCTTGATTATTGGCTTTTTTTTATTATTTAAAAATTTGTAAGGGAAAAGAAAATGAATAAAATTGTATTAATAACAGGAGCTTCAAGAGGCATTGGAAGAGAAATTGCAAAATCTTTGTCTCAAAAAGGATATCAAATAATTGCAAATTATAATAAGTCTGTAGAGCAAGCACAAAAGCTAAGAGAAGAAAATATAAATATAGACATATATAAAGCAGATGTATCTAATAGAGAAGAAGTACACAAAATGGTGCAATATATTATTAATAAATATCATAAAATAGATATTCTTATTAATAATGCAGGAATATCTGAAAGTAAAGTATTTACAGATGTTACAGATCAAGATTGGAACAATATGATTAATAATAATTTATATTCAGCTTTTTGTACTACTCAAGAGGTATTGAATGAAATGATAAAAAGAAAAGAAGGCTGTATAATTAACATTTCTTCAATTTGGGGGATTGTTGGAAGTTCATGTGAAACAATTTATTCTATAACAAAAGCAGGAATTGATGCAATGACAAAATCTTTAGCAAAAGAATTAGGTCCATCTAATATAAGAATAAATTCAATTGCTCCTGGTATAATTGATACTGACATGAATAAAATTTATAATAAAAAAGAGATTGAAGATATAAAAAAAGAGATTCCTTTAGAGAAAATAGGCAAGACTACAGATATTGCAAAATGTGTTAATTGGCTTGTAGAAGATGAATATACAACAGGTCAAATAATTTCAATAAATGGTGGGTGGATAATAATATAATATTACTTTTTAATAAACATAATATTATATAAAATTAATGTAAATAAAGAAAAATTAAAAACTGCTACTTTTATTTATTGGTAGCAGTTCTCCTTTTATAATTTCCAGAAATTATTTTTGGCAAATATGTAATTATTTTATATACGGCTAATCTTATTTTTTTACTCCAAATATATGTTTTTCTAAGTTTTCTTGCAGAACCAAGAGAAACAGGTTCATCTTCTAAAGTTATTAATTCAACAGGCTTTTTTTCTATTAAAAACGAATAATTTGAACCATTATTATTATCCCACTCATTATTTTCATTACAAAAACAAAAATTAAAAGTATCATATTCTCCTAAATCTACTTCTATTTGGAAGCCTAATTCTGTTTTTACCATTTTTTCATCATGTAAATTGTCCCAACTATTTCCAAAACCATAATGTATTGTAACTTCTTGAGAATTATCTTGAAAAAATTTACCTGTATATGAAATTTTTATTTTACTATTTTGAATTAATTTGTCTGTATTAAAGAAAATGTTTTTTACTAATTCCATTTTAAGAACTCCTTATCTTTTGATATATCTTATTATAATATTTAATTTTACAATATTCAAGTCTTTTTATAAAAAAATTATATTTTTTGCATGATAAATTAATAATTAAAATTAAATAAAAGATTGTCAAAATATAGAAGATATGATATATTAATATAGGAGGATAATGTTTTATGATAAATGTAGAAGAAAAAAATGCTGAAGAGCAAAAACAAGTGAATTTAGAAATAAATACAATAAAAGAAAATAATGAAAAAACAGAAAATATAATCATTACAGATAAAAATAATAAAAAAAGTAAAGTATGGATTATAGTTAGTGTAATAATATTATTATTAATAATTTTAATGTTAATATTATCAACTATTTTTGCCATTATAAATTCTAGAACAAATAAAATTGTTAAAGGAATTTATATAGAAAACGTAGATGTTTCAAATATTACGGAAGAAGAAGCAAAAAGTATTTTAACAGAACTTTCAGACAAAACAAAGCAAAATGAAATTTTATTTAAGTATAAAGAAATTGAAACACCGATAACATATGAAGCTTTAGAAGTAAATTTTGACATAGATTCTGCAATTAAAGAAGCATATTCTTTGGGTAGAAGTGGAAATATTTTTCAAAATAATTTTGAAATTTTAAAAACTTGGATAAATGGAAAAAAAATCAAATTAAATTTTAATATAGATGAGGATGTAATAAAACAAGTATGTGAAAATATTAATAATACATCTGTTGATGCTGTTGTTGAACCTAGTTATTATGTTGAGAATGAAAAATTAATTATTACTTCTGGAAAGAAAGGAATTAAAGTAAAAGAAGATGAATTGTTACAGACTATTAGAGATACAATAAAAATAAATGGAGATAGTAGTGTTATAATAGATGTTAAAGTAGATGAAGTTGAACCATCTGCAATAGATTTAGAAAAAATACGTAGTGAAATTTATAAGGAAGTGAAAGATGCGTATTATACTACAAATCCTTTTACAATTTATCCAGAAGTAAATGGAGTTGATTTTGACATAGAAAATGCTAAAACTATTATTTCAGAACCAAAAGAACAATATGAAATACCTCTAATTATTACGAAAGCAAATAAAACAGTTCAAGAGATAGGGACAGAAGCCTTTCCGGACTTATTAGCCACATTTTCAACAAATTATAATGCTGGAGATACAAATAGAACTACAAATTTAAAATTATCAGCAGGGAAAATTAATGGAACAGTATTATTACCAGGAGATGAATTTTCTTATAACAAGGTTGTTGGAGAAAGAACTATTGAAGCTGGTTATAAAATGGCTGCAACTTTTTCTGGAGGAAAAGTTGTTGATGGACTAGGAGGAGGAATTTGTCAAATATCTTCAACTTTATATGATGCTGTTGTAATGGCAAATTTAGATGTTACAGTAAGAAGAAATCACCAGTTTGTAACATCATATTTACCAGGAGGAAAAGATGCAACTGTTGTTTGGGGTTCTCAAGATTTTAAATTTGTAAATTCAAGAAAATACCCTGTTAGAATTACTGCTACAGTAAGTGGCGGAGTTGCAACAGTACAAGTATGGGGAGTTAAAGAAGAAGTGGAATATGATATAACAATCGAAACCAAAAAAACTGCAACAATCCCATATACTACACAATATGTTAAAGATTCTACATTACCAAAAGGAACACAAAAAGTTGTTCAAAATGGAAATAATGGAAGTAAATATGAAGCATATAAAGTTATGAGACTTAATGGAGAAGTTGTTTCTAGAACATTACTTTCAAAAGATACATATAATGCAAAAAATAAAATTGTAAAAATTGGAACAAAATAATTGACAAGTGTCTAAAATCGTAATATAATAAGTTTGTTGTAGAAATATAACAAACTTGTTTTTTTATATTTTAATTTATAAAATTTTAAATTTTGGAAAATTATTTTTTTATATGGGTGATTAGCTCAGTTGGTAGAGCAGCTGACTCTTAATCAGAAGGTCCGGGGTTCGAAGCCCCGATTGCCCACCAGTTTATAACAACTTACGAACTAAAATGTTTGTATGTTGTTTTTTTTAGATAGTATAAAAGAAAATATAATTCCGACTTTAACTGAAAAACAAAAGCAATAGGAAAGATATACTTTCCTATTGTATAAAAAGTTAAAATTAATCAATTATAAAATCCCCCATAGTATTTTTTATCTTTGTAAGTTCTGATTTTAAAGTAGAGTATACACTAGAAGTTATAAAATGGTCACCTGAATCATATCTGTTTATTGCTTTTTCTATATCCATAACTAAATACTTTTGCTTATTTTTTGAAGTATTCTTATACATATAAATAGGTATATAAGAAATTTTTCCAATTGTTGTTTTTTCTGTTTCACCATTTTTGTTAAGTTCAATATTTAAAATTATAGAATTTCTTGTTCTTTCTTTTGTTTGTCCAGACATAAAATTCCCTAGAGAATATATTACAAAACAATCTTTAGTTGAGCCATCTTCTAAAGTAATAGTTTTCTTTTCCATAGGTTGTAATACATGAGGATGACTACCTAAAATAATATCAACTCCATTTGTAAATAATAAGTTAGCAAGTCTTTCTTGCTCAGTATTTTGCTTGTTTTGATATTCAATTCCCCAATGCATACTTACACATATTAAATCTGGATTTTGTTGTTTTGCTAAACTTAATTGTTCTAAAATAAAATTATCACTTATTAAATTAACAGAAAATTCTTTATCTGATTTAATAGGAATTCCATTTGTTCCGTAAGTAAATGCTAAAAATGCAATTTTTATTCCATTAACATCTTTTATTAAAATAGTATTTTGCTCTTCTATACTTCTTGCAGTTCCTGTATGAGATATTCCTGCTTCATCTAAATAATCTAGTGTACTAACAATTCCATCATAATTTGTATCCATACTATGATTATTTGCAGTAGAAAGAACATCTATTCCAAAATCTTTAAGATTTTTAGCTAGTTGTTCTGGTGTGTTAAATCTAGGATAATTACTGTAACCTTTTTTCGCACCAGCAAAAGTTGTTTCTAGATTTCCTATTGCAATATCTGCAGAGTTTATATAATCTTTGACATCTTCAAATACATAAGAAAAATCATAAGTTTCGCCATCAAATGCATCAATATATTGGGAATTATGGCACATAATATCTCCAATAACACTCATTGTTATATTTGTATCTTCTTTTTTTGGCATTTCTACAATAATATTTTCTTCATTTGTTTTTGAAGTTACATTTTCCCCTATATTTGTTGATTGATTTTGTGTTTCTTGGGTATTTTGTTTTGGTATAATAATGAATTTATAAGTAAAAAAACATATAATTGCCAATAAAATTATTGTAATAAAACATATAATAATTTTTTTCATAACATCACCTTGTATATTATATATACAACCCTTTCTTTTATAAAAAGAATGTATCATAATTCGACAAAAAAATCAATAAAAAACTAAAATCATATAAAACAAAATTTACTACAGAACTGTACGAAAAAAATAAGATTTTTAATTTTGTTAAAAATACTTGTTAAACATGTTAAAATATGGTATAGTAGATAAGCAGAAAAAAGAGATTAAAGGAGGAGTTATAATGTTAACTGCTACAGGAGTAACTGTTAGATTTGGTAAAAGGGTATTGTTTGAAGATGTTAATATAAAATTTGGAAAAGGAAATTGTTATGGTATTATTGGCGCAAATGGAGCTGGTAAGTCAACTTTTCTAAAAGTTTTATCAGGAGAATTAGAACCAAGTAAAGGCGAAGTATCCCTAGAAAAAGGAGAAAGAATCTCTGTATTAAAACAAGACCACTTTGCATATGAAAACTTTAGTGTAATAGATACTGTTATAATGGGAAATAAAGAATTATATGATATAATGAAAGAAAAAGAAGCAATCTATATGAAACCAGATTTTTCTGAGGAAGATGGAATGAAAGCTGCAAAATTAGAAGAAAGATTTGCTGAATTAGATGGCTGGAATGCAGAATCAGATGCAGCAATACTTTTAAATGATTTAGGAATTATACCAGAAAAACACTATAAAATGATGAGTGAATTGGAAGCTAGGGAAAAAGTAAAAGTATTATTAGCCCAAAGTTTATTTGGAAATCCAGATGTCCTTTTATTAGACGAACCTACTAATGACTTAGATTTAAAAAGTATAAATTGGTTACAAGAATTTTTAATTAATTTTGAAAATACAGTTATAGTAGTATCACATGATAGATATTTCTTGAATAAAGTATGTACACATATAGCTGATGTAGATTTTGGAAAAATAAAGGTATATCCAGGAAACTATGACTTTTGGTATGAATCTAGTCAATTAGCATTAAAACAAATGAAAGAACAAAACAAAAAGAAAGAAGAAAAAATCAAAGAATTACAAGAATTTATTGCAAGATTTAGTGCAAATGCTTCAAAATCTAAACAAGCAACTTCAAGAAAGAAAACACTAGAAAAAATAGAGTTAGATGAAATAAAACCATCAAATAGAAAGTATCCATATGTAGACTTCAAACCAGACAGAGAACCAGGAAAAGAAATATTACAAGTAAAAAATATTTCTAAAACAATAAATGGAGAAAAAATATTAAATAATATTTCTTTTACAGTAAAAACGGGAAATAAAATTGCATTTTTGGCTGATAATGAAAATGCAAAAACAGTATTGTTTCAAATTATTGCTGGAGAAATGGAACCAGATGAAGGTGAACTAATATGGGGTTCTACAATTACAAAAAGCTATTTCCCTAAAGATAATAACTATCTATTTGATGTAGATGAAAATTTAACAGAATGGCTTAGAAAATATTCTAAAGATCCAGATGAAACATATGTAAGAGGATTTTTAGGTAGAATGTTATTCTCAGGAGATGAATCCTTAAAAAAAGCAAGGGTTATTTCTGGTGGAGAAAAAGTAAGATGTGTTTTAGCTAAAATGATGTTATCTGGTGCAAACTTTTTGATTTTTGATGAACCAACTAATCATTTAGATATGGAAAGCATAACTGCTGTAAATGATGGAATGCGTAAATTTAAAGGAAATATTTTATTTACATCTCATGACCATCAATTAACACAAACAGTTGCAAATAGAATTATAGATATTAAAGCAGATAAAGTAATTGATAAAGAAGTTACATACAATGAATATCTTGGTATTGAATAAAAAATAATGATGTGTTTATAAAAATAAGAAAAGGACTTATTATTTATAATTTAAAAATATATTAATAAGTCCTAAAAATCCAAATATTATAAAAATTGAATTTGACAAAATATCTATATATTTGTCAGAAATCTTGTGACTAAGCCATTTCCCAAAAAATATAGCAATAGAATTACTAAGAAGCATTCCACATATAGAACCACAGATTAATGAGATTTTAAACATTGGATATTGTATTCCTAAGCCAATAGAGGCAAGCCATGTTTTGTCTCCAATTTCTCCTATTGCAATTGAAAGTGCTACAATAAATATACAATTTTTAAATAAAGAAGATATGTAATTTAATAGTTTTAATTTATAATCTGTTTTTGTAAGATTAGTAGATGTTTTTATTAATTTTATGAATCCTAAAATTCCAAAAACTAAAAAAGTTAAATATGTTAAGAGTTTTAAATAGTATATAAAGTTTGTATCTCCATAATTGCATATTTTACTTCCTAATATAATTGCAATTCCATGACTAAGTAAAGTACCTATTGCAATACCGATTAAAATATGAGAAGTTTTATTTTTGGTAGAAAAAGATAAGACAAGAACTTGTGTTTTGTCACCAAGTTCTGATAAAGCAATAAAAAGAAAAGATATTATAAATGGAAATAAATTATTCATAAATTATTATAGTCCTTTCAAATACAATTTAGAAATTTTTTCCCAATAAGGTACCATTTCTAATATATAAAGCTACAAAATTATAGATATTTAAACTTTTTATATGTAGAAACATAAAGTTTGGTAAAAACAAATATTGATTAATTAAAAATATGAATAAAAAATAAAAATATTCACAATAAACATTGATTTTGTTAAAAAAATAATATATCATATAAATAAATTATAAATTTCGAATTGTGAGGAAAAATTAAAAGAGAGGTAGAAAAAATTGAATAAACTTAAGAAAAATGCAGGAATTACAATGATTTCTTTAGTTGTTACAATTATTATATTAGTTATTTTATCAAGTATTATTACATATTCAGGATTAAGTTCTATAAGGAATAATAAATTTGAAAAATTGAGATTTGAAATGGAAATAGTTCAAGCAAATGTTAATTTATGGTACCAACAATATATAGATGTACCAAATGAAGAAATTGATATAGGAAGTCCTATTCCAGATTCAATGTTAAGTGAATTACAAGGTCCAACAGGTACATTAAATAAAGTAAAAGAAATTGCAGACAGTATGAACATAGATATGAGTAATGATATTTCATCATATAGATATTTTAGTAAAACTGATTTTGAGAGTTTACAAATTAGTGGAATAGAAAATAACTATATAATAGATATAAAAAAACAAATAGCAATATTAGTAAAAGCATATGAATATAATGGAACAAACTATTATATAATAGACCAAGTAAAAGATGTTATTAGAGGAGGAAGCTTGGTTAACTAATAATAGTAGAAAAATATATAAAAATGTCTAATAATAGATATCCCTAAGGGCGAATGTGAAAATTATGTGAAAATTATTTACAAAGAAAAATCAAAATGGTAATATAAGTTCAAAGAAAAAGAACTTATATTATTTTTTTATACAATAAGAAAGTTATACTTGCCTATTGTATAAATAGCTACAATCTCTAGCCCTTTGAGATTTTCTAATTTCAGCCTTAAAACTCAAATCGGGCGAGAACAAATTAAAAATGGAATAGGAGGAAGAATTTGTGATTCAGGTAGAAAATGTTACAAAAAAATATGGCAATTTTACAGCTGTTAGTAATATTAATTTCGAAATAGATGAGGGGGAAATTGTTGGTTTTTTAGGTCCAAATGGTGCTGGTAAAAGTACTACAATGAACATGATTACAGGTTTTATAGAACCATCTGAGGGAAAGATAATTGTAGATGGTTATGATATATCCAAAAAACCAAAGAAAGCAAAAAAACAAATAGGATATATGCCAGAGGGAGTTCCACTTTATGGGGATTTAACAGTTAAAGAATTTGTTACATATATGGCAGAATTAAAAGGATGTGAATCAAAGAGTAAAAAGGAAAAGGTGCAAAAGGTTATAGAGGAAACGGGACTAGTAGATGTTCAAAATAAATTAACTAAAAATCTATCAAGAGGTTATAAACAAAGAGTTAGTATGGCTGGAGCATTAGTTGGAGATCCAAAAGTAATTATACTTGATGAGCCTACTGTTGGTTTAGATCCTAAACAAGTTACGGAGATAAGGGCTTTAATAAAAAAATTAGGTAAAAATCATACAGTAATATTAAGTTCTCATATTCTATCAGAAGTTAGCCAAATTTGTAATAGAGTTATAATTATAAATAAAGGAAAGATTATAGCTATAGATACACCAGAAAATCTTGAAAAAAAGGTTGTAGGAGATAATTCAATTTATGTAACTGTAGAAGATAATGAAGAAAAAATGAAAAATATTAAAGAAAAATTGTCTCAAATAAAAGAAGTAAAATTAGTTTCAGAAAATGAAGACAAAACTAAAAAATACATTATTACAGCAGAAAAAGATGTTGATTTAAGAAAAAATCTATTTGAAACTTTTGCAAAAGAAGGAATTACTATTTTTGAAATGAAAAAAGCAGATGCTACATTAGAAGATGCATTTATGAAGCTTATTAGTGATACACAAAAAAATGAAGATGAAAAAAATGTTGAACACAAAGAAAATTTAAAAAAAGATAATAAAAAAATAGAGAAAGAACAAGAGGAATCTAACAAAAAAACAGAAAAAACTAAAAAAAATAAATCACAAAAAGAGGAGGAGGAAAAATAATGTTAGCAGTTATAAAAAAAGAATTTAAAAGTTACTTTTTATCTCCTATAGGTTATGTTGTAATAGGAATATTTTTATTCGTATTTAGTGTATTTTTCTATTTAACAACTATACAATATGGAAGTGTTGATTTAGGCTCATTATATTTTTATACAGCATTATATGGTTTAATTATTATTGCTCCAATATTAACAATGAGAATGTTTGCAGAAGAAAGAAAATCTGGAACAGAACAACTTATTTTAACATCACCAGTAAGCATGGTAAGTGTAGTTTTTGGAAAGTTTTTTGCTGCAATGGGAGTTATTATAGTTACATTAGTAATATCATTTATGTACTTTTTCATAGTTAAGTATTTTGGAAATCCTAATATTTATACAGTTTTAGTACATATGCTTGGTTTTATTTTAGTTAGTGGAGCTGCTATTTCAATAGGAATGTTTGCATCAAGCATAACAGAAAATCAAATAATTGCAGGAGTAATAACAATTGCATTTTTAGTTATGACATTGTTTTTACAAGATGTAAATAGTATATTTGCATATGCTTCTATAATGAATTTTTATAGTGATTTTCCAAGTGGAGTTATTTCTTTAAAAGAAGTTTTAGGATTAATTTCATTTACAGCAATGTTTATATCTTTTACAATAATTGTTATGCAAAGACGTAAATTAGTTAAATAAACTTAGGAAAGGAAAGAATAAAATTGAAAAAGTTTTTAGAAATAATAAAAAATAAGTGGCTAATAAAAGGTACATCAACATTATTATTAGTTTTAATTATAATTGCACTTTATGTAGGAATTAATATTTTAGCAAATGAGATAAATATCGAAGACTTGGATTTTACCGAGAAAAAGTTGTATTCTTTATCTGATGAAACAAAAACTAAAATTAAAGACTTGAATGAAGATGTTACAATACAATTAATAAATGCATCAGATTATGTATATTTAACTGATTATGCAAAAAAATATGAAGCTATAAATGATAAAATAAAAGTAGAAGAGATTACAGATTTATCATCAAGAGTAGACTTAAAAACAAAATATGACCTTGAAGATACAGATATGTTAATAGTTGTAAAAAAGGGAGATAAAGAAAAAACAATTCAAGAATATGATTTATATACATATGATTATTCAACAGGAAAACAAATAGACTTAACAGAAGAGGCAATAACTAATGCAATAGTTGAATTATCAATAGAAGATAAACCAAAAATATATATTTTTTCAGGTAAGACATTGTATAATCCAGAACAATCATTATATAGTGTTGTAGAGGAATTAACAAATGAAGCAAATGAAGTAGAATACTTAGATATACTAACAACAGGTTCTGTTCCAGAAGATTGTGATTGTTTGATATTAACAACTCTAGAACAAGATTTAAATGAACTTGAAAGAGACAAAATATTAGAATATATTAGAAATGGTGGAAAATTGATGATGCTAACATCTCAAAACATAATCGATACAGAGATGCCAAATCTAGAGCAAATATATGCAGAGTATGGATTTACAATTGATTATGGTGTTATATTTGAACAAGATACTTCTAAAATGTTACAAAATGCACCAGAATTTGCAGTTACAGATGCTTATGCAAGTTATATGAATGATATAAAAATGTCTTTAAAGATGTGTTATGTAGATGCAGGAAAAATTCAATTTGAAGATGAAGATAAACTTGAAGAGCTTGGTGTAACATATGAAACAATTTCAAAAACAGGAGAAACATCTTTTATAAGAACAAATTTTGAAAGCCAATCTTATACTAAAACAGATGAAGATGGAGAAGAAGGAGAATTTATAGTTGGAGCATATATTACAAAGAAAATTTCTGATGATGTATCATCTCAATTAATTATATTTTCTAGTGAAGTTAGTGCTTCAAATTTACAAATACCAATTAGTAGTGAATATTATTTATATGCAATAGATTTGCATAACAACAAAGATGTAATTTTAAATTCAATTTCTCATTTAACAGAAAGAACAGATACAATTACAATAAGAAAAGATGATGAGTCAGAAATTTATACAGTTTCTGAACAAGAAGACAGAGTAATTAGAGCAATTATATTTGCTGTACCAGTTGCAATTATAGTTGTTGGTATAATAGTTGCAATAATTAGAAAAAGAAGAAAATAAGTAACAAAAAAAACAAATTAAAGAAATTTTCTTTAGTTTGTTTTTTTGTGTTATAAAACTTAATATATAATAATATAATTTTTTTGAATATATTTTATTATTGGGAGTCTCTTAAATTCTATATTAGTAGATGATGCTAAGAAATTTACAAAAATAGAATATAAGAGATTTGTATTAAGGATTAAGAATATGAAAGAAATTATATCAATTACATTGGTTATTATAGGTGCATTAGTTGGTGCAGGTTTTGCTTCTGGTCAAGAAATTTTTTCTTTTTTTTATGTTTATGGTAAAAATGGTATTTTTGGAATTATTATAATGTGCTTATTAATGGGATTTCTTATTTACAAAACATTAAAAATTGCATATTTAAATAAAAATGATAATTATAATGATTTTTTAAATGAATTTATAAAAAATAAAAAAATTAATTTTATTATAAGTTTAATTATAAATCTTTTACTGTTATTTTCTTTTTATATAATGGTTGCTGGATTTGGAGCATATTTTGAACAAGAATTAGGGATAAATACTTATATCGGAAGCATTGGATTTGCCTTATTTTGTTCAATTGTATTTTTTTTAAATGTAAATGGGGTTTTAAAAATAAGTAATATAATTGTACCAGTATTAATATTATTTATTGTTTTTATTGGAATTAAAAATATTTTTTATCTAAAAGATATAGAGCTTATACAAATAAAAAATAATTGGTTAAATAGTTCAATTATTTATACAAGTTATAATTTAATTTTATTAATACCTGTTTTAATATCATTACGAAATCAAATAACACAAGAAAAAAATATAAAATATATTGCTATATTTAGTTCTGGTTTAATGATCTTTTTATCAATAATGATTTTTTTATTATTGTTAAATGAAAATATAACTTGTTTGAGAAAACAAGAAATGCCAGCTGTTTATGTTATTAGTAAGAATTTTTCTCAATATAGAAATTTATATGCTTTTATAATTCTTGCATCAATATTTACTACGGCAATATCTGTAGGAATAGGTTTTTTAAAGAATGTAAGTAAAAGCAAAAAAAGTTATACACAAGTTGTTATTTTTATGTGTATAACTAGTGTGTTAATTACTAAATTTGGTTTTTCAAAAATATTAAATTTTATATATCCAATATTTGGGTATATTGGAATAATACAAATTATATTATTAATAACTAAAAAATTAAGAAATAATATTGCTAAAAGCTAGTAATTTATGATAAACTATTAATATAAAAATGAAAGGAACACGAAGGAAAATGAAAGATTTTTGGGCTGAAGGGCTACAGAATCGTAGAAAAAGTAAAATTATAAAAGCTATAATTTTATGGATAATATTAATAGTTATACTGATTTTTATTATTTTGTGCATTATTTATTACAATAATATGTCTTTTAGAACATGGTGTGATGAAAATATAATAAAAAAAGAAGTGCTTCAAGAAGATGTAAACATTATAGAAATTGGTAGAGATGAAAATATCCAAGTATATGCATATGATAAATATATATGTGTGTTAAGTAAAAAAACACTAGATTTTTATAATAGAGTTGGAACGAAAATAGATTCAATAGAAATTGATATATTAGATCCCGAATTTGTTTCTAATGGACGATATTTAGCTATAAGTGAAAAAAACGGTCAAAAATTTTATTTAATTTCTGATAGAGAAATATTATTTGAGAATAATATAGAAGGTAATATAACAGAAATTAATGTAAATAGAAATGGATTTGTATCTGTTCTTATATCTAATACAACATATAAATCTGTTGTAGAAGTTTTTGACAAAACAGGAAAAGAGATTTTTAGAACTAATTTAGTTAGTTCCAGAGTTATAGATATTAGTATTTCACAAGATAGTAAATACTTAGCAATTGCAGAGGTAGATATTTCTGGAATTATAATAAAATCAAATATTATGATAGTTTCATTTGAAATAGCACAAACGAATTCAGAAGAAGCAATAATTTATAAATATGAAGCTCCTACTGGAAAACTAATAACAAATATTAACTATCAAGATAAAAATAAATTAGTGTGCATGTTTGATGATTCGATTGGAGTTTTAGAAAATGAAACATATTCTGAATTATTAAAATATGATAGTAATTTATCATTTGTGACAATAAGTTTAAATAATAGAATAGTAACAGTTCAAGAAAACTCAACAGGAGAATATACATCAGATACAACAGTATCAATAGTTAATACAAATAATGGAAAAATTAAAAAATATCATACAAATAATATTGCAAAAGCAATTTTAACATATTCTAATAAAATTGCAATTAACTTTGGAACAGAGTTGCATATTATAGGAACTAATGGAATTTTAATAAAAAAATATATATCAAACTCAGAAATAAATGATATAGTAATGACAGATAATTTAATAGCAATAGTATATAATGACAATATTGCTATAATAAATTTTTAATATAAAGAAAATTACATAAAAAATTTAATTAAATTATAAGAATGAATAGGAGATAATAAAAATGTTAGGAATTATTTTTGATATAATTTTAGTAGCTATTATAGCATTAAATGTATTTATTTGTTATAGAAAAGGTTTAGTAAAACTTGCAGTAGGATTAATTGCAGTTATAGTAGCAATTATAGTCTCTGTAGTATTATATAAGCCAGTTTCAAATATAATTATAGAAAACACTGAAATTGATGAAAATATAGAAAATACAATAATAGAGAATTTCTCTGCTGAAACAGATGGGGAAGAAGATACAGATAATGGTTTTATGAAATATATGGAGAAATATGTTAATGATTCTATTAATAAAACAAGAAACCAAATAGTGCTTGAAGCTTCAAATGTTATAGCAACAAAAGTAATTAATATATGTGTATTTTTAGGTATTTTTATAATTGCAAGAATTGTTTTAATATTATTAACATTTATAGCAGATATAATAATGAGTTTGCCAATATTAAAACAATTTAATAAAGCTGGTGGTATTATATATGGATTAATTAAAGCATTATTAATTATTTATGTAATATTAGCAATAATATTCTTTATAATATATGTATCAGGAAATACAACTCTATCAAATGCTATATCTAGTTCATATATAACAAAATTCTTTTATAATAATAACTTATTATTAAATTTAATATTTTAAGAAATAAAAAAGAAAAATCTTTGATTTTTCTTTTTTTACAATAGGAAAGTTATACTTTCCTATTGTATAAAAACCAACAATTACTAGCACTTTGAGATTTTCTCCTTTCAGCCCTAAAACTCAATAAAAATGTACTAGAAAATACTTATGCAAAGACTATAAATAGTTAAATTTATATAAGTATTTAAAAAATGTGAAAAATTTGTGAATTTTTTATTAATTATTTGTTAAGATATTGAAAAAATTTGTAAAATTTGATATGCTATAAAAGCAAATATTTTATAATTTCATAAGTAGGGGTGAATTAACATTGACTAAGAAAAAGAAAAAGTCAAGTGTTTTAAAAAGAATAATAATTTTTTTATTAATATTACTTATAGGTTGTATAGGATTTATTGGATATAGAACACATGCAAATGGTGGGGGAATGCAAGGTTTTTTATCAACCTTAGTTGGCAATAATGAAACAACATTAGAAGAATTAGATCCAATACAAGTATTATTATTAGGAGTTAGTACAGACTTAGGTGGAAAAATTACAGATACTATAATGGTTGCAACATATAATCCTAAAAATCAAACAGCATCTTTATTATCTATTCCAAGAGATACATATACAGGAAATAATTATGCAACTGGTTCTGCAAATGAGAAAATAAATGCATTATATACCAGAGGTATTGATGAAATTTTAGATGAAGTTAATGACTTAACTGGATTAGACTTAAAATATTATATGGTAATAGATAATCAAGCATTAATAAAATTAGTAGATGTTCTTGAGGGTGTAGAATTTGAAGTTCCAATAGATATGTATTATACAGATAAAACACAAGGATTAAAAATAGATTTAAAACAAGGATTACAAGTATTAGACGGTAATAAAGCAGAACAATTATTACGTTTTAGAAAAAATGATGATGGAACAGGATATCCTGCATGGTATGGGTCAGACGATATAGGAAGAATGAAAACACAAAGAAACTTTATAATGGCAACAGCAAAGCAAGCCCTACAAGCAAAAAACATATTTAAAATTAGAGATATTATAGACATTTTATATGAATATGTTGAAACAAATTTATCTATATCAGATATTAAAGCTTATGTTCCATATGCAATAAATTTTGATATTAATAATTTAAAAAGTGCTGTATTACCAGGAGTTTCTGTAGGACCAACACAAACAGGTTCGCTATATGCACCTTATTGGTTTATTGTTATTAATGAAAAAGAAACTGCTACACTAGTTAAAGAGTTATATTCAGAGCCAGAAACTCAATCTACAAAAAATAGTAGTACGCAATCTACAGATGATACAGAACCAGAAACACAGACAACAAGTGATACACAAGAAACAAGTTCTCAAGAAGATATTTCAAAAAAAGATGCTTCAAAAATTAAAATTGAAATATTAAATGGTTCAAATTCAAAAACAAAATTATCTAATGTAAAAAAAGAATTAGAAGAAATAGGATTTGATATCTCTTCTAGTAAATCAACATCAACTACATCAAAAACAACAATACTTAACAAATCTGGTGTAGAAGATAAATATATAGAAAAGATAAAACAAACACTTGGGGCTGGAATTGTTTCATCAAATTCGGCAACTTCCTCAAGTAAAGTTGATATAACAATTATAATTGGCGAAGACTATGAATAGAAAGTTTTTATACAATAGGAAATTTTACTTTCCTATTGTATAAAAAAAATATATTAATGAAGAAGATATTTTAACTCTTCATTAATATATTATGAACTAAAAAGTTTAAATACTAAATTCTATTTTTTCAAAATTTTTTATTCTATTTTAAATTTGTAAATAGAATTATAATCATTATTATCTTTAGATTTTACTTTTAATTTCTTATTGTATTTTTTCTTATTTTTTTTCATACTTTTTGGAGAAATTATTTTTGCTAATATTATTAAAATAATAATTGCTACAAAGATTTGAAGTATAATAATAATTGTATTGGACTTAAATACATCATTATTTGCAATTAAATCTGCTGAATATGTAACTCCATCAATATTATATGTAATTTTACCTAAAACAGAATCTTTGGCAATTGGTGCTACAATATTTTCATTTAAATCAATTGAATATTGTAGTTTTGAAATATCATAATTTATAGGTAATAGAGCGGAAATTGAATTTTTTGTAATTATATCTAAATTTTTGGTTTCTTTAGTTGCATTTTTTATTTCTAATTCTTTAATAATTGTATTAGAATTTAAAATATTTTTGTTTACATAATTATCGAAACCATAATTGAATAGATTTATAGCATCTGTGTATCTTCCACTAAGACCTGTTTCTGTTGCTTCAGCTCCTAATAAAACTATTATTAATTCTACATCATTTTTTACACTACATCCAATAAAACAATTTTTGGCTTGAGAAGTAAATCCTGTTTTTACTCCAATTGCATATTCATAATAATATCTATTAGAAGAATCTAATAAACTATTTGTATTTTTAAAATATCTTTCTTCAGGATAAAGTTCAGTTGGAGCTATTTTACAACTAGTTTTACACACAATATTTCTAAAAGTTTCATTTTTCATACAATATCTAGCTATTTGTGCCATATCATATGCTGTTGTGTAATGTTCAGGATCCTGTATTCCACTTGGATTTGTGAAATGCGTATTTTTACAACCAAGTTCAACAGCTTTTTGATTCATTAAATCTGCAAAAGCAGAAACAGTTCCAGATATATTCTCGGCAAAAATATAGCCTATTTCATTTGCAGAATGTATTAAAAACATATCTAGTAAATCTCTTACTGTAAATTGTTCACCATCTTTAATTCCTGCATTAGAATAGCCAGATGGAATACTCATTACTGCAGAATAACTTGCAGTTAAAACATCATCTAAATTTAATTTTTCTATAGCAATTATAGCAGTTAAAACTTTGGTAATACTTGCTGGATATAATTGTTTATCCATATTTTTTTGAGCTAAAATATTACCTGTTTTAGAATCTATTAAAATTGCCCCATCTGAATAAATCTGAAAATTAGGCTCAGGAACTTCTGAAATAGTATTATTAGTTTGTATTAAACTATTATTTGAATTATCTGTTGTGTTTGATGATAAATTATTTTCTGCAAAAGATATATTGAAAATATTAATTAAATTTATAAAAATTAATAATATTATAAGTACTTTCTTTTTCATTCTTTAGTAATCCCTTTCTGATAAATTAAAAACAAATAAGTATAAAAAAAATAAAGAACATTTAAATGCTCAATATAAATTCTTTTTTGTGCATATATATAATATCTTATTTTCCAATTAATTTCAAGATTAGTTTTATAAAAATAATTTTTTTAATAAATATAAAAATGTTTTTTATCTAAATAAAATCATTTTTACTCAAAAAAATATATAAAAGTAAAATTTTTTTATACAATAGGGTTATAGGTAAAACCTTTATTGAAAACCTAAATATTAATATAAAAAGGAGAAATGGTTTATGCAAAAATTTAAAAATTTTTTAAAAAATAAATATATATGGATTGGTATAATTGTTATTTTTTTAATAATAATATACATAATTAGTGAAAAAATATTGAATACTAATGGAGTAAAAATTTCACAAGAAGAAACAGATGAAATTAATAGTGAGCAAATTTCTAATGAAAATATCATACCAAACTTGCAAGAAGAAAGTGTTTCTGAAATAGAAGAAACAATAATTACCGAAAATACAAATACAGAAGAAAATAATTTGGAAACAACAGAAGTAAATACAAATCAAGAAAATGAACAAATATATAAAAATACTGAATCTTCTGAAAAAATTTATGTTTATATAACAGGAGAAGTAAATAGCCCAGGTGTAGTTTTGTTAGATAGTGGAAGCAGAATAGTAGATGCAATAGAAGCTGCTGGAGGAGTGACAGATAAAGCAAATATAACAAAAGTAAATTTAGTTTATATATTACAAGATGGAATGAAAATTAATATACCAAATCAAAATGATTTAAAAAATAATGAAAATTTTGAGTATATAACAATGAGTTCTGGTGATGAGAAAAATGATGCTAATATAAATAACTCTGCATCAAATACAAGTTCTGAAGAAAGTTCTTCAAATAAAGAGTCAGCTTTTAAAATTTCTGTTGTAAATATTAATACAGCAACACAAACGGAATTAGAAACATTACCAGGGATTGGACCATCATTAGCTTTAAAAATTATAAATTATAGAAAAGAAAATGGCAAATTTTCGAGTATTGAAGATATAAAAAATGTTAGTGGAATAGGAGATGCAAAATTTGAGAATATAAAAAATTATATAAGAGTATAAAATAACATAATAACAATAAAAAGATTTAAGTAAAACTATAAAAAAAGTAAAAACTATTGAAAATTATGTAAAATTGGTATATAATATATATGTTGTTTTTTGAATAAAGAATTTGGGTAAAAATATCTAAATTCTAGAAGACTATTAGAGATATACTTTAGGAGGGCATTATGCTTATTTTATCTATTGCTGTAGCGTATTTAATGATTAAAGTAATAAAATTGGATAGAAAGCAAATAATTTCTTTTGCAGAGTTAAAGGAGCGGTATTGGTTAAGATTAGTAATAATATATTCTTTGATTGGTTTTCAAATCCTTAATTTTAACCAAAAATTCTATGTTATAACATATGGACTAATAGCATTTATGAATATAGTAGATGCAAGCCAAGACAGAAAATTAATAAAGAAAATAGAAGAAGACAATAACGAAGAAGATAAGAAATAATAGTCTAAAAATAGGGATGAATTTTAAGAAACTTTCTTAAAGTTCATTCCAATTTTTTTGTTGTATAGGAAACAATATTAAACTTTAAGTTGCTTAGGCTCAAAGTGAAAATATAATTTTAAATATAAAAATTTTATTTTCAAAAAAATCTCTTTATAATTTTGAAAGTTAACAAAAAAGCAAATAACTAGTGATTGCATAAAAAATAAAAAAAAGAACATAATAAAAACAATACCAAAAAAGGAGGATTTTTATTATGAAAAAGATTTTTTATTTAATATCAATTTTTACAATAATGTTAATGACGTTATTTTCTATAAATGTAAAAGCTGCTAGTTTAGATAGTATTAACATAGAAACAGATAAAGCAATAGTAAATCCAGGAGAAGAAGTAACACTTAAAATAGAATTTGGAAAAAGTTTAGGTGCATATACATTTGATATTGCATATGATAATAATTTGTTAGAATTTATAAGTGCAAGTGATGGAACACCTAATGATATGTCAACAAAAGTTAGAATTGTATATTATGATTCAACAGGTGGAAGTAATGCTAAAGATAATTTAGAAGTAGTATTTAAAGCTAAAGAAGATCTTACAACTTCTAATCCCACAGATTTATCTATAACAGCTGAGGGGCTAGCAAATGGTGATGCATCAGAACAATATGATGATATAGATGTACCAATAACTAAAAATATTACAGTAGAGCCTGACTATAAAGATTATGAACTTAATTTACAATATGATGGAAAAATAATAAAAAATGAAGAAAAAGAAATAACTATTACAACAATTTCTGAAATGGGAAAATACTATGATCATGCAAGATTAATAGCAGAAGTTACAACTCAAACTGGTGGAAATGTAACATTAATTGGAACAGATGAACAACAATTAGAACATGATTTAATCCAAAGTGGATGGGGAGACCCATCAGGGTATAAAATTGGAGGAAAAGTTAATCAAGTTCTTAAATTTACAGGCTTATTTACAGAAGTTGGAGAATACCAAATTACCTTAAAATTAATTGATAGGGATTCATCAGATTCTACAATTGCAGAAAAAACATTTAATATAGATGTTGTAGAAAAAGAAGTAATAGAAGATAATGATGATGAAAATAATAATGGTGATAATGAAAATACAGAGGGAACAACAGAAAACAAACCAAATAATTCTACAGAAAATGATACAAATAATATACAAAAAGAAGAAAATTTACCACAAGAATTACCAAAAACAGGTATAAATTATACAGGAATTATTATTGCAATAATTGTTTTAGCAATATTAATATATTTTACTCAATTTAAGAAGAAAAAATAAATTAATTAAAATTTTTAGTCTTTTATATGAAAAAACTATTAATTGTATTTATAATATTTATAGGGCTTATAAGTATATATTATAAATATAAACATACTGAAAAAAAACAAGAAGAAATATTTATCCAAAACAAAGAAATTATAAATAAAGAAAACCCTAAAGACGAAGAAATAATTTGTAAAGTAAATATAAAAAAGAGTTTAAATTTAATTAATGAAGAATACAAAGGTAATAAAGTTTCTGCAAAATTAGAAATTCCAAAAATTAATTTGGAATCTTATGTTTTAGAAAATTATAGTATAGAAGCACTAAAAGTCTCTGTGACTAAATTTTGGGGAAACAATCCAAATGAAATAGGCAACTTTTGCATAGCAGGTCATAATTATAAAGAATTTAAAAATATCTCAAAATTAAAAATAGGTGATATTTTAATTTTAACAGATAATTATAATGGCATAAAACAATATGAAATATATGATATATTTAATGTTTTGCCTAATGAAACAGAATGTTTATCACAAGAAACAGATGGAAGAAAAGAAGTTACATTAATAACTTGTACACCTAATAGTAAGAAAAGAATAATTGTTAAATCAAAAGAAATAGTATAATAATTGAATATTTTATATATAAATATTTTCTTTCCTAAAAATTTTATTATGTGAAAAAATTTATTAAAAATAGTTTTTTAAGTACATAATAAATATATATTGATATAACTAGGAGGAAATTAAAATTATTATGAAATATAAAATATTCTTTTATATAATACTATTTCTCTTTATTTTATTTCCAAATTATTCTTATAGTTCGACTAAATTAGAAGGAATTGAAGCATTTCCAGAAAGTTACAAACCATATTTAGAAATATTAAAACAAAAGTATCCAAATTGGAATTTTATTGCATTATATACTAATTTAGATTGGAAATATGTAATTGATAATGAAAATATTTTTGGTAAAAATCTTGTTCCAATATCATATCATGATAATTGGAAAAATACAAAAAATGGTGAATATAATGTAGAAGTTGATAGTGGATGGGTAGATTCATCTAGAAAAGCAGTTGAATATACAATGGATCCAAGAAATTTTTTGAATGAAGTAAGAATTTTTCAATTTGAAGTTTTATCATATGATGAAAAAACGAATAATATAGATGGAATTGAAAAAATATTATATGGAACAGAATTTTACAATAGAATTGTAGAATACAAAAATTCTTCTGGCAATAATATTGTAACAAATGATAAATATTCTGATTTAATTTTAAGAGGTGGACAAACTTCTAAAGTTAGCACATATCATTTAGCTTCAAGAATTAAACAAGAAGTAGGACCATTTTTATCTCATTCTTCTATTAGTGGAATTGTACAAGGATTTGAAGGATTATATAATTTTTATAATATTGGTGCAACAAGCTCCTCAGAGCCAATGGGAGCTATAAAAAATGGACTTCAATATGCTAAAGATGGTAAAGGAGCAAGTCAAGAAACAAAAAATAAATATTTAATTCCATGGAATACTAAAGAGAGGGCAATTACTGGTGGAGCTATTTTTATTGGTTCAAGTTATATAAATATTGGCCAAAATACAATTTATTTGCAAAAATTTGATGTTAATGATGAAAAAGGAGGAGAGTTATTTTGGCATCAATATATGACAAATGTCTTAGCTCCATATAGTGAATCTAAATTAGTTTATAATGGATATAAAAATAGTGGAATATTTAGTACAGGCTTAACATTTATTATTCCCGTTTATGACAATATGCCAGAGCTCCCAGTAGAAAGCCCAAATATATTAGAAAATGATTTTACAAGTGATAACACAAAGATGTATGCTAATGTTACAACAAAATTAAATGTTAGATCTGGACCAGGAAGTTCTTATGAAATTATTACAACTTTAGATAGTAAAGAACAAGTAACAAGAATAGCTAAAGGAAAGCAAGCAGGGGAGTTATGGGATAGAGTAATCTTGGAAAACGGTGTTGTAGGATATGTTTTTCAAAGTTATTTAGAAAAAGTTCCCGAAATTCAAGTTAGCGATATAAATTTATCTATAGATAAAACAACAATTAATAAAAACGAAAGAGTGAAATTAAATGTAGAAATTCTGCCAGTAGAAGCGGAAAATGCTAAAATTGAATTTAGCTCTAGTGATAATTCTGTAGCTATAGTTGATGAAGACGGATATATTCTTGGTTTAAGCTCTGGAAAAAGTATAATTACAGCAAAGACTGAAAATGGTATTTCAGATAGCATAAATATTGAAGTATATAGTCCTGTAACAGATATAAATTTTGATACTACAGATTTAGTATTAGAAAAGGGAGAGAACTTTCATTTAAATGTAATAATATATCCAGAAGATGCAACTAATAAAAGTATTGAATTTAGTTCTGAAAATGTAAATATTGCAACAGTTGATAATAATGGAAATATTATTGCCAAAGATATTGGAAATACTAAAATTTTTGTAAAATCTTTAGATACAAATATTCAAAAATCTATAAATATACAAGTAATAGAAAAATTAGATGAAAGTGAAATAAGTTTTGATGAAAGTCTAGTTATTAATGCAAATGAAATTTCTGGAATTGATTATAAAAATAATACTGTAAATAATTTTAAACAGCTAATAAAAACAGATTATGAAATAAAAATTTTAAATTTTAAAGATGAAAAACTAGAAGATGCAGATTTAATAGGTACTGGAAGTAAAGTTAAAATTTATAAAGACAATAATATTTTAAGAGAATATAAAATAATATTATATGGAGATGTTACTGGAGATGGAAAAATTAATAGTGTTGATTTATTAGTATTACAGAGACATATATTAGAATTAGAAAAATTTGATGGGATATTTTTAAAAGCTGGAAATATAAATAAAAATGGCAAAAATCCAAGTTCTGTAGATTTACTATTAATTCAAAGACATATATTAAATTTAAAAATAATAGAACAGAAATAAATTTAGAAAGGAATGAATTTTTATATGAAAAAAATATTTTTTGTAGTATTTATATTTTTTAATATCTTAACTTTTCCTGTTGAAAGTAATGCTAATACTATAATGCAATTAAAAACTGATTATTCAGAATTAAATTTTGGAGAGGAATTTGCAGTTACATTGGGAGTAACGGGAGATAAAGTTTCTGCAATAGATTTAGAAATTTATTTTGATTCAGAAAAAATAGAATATATTTCTGGACCAGAAAATTCAAATTATGTAGATGGACGTATTAAACTAGCATGGTATGATGAAAATGGAAAAGGAAAAACAGATTTTAATCTAGGAAATTTTATTTTTAAGCAAAAACAGAAAGGAAAAACATATATATCTATAAAAGGTGAAGCTTATAATGAAGAAGGAAAAGTTATAAATACAGAATTTAAAAATTTACAAATAGGAGAATTAAAGGAAGATAATAAACAAGAAAAAATAATAGCACAAGAAGAAATTGGAACAAGTACAGATGAAAATAATGCTTTATTAAAAATTCTAAGAACAAATCAAGAAGAAATAATTCCTAAATTTGAAACCAACATTAAAGAATATTATTTAACAACAAATGAAGATATAAATAAATTAGACATTACAGCAATTCCAGATAATCCAAATTCAACAGTAGATATTATTGGAAACAAAGATTTTAAACAAGGGAAAAATATTGTAGAAATAAAAGTAACTTCTCAAAATGGAAAAAATATAAATTCTTATAAAATAAATATAACTAAAACTAAAGACTTAGAAAAATCTAATACGAATTTAGAAAATTTAGCAATAGAAAATTTAATATTATATCCTAGTTTTGATACTACTGTGACAGAATATAAAGTATATACAGAACCAGGTACAGAAAAACTAAATATTTTAGCTATTCCAGAAAATCCAAAAGCTACAATTACAATTCAAGGCAATGATTTATTAAAAACGGGAGATAATGAAATTTTAATAAATGTTCTTGCTGAAGATAAAATAAACTGTATAACGTATAAAATTACTGCACATAAAAGAAATAATGAAGAACAACAAAAATACTTAGAACAGGAAAAAGAAGAAAATGAGAAACTAGAGGTTTTACTTGAGAATGTAAATGCTGAACTAGAAACTGAAAATATAGATAACCAAACAAATTTGGAAGAAAATATATTTAATAGATTAGATATTAAATATGTAATATTATTTATAATAATTTTTATAGTAATTATTTTATTTATACTAAATTATAAAAAAAATAAGACAAAAAAATAATCGATGGTTAGGTTTTCTTAACCATCGATTATATAAAATTTTAAATTATAAAAAATTATACACTTTATTTAACAAGCCCTTTTTTGAGGAAACTATTTAATATAACTATTTAATATTTTATATCTTATAAAAAATACTAGTGTACCCAATAATATTATTGATATGCCTATTATTAGAACATTTCTTATACCTGTTTTTGGAAAATCTTCTTGTGCTATTGTTGTATCATTTCCATTATTATTATTGTTATTATTGTTTGAATTATCTTGATTGTTATTTGAATCTGCATTTTCTACTTTTGCATTATCTCTATATATTTCTATTTCAATATCTGAATTTAATTCAACTTTCATTGGATTTGATACTACAACAGATTGACTTCCGCCTTTTGTTGTTACTTCTCTAATATATAAATATAATGTATCTGATGATAATAATTCTAAATAATTCTTTATATCTTTTGAGTTTACTTCAAAATGAATACTATCATTTGAGGTTTGCTCTTCTTTTATTTCTATCCAGTCTTGTATGTTATTTTCGTCTTGGCTTGCTGATAAATAATAGTAATATTTGTAAGTATCATTTTCTGTATTTCTTGAAATTCCATTTACAGTTAAATCTATAAGTAAATATTCTTGTGTATTTTTATCTGAAAATGTATATAATTGAACTTTATTTATATTGAAATCAGCATTATCAAAATTTGAACTTACAGCATTTCCGTCTTCATCAGGATTTTCATCATCAGGGTTTGTGTCATCAGGATTTGTGTCATCAGGATTTTCATCATCAGGATTTGTGTCATCAGGGTTTGTGTCATCAGGATTTTCATCATCAGGGTTTGTATCATCAGGGTTTGTGTCATCAGGATTTTGGTCATCAGGATTTTGGTCATCAGGATTTGTGTCATCAGGATTTGTGTCATCAGGGTTTGTATCATCAGGGTTTGTGTCATCAGGATTTTGGTCATCAGGATTTTGGTCATCAGGATTTGTGTCATCAGGGTTTGTATCATCAGGGTTTGTATCATCAGGATCTTCTTCATCAGGATTTTGGTTTGGATTTTCTATTATTACAATTTCTAATGTTATTGTAAATTCCATATATGTTATTTCTAAAGTATTTGTTCCAACTTTTGTATTATCAAAGCCATTTACTGTAATTAATTCAGATTCTAAGCTTAGTTCCTCTGTTGAATTATCATTATATGTTACTTTTAGTTTTCCTCCTGCTAAATCTAAATCTTCTTCATTTTGTATATACATAGTTTTATCTGGAATTTTACTTACAGAAATTCCTATTACTGTTTTTTCTACAACTGTTATATTTTGAGTTGTTGAAAGTCCATCATATGTAATTGTAACAGAAGTTTGTCCTTTTGATAAGTTTGTTCCATTTTCTATTGTATAATCTGATATTGCTTTTGTTGAACCATCTTCATAAAATCCTGCTACAATCATACCTGTTTTATCAAAATCTTGTCCAACAATATATTCTGTTTTTGTAGGAGGGTTAGTAACTTTTATTTCTATTAATTTTTTTGGAACAACTGTTATAGGTTGTTCTACTGTCATTCCCTCATAAGAAATAGTAACACTTGTTTGTCCAAGTTGTAAATTTGTGCCATTTGTAATACTATAACTAGAATCATCTAAAACAACTGATGGATTTTCTTCATCATTAAAATTAGCAGTAACAACCATTCCTGTTTTATCAAAATTCTCACCTTCTATATATTCTGTCTTTGTAGGAGGATTTGTAATTTCAATATTTATTAAAGAACCATCATTTAAATCTGCTGTAGTAAATGCTTTTATAGTAGTATCACCTGGAGTTGAACCTTGCCCTAAATCTTGCCAACTAAGATTATTAAAATCTTCTCCAGAAGTAATAAAACATTTACCACTTTCTACTTTTACATTTTCCCAATAACCTTGTAATTCAGATATTGGAGTTTCTAATGGAATAACAACAATACCATGATTTTCATTTTGCATTTGTACAACAACTACAAATGAATCTGAATTTATTTCAATAGGATCTGCAAATTCTAAAGTATGGTATCCTGTTCCAAGAGTTTCTGATTCACCTGTTTTTAAAGTAACTGGTTGTAAATCATTTTTAGTCATTCCTGTACCATTTGGATTTACATATACTTTATAATTATATTCCCTTGGTGAATAAATAGACACTTGAGTTAGATATTCAGTATTATCTGATTGTTTGTTAAATATTGTGCCTAATAAAACATTATCACTGCTAACAGATAACTCTGATGGTGGGAAAAGTTCGTCATATTGATAAATATAATCATAATTTGTTTTATCATCAGATTTTACTATTCCAAATAATTGTTTTGAAACATTATAATCTTCATATGAAATATAAATTAAGCCTTCATCACCATAATTAATATATGCAATATTTCCTTCAATAGTATATCCCATCGCTTCAATATCTTCATTTGAAACATCTTCTGGTGTTGGCCAAGTACTTGGATATGTACTTGATGCTAATTCTTTTATTTCATCTAAAGTATACTCAACTCTTTCACCCCATGAATTTCTAGCAATCCATGCTCCATTTGATGTTGGTCTAGCATCTTCTGAGAAATTATCAACACTATAATTATCATCCCATCCAATTAATGATATTCCATGGTCTATAGGATGTAAAAAAGAAGAATTACAATATTTAGCTGCTGTTTCATTATTATAACAACTAAAACCAATTGTTCCAGAGGAATTTCCATGTATATGAGTAAATACTGAACCATAATTTTGGATATGTTCTTTTATTTGATTCATTGCATCTGTACGTTCATCATCTGCTAAAAGACTATAATCTGGAAATAGTACTGTATCATAAACTTGGCTAGAAACTGTTTTTCCTTGAATTTCGCTTATGTCAATTTTATCTTCATTATTTTCAAAAGGCATTTCAGATTCTGGAATTGCTCCCATACCATTTGTTAAATAAGATTGAGCAAATTGGTATGCTCCACCACTTCCAACTTCTCTATTATAACCTTTTTCGTTTATTACGTCATTTGCAAAAGTTTTACTTGTTGAATAATCCATATGTCTTTCTGAATAGTCATAAACTTTAGGTTGAGAAATTTGATTTTTATAATCTCTTAATGCAAGATTTGTTTCAAGTGATGATAGTGCTGAAAATGCCCAACATTCATTTGTCTGCATCTGATTTTTTATAACTAAATTTTCAGGTATTAAATCTTTTAAACTAAATCTCGAATTTATACTTGCTCTTACAGATCTAACAATATTCAATGGATTTTTAGAAGTAGTTTTTTTGTATTCTACATCATATAGGTTTGGCATAATTACTTTTGATTTTTCTTCATCAGAAAGTTTTAGCCATTCTTTAAAGTCATCTGAATATTCTAATGGCTTAAGTTCTAAAGTTTCATTAGCATTCGCAAGTGACAGATTACTAGAAAATAGTAACGAAATAAAAATGATTAGAATAATTAAATAAATTTTTTTCTGTTGTTTTTTCATAATTTTCTCCTTGTATAAATATTAATATAATTACTCTTTAATTATACATTTATTATAAGAATTTGTAAATGGAAAATAAAATTTTTATTTTGGAAATTTTCACTTACATTTATAAGATTGTTTGATTAATTATTCATTACATAAAAAATTTTAATAATAAATAACAAAAATCAAGATGAAAATAATTAAATTTTAATAAAACAATAATTAAAAGCAATAAAAAATCTTCATTTTAAATATAACAAATTTAAAATGAAGATTTTTTGTATAGGAAACAATATGAAACTTTAGTTTTCGCAACTTAAAGTGAAAATAAAATTTTATTTTCAAAAGAAAAATCAAGTTTTTCCTATTCAATAAAAGAGCTTTGCTCAAACGGATGCACATATTATTCAAATAAAACAACTTTTCCACTGCCTAAACTTTTTTGAACATCAATTACTCTCTGATTAGAAGAACCTTTCCATTTTAAAGTAAAATCATGTAATTCATCTATATATGTACCATCAACTAAAACATCAATATATTTTAAAACTTCTTTATCTTTTAAATCTTTATCAAATGTAAAACCAGACCAAACCCATAAAGTTTTATTTGGATATTTTTCTTTAAATGCTTTAGCAAGTTTAGTCGTTGCTTCAATATTTCTAGGGTGCATAGGTTCTCCGCCTAAAATTGATAATCCTTTTATGTGATTTTTGCTACATAAATGTAGAACTTTTTCTATTGTTTCATCAGTAAATTCTTTTCCACCATCGAAATCCCAAGTTTCTTGGTTAAAACAATTTTTACAATGAAAACTACAACCTTGCATAAATATAGATACTCTTAAACCTGGTCCATTTGAAATATCCATTTCTCTAATTAAATTATATCTCATTATTTTGCCACCTTATTATCTATATGTAATACCCTTTCTTTAATTTCTTGAGTTCTTCCTTTATTCCAGAAATTTGTACCAATATAACCACAAGTTCTTCTTGCAACATTTAATGTATTATGGTCTCTATTTCCACAATTTGGGCAATACCATTCTAAATTATCATCAACTAAAATTTCTCCAGTATATCCACATTTTTGGCAGTAATCAGATTTTGTATTAAGTTCTGCATACATAATATTATCATAAATAAATTTTATAACTTCTATTATAACATCTAGATTATCTTGTAAATTAGGTGTTTCAATATAAGAAATTGCACCACCAGGGCTTAATTTTTGGAATTCACTTTCTAGTTTTAATTTAGAAAATGCATCAATTTCTTCAAAAACAGGAACATGGTATGAATTTGTTATATAATTCCTATCTGTAATTCCTTTTATAATTCCAAATCTATCTCTTAAACATTTTGCAAATTTATAAGTTGTAGATTCTATAGGAGTTCCATAAACAGAATAATCAATATCTTCTTCTTCTTTCCATTTTTTTGCCATATCATTTAAATGTTGCATTACTTCTAAGCCAAATTTTTCTCCTTCGCCTTTATCTGTATGAGAATGTCCTGTCATATATTTTACACATTCATATAATCCGGCATAACCTAAAGAAATAGTTGAATATCCATGGTGTAATAATTCGTGAATAGATTCTCCTGGAGCTAATCTTGCTAAAGCTCCATCTTGCCATAAAATAGGTGCAACATCACTTGTTACATTACTTAATCTTTTGTGTCTAATTTGTAATGCTTTATGGCATAAGTCTAATCTTTCATCAAATATTTTCCAAAATTCTTTCATATCTTTTTTAGAAGATAGAGCAACATCTGGTAAATTAATTGTTACAACACCTTGATTAAATCTACCATAGTATTTACCTTTTCCTTGTACATAATTTTTGGCTTTTGCAATATTTCCAAGGCTCATTGTTCTATCTGGAGTAAGGAATGAACGGCATCCCATACATGGATAACAATCTCCAACTCCATTTTCATTTATTTTTAATTGTTTCATCATTTTTTCAGAAATATAGTCTGGTACCATTCTCTTTGCAGTACATTTTGCCGCTAATTCTGTCAAATACCAGTATTTGCTATCTTCATGGATATTATCTTCTTCAAGAACATATAAAAGTTTTGGAAATGCAGGAGTTATATAAACACCTTTTCTGTTTTTAAAACCAATAATTCTTTGTTTTAAAAATTCTTCAATTATCATTGCTAATTCTTCTTTATATTCATCTGTTTCTCCTAAATACATATTAACAGATAAAAATGGTGCTTGACCGTTTGTATTTGTCATTGAATTTACTTGATAATTAAATGTTTGTACTCCATCTGCAACTTCTTTTTTTGTATCTTGCATAGCAAATTTTTTACAATCTTCTTCTTTTAAATTTCTATCTTTATATTTTTGATAATATTTATTATAACTATCTCTAACAAAAGGAGCTAAATGTGTAAGAGAAACTGTTGCTCCACCATAACTTGATGATGTAACAGCAAGAATTATTTGTGTTGCAATAGTTGCAGCAGTAATAAATCTATGTGGTTTTTCAATCATAACTCCATTAATTACAGTTCCGTTTTGTAACATATCATCTAAATTAATTAATTCACAGTTGTGTAATGCATTTTGAGCAAAATAATCTGCATCATGGAAATGAATAATTCCTTCATCATGTGCTTTAACTATTTCTTCTGGAAGTAAAAATCTTCTAGTAATATCTGTACTTGTTATTCCTGCCAAATAATCTCTTTGAGTTGTTACAAGTTCTGCATTTTTGTTAGAATTTTCATTATTCCAATATTCATTTTCTCCTTCAATTAATTCTTTTATGGTTTGATCTGTTGTGTTTGCTTTTCTAACTAATTCTCTTGTATACCTATATGTTATATATTTTTTTGCTAATTGATATTTATCAAATTCCATTAATTTTTCTTCAATAATATCTTGTATATCTTCAACTAATATTCTTTTTTTATTTAGTTCTTCGATATATTTGATAATTTCTTCAATTTCATCTTTTGATGCTTTTTCTTTTCCTTTAACTTCGTTATTTGCTTTTCCTATTGCTATTCTAATTTTCTCTGGATCATAATCTACAATATGTCCATCTCTTTTAACAATTTTCATTTCTTTTGTTCCTCCTTTAGTTTTCTTTAAACAAATTCTATCAATAGAAAATTAAATGTAAAAGTCGCATTTGCTACTTTTTTTAAAATTTGTTATAATAATTTTAAAATCATAAAATTGAAGAAATAATTTAAAATTTATTATTAAATAAGAAACTTAAAAAGAAAGAATGTGAACAAATATGAACCCTTTTGAAAATTTAACAAACTTACAAAAAACCAAGCTTTTTAGCCTTTTAAATATTCATACTTATAAATTTCAAAAAAATGAGAATATGATTTCAACATTTAAATCGGAAAATATAATAGGAATTATATTGTTTGGTAGTGCCAATCTTATAAATTCAGATAAGAACGGAAATGAGATTATCTTAGAGATACTAAAAAAAGATTCTGTTTTTGGTACGAATATTAGTGTTATTAATGATAGAAACTCTCAACTTCTTGCTAATGAAGAAACAGAAATTGCTATAATAAAATATGAGTTGTTGTTTAATAACCAATATATAAATTATAATTATTTTAATATATTTATTAATAATCTATTTAAGATAATCAGCTTAAAATACAAAAAAACTAATGATAAATTAAGAGTTTTATCTCAAAAAACAATAAGAGATAAATTGCTAGAATATTTTGAAATACAATATCAAAAAAGTCATTCAAGAGTTATAGAATTACCTTTTAGTTTAAAAGAATTAGCAGATTATTTAGTAGTAAACAGAACATCTATGTTTAGAGAATTAAAATATTTAAAAGAAGATAGATTTATAAAAACAAAAGGTAATAAGATAACTTTATTATATAAAGACAATTTTATTATATATTAGTTATAAACCTTATAATCATTTCAATCAAGCGTCGAAGCTTTAAAATATTATAATATCATCGATTCTTTATTCAAGATCATTAACTAGTAACTTTGTTACTAAAATAAATAAAGCTAACTATTGATAAATTTTATTATGTATAATATAATATTTTTGAAAAAATACTAAAATATCTTATTAATGAAATTATAAGAAAATAAAAAAATTAAGGTTTATATTAGAAAATAGTAGAAAAATTAAATTTATAAATTGAATTGGCAAAAATATTTGATTTTTACAAAAAAAGACTTTTACTAAAAATAGCAAAAGTCTAAAATATTAAATAAATGGTTGCGGGAGAAGGACTCGAACCTTCGACCTTTGGGTTATGAGCCCAACGAGCTGCCAACTGCTCCACCCCGCGATGTACTAGCATTTTTTATTATATAAAAAAATATATGATTTGTCAATACTTTTTTAAAAGATTTTGAAGAATATTTTGTTATATAATTAATTTTTTGAAGATAAATTATATAAGTTAAAGTTATTATTAATATATTATATTCAAAAAAATAAAAATATGAATAAAATTTAAAAAATATTAGGAGAAAAAATATGTTAGAACAATTTGCTAGAACAGAATTACTAATAGGAAAAGAAAAAATTGAAAAATTACAAAATTCAAAAGTTGCAATATTTGGAATTGGTGGTGTTGGCTCTTATGTTGTAGAAGGTTTAGCAAGAGCAGGAATTGGAAATTTTATTCTAATAGATAAAGATATAGTAAGTGTAACCAATATTAACAGGCAAATTATTGCAACAACAAAAACTATAGGAAAACCAAAAGTAGAAATAGCCAAAGAAAGAATTTTAGAAATAAATCCATTAGCAAAAGTTGAAATTTTTCAAGAATTTTTTGGTGTGGAAAATATAAAATTATTTAATAAAATTAAAGATGTAGATTATATTGTTGATGCAATAGATACAATATCATCAAAGATAGAATTAATAGTAAATGCAAACAATAACAATGTTCCTATTATTTCATGTATGGGAACAGGAAACAAACTAGACCCAACAAAATTTGAAATAACAGATATATATAAAACAAGCGTATGTCCATTAGCTAAAGTTATTAGAAAAAGATTAAAAGAAATAGGTATACAAAAATTAAAAGTTTTATATTCAAAAGAAGAGCCAATAAAAATAGAAGATAATACAAAAGAAAATATGGAAATGGTTAAAATAAAAGAAAATGAACTAAATAATAATAAAATTATAGGAAGTATATCATTTGTTCCATCTGTAGCAGGACTAATAATATCAGGTGAAGTAATAAAAGATATCATAAAAGTGTAAAAATCCGACACGAAAACCTTATTTTTCGTCAAAACAAACTTTTCATGACGAAAAATAGGGTTTTCATGCAATAAATGAAAAATTTTAAATTTTTTATGATAGAATAAAAAAATAATGAAAAAGCAACTTTGAAAAACACAATTTTTTCAACAAGCTTTTATACATTAAGAAAGGTAAGGTAGAAAGATGAAAAATTTAGAAACAAAAAACTTAAGAATCAGAAAATTTAAAATTGAGGATGTAAAAGATGTGTATGAAAATTTAGCAACGGAAAAGGAGTTAGCAGATAGTCTAGATTATAATGTTCACAGAAACATAGAAGAGACAAAGAAAATTTTATTTTCATATATAAAAGAATATGAAATGGGAGAATTTGTATGGGCAATAGAAGAAAAACAAAGTAACATTGTAATTGGAATGATAAAGGCACAAGAAATGTCTAGAGAAAATAAATGTTGCAAGATTAAATTTGAAGTAGGAGCTAAATGGAGAAAATCTAATTATATGGAAGAAGCACTAAAAAGGGTATTAAATTACTTGTTAGACGAAGAAGAATTTAATATTGTAATTTCTAATTTTTATGATGGTAATGAAGAAATAACAAAGAAAAAAGAAGATATATTAAAAAATGTTGGAATGACAAAAGAAGCGTGTTTACGTAATAGAAAAATAAATTTAGAAAGTGGAAAAAGTGAAAATAAAATTGTTTACTCTATTACTAAAGAAGAAATTGCATAAAGTAAAAAATATATAAAAGATGTAATAATAATGACTAACTATGCAAACATTGAGATTCTTTAATTTTAAATGCTAAAAAAGTAATTTTAATGATTAAATTTAATATAAAAAGTCGCATAAAATGCGACTTTTTGAATTGAATTTATATAATTAAGGATTTACGCGTTAGTGTTAAATTGGATTTGGGGTGTTCCACAAATTTAGAACGATGTGATTTGTCGATGTTCATCGAACGTCAACTAACACTAACGCAATATTATAAATATGTAAATAATGATAGTCTTAAATAAAAAAGCTATCATTATTTACAATTAATAGTATAACGTATAAAAATAATACACAAATAGGAAAAGAGTGTAATTAAATATAGTATTTTGTGGGATTTTATGGTATATTATAGAAAAATAAAAAAGGAGGAGGTTAAACATGGAAACCAAAGCTATGAAAATTGTAGTTATAGAAGATGATATTGAAGATTGTAATAAAATTATAGAATGTTCTAAACGCAGAAAAGATATAGAAATAGTAACTATTACGGATTCTGATGTTAATGGTTTAAAGATAATTAAAGAAAAACATCCAGAAGGTATAATTTTAGATTTAGAATTAAATAATAGTAGTTCAGGAAATACTGACTCTTTTGGTTTCATGTCAAAATTAAAAAAATTAAATTTAAATTATGAGCCAATTGTTATTGTTACAACTCATATTAATTCAAAAAGAACTTATGATAGACTTCATAGAGATGGAGTAGAGTTGATTTTATATAAAGGACAACCAAATTTTTCTTATGATAATGTTTTAAATAATTTTATTAATTTAAGACAAGATTTTGTTGAAATCAAACCAAAATCTGTAGAAGAAGAATTAAAAGAAAAAGATAATAATTTATCTGAATGTATTTATAAAGAGTTAGAATTAGTTGGTATTAGTCCTAAAATGGTTGGAAGAAAATATTTGCATGATGCAATTTATTATATGTTAGAAAATCCAAATAGTGAAATAAGTGTAAGTCAATATTTGACTAAAGTTTATAAAAAATCTGGAAATACTATTTCAACTGGAATGCAAAATGCAATAAATCATGCTTGGAGATCAACAGCAATTGAAGATTTAGAAGAAAATTATACTGCAAAAATAAATATTAATACAGGTATACCAACTCCAAGTGAATTTACTTGTTATTATAGAGATAAAATTAAAAAGTTACTTTAATTGTAAAAAATTAGTGAAAATAAGATTTAATATAAAAATTAACTACATTTTTATATTAAATCTTATTTTTTTTGACAAAATTCAAAAATATACTATTTAATTTCATTCTGCAATCCTACTTATATCAAGGCTTCCGATGGTATTCTTATTACAGTTAAAACAAAATGTAATGAGCGATATTTCATGGGAGGTGTTTAAGTATGGATTGGTTTGATAGATTGGTAGAATTTTGGTATTATTGGATGACATTATAATTTAGCAACAATTAATAAAGTAAATAAATAATAAATATATAAGGAATAGTTAATATTGAATTAATAAAAATATTGATTATTTCTTTATTTTTTTATATAATTATTTGCAATTAGGAGAAAAGTATGGGATTTGAATTTAATGAAGTTATATTAAAATTTTTAAAAATGTATATTATAAATTATTTTACATATGCTACATCAATAAAAATTATTCATTTAAACAATTCTAAAAATAATAAAGTTTTAAAAACAATAATAGAACTAATAATTATTTTTATAATATCAAGCATAAATTATTTTGTTGAAATTAAAACTAATAAATTTTTTGGAGTTATATATTTTATATTGTTACTAACAATGTTTCTTCGCTTTAGGAAAAAAGTTAATATAGGATGTTCTGTAATTGTAAATATAATTTCTTTAGGAATTAATTATGTTTTATTTTCGATATCAGTTATTTTTACTGGCATTATTAGTGATTTTATAACTATTAAAAATCTTAATATAGCTATATTTGTTTTTACCTTTTATATAATATTGCAAAAAATATTTTTTATACCACAAAAATTAAAAAATGGTTTTAGTTTTATTAGGAAGAATTTTAAAGATGATAATATTGATAATATTATTCTAAATATAAGTGTTTGTATAATTTTTCTAATAACATTTTTATCCTATATAGATTTTACTGCTAGAAGAGAATTATTTATAACAATTATTCTCATTTCAATAATTATGTTTATCACAATTTCTAAATCATTCCAATTATACTATAAACACAGATTATTAATGAAAGAGTTGGATAGATTAAATGCAGAAATAGAAGATTTAAACAAAAACAATAAAGAACTAGAAACAGAAAACATAGAAATAAACAAAATTAATCATACATTGTCACATAAACAAAAGGCGTTAGAACATAAAATAAATAAATTTTTAATGAATACAGAAATTGCAAAAGAAATAACTCCAGTTGAAGAGAAGGACATAAAAGAAAAGTTAGAAGATATTTCAAAAGAAGTTTATAAAGAAAAAGCCATTGTAACTTTAAAGAAAACGGAAATTCCCAATATAGATAATATGTTAGAATTTTTACAAGAAGAATGTACTAAAAATAAAATAGAATTCGAATTACAAATTTTAGGAAACATATTTTACATGATAAATCATTATATAACAAAAGAAGATTTAGAAATTTTAATAGCAGATCATGTAAAAGATGCAATTATAGCTGTTAATCATTCAGATAATGAGTATAGAAGTATACTTGTTAGATTAGGTAAAATAGATAATATCTATAGTTTATACATATATGATAGTGGAATAGAGTTTGAAGAAGAGACACTTAACAATTTAGGAAAGAAACCATGTACAACACATGCCGAAGAAGGTGGAAGCGGATTAGGCTTTATGAATACATTTGATACATTAAGAAAATATAAAGCAAGTTTAACAATAAAAGAAATATCAAAACCAACTAAAGAAAATTATACCAAAATAATTATAATAAAATTTGATGGTTTAAATGAGTTTACAATTGATTCATATAAAAAACAGCAAAATGTTAAGATAAAAAATTAATATTTTAATTTTAAATTCATATATTTTATAAAAACATAACAAACTTAAAAGTATAATATATTATACGAGAAAGGAAAAATATATGAATTTAAAAAAATGGCAAATAATTGTTATAATTTTTTGTTTAATACTAGGAACATTTTTGCATTTTACATATGAACTTTCAAATTTTAATCCAGTTATAGGCTTATTTAGTGCAGTAAATGAAAGTGTATGGGAACATTTAAAATTATTAGTATTTCCAATGACATTAATGTCTATAGTGGGAATTTTTGTAGTAAAAAAACAAAGTGAAAATTATTGGGTAAGCCAAGTATTAGGAATTATAACAGCAATGTTATTTGTAGTAATATTTTTTTACACATATACAGGAATTATTGGAAGAAACATAACAATATTAGATATAGGATCATTTATAGTAGGAATAATTTTGGGAGAATATGTTGCATATAAAATTTTAGAAACAAAAAAAGAAATTAAAGCAGAAACTCCATCTATACTGTTATTAATAGTAATAATTATATCATTTATTATTTTTACAATTTATCCACCAATTATTCCATTATTTGAAGATCCTATATATGGAACATTTGGATTAGAACCTAAACGTATAGACTAAATAAGAAAAGGCACATTATAATTTTTGTGCCTTTTAATCTTGCATTATTAATAATCAAGAAACAATAACAGATTATCAATAAAAAAGAAGCAAGAAAAGAATTAGCTAATTCTATATAATTGAATACAAATTTTGCATATAATATATGTTTATATTAATTATATCATACTTTTAATGAGTTTTTTTGTAAAAAAATGACGATAAAAAAATAAAAATTTTAAAAAATTTACAAAAAACACTTGCATTTTTTTAAATAAAGTATTATAGTTAAAAAAGATTTTCCTAGAAAATGGAAAACAAGGAATATTTGTACAAAAGAGAAAGGAGGAAAGAATGAAAAGCTTTTATGGAAGTATATTTATAAGCAAAGAAGAATTGAAAGATGCTGGAATAGAGTATCCAATAAAAGTTGAATATTATAAGATAATAAGTGAGAAAGAAACATCTAAAAGTAATGAAGCAATATTTGGAATACAAGCTGTTAAAACTGAATATAAAGACAAAATTGGAATAGAAGAATGCAAAATTGAACATATAACTAATGACGAAAAACAAGTAGAACAGATTTTAGAACAAATAAAAAGAAACGAAGTAACACCTGTTAGTCTTGAAGAAATTGTTGATGAACTTCAAGAAAATATAAATTCAGCTTATAAAATAAAGGTATAGGTTTATAATTCCTATGCCTTTTATATATTATTTAAATAAAATAGTATATAAAAATTAATCTTATTTAAATTAGTTAAAAATATAATTACAATTGCTAAATAATTTTTGAAAATTTTGATATACTTATAAAATTAATAGCTTTATAAAAAATAATAAAAGTACTTGTAAAAAATAAAAAAATAAGTTACAATACCAAAGTAATAAAAGAATTACAAATTTTTTATATAAAATTTAGAAAGGGGAAAAGAATATGACAGATAAGTTAATAATAGTAGAATCACCAGCAAAGGCTAATACAATAAAAAAGTTTTTAGGTGGAAATACAAAGGTTATGGCATCAATGGGGCATATTCGAGACTTACCAAAATCTAAATTAGGAATAGATGTAGAACATAATTTTGAACCAGAATATATAAATATTAGAGGAAAAGGAGATTTAATAAAAGACTTAAAGAAAAATGCTAAAAACTCAAAAAAAGTATACTTAGCTACTGACCCTGACCGTGAGGGAGAAGCTATAGCATGGCATTTGTCAAATATTTTAAATTCAGAAAATAACCAAATTACAAGAGTTACATTTAATGAAATAACAAAAAATGCAGTACAAAAAGCAATTAAACAACCAAGAGATATAGACATTAATTTAGTAGATGCTCAACAAGCAAGAAGAGTTTTAGATAGAATTGTAGGATATAAAATAAGTCCAGTATTATGGAAAAAGGTCAGAAGAGGGCTATCAGCAGGTAGAGTTCAATCTGTTGCAGTTGAATTAATAGTGGATAGAGAAGAAGAAATAGAAAAATTTATTCCACAAGAATATTGGAATATATATGTAAAACTTTTAGACGAAGATTCTAAAAAATCTTTTGAAGCTAAATTTTATGGAAAAAATGGCAAAAAGCAAGAGATAAACAATAAACAAGAAGTAGATGAAATTTTAAAAAATATAAAAAATGCTAAATATATAGTTGAAGATATTAAAAAAGGAGAGAAAAAAAGAACTCCGGCACCTCCATTTACAACAAGTACAATGCAACAAGAAGCATCAAGAAAATTAGGATTTTCATTAAAAAAGACAATGTCTATTGCACAAGTATTGTATGAGGGAATTAAAATTCCTGAAAAAGGCACAATTGGACTTATAACATATATGAGAACAGACTCAACAAGAATTTCGGAAGAAGCAAGAACTGCTGCCAAAAGTCATATTGTAGGCACATATGGTGAAAATTTTTACGAAAATAGATATTATAAAACAAATAAAGATGCTCAAGATGCTCATGAGGGTATAAGACCAACATATGCAGATTTAGAACCAGATAAAATTAAAGAGGCATTATCAAAAGACCAATATAAATTATACAAACTAATATATAATAGATTTATAGCAAGTCAAATGGCTTCTGCAATATATGATACAATTTCAGTTACAATTGATGCAAATAAATATAAATTTAAAGCAAGTGGGCAAAATTTAAAATTCAAGGGATTTATGACATTATATGTAGAGGAAACTGATGAAAAAGAAGAAGAAACAACAACTATACCAGATCTTGTAAAAAATCAACAATTAAAACTAGAAAAAATTGAGCCAAAACAAAGTTTTACAGAACCACCACCTAGATATACAGAAGCAAGTTTGGTAAAAACATTAGAAGAAAAAGGCATAGGAAGACCAAGTACATACTCTCCAACAATTACTACAATATTAGAAAGAAGGTATATAGAAAAAGAACAAAAACAATTAATTCCAACAGAATTAGGTAAGATTGTAAACAAATTATTAAAAGAAAACTTTTCAAATATAATGGATATACAATTTACTGCTAATATAGAAAGTCAATTTGATAATATAGCAGAGGGCAAAGAAGATTGGAAGAAAATGATAAGAGATTTTTATGGTCCATTTGAAGAAAATGTTGAAAGAGTGGAAAAACAATTAGAACATGTAGAACTTACAGATGAAGTTTCTAACATACCATGTGATAAATGTGGAAGAATGATGGTATATAAATATGGAAGATTTGGAAAATTTCTTGCATGTCCAGGATATCCAGAATGTAAAAATACAAAACCAATAGTAGAAACGATTGATATACCATGTCCAAAATGTGGAGGCACTATACAGGTAAGAAAAGCAAAAAATAAAAGAAAATATTATATTTGTGAAAATAATCCAAAATCATGTGATTATATTTCTTGGAATAAACCAAAAAAGGAAAAAAATTAAATTTATTGGAGAAATGTTTTTTGTCTTAGTGAATTTTTAACTTTAATAATAACAGATAAAACTAAGCCATACATTTCTCCAACTATATTTTAAATAGATAAATAAAATATTTAGCAAATTAACAAAGCTTTATAAAGGATATTATATAAGACATTATCAAAAAACTAACAATAAAATTGTATTACAATTTGGGTAAGAAAATAAAAAATATTTTATAATAATATAAAATTAAAAAAATATAAAAAATTTTAAAATTTGTATTGACTTTTTAATTTACATGTGTTAATATAAAAAGCGTACCAAGCAACAGAAAAATATTTTAAATAAATACAAGAGAAATTAGTATAAAGTAAAAACAAAAAATAATAAAAAGCAACAGATTACTAG
>CALXCA010000015.1 GCA_944386685.1 uncultured Clostridia bacterium | reverse complement strand
AGGGTGCCATAAAATTATTTTAGAAATTCTTATATTTCCGTATTGAGTCGAAAAATTTATGCAATTATTAATATATATACTTTTTATTTAAATATAGTTGAATTAAATTTCAGTAGTTTTTGTTGGAACTTTAATTACTACCTCTGTTCCTTTTCCAACTTGACTCTTAATATCTATGCTACCTCCATTCCTATCTAACAAATCTTTTGCTATAGAAAGTCCTAATCCTGTACCTCCCATTTCTCTACTACGAGCTTTATCAACACGATAAAATCTTTCAAATATTCTATTTAAATCTTCCTCTGGAATACCTATTCCATTATCAAAAATCTTTATATATGCATCATTATATACAAAACCAACATATATTTTTATTTCTCCGTTATCTTTTGTATATTTAATACTATTTGTTAGAATATTTAATACAACTCTTTCTATATCATCTTTATCAGCATATACTGGCGGAACATCTGCAGTTACAAAACAATTTACATTATGATTTTTCTTCTTTATTTCTATTGCTAATTTGTCTTGACACTTCTTTACAAGTTCTCCTAAATCAAATTGTTCTTTTTTTACTACATTTTTATTACTATCATTTTTAGATAATGTAAGTAAGTCTGTTACCAATTTAGCCATTCTTCTAGCTTCTGAAGCAATAACACTTAAGAATTTACTTTGAGTTTCTTTATCATATTCTTCTTCTAATAATGTGTCTGCATATCCCATAATAGATGTTATTGGTGTTTTTAATTCATGAGATACATCTGCAATAAATTCTTTTCTCATATTATCTAATTTTACATGTTCTGTAATATCTTGTAAAACAGCAATGACTCCTACTGTTTTATCATTTTCTTTTTTAAATGGTGCAAAATAAACATTTAAAAATCTGTCATCAATTTGCAATCTTTCTTCTGTGTTTGTCCAATTTTCTAAATAAATGATTTTCTCAAGATTTATATTCATATGTAATTTTCCAAATATTTCGTCAAAAGTACTATTTTCTTGAGATATATTCATCATTTTTTTTGCAGCTGGATTTATTAATATTACATTTCCAGTTCTATCAAAAGCTATAATTCCGTCCGTCATATGTAAAAACACACTATTATTTATGTCTAAATCATCATTTGTAACTCCTGAACCTCTTATCATTCTTGTTTTTGGAAATAATATTTTCTTTTTTAAATATTTTTTTAATAATATTTCACTTATTATTAAAATAATTATGTCTATTATAATTATTAAAATTATAAATTTAAAATTTTCTAGCATTATTTGTCACCTTTTACTACTTTTTTAATTTCATTATAAATTTTTTCTTGTACATTTTTTACTGATTTTGTATAAGCTTTTTCTCCCATTTTCTTCATATTAGTTGGGTTTAAAATAATTTCTGATATTTCTTGATTAAGATTTTCTGAAGTTAATTTATCATTTAAAATTATTTTTCCAGCCCCAATTTTTTGCAATACTTCTGCATTTCTTAATTGATGGTCTTGGCTTACATTTGGAAGTGGTATTAATATTGATGGTTTACCTAAATTAGATATTTCTGTAATTGTCATTGCACCACTTCTTGCAACAATTACATCTGAAATATTCATTATTTCTTCCATATTATATATATATGGAAGAATTTTTGCATTTGGAACATTTTCTATATCTATTGATTTTTGCTTTAATTCTTCTTTTACAATATCATATTGTTTTGGTCCAGTTGCCCATATAATTTGATATTTTTTGTTCAATTTTTTGGTTAAAATTCCAATTATTGCTTCATTTATTTTTTGAGCTCCTTGGCTTCCTCCAAAAACTAATATAATAGGTAATTTATCTTCTATTTTTAGTTCATTTAATATTTTATTTTTCTCTTCTTTTGTATAATCTTTTTTTTGAATTTTAACAGGTGTTCCTGTAAATACTATTTTTTTTGCATTTGGAATTCTTTCTCTTGCTTCTTCAAATGATATTAATACTACATTTGCATTTTTTGCTAAATGTTTTACTGCTTTTCCTGGATATGCATTACTTTCATGTAATACAACTGGTATTTTTTCTTTTTTGGCAGCCCAAACAACAGGTCCACATATATATCCTCCAGCTCCAACAATAACATCTGGTTTAAACTCTTTTATTATTTTTCTGGCTTTTGATGTTGCACCTAATGTTTTACACATTTTTTTTATATTATCTATAGATAATTTTTTACTAAGTCCATATGCTTCAATTGTTTTTAATTCATATCCTGCACGTGGTACTAAATCATTCTCTAAACCTCTATTTGTTCCTATAAATATAATCTCAGAATCTTTTTCTTCTTGTTTTATTTTATTTGCTATTGCTAATCCTGGATTTATATGACCACCTGTTCCTGCTGCAGCTACAATAACTCTCATCGTAGCACTCCCTTCTTTTTCTTGTTTATATATTTTTTAATCTTATTTATTTTAATATTATGTTACAATCCATAAAAATTTTAATATATTAATAATTGCATAAATTTTTCGACTCATTACAATATTTAAGAATTTGTAATATGATTTATTGAGCCTCTTTCACTCAGACCCTCTCGTTACCTCGAGTACCGTGAACATCCCTCAATAAATCATATAACAAATTTCTAAAATATTTTCAATCGTATTCAAAATTTATTTATTATTAATATATTAAATTTTTTATGGAACTTTGAAGATATTCTTGTAATTTTTTAGTGTTCACTTGCTCTAGATATACTTAAGAGTATTCCAACCTCACATAATAATAAGAATAACGCAGTACCTCCATAACTAAAGAATGGCAATTGCATTCCTGTTGCTGGCATTGATGATGTAACAACAGCTACATTTATTATTGCTTGAATTCCAACAAGAGTTGTAATACCTATTGCAACTAAACTACCAAACATATCTGGAGCTTTCATTGCAATTAAAACACCCCTCCAAATAAATACTGCAAATAAAATAAATACAACTAAACATCCAACAAATCCAAATTCTTCTGCTAATACTGAAAAAATAAAATCATTATGTGGTTCTGGTAAATACAAATATTTTTGTTTGCTTTCTCCCAAACCAGCTCCAAATAGCCCTCCTGAGCCTATTGCATACAAACTTTGTATTACTTGCCATCCTTCATCTTTAATATATTTCCATGGATCTATAAATGTTGTTATTCTTGTTAATACATATTGGAATTTTTCTTGAAATCCTTGATTTACAAGATATAAAACCGTTGCTCCTATTCCTCCAATACCTCCTGCAACCAATCCTGTAACCAAAAATTGCCAAAACTTACATCCTGCTATAATCATCATTACACAACAAACAATAATTATAACAATTGATGTACTTAAATGTGGTTCCATTAATAAAAGACCTATAATAGGTATTAGAAATAGCACATGAAATACTAATCCTTTAAAATATTTACCTAAATTATCTCTATTTTTTACTAATATTCCAGCATAAAATATAATCATAAGTATTTTTACTAATTCTGATGGCTGAAATGTAGTTATTTTTAAATCAATCCATCTTGTAGCTCCATGGCTTTCCGTTCCAAAAACTAATACTGCAACTAACAATATTATAGACAATATCCATGCCCATATGTAAAATCTTTGATAAATTCTATAGTCAAATTTGGAAATAAACCACATTGCTATTAATCCAGCAACTGCAAATAATAATTGTCTAGAAAATATTCTATAACTAGTTCCATATTCTTGCAAAGAAGATGGTGCACTTGCTGATAGTAGCATTACTAAGCCTATTGATAATAGTAATAATACTGTTATTAATAGTGTAAAATCCACAGAATTATTTAAATAACTGGAAAACCCTTTTACTTCATTTTTGGTTTTTTTTCTATTCCTTGCCATTCCAGTACAAATCCTTTCTTTTTATTATCTTTAGTTTTTAAACTAATATCTTTTAAATTAAATATTTCTTTAATATTATATTTAGTAAAATTTTCGCTAATTTTTGAATTTTTATACTTTTAAATCAACTATTATTTATCATTAAAACAAATTATAAAATATTATTTTTTATACTTTTATTTAAATTATTTTAAGTCCTAATATACATGCAAATAATGTTATAACACTAAACATCATAACAACTTGATTTTCTCTCCATCCTGATAATTCAAAGTGATGATGAATTGGTGCCATTTTGAAAAATCTTTTTCCTGTTTTCTTAAATACTATAACTTGAATCATAACTGATACCGTTTCTATAACAGGTATTATAGCAATTAATAATAACAATATTGGCATTTTTAAATAAAGTGCTATTCCAGATACAACTCCTCCTAAAAATAGAGAACCTGTATCTCCCATAAATGCTTTTGCAGGATAAATATTAAACATTAAAAATCCTAAGGTTGCACCTATTACAATCGCACCAAATACAATAATTTCTTTTGCTCCAAACATTGTAGCAATAACTGTTAAGCATGTAATAATAATTGTACTAACACTTGATGAAAGTCCATCTATCCCATCTGTTAAATTTATTGCATTTGTTGTTGCTAATATTACTAAAATTGCAAATGGTATATAAATCCATATTGGAATTGTTACATATATATCAACAAAAGGTATATATGTTTCTGTTCCTAATTTTAATCCCCAAACTAAATATGAGACAAATATTACAGAGATTATAAATAATCCTAGCATTTTTAAACTTGGTTTCAAGCCTTCTGTATTTTTTAAAAATAATTTTTTAAAATCATCTATTAATCCTATAATCCCAAAACCTGTTGTTAAGCATAAAATCGGTATTAAATGTTTTGCAAGTTCTGCATCTTTACTTTTATAATAAATATATGCAACTGCTGTTACAATTATTATTCCTAACATTATTATAATTCCACCCATTGTTGGTGTTCCTTGTTTTTTTAAATGTGATTGTGGTCCATCTGTTCTTTCTATTTGACCTATTTTAAATTTTCTTAATATTGGTACAATAATTAGTCCTAGTATTACTGTTACCGCAAATGATGCTAATAATATTTTTGTTTGAAAATCCACTTTTATCAACCTTTCTTATTTTTTATCCTATTATTTTTTACAATAGTTCTTTCGTTAAACTGATATCTTATACTATTATATCTTTTGAAATAATTTTTTCACATCAAATGGATATTTTAACCCATTATATCCTTTACTATAATTCTTTCATCAAACTGATATTTTAACCTATTATATCCTTTACTATAATTCTCTCGTCAAATGGATATGTTTTTCCATTTATTTCTTGATATGGCTCATGTCCTTTTCCTGCTAATACTATAATATCTTGTTTACTTGCCATTTCTATTGCTTCTTTTATTGCTTCTTTTCTATCTACAACAACTTTATATTTTCCTTTTGTTTTCTTTATTCCTTCTTCAATTTCTTTAACAATTTCTTCTGGCTTTTCTGTTCTTGGGTTATCTGTTGTTATAAATGTAAAATCTGCTATTTTCCCGGAAACTTCTCCCATTATTGGTCTTTTTCCTTTGTCTCTATCTCCACCACATCCAAATACAGAAATAACTTTTCCTTTTGTATAGCTTTTTACAGCAGACAAAATATTTTGTAAACTTTCTGGTGAATGTGCATAATCTATCATAATTGGTATTTCCTTTTTGTTTGGTACCATTTCTGATCTTCCTGGTACTTTTATTTCTGCTAATGCTTCTATTACTTTTTCAGATGGTACTCCTATTTTTTTTGCTACACATATTGCAGCAAGTGCATTATATACACTAAACCTACCTGGAATATCCACTTTTACTCTTTCATTTCTATCAGATACTTTTACTCTAAAGTCAACATATGAGTTTGTTATTGTAATGTCTTTAGCTAACATCTGGCAATAATTGTCTATTCCATATGTCATAATATTACTATCTGGAAATAATTTTGGTATTTTAGATACTTGTAAATCATCAACATTTATTATTCCATTATCACACATTTTGAATAATTTTAGTTTAGATTCAAAATAATCTTTCATGTCTGGGTGTTCTTTTTCACTGATGTGATCCTCTGAAAAGTTTGTAAATACCACAATATTAAAATTACATCCATCTACTCTGTGTAATTTTAAGCTTTGTGAAGAAACTTCCATAACAACATATTGTACACCTGCTTCAACCATTTTTGCAAATGTCTTTTGTAATTCCAAACTTTCTGGTGTTGTTCTACTACTTTCTGAAATCATTTTTCCATTAATATATGTTGCAATTGTTCCTATTAGTCCAACTTTATATCCTGCTTTTTCTAATATTTCTTTAATCATAAATGTAGTAGTTGTTTTTCCTTTTGTTCCTGTTACCCCAATTAATTGAAATTTTCTTGATGGATTATCATAAAAATTACAACTACAAATTGCTAGTGCTTGCCTTGTATCTTTTGCCATAATTAGTGTAACATCTGCTGGCAATTTTATTTTTTTCAAATCACATCCTTCCTGAACCATAATTGCTTTTGCACCTGCTTCAATAGCATTATTTATGTAATCATGACCATCTACACTAAATCCTTTAATTGCTATAAACAAAAAACCCTCTTTAATATTTTTTGAATTACTTTCAATTCCAGATATTTCAATATCTAAATTTCCTTTTGCTTTCAAATTATCTAATCCTAACAATAATTTATTTAACTTCATTTGAAACTCCTTTATGTTTTTATTATTTTATAATATTGTCAGTTGACATTATTATTCTATTATAGCATACATTATATAACTAATTTTTTAATTTGTATAGTCAAAAATAAAAAAATTATTTACTGGGGTCGGTCCCTTTTTCTGTTGGGGTCGGTCCCTTTCTTAATTAATCAAAAACTTTTTTTAAAATTTTTTGACTTACACCTGTTACTCTAGAAATTTGGGTTTTATTTGTTGATTTTATTTCTTTTAATATTAATAATTTCTTTTGTATTTCTTCTTCTTTTCCTTTAAAAATTTTTATAACGTCTTCATCTTTATCAATTTTAAAATTATTCATAATAATCTCTTTCAATTCATCATCTGTTAATTTTCTTATTATTTCAAACTCCGAATAATCACTTATATTGTTGCTTTCATTACTTTTAGTATATTTTACAAACTCATCTACATTATTATCAAAATAGTGCAATAATATTTCCTTGTCAATTAGTTTTGGAGTTTCAATGTATTCTCTATAGCTACTCCAATTATAATCTTCAGTTTTTGATATTTTAGCATTTTCTGGATTTCTATGAATATACTTGCACACTTCTAAAAAATATCTTAAATTTTCAACATTTTTACTTTTAAATCTATTCTGGAAAAGGGGACCAATTCTTTCATATTTATAATTAAAATATTGAGCATATCTTCCTGCAAGACTTTGCATGGCTCTTGATAAAAATTCATCTTCAATTCTAATTAATAAATGAATATGATTATCCATTAAACAATATGAATATATTTGATAGTTAAACTGGTTTTTATTGATTAATAATTGTTCGAGAAAAAATTTTCTATCTGAATTATAATAAAAAATATCTTGATTATTTACACCTTTATAAATAATATGATAAATCTTTGAATTACTAAATGTTCTTAATAATCTTGACAAAATTACCTCACTTTCCAAAAAATTATAACACATAAAAATATAAATTTCTAGACTTAGAAACAAAATTTTTTCAAAAAGGGACCGACCCCAGTAACAAAAGGGACCGACCCCAATAACAAAAGGGACCGACCCCAGTAACAAAAGGGATCGGCACTTTTTTATTCTTGATTTGTTATTTGTTCCAATTTTAGAAGATCTTCCCATCTCTTGTCTACTTCTTCTTGGAATTCTTTTATCATCCATTCATTTCCTTCTTTAAACATGTGTTTAAATCTTTTTTGTGGACGTAGAAATTCTTCTATTGGTAGTTTTTTAGCTGGTTTATATGTTATTTTGTAAACTCCATTTACAACTTCATATAATGGCCAATAACATGTGTCTGCAGCTAATTTATTTATCTGCATTAAGTCTTCTGTTGGATATCCCCAACCTCTTGGACATGGTGCAAGTACATTTAAAAATGCTGGACCTTCTGTATATATTGCTTTTTCTGATTTTTCATATAAATCTTTAAAATTTGTCATTGCAAGTGTTTGTGCAACATATGGTATATGGTGACTTACCATTATTTCTGTTAAGTCTTTTCTTACTTGCATTTTCCCTGGAATTACCTTTCCTGCTGGTGATGTTGTTGTATCTGCAAAATGTGGTGTTGCTGATGAACGTTGTATTCCTGTATTCATATATGCTCCATTGTCATAACATACATATACCATGTCATGTCCTCTTTCCATTGCTCCAGATAAACTTTGAAGTCCTATATCATATGTTCCTCCATCTCCACCAAATGCAATGAATTTTGTTGTTTTTTCTTGTGGTAACTTTCCTTGTTTTTTTAATGATTTATATGCCGCTTCTGCACCAGAACAAGTTGCCCCTGCACATTCAAAAGCTGTATGAATATATGAATCTGTCCATGCTGTATATGGATATATAAATGATGATACTTCCATACATCCTGTTGCATTTGAAATTACAGCATGATCTTCTGGTTTTAATGCTCTCATTATCATTCTGGCTACAACAGGAGCTCCACATCCTGCACACATTCTATGTCCTTCTGTAAATCTTGATGGTTTCTCAACCACTACTTTTTTTAAATCATATGCCATATTAGTTTCTCTCCTTTCTTAAGCCTAAATATCTATATGGATTTTCTATATTTCCTGTTTCTGCAATTTTTTGTAAATCACTATAAACAGATTCAATTTGAGCTTCTGTTGTATCTCTTCCACCAATTCCATATACATAATTTACCATAGGAACTTGTTTTTTGTTTACATACATCGCTGAAGTTACATCTTCAAATAATGCTCCTCCTGCTCCATTTAAAGAATCTGCTTTGTCTAAAATAGCTACAGCTTTTAAATGTGATAAAGCTTCTGCAACTTCATCAACAGGGAATGGTCTAAACATTCTTATTTTTAATAATCCTGCTTTAATTCCATTCTCTCTTAATTTATTTATTACAGCTTTTGTTGTTCCTGCTGTTGAATTCATACAAACTATTGCTATTTCTGCATCATCTAACATATATTCTTCAAAAAATCCGTATTTTCTACCTGTCCATTTTTCAAATTCTTCAGATACTTCTTTAATAACTTGTTTTGCATTTTTCATTGCCTCAGCTTGCCCAGCTTTATGTTCAAATAAAAATGATTGTAAATCTAAAGGTCCAACTGCTATTGGTTCTTTATCATTTAATAAATAATGTTCTGGGTGGTATTCTCCTATAAATTTTTTTACTTCTTCATCAGTTTCTAATTGAATATTTTCAATTGAATGTGATGTTATAAATCCATCTTGGCATACCATTAATGGTAATAAAACATTTTTATTTTCTGCTATTTTATGTGCCATTAACATATTATCATATGCTTCTTGATTATTTTCTGAAAATAGCATAATCCATCCTGCATCTCTAACTCCCATTGCATCTGAATGGTCATTGTGAATATTTAATGGTCCTGATACTGCTCTATTTACTAATGCCATAACAATTGGAAGTCTTAAGCTTGAAGCTATATAAATCATTTCCCACATTAAAGATAATCCATTTGCTGATGTAGCTGTCATAGCTCTTGCTCCAGCTGCTTCTGCTCCTATTGTTGCAGACATTGCAGAATGTTCACTTTCTACTGCCACAAATTCTGTATCAACTTCTCCATTTGATACAAATGTAGAAAAATATTGTGGTATTTCTGTTGATGGTGTTATTGGGAATGCAGCAACAACATCTGGATTAATTTGCTTCATTGCAATTGCTGTTGCCTCATTTCCACTTAATCTTTCTCTAATACTCATTTTTTTCATTCCTTTCCTTTGCTCACTATTATACTTTTAGTAAAGCTTAGTGATTGTTATTTTATCTATTTAAACTTCTTTCATTTCTATTGCTTTAAATGGACATACTTTAGCACATACGCCACATCCTTTGCAATAATCATAATTATAATCTTTTCTTTTTAAATCTTCTCCTACAGGAATTGAATTATCTGGGCAAACAGGGAAGCAAAGTCCACATTGTTTACATTTTTCTTCTATCCAAACTGGTTTCATGCTCCTCCAGTCTCCTGTTTTAAATTCTCTTGCATTTCCTGCACAATATATGTCTCCACCAATTGTTAGTTTTTCCATTGGTGTTTTTGCATTTATATCTGTCATTAATTTTTCCTCCTCTTATTGAATTTGTTTAACTTCTTTTAAAGCAAGTTCTAATGCTTTCATATTTCCTTCAATAACTTCTGGTTTTTTTGCAAATTTATGTTTAAATGATGATTTCATATCTTCTATAAATAAGTTTTCGTCCATTATTCCTGTTACTTTTACAATTGCAGCAAGCATTGGTGTATTAGGAAAATATTTTCCTAATGTTTCTTCAGAAACTTTTTTTGCATCAATTGCGTAAATTCTTCCTTTGTATCCATTTAATTTTTCTTTTAAATATTCTGGACTTTTTGTTGTATTAATTACAATTGCTCCTTCTTCTTTTAGCCCTGCTGTTACAGGTACACTATTTAATAATGTATCATCTACAACTACTACATAATCTGGTTCATAAATGTTGCTATGTATTGTAATTGGTTCATCACTAATTCTGTTATAAGCAGTTATTGGTGCTCCCATTCTTTCCGGACCATATTCTGGAAAACCTTGTATATACTTTCCAGTATTAAATGCTGCATCTGCAAGTAGTAATGAAGCTGTTTTTGCTCCTTGTCCTCCTCTACCATGCCATCTAATTTCAATTAAATTACTCATTACTGGTACCATTCCTTTCTAAATAGTATATTCTTCCAACTTTCTTGAAATTTTCTTTTTATATAATTTTTACTGAACATATTTTATTGATTTTTTATGAATATGTTTTATTCTTTAACAATAATTAATTATATAAAATTACAAAGAATTTTCATACAAATTTTGAAAGATTTTCTATGGTTAGTATATTATTATTTCGTTTTGATGTCAAGAGATTTCTTGCATATTATAGTAAATAATGATACAGTTTAGATAATGGTCTTGAATAAAATAGAATTAAGAAACGATTTAAAAGACCATTATCCTGTAACCAAAACTGTAAGTAAATAATAAAAATCCTTGTATTTTTTTATTTTTTATGGCATAATGAGTATATTGAATTTGAAAAGAGGATGTTTAAAAATGAACCATAATTTAAAAAAATTAGAATATGACAAAATATTAGAAAAATTATCACATTTTTGCAAAACATATATAGGGAAAAAAATAGCAAAAGAATTACGTCCTTTGCATGATGTAATTGAAGTACAAAAAAATTTAAACGAAACAAATCAAGGTGTTGTACTTATCCAAAGAAATAGTTGTCCTCCTATAGATGAAATTGCAGATATAACTCTATATTTAAAAATTCTAGATGGATGTGGAACTTTAAGTATTAAAGCATTAATAGATTTGAAAAATATTTTGCAAATAGCAGAAAATTTAAAAAAGTATTTTGCACAAGACTTTTTAGAAACATCAGATTTTTCTGCACTAGAATATTATTTTAATAACTTATATATAAATTCAAATATTGTTTCAACTATAGAAAAGTCTATAATTGACGAAGATACAATTGCAGATTCTGCATCTAGCAAGTTAAATCAAATTAGAAAAAAAGAAAAAAATATTGAACAAGACATAAAATCTAAGCTAAATGCAATTTTGCATTCTTCCACATATTCTAAATACATGATGGAAAACCTTATAACAATTCGTAGTGGTCGTTTTGTAATTCCAGTAAAAGAAGAATATCGTTCAAATATTAAGGGTTTTATACATGATATTTCTAGTAGTGGTTCTACTGTTTTTATTGAACCCTTATCAGTATTTGAATTAAACAATGAACTTTCTAATTTACATGTTGAGGAAGAACAAGAAATTGAAAGAATTTTACAAAATTTAAGCAGTTTATTTTATCCATATACAAATGAATTACAAAATGATGTAAATATGATTGGTAAATTAGATTTTATTTTTGGAAAAGCTAGATTTTCCATTGATTTAAATTGTTCTACACCAACAATTAATAAAGAAAAACAAGTAAATTTTATAAATGCTCGCCATCCTTTAATAGATTCTAACCAAGTTGTTCCAATTTCTGTTGAAATTGGAAAAGATTTTAGAACATTAATTATAACAGGTCCAAATACTGGTGGAAAAACTGTTTCTCTAAAGACAATTGGTCTATTATCAGCAATGGCTTGTAGTGGATTAAATATACCAACTGACGAACATTCTAGTTTTTTTGTTTTTGATTATATATATGCAGATATTGGTGATGAGCAAAGTATTAGCGAATCTTTAAGTACTTTTTCATCACATATGAGCAATATTGTTAATATTACAAATTTTGCTACAAGTAATAGTTTAATTTTAGTAGACGAATTAGGCTCTGGTACAGATCCTTTAGAAGGTGCAAACCTTGCTATAAGTATTTTACAATATTTTTCTGAATTAGGAGCTATTACTATTGCTACATCCCACTATCAGGAGCTAAAACAATATGCTTTAGTTACTCCTAATTTTAAAAATGCAAGTGTTGAATTTGATATAGAAAAATTACAACCAACTTACAAACTTTTAATTGGAATACCTGGAAAAAGCAATGCTTTTGCTATTAGTAGAAAATTAGGATTAAATGAAAATATTATAAAAAAAGCATCTTCTATGATTGATAAAAATTCTATACATTTAGAAGATTTATTAAAAAGTATTTATGATACAAAATCTGAATTGGAAAAAGAAAAAGAACTAACAAACAAGTATTTACAAGAAATTACAGATTTAAAAAATAAATTATCAATCCAAAATAAAAATTTAGAAGAGCATAAAAAGGAATTTGTTTATAAAGCAAAACAAGAAGCAAAAGAAATTTTATTAGATGCAAAAGAAACTGCAAATTCAATTATAAAAAATATTGAATCAAATGCCTCTGCATCAAAGGCTAATAAATTACGTAATACTTTAAATGAAAAAATTTCAGATTTATCAGATAATAAAATAGATATTAATAATACTACAAACATTAATCATCCAATTTCTAGAGATAAAATAAAACAAGGTTTGAATGTTTTTGTTACAAATTATAATTCTGATGGAATAGTTTTATCTAATATTTCTAAAAATGATGATGTTATTGTTCAAATTGGCTCTATGAAAATTAAAGTAAATATTAATTATTTGCAAGAAAAAAATTTATCAAAAAAAGATAAAAAAAATAAAACAGAATATGATTACCATCAACGTTCTGAACAATTAAAATCTAAATATGTTAATTCAGAAATTAATGTTATTGGTTTAACTGTTGATGAAGCAATCCCACTTGTTGATAAATATTTAGATGATTGTTTTATGGCAAAAATTTCACCTGTTCGTATTGTTCATGGTAAAGGCACTGGAGCTTTACGTAATGGAATTCATAACTATTTAAAAACAAATAAATGTGTTGATTCTTTTAGACTTGGAACTTTTGGAGAAGGTGAAATGGGTGTTACTGTTGTTAATTTGAAAATTTAATTGTAATCATTACTTCACTCAAACGGATACATACAAACAATGACGCGGACTTTAAAATGTTATAAACATATAAAATGTCTAAAAAAGTCCGCTATCATTTACATCTTCTTTTTTTCTACAATTTCATTTTGATTTTTGTAAATTGAATTTGCTGGAACAACACCTCTTACAGAAGATAAAGGATAAATGTTTGTATGTGAGCCTATAATTGTTCCTGGATTTAAAACACTTCCACATCCAATTTCTACTTCGTCTCCTAATATTGCTCCAATCTTTTTTATTCCTGTTTCTATTTTTTCTTTACCATTTTTTATTATAACTAATTTTTTATCAGACTTAACATTTGATGTTATAGATCCTGCTCCCATGTGTGATTTATACCCTAATATTGAATCTCCAACATAGTTATAATGTGGAACTTGAACATTATCAAATAAAATTACATTTTTTAATTCTGTTGAATTTCCAACCACACAATTATTTCCAATTATTGCTTTTCCTCTAATAAATGCACAATGTCTAATTTCTGCATTTTCGCCAATTATAACTGGTCCTTTAATATATGCAGATGGATATATAGTTGCACTTTTGGCAATCCATATATTCTCTCCTTTTTCTTCATATATGTTTTTATCTAATTTATTCCCAAGTTCTATAATAAAATCATTTATATAAGTCAAAACTTCCCATGGATATTCAAACTTTTCTAATAACTCTTTTGCAATTGTATGTTCTAAATTATTAAATAAATTTCTAATTTTACAATCTTCCACTTTAACTATCTTCCTTTCACTAGCATTGGTAGTAACATTGGGGTCAGACCCTAATCAATATGTTATAATTTATAAATTAGAGTTTGATTTCAATAAGTTATCCAATAATATGTTATTATTTATTGATTCGGGTCTGACCCCAATGTTACCCAATAATGTGTTATTATTTATTAATTAGGGTCTGACCCCAATGTTACCCATTAATGTGTTATAATTCATTGATTAGGGTCTGACCCCAATGTTACCCATTAATGTGTTATAATTTATTGATTAGGGTCTGACCCCAATGATGTGCCCCCAATGTTATGACCCCAATGTTAATTTTTTCTTTTATTCCAATATTTTTCATAAAGTTCTTTTGCTGTTTTTGGACTATCTACTCCTTCTGCATTTTTTACTGGTGCAAAATCATCTTCTCTTTTTCCTCTTAAAATTGCAATATCATCAAAAAACTCAAATGCATCAAAGATAAATGATTCGAATTTGTATGAATTTGGTTGCTGAGGAACTATTTCTTTTCCATTTTCATCTATATATGAATTTTTCTTAAATGCACTATGATACATTAATATTTCTTTACTAATTTTCTCTATTGCATCAATAGTATATAAATTACACATTATATGTGATTCGCCAAATTTTAGTTCTCCATCATTATCTACTTCTTCTGCCATTTCTTCTGGCAATTCTGAATATTCTATTACTTTTGGATGACCATTCATTTTGCAGAAAACTCCAACTTTTTCATGTGGATTTGCCTTAACAACAGATTTTGATGCAATTTGTACATTTTCTGAAATTGCCATTCCAAGTAATGTTACATCAGCCATTTTTAATAAAGCATTATCAACAGGACCTATAAATACCCATTTTATTCCCTTTTCTTTCATATCTGTTAAACATCCACTTCTTCTTAAAGAAGAATATGTACCACCATTTCCATCAGATGCTTCTTTTATTTTATAATTTTTTCCCATCATCAATCTTCCATTTGCATCAACAATTGGAAGTTCACTTTGCATAAATATTTTAACAAAATTTTTGTCATATCCAAAATAATTGTTTTTTTCCAAAAATTCTATAGTTTCTTGATTATTTTCTTTACTTGTCATTATATACCAATTTATAATTACACCATATTCTTTATTAGCTTCTTTTAAATTATCAACTAAAATTTCAAATAAATATTTTCCTTTTCCATATACATCTAGTTTAAATGTTCCTTTTGGCCCATTATGTCCAAGTCTTGTTCCTTGACCTCCTGCCATAGTAACAACTGCATATTGTCCATTTTTTATTACTTGTTTACCTAAATCGTCAAATTTTGTTTTTTGTTCTTTTGTAAGTTTTGCTTTATCTAAATATTTTAAAGCTTCTATTTTACTTTCTTTAAATTCAATTGGTCTTTTTGTATTATTATAAAGTTCTGTTATTTGGTGTAAATCTATTTTTTGTATTTGTTTAAATAATTCTTCCTCTTGATTTTTATTTAGTTTATCAAAATATTTTATAATATGTTCTTGGTTATATTCTTTTAATAAGTCTTCTATTTCTTGTCTTTTATCCATTTTAATTTTCTTTCCTTTCCATAAAGTTTATTAGTTATAAAAAGTTATAATTTTTTCTTATTAAATATTTACATTTTAAATAATATAATAAGTTTTAATTTTAAAAAAACTTAATTCACCCCTATTTTATTATATGTATCTTAACGTTCCTATTCTATCACAAAAAAAATTTTTTTGCAAGATTTATCATATTTATTAAGAATTACCATATATATTAGTAAAAGTTTAGTTTGTCTTAAACGAAAGTATTTTTAGAATTGGTTAGATTTAATAAAATCTATTCAATTATAGTAAGAGGAGGTATTTAAATGGATAATGTAGGCTTATATCAAGATATAGCCAAACGAACAGATGGAGATATTTATATAGGAGTTGTAGGTCCTGTTAGAACTGGTAAATCTACATTTATTAAAAAATTTATGGATTTACTTGTTATTCCTAATATAGATAATGAATACAAAAAAGAAAGAGCTAAAGATGAGCTTCCACAAAGTGCTGGTGGTCGTACAATAATGACTACTGAGCCTAAGTTCGTACCAAATGAGGCTGTAGAAATTACAATAGATAAAAATTTAAAATTAAAAACTCGTTTAGTAGATTGCGTTGGGTATTTAGTAGACAATGCAATTGGATATTTAGAAGATGATATGCCAAGAATGGTAAAAACACCTTGGTCAGAAGAAGAAATTCCATTTGAAACAGCTGCAGAAATTGGAACAAAAAAAGTTATAGAAGAACATTCTACAATCGGTATTCTAGTTACAACAGATGGTTCTATAACAGATATTCCTCGTGATGATTATATTAAAGCAGAAGAAAGAGTTGTTAGCGAACTTCGTGCATTACATAAGCCATTTATTATTTTATTAAACTCAGAAAATCCACATTCGCCAGAAGTTAAAGAACTTTCTGTTCAGCTATCAGATAAATATCATACTAAAGTTATGCCTATAAATTGTGAACAATTAACAGCAGATGATATTAATTCAATGTTTGCTAGTCTATTATACGAATTTCCTGTTGAAGAAATAAAAATAAACTTTCCAAAATGGGTAAATTCGCTAGATTATAATCATCCTTTAAAATCACAATTATTTGAACAAATAAAAAATGCTTTTATAGATGTTTCTGCTTTAAAAGATATTTCTAATTGTGTTTCTGCAATAGAATCGACAGATATTATTTCTAAAACATTTATTGATAATATTATGCTTGGAACAGGCAAAGTTTGTATAACAATTAATTTAAAAAACGAGTTATTTTATAAAGTATTATCAGAAATTACTGGGTTAGAAATAACAAATGAGGGTGAATTATTTTCTATAATGCATGATTTAGCTGATACAAAGAAAAAATATGATAAAATTTCTTCCGCTTTAGAAGATGTAAAAAGAAAAGGATATGGTATTGTTACACCATCTATTGATGAATTAGTTTTAGAAGAACCAGAAATGGTAAAACAAGGTTCAAGATTTGGAGTAAAACTACGTGCTACAGCACCATCAATACATATAATAAGACCTAAACAGATACTTTTTTTATCCACCTCAGACATCGTAAGATCGAGGTGGAAATTTATTTTTAATCTTACATGATTTTTTTCTAACTTCTTAACATATATACAACTTATCTTGTTATGTATAAATTCCTTTGTTATTTCAAAATTATCAAAGTTAAAATATTCTCTTATTTTACCAGCATTTTTTTCCATCTCCCTTCCATATTTGTCATTTTTTATATCTATTAATTGTGCTTTATATTCAAGTATTTTATTTTTGTATTCATTATTTAATTCTTCAAATTCATTTTCATCAATTTTGTTTATTGAATATAACTTTACTAAACCTTTTTTATTCTGTTCTATCTCTTCTATCTTATTTTCCAAATTAGTAGTATCTATATGTTCTTTTTTATATTTTTCCACTATTTCCCTTTGCTAATAATTCTCTTGTTATTTGTAATGTGTCTATTGTATTCCTTGCAAATCTACATACTTCTTTTGTTAATATTAAATCATACATATCTTCTAATCCATCTCGTATCATAGCATTGAAGTCATCTCTTTTTTTAGTAGATGTCCCTGTGATTCCATCATCTGTATATCCGTTTACTAATGTCCATTTAGGTACTGACAAAATTTTCTTTTTATAATCAGTATCTTGGTTTTCAAGAGAATTTTTTTGATAATCTTTTTCTGTTGATACTCTAGCATAATATGTCACTCTTAACGGTAGATCATATATACTTTTTCCAGAAGATAATGCTTTTCGCATTTCATATAAATTCATATAAATCACTCCCAACTAATAATCTTAGTTGTGTTGTAACTCTGTTTTAGTGTATTGTCAACACTTTGGGAGTTTTTATTTAAAAAGAAAAAAGCCCTTTTGAGCTTTTAAATTGCAACTTTTTGTTGCTCTATGTATTTGATTATCTTTTTCTTTTTATATAATATGTTTAATCTTATTCCAACACTTAAAAAGATTTCTAAATTTGCTAATCCATTATCATCTAATCTTTCAACTTCTATTTTATCTAATATTTTATCTGTTATTTCATCTGGCACACCTAAATTAAATTCCATATCTTTCTGAAAACTCTTTCTTAAATTTTCTTCTAACTGATTTATATTATTTAAATTTCTTGATTCATTTAATTTATTATATTCATCTTCTAGTTTATTTATTTTATCATTATAAATGTTGTTTTCTTCTTCAAATTCTTTTTCATCTATTAAATCAGTAGTATATAATTTTATTAATTTTTTTCTTTCTTTTTTAGTTTTCTCAATCTTTTCTTCAAGTCTTTGCATATCATTTCCTGTCATACATTCCTTTATATAAGTCATAGATTTCTCTAATAAGTTATTAATGAACTCATCTTTATGAACAAATAATTCTTTAAATATTTTTACAAATACTAAATCCAATGTTTCTGTATATACATTAACATTATGTTCGCAACCTTGTGTTCCTTTCTTATTATATAATGAACATTGCCAAAATTCTTTTCCTCGATTTATGGATCTCCAATAACTTTGTCCATCATGTTTGCAAAATATTTTTCCTGAATATTTATATTTATTATTATATCCTTTGGTTAAGCTTTTAGCCTGTTCACTTCTTTTCTTAAAAATTTCATTACATCTTTCCCAAATTTTATCATCTACAACTTGAGGAACTACATCTTCTTTTGCTTTATATTCTACAATTTCATCTTCACCCAAATATACTCTTTGCTTTGTCATAAAATCTATAACTCTTGTTTTGTTTCCTGAATAAAAACCTTTGTATTTTGGATTAGTCAATATATTTTTAATTGTTGAATATGCAAATTCTTCACCATCTCTTGTATATATCCCTTGTCTAGCAAGTTCTTTTCCAATTTTTCTAATACCTATTTTTCCTGTAGAATATATTTCATAAATCTTTTTTACTATTTGTGCTTCTTCCTCATTTAATTTCAATTTACAATTATCTTTTTCGTATCCCCAAATTGAATTATTTCCTAGAACTCTTCCATTCTCTATTGATCTTTTGAAACCAAATTTTACTCTTTCAGAAATTCTTCTACTTTCGTCTTGAGCAAGTGATGCCATAATAGTTAATCTTAGTTCTCCTTCTTGTTCTAATGTATTGATATTATCTAATTCAAAATATACTCCTTTTCCCTTTGCTAATAAATCTCTGGTTAATCGTAATGTGTCTAATGTATTTCTTGCAAATCTACATACCTCTTTTGTTAAAATCAAGTCATATTTATCATTTAATCCATCCTCTATCATTGAGTTAAAATCTTTTCTTTTTTTAGTAGATGTTCCTGTTATTCCATCATCTGTATATCCAGGAACTAAAACCCATTTTGGTGTTTCTAATATCTTGTTTTTATAATATGTATCTTGATTTCCCAATGAATTTTTTTGTTCTTCTTTCTCTGTTGAAACTCTCGCATAATATGTAACTCTTAAAGGTAAATCATAAATAGATTTTCCCTCACTTAACTCTTTTCTAATTGTATATAAATCCATACTCAATCCTCCAAAGTCAAATGTTATGTATTATATATTCTTTCATATTATCATCAATTAATCCTTGCTTATTTGCTGAACTAATTAAATAAATACTCAAAATCTCAATTATAGATTTTTCAAACTTGTCTACTATCTTTGTATCTATATTATCAAATATTTTGTCCATTCCGTCACCTCTGTTTAATGTATATTGAACATATAAAAAAAATATTACAATTATTTCCACTTTATAGTTTTAGGTACATCTGCTCCTACATTAATACCACTCTTTAATTGGTAACTTTGGTTCTTTTCATTATATTTATATATTGAAGAATTCCAATTTCTAAATGCTCGATTGCTTATAGTTTTTCTTCCTCCTGATAATTCCATAGTTGCTTGAATATGTGCTTGTTTTAATTGTTCATAAGCAATATCATCTTTTTTCTTTTTTCTTTCTAATATCTCTATAATCTCTCTGGCAAAAATACCAAGCATGAAAGAGATTACAGAGAAAATAATATATTTAATCATTTTATTTTTTCTCCTTTTTCTCTTTCACAATAGTATTTGCTAATCTTTTAATATCTTCATTACCAAACTTATTGTAAAACATTTTTATTTCTTCTCTAATTGCTTTTGGTGTAATTTCTGTTCCACTGTGTTGTAAAGTATGAATTGATACTTGAGCATAAGCAATAATAAGTTCCATTTCTTCTTTTTGATTTACTTTTAATGTTGCTTTTGTTTCTTTAGAATCTTTTGTTTCCTTTATTTCTTTTACTTCAGTAACTGGTTTGATTTCTTTTTTATCATCCATATTTTCTTATCTCCTTCAATAATAGGAGTTTCAATTTAAAATACCGATGTTGCATTTTTTATAAATTTTTTCTATTTTTTGTTAAAGTTTTATAAATTATATATTTAATTTCTTGCATTAAATCCTCATCAAGACCATCTCTTAATCTACTCATTTTTACTATTAAAGGTTTATAATCTTCTAATATTTTCAATATTTCTTCATCACTTAAATCAAAATTATTAAACATTTTATTTTCCTCCCAATAAATATTTCAAGATTTTATCTTGAGTTTTATTTTTTATTCTCCATATTGTACTTCTTTGTAAATTCATTTCTGTTGCAATTTGATTTACACTTTTTCTTTCTTTATATAACGAAAAAAGCACCATTTTGTGATGCTTATTTTTTCAAATATTCTTTTATAAATTTTCTATCTGCTTGTGTTAATTGTTCTTTTATATAGATTAAATTAATTTTAGATTTAGGTAATTCTATCGGCAATTCCACTTTATATAATTCCTTGTTTTCTAATTCGTTTTTTACAGCCTCTTTCATTACATAACCTATTCCTAATCCTCGTTTTGTAGCCTCTACTCTCAACTCTGTTATATCACATTGCATATTTGACTCTATTTCTACATCATGCTGTTTTAGTATATTTCTCAATTTCTTTATAGTAGAACTATATTCAAAATTCAATATATACTTTTGACTTTCTAGTTCTTTTAAATCTTTTATTTTAATTGGTTTGTTAGAAATGAATATATTTTGTACTTCTTTTATTTCTTCAATTACAAGGTTATTATAATTTGTATCTACTTGTGTTGTATCTATTATAAAATCTAGTCTATGTTCTTCTAACATTTGTATCGTTTTATCAAAATTTGCACCACTAATAAGGTTTATTTTTAAATCAGGGTAATCAGTTTTTGCCTTTTCTATATAATCCATTAGATAAAATGTTGTTAGATGTGATGGACAACCTATTGCTATTTCTACAGTTGCTAAATCACTTTTTTGCATTATTAACTTTTCACCTAAATTCAAGGTTGCAAGTCCTTGCTCTGCATATTTAAAAAACTCTTGCCCTGCTCCAGTTAACTTTACTCCATCTATTTAATTTGCTTTTAACTTATCTACTTAACTCATCAATAGAACTACTTTTATCAATTTGATGTAATTGTTCTAATTGTTTTTCAGTAATATTTATAACCTTACCACAACAAGGTTGAAAATCTTTATTTCCATAGACTAACCAAATAACATTTTCTCTCTTTAAATCTTCTTTTGGCATTGTACCAGGACATGGATAACCATCAGTAAATACTATTTTATTTATTTCTCTTTTTCGGGTAAAACTTCTTACTGCTAAATCCCAATCCTCTGTCCATGCAGAATGTCCTCTAGCCTCTCTAGGTATAGCAAAATTATCTATATCTCTTGCACTTTTAATATCTACAAGCCCCCAAAACTTTTCGTTAAAGCATCCCACTTTTAATTTTGATTGCTTTAAGATTGGCTTTATTTGCCTTAAAAATGCTTTTACTAAATCTAAATCTACTGATCCAGAAACATCTATCATTATTTCTGTTTCTGCCTCATCTTCTATATCATTTTCTTCTAGTCTATAAGCATAATTATTTTCTGCAATAGAACGCCTTTGACTCCAAATTGTTTCTGTTTTTTCTACTTCCCTTCGTAATAAAACTTTCCAATCAATAGCTTCTTTGCTTTCACCTATATTTCCTAATTTAATTGTTTCTTCTTTTGCACTTCTTATGCCTTTTTGAGTCTTTTCTCGTCTAGATTTAAACTTTTCTCTTTTTTCTTTTCTATTATCTTCAAATTCTCCTCTTTCGTCAAAATCCATATCTATCTGTTCTTCGCCAATTTGCTCTTGCCCTTGTGCTTGTTGTTCTTGCTTTTTTTGTGTATTACTTTGCTTTTGCCCTTTTTCCTTAGAAGCTTGTTGTTGTTTAAAAGCCTCTTCCCATAAGCTATGATCATCACCTTTATATTTGCCTTCATTTGAATTTTGATTTTCATCTTTATCCGATTTTTCCTTATTATTATCTTGCCCATTTTCTTGTTCATCATTTTCTTCTTGATTTTGACTTTGTTTATCCTTTTGCTTTTGACCACCATCTTGTTCTTTGCTTTGTCCACTATTTTGACCTTGTTCCTGTCCATCTCCTTGCTCCTGCTTTTGTCCATTTTGTTGTTCATTCTGTTTCTTTTCTTTTTCTTCCAATAACTTTTGATAAAATTCTTCTGCCGAATAATTTAATGCTTCTGGCATATTTACATATCCTTCTTTAATTGTAAATCCATCTCTTTCCAAATTTGCATTTATAATAGCATCAGTTGCTATATTCCAAAGGTCTGGATCTCTTTTTTTACCATCTTTATCCTTTAATCTAAACATGTGCATAAATTTAATATGCATTATTTCATGTGCTATTATAAATATTCTTTCATTTTCGCTTAAACTTTCAAAATAATTAGGATCAACATATACATTTTTTCCATCAGTTGCTGCAGTATGATATGGTAAATTTTCTTTAAATTCAATATTAGCCACAGCTATTTCGCTACCGAATCTAGGATATTTTGCTAACATTTTTCTCTTTACATCATAAATCAAATCTGTACTAATTCCCATTATATGTTTCTCCCTTCCTTAAAATTATTAAATTTAGCTTCTTTCTTTTTCTTTATTTTGTACTTTCCTTGAATCTCTTCCTAAATATGCACTATACATTTGTCCTATGTCTGGATATCTACTTGCTCCATCTGGTGCAAAACTTTTGGTTTCTTTACTTGTATGCAAAGCTAAAGTCATTTCTTGTAATTCACTTATTTTCTCTTGTCTTCTTTCATCATTTCCTGCCCAATATATATCATATACTTCTAAATATTCTGGATCACAATATTTTCTTATGAACTCTCTACATGTTTCTACTTGTTTTTCATCTGCTGTTATTAATGCTGTCATATATGCAAATCTTTCGCTTATATCTCTTGGCAAATCTGCTTGCGTATATCCTTCTCCCATTCCTTTTACTACTTCTTCTGGTGTTAGTGTTGGGAGATTATAAAAATCAAAAAATTCTGCTGCCCATTCTTCTCTTAGTTTTGTCCCTATTGACCTTTGTATTATATCTTCTACATCTTTTCCTTCATATTTACCTTGCTCTAAATTTCTTTCAAAATTATATAATGTATTTGATATTGATGTCCATCCTCTTGGATCATTTGTCCTTCCTTTACATCCATTTCTATCTAAATGTTCTTCTCCTACTTCTGGCTCTTCATAAAAATATCCTATGTCTTGTATATCTTCACTTTTTCCAGAATTGTTATATTTTGACAACATATATCCTATTACTGCTGGGTGTATTTTTTGTGGTATTGCATATTCTGTTATCCATTCTCCTACTTTTGGCTCCATATCTAATATATGATCAAATCTCTTTTCTAATGGCTCTGCCAAATCTTCTGCTACATTTGAATATTTCTTTTGGTTTCCTGTTGCTACTACTACTACATTGTCTGGTAATTTTAATCCTTTTCCTATCTCTACCATTCTATTTAATACTAAAGTATATACTAAACTTTGAACTGCTGGTTTTACATTTAAAAGTTCATCTAGCATAATTACAATTTTTTTGTCGCTTGTTTTTGACCTTTCATATACTTCATCTGCTATATCATATATGTTTTGTATGTTTTCTTCTATTAATTTTCTTTCCTCTTCTGTTGCCTCTTGCATTATGACTGTTTTTGCAAAGTCTGGTGGAATGCTTTGTCCTGTTTGTAAATTTACTGATCCTACTACTTTTTCTGGAAACATATTATTTGTTAATTTCATGTAAATTAAATCTGGATATAGTGATTTAATTCTTTCTGTTTTTCCTATTCCAGAAGGTCCTCTAAGTAATACTGATTCCCCTGCTTCAATCCAATTGTGTATTATTTCAGTATCTGTCATTTTTGCTCTGTCCTGCTCTTTAGTTTTATCTGGATTTAATTTCTGTAATCTAGATTTTCTTGGTTTAAATTCTTCTGTTTGTTCTCCCAAAGTTATCGTTCCTCTTGATTGTTCTAAATCTCTAGACAAATATCTATCCATAAATGTTTTTATGTCTGTTTTATCAAAATCTCTCGTATGGTAATTTCTCGTATAATTAAATTGTACTCCAGAAAAAATCAATTTATCTGTTATCATAACTTTTGCTCTTTCATCAACTAGCCATTTAACTGGTTGTACTTCTACCCATACATTATCTCCATCTCTATAACTTTCTCCATTTGAAAGTTGAATTTCGCCCCATTCAAAGTCAGAATTTGCCTCAACCCTCACATATCTCTTTCCATTATATTCATATTCTTCGTGTTGTTTTGCTAAAAATTTTTCATCATATGTATTATGTTTTCTTGAGTCAGTTGTATAACTATTTCTTGTTTTTGAAATAGTTCCACTTTTATATGCTCTTTCTAATCTATCCTGCATATCTCTTGAAACTGCTTTTTGTGGGTAATATCCATATTCTACTTCAAGCACACCATCTCTTGCTCTTTTCCCACTCTCTCCGTTCGTGGGGATTGAGCTGATTGATGAGAACGGTAAAACTGGGCGAGCCCCACCACCGCGTTTGTAAACATCGTTGTAATCTCTAGAACCATCATCGTCAACCACGCGCGCGTCATTATCTCCATCATCTGATTTTGTCCAATAATATCCTGTTCTTCCCTCCAAAGAACTATCATTATCTATATGATAATCAGAAACATACGCACCTAAAAGAATAGAAAAATCTGTTATTGCTGCTTTTGTTCCTCTTTTTTTTAATATATCTAGTTTATCATTACCAAAACATTGTTCTTCAGTTAAAAAAGTAAAATCACTCATATACTACTCCTTATATTTATTATAAAATCACTGTAATTTAAAATGTAACAATACAAAAATTATAAAGTTTCTGTGAGATATTTTTTAATCCTTCTTTATTTTTTACAGTTAATACAATAATTATCTCTTTTGGTAATTTATATCCAAAAAATTCTCTATCTTTAACAATTTGATAAAACTTGTCTTGTGCTTCTTCGTCCAATTTATCAATTTCAGATATTACCAAATAATTTAATTTTTCTTTATTAGAGATATTTTCTTTAAAAGTCTTAAGTAATTCATTATCACTGCAATTGCTATTCACAATAATTTTTGAATCTAGTTCTTCACAATCTTCGTTCGGAATTACAACACAAGTAGCAAGACATCCTTTTTGTAATTCTATTAATTCTTTATCAATCATTCTACTTTCCTCCATTTTTACTATTAAAAAAACTTATTATTTTATTTATAATTTTTCTAAATACACTTTCTTTTTTATATTCTATCATACTTGTTGGTTCAATCATTTTATTTTCACTTATTTTTTGTTCTTGATTTTGTTTCCTATTTTTAAAAATTTCATTTATATTATAGTTTTCTTTTATTTCTTCTTTTTTTATATTGCTTTCATGTATTTGATTTTTATATTTTTCACGTTCTTCTTTATCACACCACCACGTAATATATATAAATCCTAATAATTCTCTTGTTTGTTTTTTTAAATTTAAACCATTAATTGGCTGTTCATGATTGAATTTAACTTTATAACTCTTGCTTGAAATATTAGTTAAAAATTTTATAAAACTTTGTGGTATTCTTGCCACATCTTCTTTATTTGTATGATTTAATATGTCTAATACTTCGACTGCTGCCTCACTATATTCAATCTCTCTCATTTTCTTCACTCCCTAATTATTTCTTTTGAATCTCTTCCTAAATATGCACTATACATTTGTCCTATGTCTGGATATCTACTTGCTCCATCTGGTGCAAAACTTTTGGTTTCTTTACTTGTATGCAAAGCTAAAGTCATTTCTTGTAATTCACTTATTTTCTCTTGTCTTCTTTCATCATTTCCTGCCCAATATATATCATATACTTCTAAATATTCTGGATCACAATATTTTCTTATGAACTCTCTACATGTTTCTACTTGTTTTTCATCTGCTGTTATTAATGCTGTCATATATGCAAATCTTTCGCTTATATCTCTTGGCAAATCTGCTTGCGTATATCCTTCTCCCATTCCTTTTACTACTTCTTCTGGTGTTAGTGTTGGGAGATTATAAAAATCAAAAAATTCTGCTGCCCATTCTTCTCTTAGTTTTGTCCCTATTGACCTTTGTATTATATCTTCTACATCTTTTCCTTCATATTTACCTTGCTCTAAATTTCTTTCAAAATTATATAATGTATTTGATATTGATGTCCATCCTCTTGGATCATTTGTCCTTCCTTTACATCCATTTCTATCTAAATGTTCTTCTCCTACTTCTGGCTCTTCATAAAAATATCCTATGTCTTGTATATCTTCACTTTTTCCAGAATTGTTATATTTTGACAACATATATCCTATTACTGCTGGGTGTATTTTTTGTGGTATTGCATATTCTGTTATCCATTCTCCTACTTTTGGCTCCATATCTAATATATGATCAAATCTCTTTTCTAATGGCTCTGCCAAATCTTCTGCTACATTTGAATATTTCTTTTGGTTTCCTGTTGCTACTACTACTACATTGTCTGGTAATTTTAATCCTTTTCCTATCTCTACCATTCTATTTAATACTAAAGTATATACTAAACTTTGAACTGCTGGTTTTACATTTAAAAGTTCATCTAGCATAATTACAATTTTTTTGTCGCTTGTTTTTGACCTTTCATATACTTCATCTGCTATATCATATATGTTTTGTATGTTTTCTTCTATTAATTTTCTTTCCTCTTCTGTTGCCTCTTGCATTATGACTGTTTTTGCAAAGTCTGGTGGAATGCTTTGTCCTGTTTGTAAATTTACTGATCCTACTACTTTTTCTGGAAACATATTATTTGTTAATTTCATGTAAATTAAATCTGGATATAGTGATTTAATTCTTTCTGTTTTTCCTATTCCAGAAGGTCCTCTAAGTAATACTGATTCCCCTGCTTCAATCCAATTGTGTATTATTTCAGTATCTGTCATTTTTGCTCTGTCCTGCTCTTTAGTTTTATCTGGATTTAATTTCTGTAATCTAGATTTTCTTGGTTTAAATTCTTCTGTTTGTTCTCCCAAAGTTATCGTTCCTCTTGATTGTTCTAAATCTCTAGACAAATATCTATCCATAAATGTTTTTATGTCTGTTTTATCAAAATCTCTCGTATGGTAATTTCTCGTATAATTAAATTGTACTCCAGAAAAAATCAATTTATCTGTTATCATAACTTTTGCTCTTTCATCAACTAGCCATTTAACTGGTTGTACTTCTACCCATACATTATCTCCATCTCTATAACTTTCTCCATTTGAAAGTTGAATTTCGCCCCATTCAAAGTCAGAATTTGCCTCAACCCTCACATATCTCTTTCCATTATATTCATATTCTTCGTGTTGTTTTGCTAAAAATTTTTCATCATATGTATTATGTTTTCTTGAGTCAGTTGTATAACTATTTCTTGTTTTTGAAATAGTTCCACTTTTATATGCTCTTTCTAATCTATCCTGCATATCTCTTGAAACTGCTTTTTGTGGGTAATATCCATATTCTACTTCAAGCACACCATCTCTTGCTCTTTTCCCACTCTCTCCGTTCGTGGGGATTGAGCTGATTGATGAGAACGGTAAAACTGGGCGAGCCCCACCACCGCGTTTGTAAACATCGTTGTAATCTCTAGAACCATCATCGTCAACCACGCGCGCGTCATTATCTCCATCATCTGATTTTGTCCAATAATATCCTGTTCTTCCCTCCAAAGAACTATCATTATCTATATGATAATCAGAAACATACGCACCTAAAAGAATAGAAAAATCTGTTATTGCTGCTTTTGTTCCTCTTTTTTTTAATATATCTAGTTTATCATTACCAAAACATTGTTCTTCAGTTAAAAAAGTAAAATCACTCATATATATTACTCCTCTATGTTTATAAGTTTTGCTTCATTATAATTTTTTACAAAAATATCACTTCTTTTATTATTGTAGCATAACAACTTTTTTTCCACAACTTTTTTTGCCTTTATTTTAAACTTTTTTTGGAAATGTTGCATCTTTTAATTTTTTATCTTTGGAAAGTCTTATTGTCAATTTTTCTAACTTTTCACATTCTTTTTTCTTCTCCAAAAATACCTCCTTGTTTTGCTCCTTGCACATCAAAATTGCTTTTAGCAATTTTGCAGGATCAGGGCGACCTCCCCTCGCCCGAAAACTGCCTAAAAGCGTGGCTTTTAGCTGTGTGCTCTTAAAAATCGAGGAGGTCATTTAGACCTCCCAAGTTGTCCACTTTTTGCTAATATAATTCTTCATTTTGTCTTAAATATCCTTGTTCTGTCATTAGAATCTTTTGTTCTATAGATATATCTCTTCCTAGTTTTTGTAAATCACTATATTCCATTAAATCTTCTATATCTATTTCATTGTTATAAATTAACTTTCTTGCCAAGTCTTCTTCATTATAAGCTTCAAGCAATTCAAAACAATTAATATTATTAGCAAATTTAATTACATCTTTCATTTTTGAGATTTCTCTTTCTTTACATTCTAGTATTGCTAATAATTTATCCTTATCTTTACTATTAAAAGTATTTATAATAGTAAACATTTTTTTAATATCTTGGAATGGTGTTGTGTATCCTAAATCTTTTGCTCTAGAAATAATATTTGAAATTTCTGTTGAAATTGCTCCAGAAAAACTTGGATCAGTTTTATCAATTACTTCACAATTTAATATATGTGTATCTTGAATTGATAAATTATTATAATCTAATCCTAGATATCTAAAATCTCTTTCCATCCTTTCCATTTGGTTTGGTATTTTTAAAATAATTTCTCTGTAATCCTCTTGTTCTTCATATTCATGTTTATTTACTATATTTAATTTCATTATTAAATCCATTTATATTTTCTCCTTTAGATTCTCTCGCACGAGAATCGATTTTGTGCCCTTTTGCTTTTTATTTAGAGTAGTTTTACCTTTAAAAATTACTCAAATTCTTCACCCTCCTGTTGATCTAGTTCTTTAATTTTTTCTTGTATAATATGTGTTGCTCTTATACAATTTTGATTGAATTCTCTTTGCCAAGCCTGTTCTTTTCTTGACCAATGAAATCCATGTAATTTTAATATCTTTCTAGTATCTTCATTTGGAATACTGTTAAATAGAAACTGGATTCTATTTATCTCCTTGTTATGAATTATTTTTCCACCTTTAAAATTAACTTCTTGAAATTGTATTTTTTCTTGATTTTCTAGTCTTTCAATTCTCTTTTTGGTTTCTCTTATAGTAGCACCAATATTTGCAAGTTCCCAACTTTCATGTTCTCTTGCTTTTATTGAATTTCTTTCATTTTCTAATCTTTCTAATTTTTCTTTTAACTTTTCAATTGCTTGTGGATCATCACTATATATTACTTTGCTATTTTCTGCTGATTTTGCTCTGTCATTATAAAATTTGCTTTTATCATCCATTTCTATTGATTTTCGTATATTATTATGTGCTTTTTCTATTAATCTTGTATGTGCTTTAGCTGAATACTGGTCAGTTAATATTGGCTGTCCTACTGGGATTCTACTTAAAGTCTTATTAGCATTTGAATTCATATATTGATTAGACCTTTCTTTTGCTTTTTTAGAAAGTTCTTTATACCTTTCTATTCTTCTGTTTCTTCTTTCTTCATAATCTGCTCTTCCTCCCAATTTTTATCACTATCCTTTCCTACGATTAAACAACAATGCAATACCAATGTTAAAAATGAACTTAACATTGCTACTCCTATTAAAATTAAAATATACACTTTATATTCACCTCTCCAAACTAAAAAAAGACCTCGTATAAAGTTTGTGTTGTATATTAACTCTTGTTCAAACTTTATACAAGTCTTTTCATAATTTTATTATATTTGAACTAATTCTTCCCAAGTAAAGCCCTCTCTTCCAAAATGACCATAATTTGTAGTTTTAGAATATATCGGCTCTTTTAGTTTTAAATATTCAATTATTCCTTGTGGTGTTAAATCAAATCTTTCTTTTATTATCTTTATTATAAGACCTTCTGGAATTCTATTTGTACCAAAGCAATCTATAAATATTGAAAGTGGCTCATTTAATCCAATTCCATAACTCATTTGAATTTCACATCTTCTTGCTAAACCATTTGCTACAATATTTTTAGCAATATGTCTTAACATATATGATGCAGATCTATCTACTTTAGTTCCATCTTTTCCTGAAAATGCACCTCCACCATGCCTTGCAACTCCTCCATAAGTATCCACAATAATTTTCCTACCAGTTAATCCTGTATCAGCAACTGCTCCACCTATTACAAATCTTCCAGTTGGATTAATAAAGAATTTTGTTTCAATATCTACCAAATCAGGCTCAATTACTTTTCCAATAACTTTTTGTAATATGTCTTTTTGCAATGTTTCTAAATCCACCTCTTTTGAATGTTGTGCTGATATTAATATTGTATCTATTCTAAAAGGAAAATCATTTAAGTATTCCATTGTTACTTGGACTTTTCCATCACTCTTTAAATATGGCATCTCACCATTTTTTCTTACCTCTGCTAGTCTTTTTGATAATTTATGAGCAATACTTATTGGAGATGGCATATAATCTTCTGACTCATCTGTAGCATATCCAAACATAATTCCTTGATCTCCTGCTCCCCCTGTATTTACTCCCATTGCTATATCATTACTTTGTTTTGTAATATTTACATCAACTACACAAGTTCTGTAATCCATATTTACTTCTTTATCTGTATAATCTACTTGCTTTAATGTTTTTCTAACAATATCTTCAATATCTATTATAGCATTACTTGTTATTTGACCTGCAACTGCTACTCTGTTATTAGATAGCATTGTTTCTACTGCTACTCTAGAATTTTTATCTTGCTCTAAACAAGCATCTAAAATTGAATCAGATATTAGGTCTGCTACTTTATCAGGATGCCCTTCTGTTACTGATTCACTTGTTAAATAATAATGTTTATATTTCTTCATTTACTATATTTCCTCCATTTCTCTCATCGTTTATATTGTATATTTAAAATTTATTTTTCTATCTTCTTTTTTAAATAAACACCAACCTCACAACCTTTCTTTTTTCTCAAAGAAAAAAAGATGCTTCAAATTTGCATCCTTTTTCACTCTTTTTATATTTATATTTTATTAAATTTTTCTATGAACTATTTATCTATTTTTAATTCATCTATTCCAAACTCAATATCATACTTCATTTCCTTAATTCCATGTACTCTTCTTTCCACGAATTGCCCACTTTTTCTTGCAAATGTATGTGTCTGTTTAGAGCCTATCATACATTTAATTCGTGCTAATATAGAAACAGAAGTATCTCCTATTGTTGGCTCTGAAAAACAATCTGAAGAATTAGTTGATTATTTACTTTCTGGTTTTGAAAGTGACCCTACAAGTATTTGGAATTCAAATATTTTTGGAAAAAGTTTACATGAACTTGTAAATGAGGGCTTACAAACAAAACTTGCCAAAATGCCTGAAGAAGCTCAAATTAAATTACAGGAAACATTAGAGCGTATTGTTAATGAGGGGTCTGGAGGATTAATCTGTATTATTTTATAAAAGGCAAAAAAGTGCCGGTTCTATTTTTTCCCTTTTTAATACAATAGGAAAGTATAACTTTCATAATTATATTAAAAAGGGAAAAAATAGAACCGGCACTTTTTTGCCTTTTATAAAATTTAGTTACATTCTTTAACTAACAATAACAACATTTTTTCTTTTTATTATTTTTTTTACAACATAATAGTAATATTATAGAAATTAATAATAATATTGCTAGAGTTATTAATAAAACTATTACTGCACCTAATGTTAAGGCAGCTACAATTCCAACTAAGCTTTGTACAAGTACTCCTAAAAAGAAAAATAATATTAAAGAAATTAATGATGTTATAATATATAAACATGTGCAGTCTTTCTTTTTACAATCATTTTTACAATAAATATCTATTTCTGGTTCCATATTTAATCACTTTCCTTTTTATTTAATTTAAGTTTTTATATAAGGTTCTACCTATAAACCTACTGTATTATCTATTTAAAATGTATTATTTTTTCTCACAATTTAAATTAAAAACAAATTATATAATAAAAAAATATATATTTTTTTGAAAATAAAATTTTTATATTCAAAATTTTATTTTCAATTTAAGTTATGAAAACTAAATTTCCATATTGTTTCCTATTATATAAAAAATTTTTAAATAGCAAATTATTATAATACATTAATATATAATATGCTTTTTTATTTTTTATGTTACTTATTGTAATTTACAGTTAAATGTAGTATAATAATTTTATTATTTGAATTTATACAATAGGAAAGTATAACTTTACTATTGTATAAATTGCTACAATCGCTAGCCCTTTGAGATTTTCTCCTTTCAGCCCTAAAGCTCAAATCGGGCGAGAACAAATAAGAAACTATATGAATATTTTGTTTTGCAATACAAAACAAAAATAAAATGGTTAAACTAACAAATTATGTTTTTTATAAGTTCATTAAAAAAATCAAAGAAAAATTACAAAACAAAAAGTATATAATTTTTATAAGTTTATTTTTAATAGAAATATTATTAAAATATAAGTAAATAAGGAATGTGATTAACAATGAAAATATTAAGTATAGATACTGCAAGCAATATATGTACAGTTGCTATTTTAGAAGATTATGAATGTAAAGAAGAAATAACTGTAAACGATGCAAGAAATCATTCAGAAAAAATTATGCCAGTAATAGAAGAAGCCTTAAATAGAACTAATTTAAATTTAAAAGATATTAATTTAATTGTTTGTGATAAAGGACCTGGCTCTTTTACAGGAATTAGGATTGGAGTTGGTACTGTTTTAGCATTTGAGGATAGTTTAAATATTCCTTGTATAGGAGTTTCTTCTTTAGAATCTTTAGCCTATAATGTTAAGAAAAAAGGTATAATATGTTCTCTTATTGATGCAAAAAATGATAATGTTTATTTTGGTTTATTTGAAAATGACCAAAATTATCAACAACTTGATGATCTTGCATTTTTATCTATTGACGAAGTAATATCAAAAATAAAAATATTTGACAATATAACTTTTGTAGGAGATGGTGCTTTAGCACATCAAGAATTATTAAAAAATAGTACACAAAATTGTTCTTTTTGTGATAAAAATGACTTAAGCAGTTATTCTTTAGGAATTGCAGGATTATATAAATATAATCGCAATATAAAAAATAGTTTAATGCCATTATATTTAAGAAAATCCCAAGCAGAAAGAGCTTTAGAAAGGAATTGAGTTTTATATGGAAATAACTAGTATGACTTTGGCTGACTTAGAATTAATGAAAGATACTTTGTATTCTGATTTTGACAACTTTTGGAGCTACAATGTACTAAAACAAGAATTAGAAAATGAAAAAACTAAGTATATTATTGCAAAAGAAAATAATGAAGTTGTTGGATTTGCTGGAATTTTAGTTGTTCTTGATGAAGCAACACTAAATAATATTGTTGTAAAAAAATCTTGTAGATGTCGCGGAATTGGTGGAGAACTATTAGAAACTTTAATTGATTTATGTGCAGATTTAAAATTAAAATCATTTACTTTAGAAGTAAATGTAGAAAATATTCCTGCAATTAAACTATATGAAAAGTTTGGTTTTAAAAATTTAGGTATTAGAAAAAAATACTATAATAATTCAACAGATGCTTATATTATGACTAAATCTGATTTTTAAATTTTATTATTGTTAGAGGTCTGTTACTTTCTTACTGTTCTGCTGGGGTCGGTCCCTTTTTTGTCTGGGGTCAGTCCCAATGTCATTAACTTAAGAAAAGTCAATAATTGAATTATTGGCTTTTTTTGTATAAAATATGAAAAAAAGAGGTGAAAAATATGATAACATATGATAAAGTAAAAAAATTAAAAATTAAAATTAATAGCAAAAAATTACTAGATAAATATAAATATTCAAAAAAATATTTTACTAGAAATAGAAAAATAAGTTGTAAAGACATAATATATTTTACATTGTATGTGTGTCAATGATGTGAAACAAATTAATTATATTACAGAATTATATTAAAATTTGTTTCACATCAATTGTAACACTATAAATTTTTAACTTTGATAACAGTTTGTAGAAAGTTTTTGATCTATTAATAATAAATAAATTATACAAATTTTTCAACTTTTAAAATACTTCTGCCACTTTTAGTCTGTCCAACTAATTCTTTTATAATAAATCTACCTTTTCCTCTAATTGTAATAATATCTCCAGATTTTATTTGTTTTGTTTTTTTAGTTTCTACCTGAAAATTTACAAATACTCTTTCCATGTTAATTATATCTATAGCTTTATTTCTAGAGCATCTAGCAAGTTCTGCTATTATATTATCCAATCTTAATGAAGATGCAATTATTTCTAGTTCTTCTTTTCTAATTTCTACATTTCTTAAGTTTTGTATATTTTCTAAAGTTACTATTGATTTCGAAAAACGAGTTAATTCTTTTAAATTTTCCAATAAAAATTTAGATATTTCTTTATCTATAATAATATCTGCTCCATCATTATCTACTATTATGTCTCCAACTTTTTCTCTTTTAACTCCAAGTTTCATTACTCCACCAAGATAATCTCTATGTGTATATTTTCCTTGCAAATCATCTGGTAATTGTATTCTTATAATTTGAATAATATTTGGTATATTCTTTTTTACAACTTGTTCATTAAATTTTTCTGGATAAAATATAAAGATTTTTCTTTCGGCTTCTTCAAATCCTCCAGTTAAAATATAATCATTTACTCTTTGCTTATTAATAAAGTTTTGTACTAGTTTTATTTGTGACATATCCAAAAAATCTGTATATTCAATTTTATTTCTTTTATTTGTATTTTCTATTTTGTCAAAAATTTGTGCAAGCAACATTTTTTCTTCTTTATTTTTATATTCATTTAACATTTCTCTATTCATTATAAAATCCATTCCTTTCTCGCTTCGCTCTAAAGGCACACATAGTAATAATTTTGAATGCAGGGCTGAAATTCAGCCCTGCTTAATGAGGTTATCTTTCTTCTTTTTAAACATTGCTGTTTTTTTCTATCTGAGAGCAAATTTTCCTACCTACATCTTCCTTTCCTTTAAAATATTGATTAATTTGCATAATTAACAGTTTTTTGCTAAGGAAAAAGTAGTTCTCCAAAGCATCCCATGTCCAACCAATGTAAGCCTTTTTGGCAATTATGTACATTTTTATTGCCATTTCTATAACCTCCTTTTTGGCATGTTCGCTTATGCGAAACAGTCTTATTATATCATATCATTTTACATAATTCAATAGTCCTTTTATTTATTCTTTAATTCGTAATAAAAAATTGTTTTTATATCATATTACTATAGGCAGTAAGCTTATGGTAACTTTACTTTTTTATAATAGAAAATATTTAAAATCTACTTAAAAAAGCATTCTTGTAATAAAAATCATTAAAAAAATTTTTATTACAAATTGAATCAAATTTTACATAATCATTGATTATTTTATTTTATTATGTTATAATAATTTTCATGTGTTAGTATTTTGGATTGCAAAATACTGCATATTCGCAGTTTGTAGTCGAACAGTATTTTTAGCGGAGGTATTTATGAACAGTCGCAACAATTTAAGCAAACAGAAATCTATTGCACGTATGAGTGTTAATTTGATTAACACTCAGGGGGCTACCTGGAGTTCGCTTGAAAAATTCTTTGAGCGTGACCGTGTAACCATTCAGCGTTATCTTCGCGTAGTCCACTATGGACTTCCTGAAGATTCCCGTACACCCGATTCTGAACTTACTACTTGTCAACGGCGTAATAAGACTATTTACCAGAATCTGCTTCAGAAGGCAGCACAAAATGCCAAAGCTGAAGCAGAGGCAAAAAAAGCAGTAAATACAGTGGAGTACAATTTTATCCCTGAAGATACAACTGCTATTGTTGTTGAAACAGGCTACCTGATGTTTTGCGCACACTCGCAGAGTGAGGAACATTCTCTCAATAACTTTGTGGGTAACGAAGTTTTTATTCCAAAGTTCTGTTTTACAGAACTGCAAAACCTTTCTCTTCGCAACAGTTATGCAGATGAAGCTTTTTGTTTTGTAAAAAGGAACAACTTTACGACTATTTCGTTGAATAAGGAACAGGAGGAAGAGCTTCTTACGGTTTATCCTTCTCCCTCCCTTAAACCCAGAGTTCGTGGTGTTGCCGCTGTATGTAGTGAACTATTTTTCAATGGACTCAAAGTACATCTGTTTACAACCTCTAAGGATATTGAACACCTTGTTCTTTCTCAGGGTTTTGGAGACAGTGTTATTGTGAGTTACATTCCTTGTAGTCATCTCTAACGCAACATATCACTGCACTATTCGTGTAGTATCTGTTCAAGTTTAATAATGCAGTCCAAGCGAGCATCTCAATTGAGATGCTCGCTTTTTTCGTCTGTTGTTTGTCTGGGGTCGGTCCCTTTTTTTGTTGGGTTTGATTTTAGAACCGGTACCGGACAAAAAAAGGGACCGACCCTAACAAAAAAAAGGCAGCCCACAATCTAATATTTAAAATTCTTTTGCTATTTCGTCTTTATCTGTTACTCCAATAAATGTTTTTGTTGCCATTCCTTTTTTAAAGACCATCATTGTTGGAATGCTCATAACATTATATTTTTCAGATAATTGTTGATTTTGGTCAACATCTATTTTTACAAATTTTACATTTGTATATTCTTCTGCCATTTTGTCTATAACTCCTGCCATCATTTTACATGGCATACACCATGTTGCAAAAAAGTCAACAAATACTGTTTGTTCAGATTTTAACACCTCTTTATCAAATTGTTCTGTTCCTTTAATTTCTAATATTTCCATATTAATCACTTTCCTTTCTCGTATAATATATTTATAAATTTTATTAACATATATATTTTTTATGCTTAATTTTTTAACCATTTAATCTTTTATCTAGAACAATAGCGGGCTTTTTTGACATTTTATATGTTTATAACATTTTAAAGCCCGCGTTATTGTTCGTGCGCCAATTTTACGAAGTAAAATTGTGTGCATCCGTTTGAGCGAAGCTCTTTTATTGAATAGGAAAAAGCGATTTTTCCTATTCAATAAAAAGATTTAAGAAATCTATAGTTTTCAATATATAGAAAAAATAAAATTTAGCATTTAAAATTTTTATAAATTTAAAAAATAACTATATTTTAATGTATTTTTAAATACTTAATAACACTTAAACCTGCCACCATACCATCATCTACTGCTTTAGAAATTTGTAAAGTTCCACCTATACAATCTCCACAAGCAAAAATTCCTTTTATATTTGTTTCCATGTTTTCATCTACTTTTATTTTATTATCATTTAATATTATTCCCAATTTTCTTGCAAAATCACTACTATCTGCAGAACCTTGAGCAATAAATGCTCCATCTATTTTTAAATCTGTTCCATCATTAAATTCTACTTTTTCTATTTTATCTTGACCAGCAAATTCTTTTATTGGTTTAGAGTTTATTTCTACATTATCTCCTCTTATTTGTGGTCTTTCTGCACCATTTGTTAACATAATTAATTTACTTACAATATTAATTAAATCATTTGCTTCTGAAACTGCATAACTACCATTTCCAACAACAGCAACTGTCTTGTTTTTATAAAAAAATCCATCACATATAGCACAATAACTTATACCTTTTCCTTCAAATTCTTTTATGCCCTTAATTTTGGGAGCATTTTTCTTTGTTCCTGTTGCTAAAATTATAGATTTTGTAAGATGTGTTTTTACATTTGTAATAACTTTAAAACCATCTGCACAAAATTCTATTTTTAATACTTCTTCATTTTTTACATCAATTCCTAGTTTTTCTGCTTGCCTAATTCCATTATAATATAACTTATCTCCTGTTATACCATCTATAAATCCATAATAATTTTCAATTTTTGTAGCTTTTTGTAATGCAGATTCACAATTATGAATTATTAGAGTTTCTAAATTTCCTCTTTTGGCATATATACCAGCAGTTATTCCTGCTGGTCCTGCTCCTATAATTATAGTATCATACATAAACATTCTTTCCTTTTTGCATATTTTTTATATAATATCCTATTTTTATTTAGTTATAATTCAAGAACAATAGCGGACTTTTTTGGACATTTTATATATTTATAACACTTTAAAGTCCGCGTTATTGTTCGCGCGCCAAATTTTACAAAGTAAAATTTGTGTGCATCCGTTTGAGCGAAGCTCTTTTATTGAATAGGAAAAAGCGATTTTTCCTATTCAATAAAAAATTTAATATATATCCATTTATATTTAAACATTTTTATTTTTATACATTTGTAAAGCTTCTTTTAAACTAATTTTACTTCCATAATTTAGTATTGCTTGAGAATATATTTTTATAGAAATTTTTGCAACTACAAATATTGTTATTACAAGTATTGCAATTGATACTATTAATTCTGTTGGTGTTGCAATTCCCATCATTACTCTAAATGGCATACAAAATGGTGATGATATTGGTAAAATTGCTGCAATTTGGTTTAAGTTACTTGTTGGGTTCATCATTGTAAAATATGATAAATAAAATCCTATAACTGCTATAATTGCAACTGGTCCATTTGCGGATTGAACATCTTCTGGCTTACTTACTGTAGAACCTGTAAGTGCATATAGTAAAGCATAAACTGCATATCCAAATACAAAATATACCAGTGTAACTAATCCTAAAAATGGTGTTATATTGTCAAAATCTATTATTCCATCTAATATTCCTTCTTCTAAGAATAGTGCATTAGAAATTAATGCTGTTGCAATAATTGCAACTATTTGTATTATTCCTACAATTCCTATTCCAATTGTTTTTCCTAATACAATTGTTCTTGGTGTAGTTGATGTAACAAGTGTTTCTATTATTTTTGATGTTTTTTCTGTTGTTATAGAGCTTGATACTTGATATGCACAGAAATATATTGCATAAAATAATACTAAAGATATTAACATTATTACAAATGGATTTCCTTGTACTTCCTGTTCTTCTGTTTGTTTCATCTCAAAAGCAAAATTTGGTGTAATACTTTGTATTTGTTCTGGTGTTAATCCCAGTTTTGAAATTTGTAAATTACTATATAAACTTGTAAGTGCATTTACCAAACTTTCTGGTACTGAATTTACCATTGATAAATTTTTTACTATATATTCTAAGTTTATTTGATTTTCTTTTTTACTTATAACTATTGCTTCATCTAATTCTTTATTTTCTATTTTTTGTTTGATATTATCAAAGCTTAAATTTTCATTTGAGATAGTAAAATTATATCCTAAGTTCATTTCATTTAAATTTGTTAATGTATTTTCAAAAATATTTTCTGAATCTACAATTAACATTTTTGTTTCAAAGGCATTTGCACTTGAATTTGAGTCTCCAGATTCTTGAGTATTCTTTCCTGTAATTAAGTCCATTATATTAGGTATATTAAATCCAATAACAATAAATAATAAAATTATTAAATTTGAAATAATAAAAGATTTTCTTTTTATCATATCTTTTATTGTAAATTTTGCAACTATAAATAAATCTTTCATTTTAAAATCTATTCCTTTCTATTTTCTCTAAAGACATATTACTATGTTTATTATTTCTAACTATAATACACAAATTGCTAGAAAGTATTTCTTGCAAACTATTGTCCAACTTTTTCTATAAATATGTCATTTAAACTTGGTCTCTTTAATTCAAACTTATTAATTTTATAATTATTATTTACTAAATTTTTCATTAAAGTATATGCATCATCTTCGTCTTTAATTTCTATTTCATAATTTCTATCTACTTGTTTTATTAATTTCATATTCTGTTTTTCTATTTCTTTAGATATATCTTTTTCTGTATCTATTTCTAGTCTGTTGGCTTTATATGAGTTTTTTATTTCTTGTAAATTTCCTTTTAATACTGTTTTTCCTTTATTTATAATAACTATATCTTTACAAAATTCTTCTATTGAAGTCATTTGATGGCTTGACATTACTATATATTTTCCTTTTTCAACTAATTCTAAAATAACTTCTTTTAACATTTCTGTATTTACAGGGTCTAAGCCACTAAATGGTTCGTCCAAAACTATTAATTCTGGATTATGTAATATTGATATTATAAATTGAATTTTTTGTTGATTTCCTTTTGATAATTTTTCTGCTGTCATGTTTTTGTATTCATCAACTTTTAATCTTCCCATCCAATAATCAATTTCTTTTGTTGCATCTTCTTTTTTCATTCCTTTTAATTCTGAGAAAAACAATAATTGTTCATATATTTTTGTTTTTGGATAAATCCCTCTTTCTTCTGGTAAATATCCAAAATTTATATTTTTTCTTTCTACTGGTTTTCCATTCCATGTAATATTTCCAGAATCCTTTTTTAATATTCCTAAAATCATTCTTATTGTAGTAGATTTTCCTGCACCATTTGTTCCAAGTAAACCAAATACACCTGGCTCATTTATTTCAAAACTGATGTTATCTACTGCTAATTTGCTACCAAAATGTTTACTAACATTTTCAACTTTTAACCCCATAATATTCTCCCTATTTAATATAAAATTTTATTAATATTGCTTATTAATTTGAAGTATATAATTTTAATAAATTCTATGTCTTGTAACAATTTACATTGTAAATAATAAAGTTTTATTTACAATTAAATTATAACATAGTCTTTATTTGATTTTGTTAAAGGTTCGCTTCCACCTTTTCCAACTAATACTGTATCTTCTATTCTTACTCCATATTTTCCTGCTACATATATTCCTGGTTCATCTGTTACTACCATATTTTCTTTTAACATATTTTCTGACCTAATACTTATTGTTGGAGCTTCATGTATATCTAACCCTACTCCATGACCTAAAGCATGAATTAAATCATAATTATTTAGTCTAAAATCATTATCTACCATTTTTGATAAAAGTTTTGTATTAAAGTTTTCTTTCATATCATTTAATGTTTGTAGTTGATTTTTTAATACTAAATCATATATAGGTTTTATTTCTTCTGGAACTTCTCCAACAAAAAATGTTCTTGTCATATCTGAACAATATCCATTAACTTTACATCCCATGTCTATTGTTATTATATCTTTTTCTTGTATTTGTCTATCTGTTGGTATTGCATGTGGTTTAGAAGAATTTTCTCCAGATGCAACAATTGTGTCAAATGATGTTCCTTCTGCATGTTTATAATAATAGTCGTCAATCTCTCTTGCAATTTGTTTTTCTGTCATTCCTGGTTTGATATAATTTAATATATAATTATAACAGTCATCTGTTATTTTGCAAGCTTTTTTAATTGATTCTATTTCTTCTTCATCTTTTATCATCCTTTGTTTTTCTATCATTCCTTCTGTTTCTACTAAACTATTAATTTTGAATTTGTGCATATATTCTTTATATTTTGCATATGTAACATAATTTTCTTCAAATCCTACTTTTTCACAAAACATAAAGAAATTTTCGTAATCATCTAATGTTAATCCTATTGTGTCATATACAACTATTTCATCAAATAATGTTAGTGTATTATGAACATCTTCTATATATCTTCCATCTGTTAAAAATATATTTTCTTTTCTTGTTACTAATAACAATCCCTCTGCTTTTATGTTTGTTAAATATCTAATATTAACAGGGTTTGATACTATCATTCCTTGTAAATCCATACTTAATAGTTTGTTTCTTAACCATTGCATTTTTCCATTCATTATAATTCAATTCCTTGTATATTATTTAGGTTTTTGGTTAGGATTTGCCTATAAACCTATTTATTTTAATTTTAATTTGCTGAATTTTTAAACAAATATAACTTTCTTTTGAAAAAGATTTATAATATTAAATTTTTTTCGCATTGTATTATATAAATTAAAATTTCATATTATTTAGTTTTTATAAGTTCCTAAAGTAAAGATTTTTAAAAGTATTGGTAATAAAATATTAAAAGGTATAAAAATACTTATAAATGTTGCAATTACTATAAATGGTCCAAAAGGTATATATTCATCTTTTTTCTTTAATCTTGTTATTACCAGTATAATTCCTAATACTGCACCAATTAAAAATGACATTGCAGATATTGCTAAAATATTTGCCCATCCAAAATATAATCCTAATGCTCCCATCAATTTAACATCACCAAACCCAAGTGCTTCTTTCCCAAAAAATAAACTTCCTAGTAATGTTATTATTAAAAATACACCACCTCCAGCTAACATTCCTAATAACATATCTATTGTTATTGCTACATTTGACATTCCATATAAAAATGCTATTATAAGTCCAACTTCAAACATTGTTAAATTTAATCTATTTGGTATTATTTGTAATTTATAGTCTATAACAAATGCTGATAACAGCATTGGTGTTAATATCATAAATTTTATTAAATTCAAATTTTCTATAAATGTAGATTGTATTCCATATCTAAATAATAATGCTATATAAATTATCATTGTTATAATCATAAGTGGAAGATTACATTTTGGATTAATTTTATGTTCTTGGAACATCTCTCTGGAAAATACTTTTTTATATTCTGGTAGTCTTTTATTCATCCAAGCCACAAGTCTTCCAACAAGCAGTCCTAATATGCCTATGATAAAATAAAAAACAATATGTGTATCATTAATGTACATTTTTTATTGTATGGATAATACTATTTTTTATCCATAACTCCTCCTTTGTTTAGTTTTTCGAAATATTTTTTCTTTAAAAAGTTTTCTATTGGTCTTTTTACTTTTGTTATTAATATATCTCTTTCTGCAATTGGATCTACTAATATTGAAAACATTTTACATCTATTTGCACCTAGTACATCTGTAAAAAGTTGGTCTCCAACTACAGCTATATTTTCTGGTTTTTCTTTTAATTTTTTTTGTGCTTTTAATAATCCAAATTTTAATGGTTTCGTTGCAAAATAATTATATTGTATATCTAATTTTTTTGAAACACTTTCTGCTTTTTTCTTTTTGTTTGTATTTGTTACTATATATAATTTTATGCCATTTTTCTTAAGTTCATTTGCCCACTCTATTATACCTTCTGGCATATTTCTATCATAATCTATTAATGTATTATCTAAATCTAATATTAGTGCTTTTATATTATTTTTGTTTAAAAATTCTGTTGTTATTTGTTTGGCATTTTTAAAATATGCGTCTGGATAAAATATCAATGTTCTTTCTCCTTTTTTTCTCAAATTATATAACATTATATATAAACTTTCAAGTATAATTTTAAATTTTCCTTTTTTGTCTAGAGGTTGTTGTTGGGGTCGGTCCCTTTTTTGATTGGGGTCGGTCCTAAAATCAAACCAAATATATAAATTGTTTTTTATACCTTGTGTGTCGCAACCTACAAAAGAATTTCAATAAGTAGGTTGCTCCAAATCGCATTCGCTACGCTCATTTGGTCGCTTACGCGGTATTACAAAACAATTTATATATTTGGTTTGATTTTAGGACCGACCCCAATCAAAAAAGGGACCGACCCCAACAACAACCACTAAGCAAAAAAAGGACCGACCCCAATAGAGAAAAGGACCGACCCCAATATAAAAATAATATTTTCTATCCTAAAATTCTTTTTATTTCTTCATTTCTTTTTACTTTTTGTGTTGTAGTTTTTATTAGTTCTTCATCTGTAAAAATCATATTCTTAATGTATTTATATGGTGGAAATGTTTTATTAATTTCTTTGATTTTTTCCCACATAATTTTTTTAAGTTCTTCTTCTGTTTTGCCTGGATATTTTTCTTCTGCTACTTGTTTATCATAAACAACTTTTACAGAAATTTTTACATCATTTTTATCTTTTTCATCTGGCATTCCATAAACTATACATTCTTTTACTAAGTCTACTCTTTTTATTAATGTTTCTAATTCATCTGGAAAAACTTTTTTTCCGTTTTTTAAAACTATCATGTCTTTTTGACGTCCTGTTAAAAAGATGTAACCATCTTTATCTATATATGCTAAGTCTCCTGTGTAAAACCATCCATCTTTTAGCACTTGTTTTGTTGCTTCTTCATTTTCATAATATCCTAACATTACATTTGGTCCTTTTACACGTATTTCTCCAACTCCGTTTTCATCTTTATTAACAATTTCTAATTCTACATTTCCCATTGGAACACCTATTGAACCAAATTTTCTCTTTTTAAAGTTTTCTGCAGAAATTACCGGTGCAGTTTCTGTTAAACCATATCCTTGAACAAGGTCGATTCCAAGTTCGTTAAACCCTTGTGCTACTTTTTTGTCTAATGGTGCTCCTCCAGAAATTATAAATCTCATTTTTCCGCCAAGTGCAACTATTACTTCTTTAAATAACTTTCTTCTTACATCAATTCCTATTTTTAGCAAAAAGTTGCTGATCTTTTTTGCTTTATTAATAAGTTTTGTTTTTCCTTTTTTGTCAATTTCTTTTTCTATGTTTTTATAGATTGCTTCTACTAATAGAGGAACTCCTACAAATATTGAAATTTCATATTCCTTTAAATTTTGTGCCACATATCTTAGACCATCTGGAAAAGAAGTTTGAGCTCCAACAGCAATCATTACAATCATACATGTTGAACCAAAAATATGGTGAAATGGTAAAAATGCTAGATTATGGTCTGTTGAACGTATGTCTTCTACAAGTAGCATTGCATATACATTTGATGCAACATTATATTGTGATAACATTACTGCTTTAGATTTTGATGTTGTTCCTGATGTAAATAGTAAAATAGCCATTTTATCATTATCTATTTTACAATCTATAAATTCTGTATTTCCTTGTTTTATAAGATTTTCTCCATCTGTTTTTAAATCCCAGAAATTATCATATCCTTCTAATTTTGTCATACATATATATTTAGTTAAATTTGTTTTATTATTTTTTTCTATTGTTTTTATATTTTCTGTGTATTTTTCATCAAATACAACAACATCTGCTTTGCTTCTTTCTAAGCAACTTTCTAATTCATCTACTTGTAACTCTTTGTCTAATGGTATAGATACAATATTTCCTAATAAATTTGCTAAGTGTGCCACTACCCATTCATATCTGTTTCTTCCAACAATTGCTATTCTTTTGCCTTTTAGTCCTAATTCATATAATTTTGTCCCAAAACTGTTTACATCTTCTAACAATTTTTTGTATGTTACTTTTTCATATTCTATATTTTCTTTGTCCTTTTTGTGTTTTATTACAAATGCAATATTGTCTGAAAATTTTTTTACAGAATTATATAATATTTCTTTTATATTTTTGCAATCTACTGATTCAAAATATTTTTCCATAATTTATGTTTCCTTTCTGAAAATCTATCAATATAGTTTTCAAAACTAGATTATCACATTTGATATATCATGTCAATAACATCAGCAATTTTTTATAAAAATTTTGCTGATGTTCAGTAAGAAATTTTTATATATTAATAATAAATAAATTTTGAATACGATTGGAGGAAATTTAGAATTTCTTAAATTAATTTTATGGAAAATGTTCGCGCCCAAGCG
>CALXCA010000014.1 GCA_944386685.1 uncultured Clostridia bacterium | reverse complement strand
GCATTATGAAACCATCAGAAGTAAAAGAATTTAATTATTTGCCATATTTTATAACTGTTTATAGAGCCAAAAGACCAAGGGAAAAACAATGGATTGCTTATACATTAGATTTAGAAATAGCAAAAAGATTCGCAAAAGAAAGAAAAGTAAATAAAATTACCAAATATGAAGTTAGAAAAAAAGATGTATTAGCATTATTTCTTCGTAGGGGAGAAAAAGAGATAATTATACTAGATGAAACAAAACCAAAATTTATCGAAGAAATAGAGGTGTAAGGTTAAATGAATAATATAGAAGAAGATTATAAATTATTTCAATTAGTTAAAAGAAATCCAATAAAAAATTGTATAGATTTAAGTAAAAATATGATTGGAAAAAGAAACGGATTAATCTATTTTACTGAATCTTTTAGAATAGACTTTGAAAATAAAATGTGTGATTTAGAAAGATTAAAAGCAGAGCACGAAGAAGATAAAAAGAAAATAGAAGAATTAAAAGAAGAAAATCATATACAAAGAAGTCAATTAATGAGTGCTTTTGATAGAGGGTTTATACCAAAACAAGTAATAATAGATGTAATAGCCAGAAATTTAGAAAAAGATAATGCAGGTAGATTTATATTCGATTTTAATAGTTGTCAAAAATTAGCAATAGAAATTGTAAAATTAATGGAAGAAGGGATTTAGATGGAAGAACAAGATTATATAGAACTAAATACTTTATTAGCAAAATTAAGAGTATTTTGTTTAAAAGAAATTGGTAATCCTGATATTAGTACAAGTGCAAGGGAAGGAAATTTTAAGTTAATAAGAAATATAGACAATATAAGAAATAAAATGCCATTAATTATTGGAGATGGTACAATAGAAATAAAATAAAGGAGGGATATATATTGGATGATAAGGAATATGTTAATAATACTTGTAGCAAATGTTTAAATAAATATAATGATAAGGATTTATGTAATATAGTTCGAACTATTGATGGTAGTTTTAAATGTAGCAATGAATATTTAGGAAAGGTTGGAGAATTTGTTAGAACTGATAAAGGATTTATCTTTCAAATAGATAAACAAAAAAGAAATTTAGATATATATTTTTTTGGAGATGCTATATTGGGAAAGATAAAAAAACATAGTATGAATGTAAAAGACATTATAGAAAATATGGACATTATAGAATATAAATTAAATAATTTTAATTATACATATATAGGTACTGTAAGAGAGTTTTTTGATCCAAGAAGTAACCAAAAGAAAATATATGTTGATGGGTATAGTTTAGAACAAATACAAATTTCAAAAGTGCTTTCGCATGAAATATTTAATGATAAGTGTTTTGAGGTGGTGTAATATGAGCATAGAAAGAGATTGTAAAAAAATACATAAAAAAATCAGAAAGTTTTATGAAAAGTATAAAAATAAGAAAAATATATGCTTGAATTTAAAATGCGATAAAGAAAATGACTCATATAATATATGTTTATATGTAAACCCGCAAATTCAAGAAAATAAAGTAATGATTGAAAACTTGAAATTAGATAATATATTGTTTACTCAAAGAGAAGAACTTGAGGATAGATATAAGGAATGGGTAAAAGAAAATAAAGTGGCAGATTCAATTTTTAATGTAATAACCTTTTTAGAAGGTTACAACTTATTAAATAGAAAAAATGTAAACAAGTTTTTAAAGAAGAAAAAGAATGGCTAGAATTATTAGATATATTGAAATTAATTTTATCAAAAAGGGAGGAAGAAAAAAATGTATAGAATTAAATTTGAAAGAGATTTAGAAGAATTAAGACAGTTTGGATATAAAAAAGATGCAAAAGGAAATTACTCAAAAAAAGTAATGAAAGATACAAATAAGGCATGGGCATATTTTGAAACTATTGAAATTAACAAGGATGACAGAATTATAAGGACAAGATTATACCAAGATGCAGCAGATCAAGAATGGGTAGGATATATAGAAAAAGAAGGTAGATATATTCATGATATATATGAGGCAGGATTAATAGAAGAAGTACATATTTCTAAACCAGAGGAATTAAGACAGGATGCATTTCAATATTTAAGAAATAAAAACAAAGAATTAAAACAACAGCATGAATTGGCTATAAAAACATTACAAAGACAATATAAAGAACAAATAGATGGACTTAAAGAAACAATAGTAACAATGACTGTGCATTCATATACAGCACAAGAAAGCTTCTTTAATACAATAAGAGATATAGATAAAAAACTAAATTTAATAATAGATTGGAGGAATAAAAACAATGATTAAAGTAGAATATTCAAAAGATTTACAAAAAGCAAAGATTTCAAATATAGGTGTTGGTATAAATAATAAAAAAATAGTTAGAATATATGAACATGATAATACAAATAAATATAAAGTAAATGATACAACAGAAGATGAAGAAACTTTAAGGATAATGAAAGATTGTAATTGTTTAGTGGAATTAACATTTTATCATAATGAAAGCATAGAAAGTTTAATAAGGGTATTAGAATCTTTAAAAAATAAAGATTTCATAAAAGAAGAAGATAATCCAGAAATGTATAAAAAAATAGAGGATATTTTAGGTGAAAAGAGTAATTTAGAAAAACATGCAGAAAGAGAATTAAATATATTATTAGAAAAATGTGAAGATGATCAAGAAGGAAAAGAAATGCAAAAATGGATAAATGCTGATATGATGGAGATTGTAGAATTGTTTGCTAATCAAGGACATAGTGGTTTTAGTGCTTCTTATGCAATAAATATGCTGACTAAATTACTAAATTACGAGCCAATACTTCCTTTAACTGGTGCAGATGAGGAATGGGAAAAATTAAATTATTCAAAAGATACTTGTTATCAAAATAAAAGATGTCCAAAAGTATTTAAAGATGAAGATGGACAGGCTTATGATATAGAAGGAAAAGTATTTTCTGATAATGGAGGGAAAACTTGGTATCAATCAAGAGATAGTAGAGTTTATATAGAATTTCCATACAGACCACATACAGAAAAGATTATTTTAGATAATAAGGAGGAATAGTATGCGAAAGATAAGATATTATTTATTTTGTATAAAGTGGTTATATAAAAATAAAGATTGGAAAAATACAAGACAAAAATATAAACAAATGGAAAAAGATTTTAAAAACAGTAAGTGGTGCAAATGAAATTGAAAAATATTGTTACAATGGATGAAGAATTAACTTTTAGAAATGTCGAGATATTAAATATAAAAAATGAAAAACAATTAGATAGAGCAATACAAAATAACAAAGTATTAAAGATTAAAGAAAAAAATATTATTTATAACTTAAATTCATCATATATCATTTTTTATCAGTTATAAGATACAAAAGTAGAAAGGAGAAAGAAAATGTCAAATGAGAATATGAAAGAATTTGTATTTGATAAAGAAAATTTAGAAATTTATAAACAAATGGTAAGAGAAGCAACAGAAAATGCAGTAAAACAAATAGAAAAAGAAAAGCAAGATAAAATCAGAAATAGATATGATAGAAGATTAAGGAATACAGAGATGTTATTAAGAAATTATAATAATTTTAAAGAACATGCAGATAAAGCAATATATGAAGACATTGAAAAAGAAGATGTAAAAGAAGATATGGATTATGACAAAGATATAGACAATTTGTTTATTAATTCAATATTAAAAACCAAGAAGAGAACGGAAATAATGCTAAAACATATTGATAATTGTATAGAATATTATACTTATAAATGTTTAGCTTCAGATAGAGATGATATTCAAAGAAGAATACAAGTAATAAAAATGTTATACATAAATGAAAATCCAATGACTTATGAAGAAATTGCAGAGGAATTAAATTGCAGTACAAAAACAATAAATAATACAAAGAAAGCAGCAATTAAAGAATTATCAGTATTATTTTTTGGAATTGATGGTGTTAAATTATATTAAAGTTCAAAAACATTTCCAAAATGTTTCCTTGACACTTCTTTTTTAGAAATCTATAATGTTAGTGTGAAAAATTGTTTTTAACAAGAAACAATCCCCTTTTATTTTCAATAAGCTCACTAGAAATAGTGGGCTTTTAGTAATATATAGGGTAAAAAATGTAGTATAAAATGAACAAAAGAAGGTTGAAGAATATGAATTTTGAAATGTGCATGAAAAGGGCTTGTAAGCAATGTAAAAACAATAAAAAATGTTTTAGAGAAGGAGATGAGAAAAGTGGACATTTCAAAAGTGAAAATTCAAACAATGCCGCTAGAAAAACTAAAACCAGCAGACTACAACCCAAGAAAAAATTTAACAAAAGAAGATAAAGAATACCAAAAACTAGAACAAAGCCTTAATTCATTTGGTAATGTGCAACCTGTTGTATATAACGAAAGGACTGGTAATGTTGTTTCTGGCCACCAAAAATTAAATATACTACATGAAAAAGGTTTTAAAGAAACAGATTGTGTAATTGTGAACTTAAATAATGAAGAAGAAAAAGCATTAAATATAGCATTAAATAGAATAACAGGAAAATGGGATTATTCAAAATTAGAAAGTGTACTTAATGAACTTGCAGAAAATGAATACGATTTAAGCAAAACAGGATTAGATGAAGAAGAAATAGAAGATCTGATCAATGAACTTGATGTTAGTGATGAGGATTTTATACAAGGTACAGAAATAGTAAAAGAAAAACCATCAAAAGAAATAATTTGCCCTAATTGCGGATTCAAAATAGAATGAGGATATTTTTAGCAGGAATCAATAGTGGTATGAATAAGCAAATAAGGCAAGAAATTTATAAAAAATATAAAGCTAAATATGCATTAGAAACTTTTTTTAATGGCGAAAATAAATGTAAAAAAGCACTTGACTTTGTAGGAAATGAGAATTTTCTATTAGACTCAGGTGCTTTTTCATATATGAATGGAGCAAAAATCACACTTGAAGAAATGCAAAAGTATGTAAATAGATATATAGAATTTATTAATAAATATGATATTAAATATTTCTTTGAAATAGATGTAGATAATATTTTTGGATTAAAGCAAGTGGAAAAATGGAGAAAACAAATAGAAAAAGAAACAAATAAAAAATGTATTCCTGTATGGCATAAAGGTAGAGGTGTGCAATATTGGAAAGATATGTGTGAAGAATACGATTATGTAGCAATAGGTGGATTAGTTTTTCATGTAAAAAAACAGGAATATGAATTAATAAGAAAATTAGTTAATTATGCATATAAGAAAGGTGTAAAAGTTCATGGATTAGGTTTTACAAAAACAGCTGATTTACATAGATATAAATTTTATAGTGTAGATAGTGCGAGTTGGATTAGGGCGGCCGCATTAGGACAACAAAAATATACTTTTGTTCATGACCACATGATATGTAAGCGAATATCCTCCAAAGGCAAAAAAACAAATATAGCACTCTTATCAGCAAATAATTATATAGAGTGGTGTAAATATCAAAGATATATGGAGGAAAAATAATGAAGAAATTAGAAATAGAAAAATATTTATTTGGTATCTATTGTGCTGGAATTATAATACAAAATATTCTTGCAACAAAGAATATAGATATTTTAATGTTTACAGTAACAACGGGGATTTTGGTATCTCCGTTAGTTTTTATTATACAAGATGTTCAAACAGAAATTTTTGGCTATAAAAAAGCAAAAAAGATGATTATTTTAGGTTATGCAATGAACTTTATAGCTATAATTTTATATATGTTAAGTATATGTATTCCAAGTTCAGAAACATATACTAACCAAACAGCATTTGCAACAATATTAGGGACAACTCCAAGAATAGCAATAGCAAGTTTTATTGCTTATATAACAGGGTCCTTAATGAATTCTAAAATCATGGAAGTTTTGAAGAAAAAATATAATAACAATTTATTTTTTAGGGCAATTTCTTCAACGATAGTAGGACAGTTTATAGATAATATGCTTTTTTCTGTTATTGCTTTTATTGGAATATTACCAATGCAAACAATAATTTCAATGATAGTAGGTGGAACAATTTTTGAGATAATTTATGAAATAATATTTTACCCTATTACCAAAGCTTTAATAAAAAAGATAAAAGCAAACAGATAATAGATATTATAAATTATAAAAAAGGTAGGTGGGTGAGATGCTGTGAATCAAAATAAAATAGAAGAAATAAAAGAAGACTATATGCTAGGATTAACATATAAAGAAATAGAACAAAAACATAGCATTAAGCCTAATCAATTAAAGTGGTTAATTCAAAAGCATAAATGGAAAAGAAAAAGCAATAGAAAACAAGCACAAAAAGGAAATCAAAATGCAAAAGGAAATAAAGGTGGAACAGGAGCAAAAGAAGGAAATAAAAATGCTCTTACTACTGGGGAATATGAAACAATACTCTATGATGTTTTAACAGAAGAAGAACAATCACTTTATAAAAAATTGGAAATTCAAAACAAAAAAAATATATTACAAGAAGAATTTAAAATTTTAACAATAAGAGAATTAAGAATATTAAAAAGAATCAAAGAACTTAAAGACAAAAACAAAGATATGAATATTGAAAGAATTATACAAAGAAAATATAATTCTACAATAGAAAAAGAAACAGAAACAACAACGGAAGCAGTCAATATAATTACACCATTACAAAAACTTGAAGATGCTCTTACAAGAATACAGGATCAAAAAAGAAAATGTGTAGATAGTTTACACAAGATTGAAAATGATGATAGAAGAATGGAATTAGAAATTATAAGATTAGAAATGGAAGCATCAAAAGAAGATTTAAGCAATAATGACAATGTTAAAGATGATAGCTTTATAAAAGCATTACAAGATAGTGCAGAAAGTGCATGGGACGATTATGAAGAAGAAACAACAGAGTAAAAGTTTAGATGAAAGAATTTCTAATCTAAAAAAGCAAATAATGAAAAATGCTATCACATTGAGAAAGAAAATAAAAAATGGTACTGTATTCAAATTTAAAAAATTCAGCAAAAAACAAAGAAAAATTTTGACTTGGTGGTGTGATAATAGTCCTGTAAAAGATAAAAATGGAATTATTGCAGATGGAGCAATAAGGTCTGGAAAAACTGTAAGTATGTCTTTATCTTTTGTATTATGGGCTATGACAAGATTTAATGGTCAAAATTTTATAATGGCTGGTAAAACTATTAGTGCATTTAGAAGAAATGTACTTTTTTGGTTAAAGCTAATGCTACGAGTACAAGGTTATTCAATAAAAGATAAAAGGTCAGATAACTTAATAGAAATATCAAAAGGAGAAGTAATTAATTACTTTTATGTATTTGGAGGAAAAGACGAAAGAAGTCAAGACCTAGTTCAAGGTATTACAGCAGCAGGGGTATTTTTAGATGAAGTAGCATTAATGCCAGAAAGCTTTGTTAACCAAGCTACTGCTCGTTGTAGTGTTGAAGGCTCAAAGTATTGGTTTAACTGTAATCCAGAAGGACCAAATCATTGGTTTAAAGTTAATTGGATTGATAAAGCAAAAGAAAAAGGATTAATTTATCTACATTTTACAATGGATGATAATTTAAGTTTATCAGAAGAAGTAAAAGCTAGATATAGAAGTATGTATGTAGGTGTTTTTTTCCAAAGATTTATTTTAGGATTATGGGTACTTGCGGAAGGAATTATATATCATAATTTCAATAAAGATAAACACACTATAAAAGAAAATGAAATTCCAGATAAATTTGATTTTTATTATGTAACATCTGATTATGGAATAACTAATCCACAGGTGTTTTTATTATGTGGAATTAAATATATAAAAACTAAACCTCATTTATATATTTTAGATGAGTATTACAATACAGGAACTAAAAAAAATAAATATGGCCAAGAAGAAAAAATTGTAAAAACAGATGCATTATTTTTAGAAGATTATAAGAAATTTATTAGAGATTTACCAATAAGAAAAACAATTATAGATCCAAGTGCAACATCTCTTATAAATTTATTTAAAGAAAACAATATTAAAGTTAAAGAAGCAGATAATGCCGTAGTTGATGGAATAAATTTAGTTTTGAATTGGCTTGAAGAAGGAAGGATACATATTATAGCAAAAAGATGTCCTAATTTGATAAAAGAATTTTTTAGTTATATATGGGATGCAAAAGCACAAGAAAGAGGAGAAGATAAACCTGTTAAAACAAATGACCATGCTCTTGATGCTTTAAGATACTTATTAATGACAATATTCCCAGTAAAGAAAAAAGGTGCATTTTTTGCTAGATAGGAGTTGAGATAATGGAAATAACAGAAATGGAAAAAATAGATTATATCTTACGAGAAGGAGCAAAAAACACAATAGGATTTTTAAATTTTATAAAAGAAGAAATTAATGAATTTGAACAATCTCCAAAAAGAAAAGATATGCTAATAGGACAAAGATATTATGAAAATGAAGGAGATATAAAAGACAAAAAAAGATATTATATTGCGGATGGTGGAGCAGTAAGAATTATAGAAAATAAATTCTTTTCTAATTATAAATTAGCACATTCAATACCAAGAAAATTAGTAAATCAAAAGGCAGGATTCTTATTAAAAAAGAAGATGAATGTAAAAGAAATATTAAAAAAAGATGAAAAAGAAGATGAAGATTTTAAAAAGGTATTGAAAACAATATTTAATGATAGAACTCATAAACTATTAAAATATACATTAATAGAAGCGGTTAATAAAGGAATTAGTTGGTGGCAAGTATATATTGATGAAGAAGGAAATTTAAAGTTAAGAAGAATCAAAGCAGAAAAAATTGTCGCTTTATGGAAAGATGATGAACACGAGAAATTAGATGCTATAATAATAGTTTATAAAGTAATTGCTTATATAGGTAAAGAAAAGAAAATTATAAAGAAAGCAGAATATTGGGATTTAGAAGGTGTAAGATATTTAGTATATGAAGATGGCAAGCTAATAAATGATGTTGAAAGAATTGAAGAAGTAAAAGATACTATTATAAACGAAAATGCAAAAGATGAAGATGAAATAATTTTATGTAGTCATTTTATAAAAAATGGAAAGCCAACTAATTGGACTAGAATACCATTCATATATTGGAAGTACAATGGTGATGAAAAGCCATTGATTTTTTATTTAAAATCATTAGTAGATTGCTATGATGAGTTAACATCAATTTATGCAGATACAATAAAAGATACCCCAAATGGTGTCAATGTTGTAAAAAATTATGGCGAAGATATAAAAGAATTTAATAAGAATTTACAAGAATTAAATACAATATTCCTAGACGAAGATGGGGATTATAAAAGAGAAAATGTTTCAATAGATATAAATGCCTTTAAAGAATTTATAGAACTTTTAAGAAGAGATATATACGAAACTGGTGCAGGGGTAGATACACAATCAGAAAAATTTCAAACAGCACAAAGTGGTGTTGCTTTACAAGAGTTATTCAATGATTTAGATTTAGATTGTTCTAATATTGAAACAGAATTTCAAAGCAGTTTAGAATATTTAATGTTTTTCGTATATGAATATATGAAAATAATAGAAAATAAAGATTATACTAATAAAGAGGTAGAATTTATCTTTAATAAATCAATGATTACAAATGAAACAGAGAAGATATCTAACTGTAATGTTAGCACAGGAACAATAAGTAAGAAAACAGTATTAGCAAATCATCCATGGGTTAGAGATGTTGATGAAGAACTTGAACAAATTGAAAACGAAGAAAAAGAAAATCAGCAAGAATATGACAAAATATTAAAACAAATGCAAAATAACAATAAAACAGTAAATAATGGAGAAGAAAAAACAAATAATAATGATGGCCAAGAAGATGATAAAACAGCAAAAGTTGGTGATGCTTGATGAATAGGGATAAGGAATATTGGATAAAAAGATTTGAATATTTAGAAAAAGCACAAATAGAAAATGAAGATAAATATGTTTCTACATTACTAGAAGAATATGATAAGGCAAAGTCAAATATAGAAAAAGAAATAAGTAGTTGGTTATCAAGATTTTCCATAAATAATCAAATTTCATTAAAAGATGTTAATAAGTGGTTAAATTCTGAAGAACTGAAAGAGTTAAAATGGGACGTAAATGAATATATAAAACATGGCAAACAAAATGGAATTGATTTAATATGGCAAAAAGAGTTGGAAAATGCAAGTGCAAAAGTTCATATATCAAGATTAGAAGCACTAAAATTGCAAATACAACAACAAATAGAAGCATTATCATATAAAGAAACAAATGACACACAAGATTTTATTTTAAATACATACGAAAATACATATTATACAAGTGCTTATGAATTACAAAAAGGTCATAATGTAGCTTTTGATATCCCAAAACTAGATGTAAATACTATAAATAAAATCATTTCAAAACCATGGGCTCCAGATGAGCAAATTTTTTCTGATAGAATATGGAAAAATAAAGTATCATTAATCAATACTTTACATACAGATTTGACACAAGCAATTATAAGAGGAGATTCACAAGATAAACTAATAGAAAAAATTTCAAAAGATTTTAATTCATCAAAAAATAAAGCTGCTAGATTGGTAATGACGGAATCAGCATTTTTTTCAAGTGCTTCAAGAAAAGATTGCTTTAATGAGTTAGGTGTAGAAAAATATGAAATAGTAGCAACACTAGATTCTCATACTTCTGACATTTGTAGAGGATTAGATGGAAAAGTTTATGAAATGAAAGATTATGAACCGGGGGTAACGGCTCCACCTTTTCATGTATGGTGTAGATCTACAACAGCCCCATGGTTTGAAGATGAATTTGAATTTAGTGAGCGAGCAGCAAGAAATACAAACGGAAAAACATATTATGTACCAGATAACATTACATATAATGATTGGAAAAAAAGGTTTGTTAGCGGACAAGAGAGAACAGAAAAAGAAACAAAAAATAAAGTAGATAATATAATAACTACTATGCCAAACAAAGTAAAAAATGCTATTGAAGATACAAAATTTGTAGAGAAATCTAATACAAGTGATTATGATAGAAAAAATAATATAATTCATTTAATGAAGAATCCAAGTAAATATGAAATATTACATGAAATAGGACATGCAGTAGAAACAAAATATGATATTTTTAATGATAATAAATTTATTGAAGTTTTGAAAGATAATATTTCTGATATAGATATATTAATGGCTAAAACAGATGATTCTACATTTGAACAAGCAATAGATTTAATAGAAAATGATAAATTTGTAAGTAAATATCAAGGTAGAATATATAATTTTGACATGTATGGAAAAGAAAGATATAATAGTAATAATAAAGAATTTAATTATAAAGTATTAGGAGAATATTTTAGTGAAGGTTTTGCTACGTACTTTACTAATGATAAATTACTATTAAAGAAAGATAAAAAATTATATGATTATATAAAGGAGCTATTAAATGAATAAAGAAATAGAAAATAAATTATTAGAAACTAATTCATTAAATGAATTTAGAGAAATAATATCTCAAAATGGAATAAGTGCAATAACAGAACTGTCAGAAACAGTGTTAGAACACTATAATAAATTAGGAAGTATGCAAACAGCAGAAAAACATATAGATCCAAGAATGAAATAATAAAATGTAGTGGCGGAATAGACATACTGTAAAACTATCGAGTATGGTAAAATAGTAGACGCTATCGAAAAAGTGTATTGTAAGGCAAAGCAGCGAAATTTGTCCGTAGAGATATTAGCACGAAATCTCATGTTAGGTGCAAATCCTAACCTACATTTATTAAATTAAATAGTTTTTAAATTTAGACACTTTAAAAGGTGTCTTTTTTTGTATAAAAATTGGTCAAGTGGTAGACCTGAATAATTGCCACTATAACAAAATAGTACGGAAGATGGAAAACTGCCTTAAAAAGCCTAGTATTATGGAGTTATAAAGAAAGGAGCAAGTATATGAAAACAGAAGACTTAAAAGCAAAAGGTTTAAGTGATGAGCAAATAAATTTTGTAATGGAGGAAAATGGAAAAGATATAAAAACATTACAAGATGAAAATGCTACATTGAAATCAGAAAAATCACAACTAGAAAATGACAAAAAGGTATTAGAAAAAGAAAAGGGAGATAAAGAAAAAGCCCTTGCAGACCTTCAAAAAAGCACAATAACAAAAGAAGAATATGACAACAAAATAAAAGAAATTGAAGGTAATGCAAAAAAAGAACATGAAGAATATGTACTTAACCAATTATTAGACCAAGCTATGGAAGATGCAAAAGTATTAAAAAATGAAAATGCTAGAGCATCTATAAAAGGTTTATTAGATATGGAAAAAGTAACTATTTCAAAAGACCAAAAATCATTAATAGGTGTTAAAGAGCAACTAGAAGCAATGAAAAAAACGGACAGCTATTTCTTTGAATCAACAGTAAAAGGTCATTCTCCAGCAGGAGGAAAAGATGATAAAGATGGAGAAGGAGAAGGCGAAGATAACTTTGATAATAGCAATCCAGTTAATGTTGCAAAAGAACTAAATTCAAGAAATGAACAACAAAAAGAAAGTTCATTTTTTAATTAAAAAATAAGGAGGAAAGAATTATGTATGTTAAAAGTAGAAATATTGAAGAAATCAATTTTTTAGCATCTGCTAAATATTTATGTTTTACAAGAGAAATAAGTGATACAGGGGTTACAGCAAATAGTGAAGGAAGAAAAATTGTACAAGGAGGAACTGTTTATAAAAATTCAAACGATGTTGCAATTGGATTATTATTAACAGATATAGATGTAACAGAAGGACCACAACCAGGGGCTGTTATATACGAAGGTTGGGTATTAGAATCAAGATTACCAAAAGCAATTACAGCTGAAGAAAAAGCAACAATGACAGGAATTAAATTTAAAGATAGTTATGAAGATCAAGAAGCAGCTGAAGATGATAATCAAGAACAAACATAATAAAAGATTAAGAAATTAGAAATAAAATAGAAAAGGAGAGATTATATATGTCAAGAATATTAGAGTTATTTAATACTAAAAAAATTGTTAATTATTTAAGAGATAGAGAATATCCTAAAATGCTAGGAGAAGAACTTTTCCCAGAAAGAAAAGAAGATGATTTAGATTTTGAAATATTAAAAGAAGGTAGCAAGTTACCTGTTGTTGCTAGTGTTCATGCTTTTGATACTGAATCAGAAATTGGAAGTAGAGAAGCAGAGGAAATGGCAATTGAAGCTTGCTTAATTAAGAGAAAATTACCATTAAGAGAAAAAGAAATTATAAAATTAGAGCATCCTAGAACAGATAAAGAGGAAAAATATCTAATTCAAAAAATCTATTCAAGAGATATAGATAATTTAGTATTAGGTGTAAAAGCAAGGGTAGAAGTTATGAGAATGGAAGTATTATCAAAAGGTACTGTAACATTAGATGAAAATGGATTAAAAGCAGTTATTAATTATGGGGTACCAGAAGAACATCAAGCAACACAAGTTGATTGGACAACTTCAACAGAAAATCCAATTCAAGATATTATTGATTGGGTTAATGTTATGGATGAAAAACCAGCTAGAGCATTAACTTCTACAACAGTTTTAGGAAAATTATTAAGACATCCATCAACTATTAGTGCTTTATATGGAAAGGATACAACTAGAATCCCAACAGTAGCAGAATTGAATACATATTTAGAAGCATTAGGATTACCTAAAATATATACTTATGACAAAAAATACAGAAAACAAGGTGCAAATGGAAAATATACAGTTCATAGATATTTACCAGAGGATGCTTTCGTAATGTTCCCAGATTATCCATTGGGAGAAACATTATATGGACCAACAGCAGAAGAAATAAGACTTATAAATGATCCAACAACAAAAATAGAAGAAGTTGGAAATATTTTAGCAATGGTTTATGAAGAAGGAAAAGATCCAGTTGCAACATGGGAAAAAGCGGTTGCCACAGCAGTACCAACATTCCCTTATGCTGACGAAGTTTTCCAAGCAGAAATAAAATTAACATAGAGGGTATTGAGAGAATGCCCTCTAAAATTATATAAAGGAGGAATAAAAAATGCTTGTAAAAGTAAAAGGAAAAGCTATTAAACTTAATGGTAGATGGTGTTATAAGGGAGAAACAGAAGAAATAACATTAGAACAATATGAAGGAAAAGAAAAATATTTAGAAATTGTAAAAGCTGATAAAGAAGTCAAAGAACTTCCACAAGTACCAGGAGAAGATATCGTAGAAGAACAATCACAAGAAGAAACAGAAGTAGATGAAGAAGAAATTGAAAAAGTAGAGGAAGAAAATCAGCAAGAAGAAAAACAAGAAGAAACAGAAGTAGATGAAGAATTAGAAGCATTAAAAGAAAAAGCAAAATCATTAGATATTAAAGTTACTGCAAATATGAAAAAAGAAACTATAATTAAAAAAATTCAAGAAAAAGAAGAAGGACAAAACCAAACTAAAAATGAAGAATAGTAGGTGTTGCTTATGAGTATGTTAGATAATATTAAAAATAGAACACTTATAGATGTTGATTTTTTAATTAAAAGATTGGCAAAAGAATTAAAACTTTTTGATAAAGACAAGAATATATCAGAAGATGCAAAAGACCAAATTATTTGTTCTTTATATGATACATTAATTATTATTTTAGATACTACACACCAAGATAAAGTACCAGAAGGATTATATACAACATGGTTAAATATGACAAAAGACTATTGGTATCTAAATAAATATGACACTTTATTTCAAAATAATGAAAGTAGCGAAACAGAAAGTGGAAATTCAAACTCAAATAAAAAAACGATAAAAAGTATTCAAGTAGGAGATACAACAACTACATTTACTGATAAATCATCACAAATTGATATAAATGGAACTACATATAATACAGGAACTATAAATTTTGATGAAAATATTTTAAAAGAAAAATATAAAAGTGCTTTATATAGGCACAGAAGATTTAGGAGGCCACTATGACAGATATAGAAATGGCAAGAGAAGCAATAGAAAGTACATATATTGGAGAGTGTGATATTGTAGAATATGTGACAATAAAAAATGATATAACAAAACGAAATGAACATAAAGAAGAAAAAGTTTTAGAAAAACAAAAATGTAGAATTTCTTTTAAAAATATTTCTAATTCTAATCAAAGTGAAACTACTAACAATGTTACACAAACAATAAAATTATTTATATCTCCAGATATAAATATAAAAAATGGATCTAAAATAATTGTTACACAAAATGGAAAAAAACAAGAATATAAAAATAGTGGAGAACCCGCAAGATATGAAACGCACCAAGAAGTAATGTTAGAATTATTTAAAGGTTGGGCTTAACATGGCTAGATGGGGAAAATGTGATTATAAACAATTAAAAAAACTTCAAGAAAATATAAATAAATTAGCAAATGGAGATGCAATTAGATTCTATGAAGAATGTGCAAGAGAATTAGCAGCTAGATTACTTCGTAAAGTTATAAAAAGAACACCAGTTGGAGAAAACCAATACGAAACAAAAACAGTAAATGGAAAGCAAAAAAAATATGTAATAAGAAATGGTGGAACTTTAAGGAGAGGATGGACTGCAAGAACAGAAGAAGAAGCAGAAAATGGAAGCAGTCAAAATGCAAAAGATTGGGCTAATTCATTGGCAGTAAAAAAAATAGGAGATATATTTCAAATTGAAGTTATAAATCCAGTACATTATGCTTCTTATGTCGAATATGGTCATAGACAAGAACCGGGAAGATATGTTCCTGCAATAGGTAAAAGACTTGTTAATAGTTGGGTAAATGGTGTGTTTATGCTAACTATATCAGAAAAAGAAATAGAAAGTCAGGCACCTAAAATTCTTGAAAAGAAATTACTTGAATATTTGGAGGAGAGTTTCAATGTGTGAATTTAAAGTAAATAAAGTTATAAATGCCATTTCTCAAAAACTAAACGAAATTTTTGGAGATGAATATAGTATAGAAACAGATGAAGTAATACAAGGGTTTAAAAGTCCTTGTTTTTTTATACATCAATTTAATGGTAATAGACAACATTTTAGAGGTAAAAGATATAAATCTAATCTGAATTTTGAAATTATAGGATTTTCTAAAAATGATACATTAGAAGAATTAAACGAGATGGCAGAATGTTTATATCAAATAGAATATCTGACATTAGATAATAAAGACATATTAAGATGTATTAATATGAATTATAAGATAGAAGATAAGGTATTACATTTTATGTTTGATATAAATAATTTTCTATATTTGGAAGAAGCAATTCCAGATAAAATGGAAAATATATCAATTAATGGGGAGGTAAAAGAAGATGCCTAAAAAAGAAAATGAAACAAAAAAAGAAGATGTTAAATTTACAAAAGAGCAAATTTTAAAAAGTAAAAAATTTAAAAATAGAGTAGATTTAATTAGAGTTATTTTACAAGATAATGAAAGTTATACATTAGAGGAAGTGCAAAAAGAAATAGATAAATTTATGAAAAGGAGAGTGAACTAGATATGTTAGGAGGAGGAAATTTTACTACACAAAATAAAAAATTACCAGGTTCATATATTAATTTTGTAAATGCTTCAAAAGTTGGAGCAACAGTTGGAGAAAGAGGAATAGCAGCAATAGCAATGGAATTAGATTGGGGAAAAGACGGCGAAATAATGACAATAACACAAAGTGATTTTAATAAAAATTCATTAAGTTTATTAGGTTATGATTATGGTAATGATAAATTAAAAGGATTAAGAGATTTATTTATAAATATAAGAACTTTATATTTATATAGACTTAATAGTGGAACGAAAGCTAGTTGTACTTATGCAACAGCAAAATGTTCTGGTGTTAGAGGTAATGATTTAAAAATATCTATTCAAACTAATATTGATGATGAAGATAAATATGATGTAAGTACAATATTAGGAACAAAAGAAATAGATAAGCAAACAGTAACACAAGCTAGTGAATTAATAGATAATGATTTTGTAGAATTTAAAAAAGAAGCAACATTAACTGTAACTGCTAGTACACCACTTACAGGAGGAAGTAATGCAGAAAGTGTAACAGGAGCAAATCATCAAACATTTTTAGATAAATTAGAAGCATATAGTTTCAATGCATTAGGGTGTAATTCTGATGATGATTCAATAAAAACTTTATATGAGAATTTTACTAAAAGATTAAGAGATGAAATGGGTGTTAAATTCCAAACTGTAATTTTTGATGATGCTTCTGATTATGAAGGAATTATCAATATTGTTAATGAAACAGAAGAAGATACAATCGGTTTAATTTACTGGGTTACTGGAATAATCGCTGGTTGTGCAATAAATAAATCAAATACTAATAAAGTATATGATGGAGAATATACAGTAAAGGTAGAACAAACTCAAACAGAACTTGAAAATTGTATAGATACTGGCAAATTAGTATTACATAAAGTTGGAGATGAGGTTAGAGTTCTTAAAGATATAAACAGTTTAGTAAATACAACAGATGAAAAAGGAGAAGACTTTAAGAACAATCAAACTATTAGAGTATTAGACCAAACAGCAACTGATATTGCCAATGTATTTAATAATAACTATATTGGGAAAGTTCCTAATAATCAGAGTGGTAGAGTTAGCCTTTGGAATGAAATAGTATCTGTATTTAATCAATATCAAACATTACAAGCTATTGAAGAATTTAATTCTGAAGAAATTACAGTAGAGCAAGGTAATGATAAAACTTCTGTTGTAGTAAATAGTGCAATTCAACCAGTTAATGCAATGGAAAAATTATATATGACAGTAGTAGTAAATTAAAAAAAGGGAGGAGAATAAGTTATGAATAAACAAGTAATGAATGCAAAAGATTCTGTATCTGCTAGTTTAGCAGAGTGTTTTGTAACAATAGAAGGTAGAAGATTAAATTTTATGCAAGCTATAAATGTTGAAGCAAATTTTGAAAAAACTAAAAGTGAAGTACCTATTTTAGGAAAGACAGGAAAAGGAAATAAATCTACTGGATGGACAGGTAGTGGGTCAGCTACATTTCATTATAATACTTCAATTTTTAGAAAATTAATGCAAAGATATAAAGAAACAGGAGAAGATATTTATTTTGATATGCAAGTAACAAATGAAGATCCAACAAGTTCTGTGGGTAGACAAACTGTAATATTAAAAGATTGCAATATAGATGGTGGTGTTCTTGCAAAATTTGATGCAGATGGAGAATATCTTGACGAGGATATGGACTTTACATTTGAAGACTTTGAAATGCCAGAAGAATTTGCAATGCTTGATGGTATGGAATAATTTATTAAAATTTTATTTTATGAAAGGAAAAGGTGATTATAAATGGAAAATTTAGAAGCATTTATGATAAAAGAAAAAGAGGAGATAGTAGATTATATAGCATCTTCAAAATTTAAAGACAAAGAAGGAAATCCAGTACCATGGAAAATAAAAAGTATAACAGCAGATGAAAACCAAAGAATAAGAAAAGATTGTTATATTAATATTCCTATAAATGGTAAGAGAGGTAGATATACAAAAGATTTTAACACACAAAAATATTTAGTTTTATTAGCAACAGAATGTGTAGTTTATCCAGATTTACAAAATGCAAAATTACAAGATTTTTATAAAGTAAAAGGTGTAGAACAATTGCTAGGTAAATTACTAAAACCAGGAGAATATGATGATTTAATGGAAAAAATTCAAGAAGTAAATGGTTATAGTTTAGAGGAAAAAGTCGAAGAAGCAAAAAACTAATAGAAGAAGGAGATGCTGATGCAAATTATGCTCACTTCTGCCTTCAAAAATTAAGAATGCTTCCAAGTACATTTATGGAATTACCTTTTTGGGAAAAAGCATTTGTTATAGCTTCTACACAAATTAGAGTAGAAGATGAGAAGAAAAAAGCAAAAGAATCACAAAGAAAAGCTAAAAGAGGTAGAAGGAAAAAATAAACTTCTATCTCTATTTTTTTGAAAAGTAGGTGATAAAGTGGCAACTATAAAAACAGCTATACAAATACAAGATGGTATGTCATCTGTTTTTAAATCTATGAATACAGTAATGAATTTAGTATTAAATACTTTTGAATCTATACAAAGTACAGCAAGCAAACCAATAGATGTAAGTAGCATACAAGCAGCAAGAGAAGAATTATCAAGAGCACAAGTAGTTGCTAATGAATTTCAAAACCAATTATTAGAATTAAGTTCAAGTCCAGTCAATATAGGAATGAATAATAATAATCCTAATATAAACAATCCCCAAAGTATGTACGACGAAGCAATAGAAAATAATAGAATCCAAGATAGTATAGTTAATAGTATAACAACACAACAGCAATATAACCAATTATTAAAAGAATCAACAAATAAATTACAACAAATGGAACAAATAGCAACTGATATTTCTAATATTACAGGAGAAGATAAAAGTTTACTTATGGCCAATAATAGTGAATATCAAAGAATGGCTAATATTAAAAGTATCTTACTACAAAAAGAACAGGAAATACAAAATACTATTGCAAATCAGAAACCTCAATGGGAAAACTTGAATATGCCAATATTTACGAATACAGGATTAGATAGATACGAACAGGAGATAGCATCAGCAAATAACATGATAAATAAATTATCACAATCTCAAATGAAAATGCAAGTTCAAGCACAAATGATGGATTTATTACCAAAGGATGCTATTAAAGATATTGATGTTCTAAATACTAGAATTGATAGAATAAGAACAACTTTACAAAAAGTTGAGAATAAAAAATTAACAGGCATGGAAGCAGACAAAGCAAGTAATCAAGTTGAAACATTAAGACAACAATTATTTGAAGCTGTCAAAACACAAGAAGAATTAACAAGAGCAATGAAAACTATGGATATCAAAGCTACAAATATGGCTTATAATAAATTAGTTAGTAATTTAGATACAGCAGAGAAAAATATTAGAGATAATATAAGTAATCAAAATCAATTTAACAATAGTATAAATACTGGTGTTAATTCAGCAGATGGTTTATTAGGTAAATTTAAGCAGATTGCTTTAACAGTTGCATCAATGGCAGGTATGCAAAAAGTATTAGGATTATCTGATCAAGTGGCTAGTAATAGTGCAAGATTAGATTTGATTGTTGATGACGGTGGTAGTGTTGAAGAATTAGAAGACAAAATATTTGCCAGTGCAATAAGGTCAAGAGGTTATTATTTAGATACTGCTAATGTAATTTCAAAATTAGGAATTTTGGCGGGTGATAGTTTCAAAAATAATGATGAAATGGTTGCTTTTGCAGAACTTATGAATAAAAACTTTATCATAGGTGGTGCAAGTATTCAAGAACAAACTGCAGCAATGTATCAATTAACACAAGCAATGGCAGCAGGTAAATTGCAAGGGGATGAATTTAGAAGTATTATGGAAAATGCACCTTTATTGGCGGAAGCAATTGCTGAATATACTGGAAAAACAAAAGGAGAATTAAAAGAAATGTCATCAGAAGGTGTAATCACAGCAGAAATAATAAAAAATGCAATGTTTGCATCAGCTGATGAAATAAATACTAGATTTGAAAAAATGCCTATGACTTGGGCTCAAATTTGGACTAAAATGAAAAATATTGCTTTAAAAGCATTTGAACCTGTATTAAAGAAATTAAATGAATTAGCTAACAATCCTCAAATACAAGGAGCATTTCAATCATTAATTAATGTATTAAGTATTGCAGCACAAGCAATTTTGGGATTAGTTGAAGGAGCAATGTGGTTATATAGTGTATTGGAACCAATAGCACCGGTAATTTTAGGAATAGTGGGAGCTTATATGGCATTTAATGCAGCTAAAATGTTATATAATACTATTACAGGTATATCAGCATTAGTGACAGGAATTTTAACTGCAGCACAAGCATTACATACAGGAGCAACGATAGCAGAAGCAGCAGCAACAACAACAGCAACAGGTGCACAAGTAGGACTTAATGCAGCAATGTTGGCTTGCCCAGCAGTCTGGATAGTAATGATAATATTAGGTTTAATTGTGGCATTGACATACCTTTGGTTTACCAATGATAAAGTGGCATCTGCATTATTATATTTATGGGATGCTTTACAATTAGGAATTATGGCGGCTGGTTTAGGAATACAAGCTGTTTGGTATGGATTACAATTGGCGGCTTTATTTTTATGGCTTGGAATTCAAACGGTTGTATTAGGTTTAATGACTGCTTGGTATGGTTTCCAAACTGGGGTAGAGGCTGTATGTCTTGGTGTATTGTCAATATTCCAAGGATTATATAATGGAATAGTATCAATAGTTAATGGAATTATAACTGTATTAAATAAAATACCAGGAGTTGAAATAGATACAGTAGAAGCAGCAACTTTTGCAGATGATTTTGCGGGAAAAATGGCAAACAATATTATAGATAGGAATGCAAAATTGCAAGAAATGGCTAGCCAAATGGACGGAACTATGGACCAAATAAATGAAATAAAAGGAAAAATGGGGTCAGAACTTAGTGCATCTGCTACTAATATTCAAAATAAAGCAATAGAATTAAATGCAACAAGAGATGATAGAGTAGCACATAGAAACGATTGGATAAGTGGAGCAACAAGTGCAGTAAAAGATGCAATGAATATGGATAGTTATGATTTTGGAAGCATGGGTAGTGATTTAGGAAACATTGGAAATAATCTTGGTAAAATTTCTGGAGATACAGGAAGTATAAAAGATTCATTAGATGTAACAGAAGAAGATTTAAAATACATGAGAGATTTAGCAGAAAGAGATGTAATAAATAGATTTACAACAGCAGAAATAAAAATTGATATGACAAACAATAATAACATTAATAGTGAGCAAGATTTAGATGGAATTATAAATACTTTATCAGAAGGATTATACGAAACAATGACTATTGCAGCAGAGGGGGTGCATGAGTAATGTATTATTTTTATTTAGATAAATTATTATTACCAATTGCACCAGAAAAGTTGCAATTAAAAATAGGAAATAATAATAAAACTCTTACTTTAATTAATGAAGGAGAGATAAACATATTAAAGAAAGCAAAATTAACAGAAATAGACTTTGATATTTTACTTCCTAATGTAAAATATCCATTTGCAACATATAATAATTCTTTTCAAAATGCATCTTATTTTTTAGAGAATATTGAAAAATTAAAAACAAGTGAAAAACCGTTTCAATTTATTGTTTCTCGTAAAATGCCAAATGGAAAAATCTTATTTGATACAAATATAAAGGTTTCACTAGAAGATTACACAATATCAGAAGAAGCAGAGGAAGGCTTTGATGTAAAAGTAACAATTAAATTGAAACAATATAAAGATTATAGCACAAAAACAGTACAAATAACTATAAAACAAGAAAGACCAAGACCAGTTGTAGTACAAACACCTTCACGACCAGCTACAACAGCTCCTACAACAAGAACATATACGGTAGTAAGAGGAGATTGCTTATGGAATATAGCAAAAAAATATTATGGCAATGGAAGTCAATATACTAAAATTTATAATGCTAATCGTGATAAAATAAAAAATCCTAGTTTAATTTATCCAGGACAAGTTTTTGTAATACCATAAGGGGTTATATATGAGCGAAAATATAGAAATATTGATACAAAATGGAAATACAGTATATGCTCCAGTTGTCGAAGAAGGTGTGAGTTGGGAAACCGAAAGAAAAGGTGTACCGGGTAAATTAACTTTTAAAGTTGTAAAAGAAGGAGAATTAAGTTTTTTTGAAGGAAATCCAGTAAGATTCTCTTATGGAAGTACAAATGTATTTTATGGTTTTGTGTTTTCTAAAAAAAGGGATAAGGAAAAAGTTATTAATGTTACATGTTATGATCAATTAAGATATCTAAAAAATAAAGATACTTATGTATATAAAAATAAAACGGCTGGTGATTTAGTTGAAATGATTGCCAGAGATTTTTTATTAAATACAGGAAAAATTGAATATACAGGATATACAATAGGAGAAAGAGTTGAAGATAATAAAACACTCTTTGATATTATACAAAATGCATTAGATTTAACTTTGCAAAGTACAAGAGAAATGTATGTTCTTTATGATGATTTTGGAAAGATATGTTTGAAAGGATTAGAAAGATTAAAATTAGGATTAGTAATAGATGCAGAAACGGGAGAAAATTATGATTATACTTCTTCAATTGATAATGAAACTTATAATAAAATAAAATTAATTTATGATAATAAAGACACAGGAAAAAGAGAAATATATATTACCAAAGATAGTAATAATATTAACAATTGGGGGGTATTACAATACTTTGAAAAATTGAACTCTAACGAAAATGCACAAGCAAAAGCAGATGCTTTATTACAATTATATAACAGAAAGACAAGAAAATTACAAATAAAAAATGCAATTGGAGATATTAGAGTTAGAGGTGGATCAAGTGTAATAGTACAATTAGATTTAGGAGATTTAAAAGTTCAAAATTTTATGATTGTCGAAAAAGTAAAACACAATTTTAAAAATGGAGAACATTTTATGGATTTAACTTTGATTGGAGGAGATGGTTTTGTATCATGAGTAGTTATACAGAGTTATTAGAAATAATAAAAAAAGCATCAAAAGAAGTTATGGAAGCTTCTAACCCAGCAGGAATATTATTTGGAACTGTAACAAGTATAGGACCTCTTGAAATAAATGTTGAACAAAAAATGACATTAAGTCAAGAATTTTTTATATTAACTAAAAATGTGGTAGATTATACTGTTAATGTTACTATGGATTGGAATACAGAAACTAGAAGTTTAAATGCAAACCATAATCATTCAGCAAGTGGAGATATTACTGTAAATTCAGAAGCAACAATGAATCCTAACCCAGAAAGTGCAAGTATAACGATAGAAAATGAAGTAAATAGTAATATAAGCATTGAACAAAAAAATATTAATTTATCCCATAATCATACTATTACAGGAACAAAAAGTTTGACAATTCATAATGCTTTAAAAGTAGGAGATAAAGTTATTCTTATTCAAGTTCAAGGAGGTCAAAGGTATATAGTATTAGATAAAGTATATTAAAGGTGGTGATTAAGATAATACCAGCAATAGCGAATAATAATGAATTAACACAAGATTTTGATTATATCACACAACCTAGTAAAACATATAAATTAAATATAGAAAATAATACTATATCGGGAGGATATGTTGATGAAAAGGAAGCCATAAAACAAACAATATATTGTATTTTAAATACAGAAAGATATGATTACTTAATATATAGTTGGAATTATGGTGTTGAAATAAAAAATCTTATAGGAGAACACCTAACCTATGTAATACCAGAACTAGAAAGAGTAATTGAAGAAGCTTTGCTTCAAGATGACAGAATAGAAGAAGTTAATAATTTTAATTTTGAAATTGTAAGTAAAAATGAATTATTAGTAACTTTTGAAGTAGTAACTATTGAAGGTATCATAGATGTAGAAAAGGTGGTGAGTGTGTGATGTTTGAAAATACAGATTATGATTCAATTCTACAAAGGATGCTTGATAGAGTTCCAGATACAATAGACAAAAGAGAGGGAAGTATTATATATGATGCTTTAGCTCCAGCAGCTGCAGAATTAGCAAAAATGTATATAGATTTACAATATTCAATAGATTTAGTTTTTGTCGATACAGCAGTAGATGAATATTTAGATAGGTTATGTAATCAAATAGGAATATATAGAAATCAAGCAACGAAAGCAATCAAAAAAGGTACTTTCTATAATGAAAATGAGCAATTAATGGATGTAGAATTACAAAGTAGATTTACCTGTGGAGAAACTTATTGGGTTGCAGTAGAAAAAATAAGTGATGGAACATATAGGATGGAATGTGAAACAGAAGGAACAATAGGAAATAATATTACAGGTAAATTAATACCAGTAGACTATATTCAAGGATTGAATTATGGAGAGTTAACAGAGTTGTTAATTCCAGGGGAAGATACAGAAACAGACGAGTCATTGAGACAAAGATATATGGATAGATCAAATAACATAGCATTTGGTGGAAATATTATGGATTACATAGAAGAAACGAATGCTATTGAAGGTGTTGGTGCAACTCATGTTATTCCAGTATGGAATGGAGGAGGAACTGTAAAACTAATTATTTTGGATTCTAATTTTGATAAAGCAAATGAATATTTAGTAAATGCAGTTCAAAATGCTATCTGTCCAGATTTAACAGATACAGGAATAGGAATAGCACCAATAGGACATAAAGTTACAGTAACAACTGTTACAGAAACAGTAATTAATATATCTTCAAAAATAACATTGTCAGAAACAGGAGAATTAACAACAGTTACACAACAAATACAACAGGCTCTTGAAACATATTTTTTAAATTTAAGGAAAACATGGGAAGATAATTCAAGTTTAATAGTAAGAAAATCTCAAATTGAAACTACTATTTTATCAATAGAGGGGGTAATAGATATTTCAGAAACGAAATTAAATAATTCAGATTCTAATATAGAAGTTTCAATAGAAAATATCCCTGTTTTAGGAGAGGTGGATATTTATGAGTAAATTAATTGAATATATGCCACCATTTTTAAAAAATGTAAGAGAGTTTAATAAAATATTTGATGCAGAGGACATTGAATTAGAAGAATTAGATTATAATTTAAAAAAAATGCTTACAGAAGTAATTGTTAAAATGGCTGATTCTTATGGATTAGATAGATATGAGAATATATATAATATTAATAATACATCTAATAATATAGAAATAAGAAGAATTAATATTTTAAATAAAATAAATGATATTCTTCCATTCACTTTGAAGTGGTTACATAACAAACTAGAAGAAGCATTAGGTGAAGGTAATTTTCATATTGACATAGATTATAATAATTATAGTATAAAAATAACAATTCTTGGTTTAAGTATGGAAATTGCAGATATTTATAGAGAGAATTTAAGACAACAATTACCAGCAAATATGGTAATTGTTTTTGATTTACAAATAAATAATAATATAGTAATTGGATCTACTATTATTCAAAAAGAATACAATACAATGAAAGTAAATCAAGATATATTAAAAGAATATGAAACGATAAATGAAAAAGATTATATAAGAGCAATTTCTATACAAAAAGATTTTATCACATTAATTTCAAATACTGATACATTAGAAGAAAATGTGCAAATAAATGAAGTTAATTATATGAAATCTATCATAATTCAAAAAGAATATATAAATTTAATTGCAAATACAGACATTAAAGAAGAAGAAATAACAATTAATTCGCTTGAAGTAGAAGGAATAAGCATAGTTCAAAAAGAACAAATGAAATTATATCAAAATAATTCAATAATAGAACAAAATCAAAATGTAAATAGCCATTTAGAAAATGGTGGACAAATAAGCCAAAAAGAATATATTAAAATGAAGGAGGAATAGTGTTATGGCTGGATTTAATAATATTTATATAACAACAGAAGGAGCAAAGCTAGCAGCTAAAACAATAGAAGGGAAAATATTAAAATTTTCTCATGCAAAATTAGGTAGTGGAACATTATCAGATACAAGTGTAAGTGCTATAAAACAAAGAACATCATTAGTAAAAGCTGTAATGGAATGTGATATTTTAAAAGCAGAAAAAACAGGAGATACACAGGCTACGGTTAGTTTCTTATTAAAAAATACAGAAGCTGATAGTCCTTTTTATTTTAGAGAATTAGGAATTTTTGCAATAGATCCAGATACTCAAAATGAAGTATTATATGCTTATGCAAACGCTGGAAGTAATGCAGAATATATCAACAATTCAGTAAGTGAAATAGTAGAAAAATATATCAATGTAGTTATTACAATTGATAATGCAGATAATGTAAGTATTACATTAGATGGAACACAAATATATGTAACAGAAGCAGAAATGAATAGTGCAATAAAAGAAGCAATTACTAAAAAAGGAAATTTATATGGAATAAAAAGAAAAGTAAATGACAATACTTCTTCAGCTTGGGAAAGAATTGAAGATTCAATTGGATTAGTAGCAAATGCTACAAAGAATGGGGAAGCAGTTCAAAATGATTTTGATTCAAGATATCCTTGGTCAGAAATTATTTCATATAATTATGATGTAACAAATAAAAAGATTAATGCATATTATGGAGATCCAACATTTAAGTTTGATGGAACAAACGGAGAAGTCCTAACAAGAATACCAGAGTTCTATTGGAAAAGAGAAATCATAGATGGTTACGAATATATTTATATAGCAGATTATGCAATTGCAGGATTTAATAAAGCAGAACAATTTTCTGTTGGAAGATATGATGCAAGTATTGATGAAGATGGAAAATTACATAGTTTTAGTGGATATAGTCCTTCTACTAATAAAAATATTACACAACATAGAGCGGCAGCAAAATTGCTAGGTAATGAATTCTGTATGCTTGATTATAGATATTTCTTATTGCAAATGTTATATTTAGTAGAATATGCTAATTTCAATTCACAAGCACAATTAGGAAATGGTATTGTATCAATGAGAAGATCTAATACAGACACAGCATTAATTGTTGGAGAAACAACAAATACCATAGTTATACCAACAAATACCGCTTTTTATATTGGACAACAAATAGACATTTGTTCTGCATTAGATAATAGGTCAATAGCACAAGATAGAACAATTACAGATATTGAGGAATATAGTCAAGGGGTAACGGAAGGAACTGCTATAACATTTGATGGAGAGCCAGTAGATATAGCAGTAGGTAATATAATTCAAAGCTGTGGCCAAAAGTCTGGTCATTGTGATAATTTAGGAATGAAGTCTGGTTGTTTATCTAATGATAGCAAACATGGTGTGATATATAGAGGAATAGAGAATATATTTGGAAATGTTTATAATTGGGTAGACGGAATAAATATTAAAGATTATCAAGCCTATGTTTGTAGAGATCCAGAGCAATATATTTCTGATAAATTTGAAACACCTTATGAAAAATTAGGATATATTAATTGTCAAGAAAAAGATATGTATATAAAGAAGTTAGGATATGATGAAAAAAATCCGGATATTGCTTTACCAATAGAAATTGGAGGAGGAGCAGGGTCATCTTCTGGAATGTGTGATTCTTATTATTCAGAAACAGGGAATCGTGTCGCTCGTGTTGGCGGTGGCTTCAGCAATGGTACGTTTGCTGGTCTTTGGCTTTGGGTTTGCTACGACACCTCTGCTACTTCGTACTTGCTCAGCGGTGCTCGCCTTCTTAAAAACCAGTAATAAGCGGGGGATAGGGGGCGGCCAGCCCCCCTTATTAATAACTATATTATAGAATACTTATTAATTAATCAAAAATATTGTATAATTATGTCGAAAAATGGGACTTGGTGTGTGGTGAGTGCCTTTTTGGTGTTTTGGTGTGTCGCTCATGTTGGCGGTAACTTCAACAATGGTACGAATGCTGGTCTTTGGCATTGGAATTGCAACAACACCTCTACTACTTCGAACTTGAACAACGGTGCTCGCCTACTTATTTGTGTTATTATAATTTTTTATTACACATCATTTTCCTTAGCACTTGCTAAAAATATTGTCGCAACTGGACTGGTTTAGTAATTCCTCTTGAATGAAAAATCGGTAGACAAAATAAGAAAAAAGGATTGTTGAAATGAAAAGAATAGGAACTATATATCCAAAAATATGTGATAAAAACAATATATTAAAAGCAATAAATAAAGCATCATTAAGAAAAAAAGATAGAGGAAATGTAAAAAGAATAATAGACAATCCAATATATTATACAGAATATTTATATAAATTATTAAAAGAAAAGAAATATAAACCTAATCCGTATACAGAAGTAAAGATTCAAGATGGTGTAAGAAAAAAAGAAAGAATAATATATAAGCCTCAATTTTTTCCAGACCAAGTAATTCACTGGGCATTAATGTTACAATTGGAGCCAATATTATTAAGGGGAATGTATTACTATTGTTGTGGTTCAGTGAAGAATAGAGGAATACACCATGGAGCAAAATATATAAAGAAAATACTTATAAGAGATAGAAAAAATACAAAATATTGTCTGAAATTAGATGTTAAAAAATTTTACCCTTCAATTAATAAGGATATACTAAAACATAAATTTATGAAAATAATAAAATGTAGAGATACACTAGATTTAATTGATTTAATAATTGATAGTTCAAAAGAAGGTGTACCTATTCGGTAACTATACGAGTCAATGGTTTGCAAATTTTTATTTACAAGATTTAGACCATTATATTAAGGAAGATTTAAAAATTCCTTATTATATAAGATATATGGATGATATGGTTTTATTTCATAGGAACAAAAAAGAACTTCATAAGGCAAGAGTAAAAATTGAGGAATTTTTAAAAAATGAAGATTTAAAACTAAAAGAAAATTGGCAATTATTTAAAACAGATAGTAGGCCAATTGATTTTTTAGGATATAAATTTTATAGAGGATATACAACAATTAGAAAAAGTAATTGTTTAAGAATTAGAAGAAGAGTGAAAAAGATAATAAAAAAACCAGTTTTATTACCAAAAGATGCAGCTGCTATTTTAAGTTATACAGGTTGGCTAAAACATTCTAATTCTTATAAATTTAATAAAAAATATATAGAACCATATATTAGTTTAGATAAATGTAAGGAGGTAGTAAGAAATGCGAGAAGAAAACAATGTAAAACCAGAAAAAAAATTTGATATTCAAAATATCAGTGATGATGGAAAATGTGATATAGTTTTCTATGATAATATAAAAGAAGAAACAAGAAATAATGGAGAAGAAAATCAAAAAATATATGTATATGATATATATAGAATAACAGTAAGATATAGAGATACACTAGAAGAAGATTTAGAACAGAATTATGAAACTTGGTTAAATTTTGCAAAAGAGGAGATAAAGAAGGAAGCCTAAAATAGGCTCCTTTTTTTCGGAAAGGAGTTATATATGAATAAAAGTAAATATATTAAATTAATTATTTTAATGATAATAGTAATAATTGTATTGATAATAGACATATATTTCTCTATCATGCAAGAAATAGACTATAATCAAAGAAAAGAATATGGAAATGATAGATGGCTTCAAGTAGAAAATCGTATTATAGAAACAGAAGAAAAAATAAGAGCAATTGAAAGAGAATTGCATCAGGGAGGGATGCAATAGATATGGAAGAAAAGTACATAGAAAAAATTATTTCAAATGAACAGAGTACAAAATCTGCTCATAAAAGAATAGATGATGCTGAAGCTAGAATAGATGAACTAGAAAAAACCTATGCAATAATGCAAAAGATGGATTATCGTATAGGAAGGATGGAAGATTCTGTTGAAAAAATAAATAAAAAATTAGATAGTAATTTTCAAGAAATTATTAATGCAAAAACACAAAATACTAATGAAAAAAGCAAAAAATGGGAAAAATTTCTTGATTATATTTTTTATGCAATAATAGGAGCAATAATGGCATTTGTTTTAGCAAAATTTGGTTTTTAGGAGGTGAGATTATGGAACTAACAGTTGATATTATAATTGCAGTAGCAACAGCATTAGTAACGGCAATATTTGGAACATTGGCCAAAAAGTTTAATTGGGCAACACAAGATTACATACCTTATCAAAATATAGTGATAGGGGTTATTGCTGGAATATTAGTATTTGCAACAGGATTGAACACTAATTTCTTAATGGCTATAATATTATGTTTGTTTTCAAGTTGTGCTGCAGGTGGTCTATATGATGCAACAAAAACAAAATAGTAATGTATTTCTTACAAATTAAAAAGCTAGAAGAAAATTAAAAATTCTTCTGGCTTTATTTTTTAAAAGGAGGAAAAATTTATGGAAGAAGAAACAGTAGCTTTTGATCAAGAATTAGCAGACTTAAACTTAAAAGAAAATACTTTTGCAGAAGTAAATGAAAAAGAAGATGGGATAGGAGAAGTAAAAGAAACAGACGAATTCTATCAAGGAAAGGAAGGTGTTGAATAATGTTAGTAACAAAAGTAACAATGCCTTCAAATAAATATAGTATAAAATGTCCTTATGGAATGACACCACAAGGTATAACTATTCATAATACAGCAAATGATGCATCAGCTATGTCAGAAATTTCATATATGATGAATAATAATAATCAAGTATCTTTTCATGAAGCAGTTGATGATTATAGAGTAGTTCAAGGAATAGAACATAATCGTAATGCATGGCATGCAGGAGATGGTCATGGTTTTGGAAATATGAAAACAATAGGTATAGAAATTTGTTATTCAAAATCTGGTGGAGATAGATTTAATAAAGCAGAAAGAAATGCAGCAGAAAGAATTGCTTATTTGATGAAACAATATGGATGGAATTTAAATAATATAACAGATGCTAGACATACAATTGGAACTCATCAAAATAGAAGTGGAAAATATTGCCCTCATAGAACATTAGATATGGGACTTGAAAGATTTTACAATATGATTAGAGAAGAATATAGAGAATTAACAGGAGATACAGCACAAGGAACACCTAATATAGTTGTTGATAATAATACAAATAATACAGGAAGAAATATTGGAGATACAGTTACTATAAATGGTGTATACACATCTTCATCATCTACAAAGAAATTAACACCAGCAGTTAAATCTGGAATGATTACTAGAATTATATCTGGTGCAAGAAATCCATATTTATTAAATAATGGAAATTTAGGTTGGGTAAATGATTCTTGTATAGTAGGTAGTTCAAGTTCACAAGCAAATAATACAGGTAATTCAGCACCTAATATTGCAGTAGGAAGTACAGTGACATTATCATCTACTGCTACAAATTATGCAACTGGACAGAAAATACCAGATTGCTATAAAAATAGAAATTATACCATTATGCAAGTTGGAGATGGAAAAGTATTATTAAGAGAATTATATTCATGGGTATATACAAAAGATTTAGTAGGTTATGGATCTACTAGTAATACCAATACTAATACTGTTAGCAATTCTAATTATGTATTAGGTTTATATGTTGTAAATACTTCAAAAGGATTAAATGTAAGAAGTGGTCCAGGAACTAATTATGGAATAAAAAAAGCATATACAAATGGAACTAGGTTTGATACTTACGAAATAAAAGGAGATTGGGCAAGAACACCTAGTGGATGGGTATGCTTAAAATATTGTAAATTAGTAAAAAAATACTAAAAAGGGGGAAGTGCCAAATGGCACTTCCTATATTATAAACATTTTAAATAAGGTATTAATTCTGATCCTTTAACAAGGATAGGATTGTATTTACTATAAAAGGTTATAATGTTATCGTTATTATAAATAAAACCTAATATACGATTGTTTTCTTTCTTTTTAATAATTGCTCCTTTTTTGTCAATTGTTAAACTTATCTCAAAACCAGATAATTCTATTTGTTTTAAAATTTTCTCCATATAAAAACCCCCTTATTAATATGATTATAAGAACTATTAATAAGAAGGTCCAGTTTCTTTATAGAATATTTTTTAGTTTTTTTTGAATATTTAATAACAAGTTAAAAGATTGTTGAAATGTTATGTTATTAAAATCAATTTCAATAATACTTTTTAATATCTTTTTTATTTCTATATTATTTAAGTAATCATTAGTATTTTTTATTTGTGAATTGTCTATTATTTTATATTTTAAATTATTCTTTTTTAATAGAGAAGAATACTTTTCTATTTGAGATATTGGGAATCCACATTTATAGATTTGTGGTCCTAAATCTGTTATTTTCAATCCTAATTTTTCATTTACAATTTTGGCATCCTCATTAAGTATATTATAAAATATACCTACATGAAATAAATAAATAGTATTTGAATCTTGCTTTTTTAATTCTTCATATTGTTTTAATAATTTGCTCATTTAGTTATTCCTTCTTTATTTATATCTAATGATTTACTTCTAACAATAATATCTCCAGGTTCACAATCAAACAATTCACATAATTTGTCAAGTGTAGAAAAATGAATACTTACAGTTTCATTATTAATTAAATGGCTAAGGGATTGATAACCACTTTCCATATTTTTTACAAGCCAATATTTAGACCTGTTCTTTTCTTTTAGTAATTCATTTACTCTTAAATACACCATAATTTATTACCTCTCTTTCTAATATAGATATTCTAAAAGAAACTATAATAAATTTTAACTACACCATGAGATAACTACAATTTAGCAGACTGATATAAGGAATAACTATTTTACAAATTAGGTAAAAGGCTGTATAATGTTTATGGTGATTTATATGGAAGAATTAAGAAAAGAAATTTTATCAATATTAAAAAAAATAAAAAATTATGCATCAAAAGGAAAATATGAAGAAATGCAAGATTATATTGAAAGAAAAGAAAAAGACATAAGAGCAATGAGAATAGATAAAGCTGATAATTATATAAGTAAATTAATTCAAGATTTAAAGTAACACTATACTAAAAGATAGTTATTTTAGATGTAAAAAAATGTTAATATAAGAAGGAAATCTCTAAAATATGAGGAGGCGAAAAAATGCTATATAAAAATAGTATGAGGAACTCTGAAAAATTAATTTTAGAAGAACTAAAACAAGAACTAAATTTTAGAGAAAGAATTATATTAAAAATATTAAAAAAATATGTACTAATGATTTATAGTAAAGGAATTATAAAAGGGTTTAATTGGGAAGATCGTTGACAATGTCAACGATTTGTCTACCATATATAAGTTATAAAAAAATAAATTATAATATATTAAAATAAGAGAAAATAAAAATATTCGTTTAGAAGCCTAATTTTAAAGTATTGTAAATTAAAATATGATATGATAAAATATGAAAAAATAAAAAGTAACAATACATGGAAGATATAGAATATAAAATATCAGATGACTTAAATTATTAGTTTTTACAACAAAATAGTAAATAAATTATAAAAAATAGGAGATTAATAAATGTCTGTTATTATAGATGGAAAAAAATTAGCAAAAGAAATTAGAGAAAACCTAAAAATAAAATGTGAAGAACTAAAAGAAAGAGGAATTGAGCCAAAGTTGGCAGTTATTTTAGTAGGAAATGACAAACCATCACAAATCTATGTAAAAAATAAAAGTAAAGCATGTGAAGAAATAGGAATAAAATTTGAAGAATATTTATTAGATGAAAATATTACTCAAAAAGAATTAATTAACTTAATTGAAAAATTAAATAAAGACAATACTATTCATGGGATATTACTACAGAGTCCAATTCCAGAACAATTAGATATAAATGAAGCATTTAGAAAAATTTTACCAGAAAAAGATGTTGATGGCTTTAATCCTGTAAATGTTGGAAAACTAGTTTTAAATCAAGATACATTTGTCTCATGTACACCATATGGCATAATGAAAATGTTTGAAGCTTATAATATAGATTTAACAGGGAAAAATGTAACGATTATTGGAAGAAGTAATATTGTCGGAAAGCCATTAATTCAATGTTGCTTAAATAAAAATGCAACTGTTACAATTTGCCATTCAAAAACAAAAGAATTAAAAGAACATACAAAAAAAGCAGACATTTTAATTGTTGCAATAGGAAAATCAAAATTTATAACAGAAGATATGGTCAAAAAAGATGCTATAGTTATTGATGTTGGAATAAATAGAGATGAAAATGGAAAATTAACAGGTGATGTTGATTTTGAAAATGTTGAGAAAAAAGCTAGTTTCATAACACCTGTTCCAGGTGGAGTTGGACCAATGACTATTGCTATGTTAATGAATAATGTTTTAAAAGCTACTAAAAATTTAGAAATTAATGATTAAAAAATTATATTATTTGCTATTTTATATCAAAATGTAAAATGGCAAATATATATGTAATTAAAATACAGAAAATAAAATATTAGATTATGAGTTATGAAAAACTAATAGAAGAAAATAAATGTTAAATTATTTTTTCTTAACTTAACACTATTATACAAGGAGGTAGATAAATTCTGAAAATTGAAGAAATTTTAATTAGTTCAAATGAATATCCACAGAAATTAAGAGATATTTACAATCCGCCACAAAAGTTATATGTTCTAGGTAATAAGAAAATTTTAAATCAAAAAGGCATTGCAATTGTTGGTACAAGAAATTGTACAGAATATGGAAAAAAAGTTGCATTAGACTTTTCGCAAAAATTATCATTAAGAGGTCTCCAAATAATAAGTGGACTAGCTTTAGGAATAGATACATATGCACATTGTGGAAATGTACAAATTTTAATTCAAGAAAGCTTAAACAAGCTTAATTCAAAAGACTCTGTCAAGAAAAATAAAAATCAATTATTCAATAAAAAAATAGAAGAAAATATTAGTCAAATTCAAATCCAACGTTTAAGTAAAAAATTAAAAAAGGATTCTACAAATATAAAAAAGCAAATATCAGAACAAAACTTAAAAAAGAATTATAGGTTAATTCATAACAAAATATCAACAAAATATGTAAAAGAAAAACTAACAAGATATAAAAAGTCTATTAATAAAAAAGAAATAAAAATAGGTAATACAATTGCAGTTTTAGGATGTGGAATTGATAAATTATATCCAACACAAAATAGGGAACTAGCAAAATGGATTTTAAAAACAGGAGGATGTATTATTTCTGAATATCCTAATGGAACAAAACCATTAAAAGAACATTTTCCAGAAAGAAATAGAATAATTAGTGGGTTATCTGATGGTGTTTTAGTTGTAGAAGCAGGAGAAAAAAGTGGAGCAATTATAACTGCAAATATTGCTCTAGAGCAAGGAAAAGAGGTTTATGCCATTCCGGGAAATATTAATAGTCCACAAAGTGTTGGAACAAACAAATTAATTTATGATGGAGCTACAATTGTAACCAGTGTAAAAGACATTATTTACTAGTTACTATTCAGTAGGAAATTTTTATATATTAATAATTGCATAAATTTTTCGACTCAATGCGGAAATATAAGAATTTCTAAAATAATTTTATGGCACCCTTTCACTTAGTCCTCGCTGGCGCTCGACGCGAACATTTTCCATAAAATTAATTTAAGAAATTCTAAATTTCCTCCAATCGTATTCAAAATTTATGCAATTATTAATATATAAAAATTTCCTACTGAACTGTAACGAACGGTAACATTTACTAAAATAAAATAGTAAAAAAATCTTGAAATTTAATTTTAATATGTGTATACTTAAAATAGGGAGCTTTATGAAACATTTTGTATAATAATACAAAATAAAAGCAAAAAATATCATTTAAAATTTTATTTTCAAAAGAAAAATATAAAAGGGCCAGTAATTATATAAAATTTCCACAAAGATTTTTTCATAACTATGTGAGCCTTAGAAAGGAATGAAGTTTTATATGGACAAAGAAAAAATAGCAAGAATACAAAAATTAATAGATATGATTGAAGTTACAGATGATAATGAAAAAGACTTAAAAAAGATTAGAAAACTTGTTGAAGAAGGAAAACTTAAAGAGATGTTAGAACTACTAAAAAAAGTTAGTACAGGTGCTGACACTTTTAAGAAAACTCCTGCTATGAATACAGGAATTGTAAAAAAATCTTCATTAGAAGAAATGACAGCAAGAGAAGAAAAAGAAAAGCAAGAAAAGCCACCATCAGAAGAAGATGAAATAGAAGAAATAGTTGCTAAAATGGAAGCTGATGCACAAAAAGAAGAAGATATTATATATCCAGAATTAATATCAAATAGACAATTAGAAGAAACTTATATTAGCCTATTAATTGCAAACCCAAGAGCTATTTCAAGATTTTATATTGAATATCAAGACTGCTTTTTTGAAAGTAGATTAATGTTAAATATATATAAAAGTATCTTGTTTACAGAAGGTGAAGCTTATGCACCACAAGTAGCTAAAGATAATTTTAATTATGCAAAGGAAAGTTACGAAATTTTTAAGAAAAAGAAAGAATTATTAGAAATTGGTAGATTTAGTAAACAAGATTTTGAAAAAGTATATGTAGATTTAAGAAAACTGTTTGAGATAAGAAAAGGATATTCTATGAATCCTATTAAAGAATCACAACAAAGGATTGTGGAAATAGTAAATTATGAGTTATATGATATAATGACAATACAAGAAGTAAAAGATGCAATAGACCAAATTAATGCAACAGAAAAATTTAGAAGATCAATTCTAAGTTTAGGAACAACAGAATTAATTATGCAAGGTGAAAATGATTTAACAACAGGTTTAAGTTTACCATTTCCAATATTAACTAGTGTTTTTAAAGGCATAAGAAAAGGAGAAACAATGTCATACTCAATGCCTTCAAACTCAGGTAAAAGTAGGTTTACAATTAATTTGGCTGCACATTTATCTTATATACATGGAAAAAAAGTATTAATTGTTTCAAACGAGATGTCTGAAGAAAAAATGAAATTGTGTTTAATTACAACAGTTATAAATAATCCTAATATTCAAAAATTACATGGATATAAAATTGTAAAATCTGAAGGAGATATTTTGGAATTCAAGTATAGACCAGACAAAAATGCTGATGTTGAAGTAGATGAAGATGGATATATAAAAAGAAGAGAAAACGAGACATTAAGAAATTTTTCGCAAAGATTATTAAAATGTTCAACAGAATTTAAAACAGTAATAAAAATTACAAATTGGATAGAAAAACAAACTGAAAATCAAATATTTTTTGTTAATATTACAGATCACACAAATGATGAATTGGAAAAAATTATATTAAATTATTATTATAAAGAAAAGATTGAATATATGTTTTATGATACATTAAAAACAGATACAGAAAATATAGGTAATGCTGACGAATTAAAGAAAACTGCAACAATTTTGTCAAATTTAGCTCAAAATTTAAAGATATATATAGGTTCATCTTTACAATTATCAGAAAATAGTACATCACCTTTAAATATGGATATTAATGACTTAGCTGTTTGTAGAACAGTAAAAGAGGTTTTAGATACACTTTGCTTGATTAAACAAATACATAATGAAGATTTATGGAAATATGAATATTCACATCAAGAAGTTGGTGGAGAATATTTTGACTTAGAAAAATCACAAGATCCAGATGTTAGATATTATGCTTGTGTTGTAGATAAAAACAGGGCAGGTGCTAAACCAAAAGTTGTATTTAGATTAAATTTAGCTTATAATGAATGGGTTGAGTTAGGTTATGTAAGACTTAAATCACAAGATAAATTAGAAGAAAGTAAAACCGCATAAAAAGTAAGCTTTAGGGAAATTTAATTAATTATCACAATTTTGGTTAAAGTTCAGTAGGAAATTTGAATATATTAATAATAAATAAATTTTGAATACGATTGGAGGAAATTTAGAATTTCTTAAATTAATTTTATGGAAAATGTTCGCGTCGAGCGTAGCGAGGACTAAGTGAAAGGGTGCCATAAAATTATTTTAGAAATTCTTATATTTCCGTATTGAGTCGAAAAATTTATGCAATTATTAATATATTCAAATTTCCTACTGAACTTTAACCAATTTTGTAATAATTAACTAAATTTCCCTTTAAAATATTGATTTTACATAAAAAATATTATATAATAGAAACATTGGTAAATTAAGACTTTACCAAAATAAGTAATAAGAAAGGAGAGAACTTAATGATTATAAGTTCTCAAGGATTTGGTCATTTTACCAAAGGCCTAAACAATCAAGATTTTGGGATAGAAACTCCGCGGATGTTGCTTGTCTTAGACGGGTGCAGTGGAGCAAAATATTCTGAAGTTGGAACAAGATTGTTTGCACAACTACTCTTACGGAAGGAGGATTTTGATAATTACGAAAAATTTGAAGAAAATGTAAAATCGATCTTTGAAAAAATTATAAAAAAGGTAAAAGAAGATTATCCTAATAGAGATGAATTAGAAAAAGATTTTATCATGGAAAATTTACTCTTTACAATTATTGCCTGTTTTAAAACTACAGACAAATATATTGTAAAACTTTTTGGAGATGGATATATTGTTTCGCAAAATAAAAAAGGACAAATTAGTTATATGAGATATTCATATGGACAGTGTCCTCCATACTTTGCATACAAGTATTGCAGTGGAGAAGAATTTGAATGTTATAAAAAAGCTAATTTTAAAACATTTGAATTTGACAGAAATGTATTCCCCAAAATCGGAATTGGATCAGACGGAATTATGCCAATGGCGAAAGGAGAAATAAGAGGCTTTGACAGTTTTATAGTTGCAAATAACAATGTTATGATTGAATCAGCAATTAGAAATAATAGACAAAGTTTTTTTGATGATGTTACTTTTGCATTTTTTAACGAAGAGACAGTAACTTCTTGAAAAATAGAATTGAGTACAACCTAAAATATTTTGGAGGAATTCTGAATGAGTAAAAACCATCATAAACCAGAAGATGAAAAGAAAAGCATCTTCGAAAAAATAAGAAACAAAATAGAACCACCTGAACAAGCAGTTAAACCTAAAAGAGATATCACGATGCCTGCTTTTTCAACAAATATAGGGATAATTCAACCAATAAAAATTGAACCTACAATTTCTTATATAGAAGATAAGCTAATAATACTTTTTATTGAAAATACTTTAGAAGTAGCCCAATATAGAACAAAATTGGAACAGCTGACCAAAGGAATTGTAACAACTGGAAATGTATGCACCATAAATTATGGGAGTATAGTAAAAGTACAGAAACCGTTCGGCTCGATTTTTTTGGAAACAAATGATTTGTTGAATTCAAGTGACCTTGGAGAAAAATCTTGTTTATATGAAGCATTAATTGCTTTGGAAAAAGTAGTAGATGAAAACTACATGAAAGAAAAAGTGGTAAAACAAACAACATTTGAAACAGAAAAAAGGAGAATAAGCATAATAGAAATTATTGGAATAGGTAGATGTTTTGATAATACCAATACTTCTGCTGAAGTAACTACTAAAGGAATAGAAAGTTTTAATAATGTTGCTAGTAATAGTAAAATTGTAACTAAGTATTTTTGCCTTAGTGAGCAAGACTTTATTAGACCTGCAACACTTGGCTTTCATTCTATAGGAGCTATAAACAGAAGCTTTTTCTAAAGACTGGAGAGAGTAATGTGTTTATAATAAAATTTTTGTATTGCATCTTTAATAATATTTCTAAATTTCTTAAAATGTTAATCAACTCCAATGAAGTTATTAAGATTCCTCAAGTATCTGAAGCAAGATTGGAAAATGAGTTAGGAAAGGAAATTGTAAAAACAGAAAAAGAAGTTTCGGAAACAGAAAAGTACAAACAAATAAATTTATCAAAAAGACCATTATTAAACAAACTTTATTTAATAGAGCAAAAAGTTGACCTATTTAAAGAAGATTTTCCTAATGAATACAACTATTTTTTTGGAGAAATCGAAAAATTGCGGAATTTTTATAAATTAAGTTTAGAAGAAGAAGATAAAACGCTAACATTAAAGGTTGACCCAGAATTTAATGGTGAATTAATTTGGAAAATCGAAGAACTAGATAGCAAAATTACATTGTTCATAGAAAGAAACATAAAGTTTGAGATTTTTTCTCAAAAGTTCCAAAAATTGATTGTAAAATTGAACATTTTATATAATGTTTCAATATCACATTCAAATGAGAAAGAAAAGGTGATAGCACAAACCAAAAAAGCTTTAGAAGTAGAAATGGAACTTGTACAAGAATTAAAAAATTGTGTTCATATTTTTTCTGATAGATATTTAAAAGAAAGAATTACAACACTCATTTCTTATACAGATTACCATGTCTTCAAAATTGTATTAAGAAATTCCAAATACTCAATACAAGAAATATTAACCAATTTGGTAATTATTAATCAATTTAAAGGTTTTGACTATATTTCTGCATTTAATGCATTTATGCAAGATGAAATATCAGATTTAAATGAATTACTTGATTTAGTCAGTAATCCAAACTATCATAAAGAATTTGATAAAAATATTAAATATATTAAAAATCAAATTTTCTGTGATAAAGAAATACAATCTTGTATATTAGATGAAGGAATTTGGAGAGAAATTTTTAAGATTGAGTCTAATTTGATTGAATTCTTGAAAAATCAGAAAGTGGATAATGAAGACAAAATTAAAGTTAAAATCATCGACAGAATGAAAATTCGTGTTAGAGAAGATGATGTTATCACTTCTCCTAAAACAAATGCATATTTAGCTTTAATAGAAATCTTTTCTATAACACATGATGATAGAATATGGATTTTAATCAAATTATGGGAAAATATTTCTAAAAACATAACCTATAAAGAAATATATTTCTTATTGTTATTATTTGATGTAACTGATGTTATTAAAAATACGTCAAACATTCTATATAGGCAATTAGAAAAATATTTCGTCAAATATCCTTATGATAGAGCAACCATTAATAGAAAAAAGATATATGTTATGAACTCGAATGTTCAAAAGAAATATGTAAAAATATTGTCTTTAATTGAACAGAGAGACAAAATCATTTCAATTTTAAAAAATCTCAACATGGATTTTAAAATTGAAAATGATGGGATATATATCAATACATTCTATTTTAAAGGACTCAAGGAGGTATTTATTTAAAGCTTAATTATTATATAGTTAAGGGAGGTGGGAAAAATAATTATATTTTTCCGAAAAAAGTAAATTCCTATTGAAAATGTGAGGTTTTAAAATGAGTAACTACATGAATTTCTCTTCTGATAATATCAACATTTTTATGATGTTGTTTGATGAATCTCGCTCTATGGAAGATGACACTGATTCTGTTAGAACTGGTTGGAAAATGTTCCAGAAAAGTTTTAACAACTTCCCTGAAGCAAATTCCATTGCAGTATCTCTCAGCAAATTCTCTGACAGTTTCTATCCTGAAGAATTTCAAAGTATTGAGAATCTGAAGTTCAGATACTATCCTGATGGAGCAACTGCATTGTACTATTCCATTGTTATGGGAGCCGAATATCTCACTAATTACATTAACTCTGTTACTGAAAGGAAAGGTGTAATTCCTAAAGCAACATTTATTGTTTTTTCTGATGGAGAACCTTGTCATGATAAAGCAAAAAGAGCTGATGCTCAGATGGCTATTCAGAATTTGAATTATGCAGGAATTACAACAGTATTTGTTGCATTTGGAAAGAGTATTTCTTCTCGCTTTGGAGAAGAAATGGGATTTGTTTCTACTATTGACGTTAAAAATAGAACAGACCTCGTAAATTTCCTTGGAGTTGAACTTTCCAAGTCCTGCAAAGAACAGTCTAAGAGTATGAAAGCTCTTGGAGCAAATTTCTTTAGTCAAGCTAACAATAGTCAGTCTACTGGATATTCCCAGAAAACTGAACAGGCATTGGAAGATTTGTCTTGGATTGATGAAATTTAAGTTTTTGCAAAAATTTAAACTAATCAAAAAAACAAAACTACAATTTCTCATTATAATTTAATTATGAGGAGGAAAAAATGTTAAGAATATTTGGAATGATTTGGGGCTATATTTATTGCTTTTTCTTGAAAATTTTTTACAAAAAATTTATTCCGGCTATTAAATCTCACAATAACGAAGAAGAAGTTTTTAAGAGAAAAAATAATTATTTTGTTGTTGTTAAAAATGGAGATATTGGAGAACGGTTATACAATTTTTTTAAAGAAAATTGGAAAACATTAAATTCTCCCAAACAGTATCAGATATCATCACTTAAATTGGTAGATTATGCAACCTATTTATATGGTACAAAAAAAGCCGTAAAGTGGTTTAAAATAAGACTGAATTCTCAAAAAAATTGGAATGATCTTACAGATTATGAAAAATTGCTTGAGATACAGGAATATATTGAAAACATGGAAAGAGAGGGTTTTGTTTTAGACACTACTAAAATTGATGAAAGTAGTTTTACTAGTTTTTCCAACTTTTTCTCATTATTCATAAAAAGTGAAGATGAAGAAAAAATCAAAAAGTCTAGGGAGGTAATGATAAAGTATATCCACTATTTGTTAACAAATGGTGGAAACTTAGAGGAATTTTATAAGAGTAATGAAATTAAAAATGTGCTTTATGATTGCGAGGTGTTTCCATATAATTTTCAAATTGCAAAAATGTGTTATGATTTTTATAAAACAGGAACAGTACCAAAAAGTATTTATCAAATATTAATAAATGATGAAACCAATGAGTTTTTCTATTTTATAAAACATTCTGTTCCACAATCTTATTGTTACATTTTGTTAGATGGTAATATTAAACAAAATATAGCAATTATAAGTGAAACAGACCAATATACTGTTTATGCTGGAAATATAAAAATTTATAAGCACATTTCTAGTCAATTTGGAAAATTCTTGGAAAATGTAGCCTTATCACAAGATGCTAAATTTGGTGAAACTCTTGAAAATGAAAAAATAATTTATGATTATGAAGGAAGAGTATTAGGCTATACTATCGAAGATAAGGAGCATTTAGAAGAATTTAAAGAAATACAAGATTTGAAATTACAAACCCAAAAAGAAATTTTCTATTTTGTTAACGAAATTACCAATTATTTTTATGAGAATAATCAAAGCTTTAATCATTGTGTAAAACAAGAAACAGATTTAGACATTGAAAAATGTCTAATGTGTAAAATTGATTATGGTGTAGGTTATGTATTCAAATTAAAAACAATTGATGATTTGTTTAAATTTTGCTATTGCAAGGAGGAAGCATTTTTAGAAAAACGTACTACTCTTTTTTTCAAACTGTTTCTAAATTTTGTAGAAAAAAAGTATGGAAAATTAAGTAATAAAAAGGAATTCCTCAAAAAAACAGAAATTAAATTTTTAAGTCCAATTCTTGCAAGAGAATTTATAAATTTTGCATTAGGAAAACAAGTAAATTATCAAAAAGCAAATGAAGTATTAGATGATTGGTTTTCAGAACATGGAAAGTCAATAGTTTATATTGATTATTATTTTGATAATAGATTCTGTTTGGATAAAACCAGACACCAATTTTTCTTTGACTTCGAAGTTGAAGAAGAATATAAAATAAAGAAAATACAACAATCTAGTACAATAAAATTGCCTGATGGTAAAATACTTGTAACTTTAAAAAATACACAATCAATTAATATATTCTTAAGCAATGAAATAAACTTAAAAAAGTTAATTTCTGAAAAAATAGGAGATATTGAAGATGAACGAGTAAAATTTCCTGAAATTTCTGGATTAGTACTTTCAACAAAAAGATTAAATAGTAAAGGCATGTATAACGTTGCTGGATATATACTAGAATCTTTGAATGGTGAAAGACTCACAGAAGAAAGACTAATAAGCTTTGATAACAAAACTCTATTAACAATTTCTGCATATCTATTTACAAAATTCTATAGGTATTATATTAATTTTGACTCAATATGGATGACAGACGATTTTGTTTTTTATATTAATTATATGGATGAAAATTTCTGTATAAAAGATATAAATGACATAATTACAAATGTCAGTGATTCTCTATTTGTAAAGAAAATTTGGAATCAGTTGATAGAAAAAGGATGTAATCCATATGCATTTACAGGAATTAATTTATATTATAATGGTGATTCTGTAAAAACCAAAAAGAGGTTATTAAAACAAGTAAAAAGTTTTAATGCTTATTGTGATAAACACAAAATCTACTATTATAAAAATCCTGCAAATGATAATGATGGACAAGAAATAGAAAATATCTGTAGTTGTCCAGCATGTAGAGAAGAAAATTATATTATACCAATAGATTTTGAAAAAAGTAGTAAATACAGAAAGGTATATGAAGACGAAACATCAATCCATTATAGTATTGAAAATGAAGGTGCATATCTAAAAGTATACAAATTTGTTGGAGAAAAACTGCAAAAATTTGAGGAAAACATTAAGCAATTAGTCAAATTAAGAGTTTTTGAGAAAACAAGTTTGTTACAGCAAAATTGCTTTATTCCATACAAAATTGCTATAAGTAAAAATAACTTACAGTTTATTGGATATGTGTATAAAGCAAATGTTAAAGCATTTCCATTTGAAGATACTGGCAGTACATCTGTAGTAGAATTAGGTGATAAATCTCTAAATAATTTGGCAAGACTGAAATGCTTGGTAAGACTGTTAACTCAAGTTAAAGAATTAGTCAATCAAAAAATAGGATTTATACAAAATCCTTTTGGACAAGTATATTTAAACAAAGGTATAAAAAAACAAGTTCAAATTCTGAATATTGATTTTTTAAGACCTAGTTTAGATGATAAAACTCTGCAAAAAACAGAATTGTGGACAATTGAATATGTACGCAAAGTTTTTAAAGCAGATGTTTTACTTGAACAAGAAAGTGATTGCAATTTTGCTAACTTGGAAGATATGTTGAAAGAATTTATAATTCTAACAACTAAAATGACAGAATATTGCCCTATTCATAAATATTATTATAATAGAAAATATATTTTCTGTCCCAAATGTATTCCAAGCCAAAAGCAAAACCAATTTTTAGAGGTTATCAATCAAAAAAAATTCAAAGAAAAAGAAACCGTTGATGGAGGTGAAGGTGGAGAATCTTATATTTATCCATATGGGAAAAATTCTGTAGCCAAAATTTTCAAAGAAGAAGTTGATATTAGATTTAAAAGAACAGTATTAACACGAATTTTTTTGAAGAAAAGTTTGCTAGTAAAGATTAATAATCTTAAAAACAGCAAATTCCAATTTGTAATTCCTCAAAAAGTTCTTGTAGATACTAAGTCTAACGAAATTTTTGGTTATACCATGTATGAAGTTCAAAACGCATATCCAATTTCTGTTTTAAGAGACAAAGTTGAAGTTGAAAAACTGAAGCTTTCTAGGAAAGATATATTAGAAATAATCATTACTATAGGTGAAGGCATAGAAACTCTTCATAAAGAGGCTAACATTTATATAGGTGATTTAAATGGTCGAAACATTTTGTTTGACAAAAATAAAAATGTATATTTCTTAGACTTTGACGGAATGGGAATTGATGATATAAAAGTTGAATTTTATACACCTGGTTATATTGACCCGATTTCGGCAAAAAATCAAAATATCACTTTAAAAGACGACTGGTATTCATATGCACTTCAAGCATTTTATTATCTGACATATACACATCCTTTTAATGGAATTTTCTATGAAGAAAAATCCGGCAAAAAGGTTGCATTAGATATCATTGATAAGATGGAACGTAGAATTTCGCTTCTTGGAAATCATGATATTAAAATGCCAGAAATAGCTGTTCCTTGGAATTGGATGGATAAAGAACTGCAAAAAGCTTTCTTAGATATTTTTGAAGGTGATAGCAGAGAAAGTATTGTACCATATTTAAAGAAACAGTTAGGAATAATTTGCAAAGAAGAAAATATGAAATCAGACCAACAAGTTTCTGAAGATAAAAATTCAGAAGAAGAAAAAATTATTCGTATTAATTCAAAATTCATAGCAATAAGAAGAGGAGATGCTGATATTACAAATATTGAAAACATTTCTTCCAAATATGGATATAGATATATTCCAGGAAAGGATTGTTTGACAATTTATAATGTTGAAAGTGGAGAAAAAAAGGAAATGAAATGCCCTGGCATTATAACTCCTGAATCTAAAATTTTCGACATTAATTCTAAAGGCTTTAGTATATTGACTAATAATATTCTCTATGATATTCGTAGAGGATAAAAAAGGAGGTTTGACTAATTTAGTCCCTTAAAAATATAAAATAGAAATCTAAATAGAAATCTGTATCCCAAAGGCTCAGCTTTTATAAGCTGAGCCTTTTGGGTATCATTAATTAAAATTGAAAATAAGGCTAAATTAAAAACAAAGTTATACTTTATCAAAGTTCTATTTAACCAGAAATAAGAATACAATTAAACAAAAAGTATTCTTATGGAGGAACAAAATGAATAGAACACATTTATACACAACACAAATGCACAATAAAAAAAATATAGGCAAAAACACTATTGAAGAACGTGCAATAAATTTAGCACAATATATTATAGATTCAAAAGATACAGTAAGAGGAACAGCAAAAAAATTTCGGAATAAGCAAAAGCACAGTACACACCGAAGTAACATTCCAGAACGGTAGAAATAAATTACCTATAATTCCAGAAAGTATTGAAATTAAAAAGGTTTTCTTAGCAGAGAAGAATCCAGTTGTAAAATTAGGTTTAGTAATAAAATAAAATTACTCTACTTTAAAATAAAAATGCCTTAAAAACGAATTTGAGGCTTAACTGAATATGGAAAATAAATAACTACTTGTAGTTTAAATACTATGAGTAGTTTTTTATTTTCAAAAGAGACTATGCCTCAAACTCTATAAAAGTGATAGGTGTGATGAGCCGATGCTATAAAGTTCATCCGTATTTGTATAAGTAGTCTAATTATACAAAGTGCGTGAGTGAGATTTTAGAACACAGACTCACAATAATAAAAGAGTATTCGGTGGCAAAACTTGGTGTGGATTTATAATTGTAAAAAGTTTGGACAAGTATGAACAAAGATACTTAAATGTATC
>CALXCA010000013.1 GCA_944386685.1 uncultured Clostridia bacterium | reverse complement strand
AGAGGGACTTAAGTCCCTGCCAGTAATATGCCCTTATAGGGCTAATCAAAACTACCCGTTGAACGGGTAGTTTTTTTTATGATAAAATTATAATAATATATAAGTTTTTATATGCAAAAAGATTGATAAATATGTAGTAATATGATAAAAATTAAATGACGAAATATAATTCATTTTTGAATAGTAATTAAAAAAAATAAGGAGATATTAAATGAAGAATATAGAAAAAAGAGACTTATATGATATTAATAGAAAATTAACAGGAAAAACAATATTCAAAGGAGAAGCTATACCAGATTGAAAATATATTACTGTAGTTCTTGTTTTTATTCAAAATTCAGAAGGAAAATTTTTAATTCAAAAAAGAAGTAAAATAAAAAATGGTAAATTTGCAACAACAGGAGGACATCCAAAAGCTGGAGAGGATAGTATACAAGGAATTTTAACAGAAGTAAAGGAAGAAATTGGCTTAGATTTAAATCCTAAGGCTTTGCAATTATACTATTCAGGTAGATCTGATAAAGATAAAGTTTTTTGGGATGACTATTATATAAAAATGGATGTGCCTAATATTGAAAACTTAGTATTGCAAAAAGAAGAGGTAGATTCTGTTTGTTGGCTTTCTATAGATGAAATTGAAGCATTAATGAAAGAGGATAATTTTTTTAAAAATCATTATGAGGAATTTGAAATATTGTTAACTTGGCTGAAAAAAATGAACAGATTATTTAACTGAAAATATCGTACTACTCAGGTTTTTGATGAATTTGAAAAATACTGACAAATTTCAAAAAAAAGAATATAATGTTATTGTAGAGTATATAATATATAACAATTAATACAAAATAATAACAAAGGAGGTAAAACTCATGAATATTTGTAAGTTAGTTTTAGAATATATTGAACAATATCCAGAAGATGAGCCAATATTTATTGAAGATATAAAAAAATATATTATTCAAAAATGTGAAAATGATAATAATCAAGAAAATATATTAAAAAATATAAATGTTATTTTAAATAGACTAAAAAATGAAGGCATTATAAAAGCAGAATATAAAGGAATTTATTATAAACCAGTTATTACTATGTTTGGTGAAATGGGATTAGACCATAGAAAATTAATACAACTTAAATATTTAAAAGATAGAGATGGAAATGTAAAAGGATATATTGTAGGAGCAAAACTATTTAATAAATTAGGACTAACAACCTTAGTTCCTAATGTAACTGATATAGTAACAAATGAATGTAAATATCATAAGCAATATGATAGAATCTTAAGAGTATATATAACAAAACCAAAAATAAAGATAACAAATGAAAATTATAGGTATTTGCAATTTATAGATATTTTAGATAACAAAGATAATATTCATATTGAAGCTGAAAATGCAGATGAAATTTTATATAGTATCATAGATGAATGTAACTTAGACTTTGAAAAAATTATAAAATATGCTAGAGAAACAAATAATAAAAAAATATTAGATAAACTTTTTGTACTAGCAAGATAGGAGAAATATAAAAATGCAATTTCATTTAAAGAAAAATGATTTCAAAAAATTTATTGAAAATATAAGTAATAGAGCAAATATAGATGTAGATGTAATAGAAAAAGACTACTATGTTTTTTTAGTACTTAAAGAACTAGCACAAAAACAAGAATATTTAAAAGCTTATTTTAAAGGTGGAACAGCAGTATATAAAATTTTAGATACAATGAATCGTTTCTCAGAAGATATCGATTTAACAGTAAAAGTTTTACCAGAAGAATCTAATACAAGAAATAAAAAGCGATTAAAAGAATCTGCTTTAGGCTACTAAATAGAAGGATTAGAATTAAAAAAAAATACAAATTGAGTCAACATCTTTTACTGTTAGTGAGCCAACTGAAAAATATTACATAGAACCTTTAATATATAAATTATCAAATGATGCAGCAGAGTTTTATTATATAAGAAATATGTATATGGATACAGCAAAGCATTTATATGATATATCAGTATTATTTAATAACAATAAAATTCAAAAGTTATTAAGCAATAAAGATGAATTAAATAAACTTATACAGTATAAAAGGCAAGAAGAAAGAGTGAGAATTGGTGGGATTGATGAAAACACTAAAATAAAAGATTTTAACTATTTTAAGTTAGAATTTAGTGATGAACTTATAAAAGAATTTGTAAATATGCAAAACAAATATGTTTTAAATGAAAAATATAAAATTGGTATAGATGAAGTTAAAAACATATTAAAAGAGATATATAATAGAATATGAATATAAATCAACACAATTAGCACTAATTTTTTTAAAATTAGTGCTAATTCTATATTATGCTAAAACTGCACCTAAAGTCAAAATACCTAAATTATCAGCATAAATTTTATCAAATTGTGAAATAGGAAGAGGATTTGTACCCAAGCCAACTTCCACAGTATATCCAGGTCTATTATAGCTTTGAATAAACCAATCTTTAAAACCAGCAAAACTAGAATTAAAAGGAGTATCTTCAAGAGAATAACCACTTACTTCGGAAAACCTCTGACCAATTTCAAAGCTACGAGGGGGATTATAATTTTGAAATTGCCAATAAATAACTTCTCCTTGAGAATGATAAGCAAGAATAAGCCTAAAATTATGAGAAAGTGTAAAATTATAAACTGCAAGAGCTTCTGGTTCTGTAAGAGGTCCAAAACCAACGAAATCACGAGGAGCAGGAGATGTAAATCCTTGGGAATATTTTATTTCACGAGCATTTTCCCAACCTGCTGGAAACTGTAAATTTAAATCCACACCCCTAATATTTGCTTTCCAACCATTAACAAAAGGAATTGATGGATAATTATTTGAAATATTTTTTGCCAAATTATAAGGGGGAGAACCAATACCTATTTCACCTGTAACCAAATCAACACCATCTGGATTAACCATAGGAACAATATAAATAGTAGCAGAATTAAACAACATTCTAGCCGAATAACCAAAAATACTCAAATTATTTTTATAACAATAGCAATAATCAGCTAAAAACTTCATTAAAACAGTACTTGTAATCCATTCATTGCCATGATAAGAAGCGGAATAAAAGACTTCTTTATTTCCATTTCCAATTTTTACAAAAGGAATATTTTTACCTAAAATGCTTTTTCCAATATAACCAATACTAATAAAAGGATATAAAGTTCTTAAAGTATTTAAATTAATATTTAAAATGCTAGAACTATAACTAATATTAGTAGGAATAATAAATCCAAGTGCACCATTAATATAAGGCATTAAGGCATTCCAAGTAGTTGGACCAACAATCCCATCACCAGAAAGTCCAAAAGATTTTTGAAAAGAAATAACAGCGTTTTTTGTTTGATTTCCATAAATTCCATCAATATTTCCAAAATAAAAACCTAAGATTTTCAAAAAATTTTGTAAATATTCAACAAGCGGACCGTGTTGAATATAATTGTAATATTTCCATAATATAAAATCCTTTCACATAAAATATTTATTATATAAAATAATATGAAGAATATATAAATAAGTTTACAGTTATAATGTTACAGTAACTACAGTAGTAAAAAATAAATGAAAATATTGTAATAAAATAGATTATGTGATATAATTTACATAGTTTGCAAAAAGCAAATTAAAGTAAATTTTTTACTAATGCGAAAGGAGAATACTATTATGACGTCAACTGAACGGAAATGTGAGGCATTACGAAACAGTTATAAAGTTTTACAATACATTTTAAACAAAAAACCAAGAGATTATCAATCCATAGCAAGGGCAACGGGATTTTCTTGGCCTACCATAAAAAATAAAATAAATAAATTAATTGATGTAGGAGTACTAAGCAAGGAAGATCCTTTTGAACCTTGCCCTGAAACTTTGCAAACTATGTATTTTGTTGGCATTTATTTTAATGGAGATACAGTTGAATGTGTAGCTATTAATTTAAAAGCAGAACAAGTTTCCTTCAAAGAAATCTTTCAAAAAGATAAATATAGTGAGTATTTGGAAATTGTTGAAAATCCAAAGATTGGAGTATTGGCTAAAATAACATACTTATATTATCTTTTTGAGCAAGAAGCACATATTTTGAAAATTGCTATCTCAATGATAGGCATAGGAAAAATTGGCACTAATGGTGAAAACATTGTTCAAAAAGGTCAATTTGTATTGAAAAAATCTTTGTTCAACAATGCAAATAAAATGGTTATTTGCGAGACAATTCATTCTGCTTATAAAGTATTAAAGGAACAATATTCACATAAAGATATATGGTATCTTTATGTGAGTGATAATTTGATTTATTTATTAGGAGATAATGTAGAATCTATTAGTAAGGGATTAATTACTCCTGACAAAGAAGTTGAAAAAGCTATTAATACTTTATCTAAACAAGAAATAGACAAATATACGATTTGTGAGGCAAAAGATATAGTTTTGAAACAAGTTATTCCATTTGTAAGATTTGTAAGCCCCAATATTTTGACCGTTGATGGACTTTTGAATAGAGCGGAACTCAAAAATAGCGTTTATTCAGATTTGAAATCAGTTGCTACGATTGAAAAAATAGAATTTGAAGAAACTCATTTTGCGAAATCTATTGCTATTTTTGCAATGTATGACTTTATTGAAAATTCCGAAAGTTAATAGTATATTCAAAAAATTATAAAGAGTTGAGTTTGAACTAACTAGTTCAAATTCAACTCTTATTGATAAAAAAATATTAGGAGCAAAATAAATGAAAAGAAAAAATTTGATAAAGATTATAATATTTCAAGAAGTATATAGTGCTGTATTGCTTGACCATGCAGAAATATTTTGGCTAGATTCATATGATAATATACAAGTAGATTCATTGATGAATTAGGAGAAATGATTTGAAAAAATTATCTCAAGGTTTTTATTGTTATATGTGACTTTGAGTGAAGCAAGAAAGGAATGGAAAATTATATGGAAGAAGAATTTAAAATTATAATAAATATGAATGATGAAATGTTTGATATATTTCAAAAATCACTTGAAAAAGAAAAATATGAAATAGTAGAAAAAGAAGAAAAAATACTTTTTGTAAAAAAATCAAACAGTGTTTTAACAGACAAACAAAAGGCAATAGTTTTAAGTATTGCTAGAAAACAAAAAGTAGAAGGAACGCTGTTTGTAGATATAACTTCAGCTGTACAATATTTAATGAAAAACCCAGAAGAAAAAATAAAAAATGATGGAAAATTTTCTTGGATGATGAGACAATCATTTCTAAAAGCAATTTTAGAAAAAGATAAAAAATGAAATATATTATAAAAATTACTGAGCAATTATTTTAAGGAGGAAATTAATATGGATGATAATTTTTCAGAAGACTTATTTAATCAACAAAATTATGATGAAATTATAAATATGATAAATAAATTATATTTAGATTTGTTTAAAACTATGTTAGATTATAAAAATGAATCATATTCAAATGAGGAGAATAATTTGGAATATTTAGATTCATTAGTAGGAATAGCTTACCCACAATTTTCGCAGAACTTAATTCATATTTCGGTGTTAAGAAATGAACCTAACCATACATATTTAGAAATTATAAGGACATTATTATATACATATATACATTTAAAAGATATGTATAAAGATTCTGAATTTGAAAACAAGTATTTAAGATGTAATCCGAATAATGGAGAAGATATAGTTGAATAAAAAAGTAAGTTTTAGTTAGAAAATCTAGAAAGGAATGTAATATATGATTGAAATACAATTTATTAAAGAAGAAAATAGAGCCATTGCATGTGATAATAATAAGCAAATTGGAGAATGTGATTTTATTGAAGAAAAAGAATATTGGAATATTGTTCACACAGAAGTTGAAAGCTCATATCAAGGTCAAGGAATTGCAAAAAAATTAGTTGATATAATTATTGAAAATGCCAAAAAAGAAAATAAAAAATTAAATGCAGATTGCTCATATGCAAAGAAAATTATAGAAAGATATAAATAAATTTTGATTAAGGAGAATGTAAGAAATGAATGAATATATGAAAATAGCAAAAGACATGTCTTTACAAGGATTTAAGAACAAAGAAGGAGGTCCATTTGGAGCCATTATAGTTGATAAAAATGGAAATATTGTAGCAAAAGGAAATAATAGAGTTTTATGTGATTTAGACCCAACTGCACATGCGGAAATAACTACAATTAGAGAAGCATGTAAAAAATTAAAAACATATGATTTAAGTAATTATATTTTATATACCTCATGTGAACCATGTCCGATGTGTTTGTCTGCAATTATTTGGGCAAATATAAAAGAAGTATATTATGGATGTACAAAAGAAGATGCTGGAAATATTGGGTTTAGAGATGATATAATTTATAAATATTTAGAGGGAAAAAACAAAGACTTAATTAATTTAAAACAAATGGATAGAGATGAATGTATTAAGGTTTTTGAAGAATATAATAAAAATAATGGAACAATTTATTAAAATTTAAAAAGAAAGGGATTTAAAATGCAAGAAATAGTTTTAGCATCAAATAATAAAGGAAAAATAAAAGAAGCACAAGAAATATTAAAAGAATTTAAAATTATATCTTTAGAAGAAATGGGAATAGATGTAGAAGTTGAAGAAGATCAAGATACATTTGAAAAAAACGCTATAAAAAAAGCAGAAACTATAGCTAAGATGTTAAAAGGAAAAATGTGTATAGCAGATGATTCTGGAATACAAATTGAATATTTAAATGGATTTCCAGGAGTGTACACAAAAAGATGGTTAAAAGGTACAGATAGAGAAAGAAACTTGGCTATTATAGAAAAATTAAATGGAATACCAAAAGAAAAAAGAAAAATTAGTTTTATAACTGCTATGGCTATTTCAGATGGGTCAAAAAGTTTCTGCCAAACAGGAAAATTGGATGGATTTGTTGCAGAAGAGGTTAAAGGTGAAAATGGATTTGGATTTGATGAAATTTTTGAATTAGAAAGCGGAAAAACTTTAGCACAAATAACACCAGAAGAAAAAAATAGAATTAGTGCAAGAAAAATTGCATTAGAAAAATTAAGAAAACAATTGCTAGAATTAGAAACAGAAAGATAATATGTATAATTTAATCTAATTTTTCCAAAATAAAAATTTTGAATTAATTAATATGGAAAAGATTTATAATAAAATTATTATAGTATAATTTTAAGCAATTTGAACAATATAAAATTGGTGATGAAAAATGTTTAGACCAAAAGCTTTATATTGTGAAAATGGTATAGAAAATTATGAATTAGGAAGAGAATTGTTAGAAAAATATCAAGATGTTCCTAAAATTCAAATAGATAATCATAATAATATTGAAGAAATGAGAAAAAAGCAAAATTCAGAATTTCCAGATATGAAAAGAAATTTGATTATAGGAATAAGAAAAACTCATAAATTTGTAGAAAATCATAAAACTTCAGATTATCTTGTTCCATATACATCTTCAGGCTGTACTGCAATGTGTATGTATTGCTATTTAGTTTGTAATTATAATAAATGTGCATATTTAAGATTATTTGTAAATAGAGAGCAAATGCTAGAAAAAATAATAAAAACAGCAAATAAATCTGAAAGAGACTTAGTATTTGAAATAGGAAGTAATAGTGATTTAATATTAGAAAATACAATAACAAAAAATTTAATTTGGACAATAGAAAATTTTGCAAATACTCAAAAAGGAAAATTAACATTTCCAACAAAATTTGAGATGATAGATGATTTGTTAAATATAAGACATAATAAAAAAATAATTATTAGAATGAGTGTAAATCCAGAAGAAATTATAAATAAAGTTGAATTTGGGACATCAAGATTAAAACAAAGAATACAAGCTATCAATAAATTAGCAGATGCAGATTATCCAATTGGAATTTTAATTGCACCTGTTATTTTTGTAGAAAACTGGAAAAGCCTGTATTTAGAATTAATTAAATATTTGTATGAAAACTTAAGTGAAAAAGTAAAAAAGGAAGCTTTTTTTGAAATAATTTTTATGACTTATAGTTTTGTTCATAATGCTATTAATACAGAAGCCTTTCCGAATGCAATTAAATTATATGATAAAGATTTAATGACTGGTAGAGGAAAAGGTAAATATATGTACAAAGAATTTATACGTAAAGAGGGAGAAATGTTTTTTAGAGAAAATATGAATAAATTTTTTAAAAATAATTCAATTATGTATATAGTATAAAAAATATGTATATATTTCACTAAATGTAATTATAAAAAAATTATAAATTTTTATAGATTTTTTTAATTTAATATGATATAACAATAAAAACTAGAATTGAATAAAGCAAAAATAAGTATAAAATTTTTAACATATATTAAAAAAAGAAAGAGAGAATAATAAAAATGGCAAATTCTAAATTAATAGTAGTAGAAGGTCCACAAGGAGCAGGAAAAACGACAATAACAGATTTTATAAGATATTCATTAAGCAGTACCAATTTATATAGATTAAATGGAACTGCAGATAGTTCACCAACTGGAAGAAAAAAATCAGAAGAGATGTATGTAGACTTATTAGAATATATAAAAAAACTAGAAAATAAAAGTATTAATTTAGTTTTTGATAGAACTTTTTTTACAGAAGAAAATTATTGCAGATTAGGAAAAAAACAATACACATTTTCAGATATTTATGAAAAATTATTAGAAGATTTTAGCAAATTAGATTTTGATATTTATTATATAACTTTATATTTACAAGATGAATCTTTATATAATGAAAGATTAAAAAGAGAAGGTAAAGCTGTATACAAAGCATCAACATTTGATGCAGAAAATAGTATTAATCAACAAAGAGAATATTTAAAAATGGCAGATGAAATAAAGCAAAAATATCCAAACATTAATGTTATAAATATTGCAAATGATAGAAATTTAGATATTGTAAAACAAGAAATAAGAAACAAAGTTGGGTTTTAAAAGCACAATAAATAGACCATTCTTTAAGTGCACAATATTTATCTACAAAAGTAACAATAAAACTTTCTTTATATTTTGGCATTTTTGGGGTAACAGGCCACATATGTTTTAATATAATATCTTGTTCTTTATCATTTAATATAAATAATTTTTTAGCATTTTCTAAAGATATTTTTGGATGAGTTTTTATGTGATTTTTTGGTCTAGTTGTTTTGTTTTCACAATCATAAAAAAATAAATCATGTAATAAACCAGCACGTGCTACAGATATGTAATCTAAATGTAAAAACTTACAAATAATATATGAATAATATGAGACAGATAAACTATGCTCTAATCTTGTATATGAGTAATGATGTTTGTACTGTCTTAAATTTTTTACACTATCATTTTTTAGTATATCATCAACAATTTTTAAATATTCTACACTATATTTCATAAGCAATACCTCTACAACAATTATAATACAAATTATTGTATAAATAAATGGTACTTGTTGGATAATTTTACAACGACAATTTGGTGCCGGTTCTCTTTTTTTCTTTTTGTCTTGTTATTGGCTCCATTTTGTTATTGGGGTCGGTCCCTTTTTACATTAGGGTCTGTCCTTTTTTATCCCATGCCATGTTAATAATCTAAAGTAATTTAATATAACCTATATCAATAATATTAGCTACAATTATAAGTGACACTTTATTTTAATACAAAATAAACACATAATTTATTTTTAATAATTTAATAAAAAAGGAGAAAAAACTTGAATAAGATTAAATTTTTTATACACAAAAATAATATCAAACTAGATGAAAGTTTTGCATATATAGGGAAGAATGGAATAACAGATAATAAAAAAGAAAGTGATGGTAAAACACCTAGTGGTAAGTTTGAATTAGGATTAGCTTTTGGAATGCACAAAAAGGAAGAAATAAAAATTCCATTAAATATAAAATACATACAAATAACATCAGATTTATATTGGATTGATGATATAAATTCTATATACTATAATAGATTAGTTGATATTAAGAAAGTAAATAGAGATTGGAATAGTGCAGAACATTTAATAGATTATCCAATGCAATATGAATATGCAATAGAAATTAAGTTTAATAAAGAAAATATTTCTGGTAATCGGAAGTGCAATTTTTCTGCATTGTAGTATAGGAAAGCCAACAGCAGGCTGTGTTGCAATTGACAGAGCAAAAATGATAAATGTTTTTGAAAACTTACAAGAAAATTCATTAATCGAAATAGATAAAAATATTATTAATATTATGCTTTAAAACTAGGTGGACAAAAAGAAAAGGAACAAAAAGGGACCGACCCCAATACCAAAAAGGACCAACCCTAATCAAACTATTTCATAAAAACCATAGACATTTTAGATAAAATGTGATATATTGTTTTGTGATAAAATATGTTTAAATTTAATAAAATATCTAAGAAAAGAGATTAGTTAAAAAAGCTATTACATGATTATGCGTGTTTCAAGATATGCTTGAAAGAAAAAACATACTATGATAAAATTCTTTATGTAAAAATATGGAAAGGAATAGACTTTTATATGAAAAAAGGTGCTACTATTAAAAGATTTGTAAGAGTCAAAAGAAAAAAATTAATTAATAGTTTTAAATATGCTTTTTGTGGATTTAAATCAGCATTTAAAAGAGAACAAAATTTAAAGATACATATATATATAATGATTGCAGTGATTATAATGGGATTTTTACTTAAAATATCAAGACTAGAATGGGTAATGTGCATATTTTTATTTGTTCTTGTAATTTCAGAAGAATTAATAAATACAACGCTAGAAGCTCTAGTTGATGTTGTTATGCCAGAAATAAACCCAAAAGCAAAATTTGTAAAAGATGTTGCAGCAAGTGCTGTATTAGTATCTGCAATTGGAGCAGTTGTAATAGGATTAATAATATTTTTACCAAAAATAATAGCACTTTTTCAATAAAAATCTTAACTAAAATTAAAGAGATATTAATCTATAAAGGAATTAAATTTATGAATATAGATGAACTAACAATACAAGAAAAAATTGGTCAAATGATAATGGTTGGTATGGATACAAATTATATAACAGATAGAATAAAAACATTAATTACAAAATATAAGATAGGTGGAATTATTTTGTACAGAAAAAATTTTAATACATATCAAGATATGTTAAAATTAATAAAAGAATTAAAAGATTTAAATAAAGAAAACAAAATACCACTTTTTATTGCAATAGACCAAGAAGGTGGTAGAGTTAACAGAATGCCAAAAGAATTATTGAATTTACCATCTGCAAATATAATAGCTACAGTTGGCGGACAAGAATATGTAAAAAAATCCTCACAAATTACTGGGGAGATTTTAAAAAAATCTGGATTTAATTTAGACTTTGCTCCAGTTTTAGATATAAAAAGATTTGATGACAAACACCCAATTGGAGATAGATGCTATGGAAATAACAAAGATGATGTTGCTAAATATGGAGTTTTAGCAATGCAAGAATTACAAAAAAGTGGAATTATTTCTGTAATTAAACATTTTCCAGGACATGGAGTTACAAAAGTAGATTCACATCGTTTTTTACCTATTTCAAAAAGAAGTATGAAACAAATAGAAAAAGAAGATTTATACCCATTTCTGCAAGCAATAAAAAACAATGCAGATGCTTTATTAGTTGGACATATAGTAATAAAAGAAATAACAGGAGTATACCCAGCATCTCTTTCTAGAAAATTCATCATAGAATATATAAGAAGAAAATATAAATTTAGAGGAGTTATTTTTACAGACGATTTAAAAATGAAAGCAATAAAATTTTTATATGGTGCAAATTTTGCAATAGAAAAAGCTTTCCAAGCTGGAAATGATATAATTGTTTTTCGTTTTAATCAAAAAGAAGAAAAAAGAGCAATTGAAAGAATTACAAAAATGGTTGAATATAATAAACTAAAAATTGGAAGAATAAACCGTAGTGTAAAAAGAGTTTTAGAATTAAAGGAAAAGTATAAAATCTCAGACAAAGAGAAAATTGTTGGAGTAGATATACAAAAAATAAATAGAAAAATACAAGAAGTAAGAGATAAATGCTTATAACGATATATTTTAATAAACTTCTTTTATTGTATAGGAGATTATAAAATATAAAAGTTGTATTAAAAAATAAATGAGTTTTACAAAGGAGGACATTTTGATAAAAAAATTAATACAAATAATTATAATAGTGTTCATATTTACAATAATTATATCTGTATTTACAGAAAATGCAAAATCATTTTTAATAAAACTGATTTATAAAATTGGTTATAGTGAATATGTAGAAGAATTTGCAGAAAAATATAATGTAGAAAAAGAATTAATATATGCAATTATAAAAGTTGAAAGCAATTTTGATGAAAATGCAGTTTCTAAAAGTAATGCAAAAGGATTAATGCAAATAATGACAGCAACAGCACAAGAAATTGCAGATAAATATGGAATAAATTTAACAGAAGAAAATATTACAGATCCAAAAATAAATATAGAAATAGGAACAATTTATATTTCGCAATTACTCGAAAAATATAATAACAAACAAGTTGCATTAGCAGCATATAATGCAGGTCAAGGAAATGTTAATAAGTGGATTACTCAAGAGACTATAAAATCTGATGGTTCAGATATAGAAAATATTCCATTTCCAGAAACTAATATGTATGTTAGAAAAGTAATGAGAGATTATAACATATATAAAGACCAGATTTTTGCATAATAATTTTTATAAAACTTGCACCTCATAATATTATTAGTAATATAATATTATGAGGTGTTTTTATGGCTTATTCAGAAAGAGAATTATTAGCAAGAATTTTACAATGTGAAGCTGGAGGAGAAGGAGATAATGGAATGAAAGCAGTTGCTACATCTATAATGAATAGAGTAAATGCAACAGAGGGAGAATATTCTAGGATATCACAGGGAGGAAATTTAAGAAATATTATTTTCCAAGAAGGACAATATGATTGTGCAAGAGAAACAATAAGAGGGCAATATAATTCTCAAAATATTTATAATATGAATCCAACTGATGAACACTATTATATTGCAGATTGGGCTTTATCTGGTAATAGATTAAACGAAATTGGTGATTGCTTGTGGTATTTAAATCCTTTTAGACCAACTTGTAGTTCATATTTTCCATCAAATGGCTCAGGAATAATTCATACTAGACTTGGAGAACATTGTTTTTATAGACCAACAGAAAAATATGCCCAAACTTAATTTTGAAAGTTGGTATTGCAAAAGTCGGTACATTTTCTTGCTGTGCTATTGGGGTCGGTCCTTTTTTTGTCTGGGGTCGGTCCCTTTTTCGGCTGGGGTCGGTCCTAAATTAAACCAATATATAAAGTGTTTTGTAATACCGCGTAAGCGACCAAATGAGCGGAGTGAATGCGATTTGGAGCAACCTATTTATTGAAATTCTTTTGTAGGTTGCGACACACAAGGTATAAAAAACACTTTATATATTGGTTTAATTTAGGACCGACCCCAGCCGAAAAAGGGACCGACCCCAGACAAAAAAAGGATCGACCCCAATAGCATAGCAAGAAAATGTACCGACTTTTGCAACAATTACGAAAATTTTTAGTAACATTTTTGAATTTTGTGAATATAATTATTATGAAATATTTTTGAAAGGAAAGTGAGATTATGACAAATAGTGAAGAAAATGTTACTCAAGAGAAAAAAGAGGATAGAAATGTAAATATTAATCAAAATTCTCCAGAGATTTTAACAAATTCAATTTATACACCAGCTTTTTTAAGAGAACAAATTGGAAGATTGATGAGAGTTGAATTTTTAATTGGAACAAATAATATGGTTGATAGAATAGGTATTCTGGAGGATGTTGGAGCAAGTTACATATTACTAAGATCTCTTGAAAGTGATAGTATGGTTTATTGTGATATTTATTCAATTAAATTTATTACAATTTCAACTTCTGGTTTTTATGGAACAATGAATATGAACAATATGAATAATCCAAATAGATTTAACTATTTTTAGATGATATAATTGGCGTTGAACCTTTTTGTCTGGGGTCGGTTCCAAATCAAACCAATGTATAAAATGTTTTTTATAACTTGTGTGTTGTAACCTACAAAAGAAATTCAATATGTAGGTTGCTCCAAATCGCATTCGCTATGCCCATTTGGTCGCTTACGCGGTATTGCAAAACACTTTATATATTGGTTTGATTTGGAACCGACCCCAGACAAAAGAACCAACGCCAAGAAAAATTAAAAACATAAAACAAAAAATAAATCAAAATAAAAATTTTTACTTCATAAATATACATACCAGGAAAATTTAATCATCTTTGTGAAATTGTAATAAAAGATATTGTTTTTTTGCATTTTATGTGATATATTTAAGATTGAATTTAGCATAGATATACGAATGAAGATATATAAAAAGAACAAATAAGAGAAATCTTCGATTTTTATTTAATTGAAATTTAATTAATTTGATTTATTTACAACAAAAAGAAAAATCAAAAAATATTTAAATTTATGAAAGGAATGTAAAAAATGTCTTTTATTGATGAAATAAAAAATAGAGCAAAAAAAGAAATAAAAACAATAATATTACCAGAAGCAACAGATATAAGAATATTAAAAGCAGCAGAAATTGTAAAAAAGGAACAATATGCAAAATTAATATTAATAGGTAATGAGCAAGAAGTTTTAAAACAAATTAAAGATAATAACTTGGATTTAGAAGAGATAAAAATAATAGATCCTCTAAAATCAGAAAAAACAGAAGAATATGCAAGCAAATTATATGAATTAAGAAAAGCAAAAGGAATGACATTAGAACAAGCACAAAAAATAATTTTAGACCCAATCTATTTTGGAATGATGATGGTAAAATTAGATGAAGCAGATGGACTTGTTTCAGGAGCTGCTCATTCAACAGCAGATACATTAAGACCAGCATTGCAAATATTAAAAACTGCACCGGGAACAAAGTTAGTATCAGCATTTTTTGTAATGGTAGTTCCAAATTGTGAGTATGGTGCAAATGGCACATTTATTTTTGCAGATAGTGGACTAAATGCAGAACCTAATAGTGACGAACTTTCTGAGATAGCAATATCTTCTAGCAAAAGTTTTGAACAATTAGTAGGAAAAGAGCCAAAAGTTGCAATGTTATCATATTCTACATATGGAAGTGCACATTCAGCATCTACAGAAAAAGTAATAGAAGCAACAAGATTAGTTAAAGAAAAAGCACCTTATTTATTAGTTGATGGAGAATTGCAATTAGATGCAGCAATTATTCCAGAAATAGCTGAATTTAAAGCAAAAGGAAGCCCATTAAAAGGAGAAGCAAATGTTTTAATATTCCCAGATTTAGGTGCTGGAAATATTGGATATAAATTAACACAAAGGTTAGCTAAAGCAGAAGCATATGGACCTTTATGCCAAGGAATAGCAAAACCAGTAAATGATTTATCTAGAGGTTGTAACGAATTTGATGTAGCAGGAGTTATAGCAATAACAGCTGTACAAGCTCAAAACATACAATAAACAAGTTATTTTTATATAATTAAAATAGAGTGTTGTTATACAGTTTATAAATCAATAAAAATATTTACTTATAATAATACTTGATACAACAATATTTTAATTAGCAAAAAATATTGTTCAGGAAGGAATAAATTTAAATATGAAAGTTTTAGTTTTAAATTCAGGCAGTTCATCATTAAAATATCAAGTAATTGATACAAAAACAGGAGAAATGCTTGTAAAAGGATATTACGAAAGAATTGGACAACAAGGAGCTTTTTTAACACACAAAGTTCATGGAGAAAAACATAAATTTGAACATCCTGCTCAAAATCATGAAACAGCTATTCAATTTGTTATAAAAAGATTAACAAATGAACATTATGGAATATTTAAAGATTTAAATGAGCTAGATGCAGTTGGTCATAGGGTTGTTCATGGAGGAGAAAAATTTAAAGATGCAGTTTTTATAACAGATGAAGTTATACAAGGAATAAAGGAAAATGCAAGTTTAGCACCATTACATAATCCTGCTTCAATTTTAGGAATAGAAGCATGCAGAAAAATACTTCCTAATAAACCAATGGTTGCAGTATTTGATACATCATTTCATCAAACAATCTCAAGAGAAAAATACATTTATCCAATTCCATATGAATATTATGAAAAATATCATATTAGAAAATATGGATTTCATGGAACATCACACAAATTTGTGGCATATAGAGTTGCAGAATTAATTGGAAAAGATATAAAAGAATTAAAAATAGTAACATGTCATTTAGGGCAAGGTGCAAGCATATGTGCAATAAAAGATGGAAAGTCTGTTGAAACAAGTATGGGATTAACACCTCTTGGTGGAATTCCTATGGGCACACGCTCAGGAGACTTAGATCCATCAGTTGTAACTTTTTTAATGAAAAAAGAAAGCCTTGATGCAGAAGAAACAGAAAATCTTTTAAATAAAGAATCAGGTGTTTATGGTGTATCCATGGTATCTGTAGACTTTAGAGACATTGAGGCAGAAGCATTAGCAGGAGGTAAACATGCAAAACTTGCTTTAGATAATTATCATTATTCAATTGCAGGTTATATTGCAAAATGTGCTGTTGCAATGGGAGGAATAGATGCTCTAGTATTTACAGCTGGAGTTGGAGAAAAGTCTCCATATTCTAGAAGTGAGATTTGTAAGCAACTTAGCATTTTAGGTGTAGATATTTCTGGAAAATTAAATCTAATAAAAGGTGAAGAAGCAGAAATATCATCAGAACAATCTAAAGTAAGAGTTTTTGTTATTCCAACAAATGAGGAATTGATGATTGCTAGAGAAACAGAAGCAATCTTAAAAACAAATTTTTAGAAAAAATGTATATTATGTTATTAAAAATAAACAAATTATTTATGTTTGAAAGGAATAAAAAATGAAAATATTAGTATTAAATTGTGGTAGTTCATCACTTAAATATCAATTAATTAATATGGAAAATGAAGAAGTTTTAGCTTCTGGAAAATATGAAAGAATTGGAGAAGATGAAGCATTTATAACACATAAAGTAAATGGAAAGAAAATAGAAATAAAACATCCTGCAAAAACACATGAAGAAGCAATAGATTTTACATTAAAACAATTAATTCATCCAGAATATAAAGTTATAGATAATTTAGATGAAATTTCAGCAATTGGGCATAGATTAGTTCATGGAGGAGAAAAAATTAATAAATCTGTAGTTATTACAGATGAAGTTGTGGATGTTTTAAAAGAATGTATAGATTTAGCTCCATTACATAACCCAGCAGGAATAATTGGAATAGAAGCATGTAAAAAAGTTATGCCAGGAAAGCCAATGGTTGGGGTATTTGATACAGCATTTCATCAATCAATACCAAAAGAAAGATATATTTATCCAATACCATATGAATATTATAAAAAATATGGAATTAGAAAATATGGATTTCATGGAACATCACACATGTATGTATCACAAAGATTAGCAAAAATTGTTGGTAAAGATATAGAAGAATTAAAAATTGTAACATGCCATTTAGGACAAGGTTCAAGTATATGTGCAGTACAAGGTGGTAAATCTGTTGATACAAGTATGGGACTAACACCACTTGCTGGAATTCCAATGGTTACACGTTCGGGAGATTTAGATCCATCTGTAGTTACATTTATAATGAAAAAAGAAAATTTAAATGCAGAAGAAGTTGAAAATATATTAAACAAAAAATCTGGAGTACAAGGTATTTCTGGATTAGCTCCAGATTTTAGAGAAATTGAAGCAGCATCTTATGGAGATAATGAAAGAGCAGAAATTGCAATGGAAAAATTTAAATATGAAATAGCTTCTTATATTGCAAAATATGGAGTTGCAATGAATGGAATTGATTATATAGTATTTACTGGTGGAGTTGGAGAAAATCAAATAAATATTAGAAAAGGAATTTGTGAAAAACTTGAATTTTTAGGAGTAAAACTTGATGTAGAAGCTAATAATATAAGAGGAGAAGAAAAAGAAATTTCTTCTAAAGATTCAAAAATCAAGGTATATGTTGTGCCAACAAATGAAGAACTAATGATAGCAAAAGAAACAGAGAGATTAGTAAAATAAAAATAAGGAGGATTTTCGAATGATAAAAAAAGTAGCAATATTAGCAAATGGTGGAGATGTATCTGGATTTAATGCAGTAATTAGAGCAATTGTAAAAACTGCTGAAAATAACGGAGTAGAATGTTATGGATTTATTGATGGATATAATGGTTTATTAAAAAATGAATATGAAAAATTAAGTACAGCAAATGATGAACACGCATCAGGAATACTTCCAAAAGGAGGTTCAATTATAGGTTCATCAACAAATGCAAATGTATTTAATTACAAAACTATAGAAAACGGAGAAGTTGTATATAAAGATTTGTCAGATGTATGTGTAGAAAATATAAAAAAAGATGGATTTGACTGTTTGTTTACACTAGGAGGAGATGGAACACAAAAATCAGCAAGAGACTTTTCACTAAAAGGAATAAATGTAATAGGTGTTCCAAAAACAATAGATAATGATGTTGCATGTACAGAAATTACATTTGGATATAATACAGCAGTATCTGTTGCAACAGAAGCACTAGATAGACTTCATACAACAGGAGAAACACATCATAGAATAATGGTATTAGAAGTTATGGGAAGATATGCAGGATGGATTGCACTAGAGTCAGCAATTGCTGGGGGTGCAGATATAGCTTTAATACCAGAAATACCATATGATATTAATAAAGCTGTTGAAAAAATAAACAGTAGAAAAGCAAAAGGAAAAAGATTTAGTATAGTTGTTGTTGCCGAAGGAGCATTACCAAAAGGAGGAACAATTACAGTTGCTAATACAAGAAATAATGGAGCAGGTGTTGACAACACAAAACTTGGTGGAATAGGGCAAATTGTTGCAAAACAACTTGAAGAATTAACAGGTTTAGAAGCTAGAAATACAACATTAGGATATATGCAAAGAGGTGGAACACCAACAGCTTTTGATAGAGTTTTATCAACAAAGTATGGAGCTAAAGCTATGGAATTAGCATTAGAAGGAAAATTTGGAGTTTTAACTGTAATAAAAGATGGCAGACTAAATTATGTATCATTAGAAGATGTTGTTGGAAATAACAAAACAATAGGTGCAGTTTCTGGAAATACTGCAGAAAGCAATATTAGAAAAGTAAATATGGATCATGATTTAGTAAAAACAGCAAGAGATATTGGAATATGCCTAGGAGATTAATTTTATATAAGAGGAAAAAATATGTTAGAGCAAATAAATTCACCAAATGATTTAAAAAATCTAACACTAAAGCAAAAAGAAGAATTAGCACAAGAAATTAGAAATTATATATTAGAAATAGTTTCTGAAAATGGAGGACATTTATCATCAAACTTAGGAGTTGTAGAACTAACAATTGCACTACATTCTGTATTTAATGTACCAGAAGACAAAATTGTATGGGATGTAGGACATCAAACTTATGTGCATAAAATTCTTACAGGAAGAAGAGAAGAATTAAAAAATATTAGAAAATTAAATGGTATAGCTGGATTTCCTAAAACAAAAGAATCTGAAACAGATTGTTTTAATACAGGTCATAGTAGTACATCTGTTTCAGCTGCATTAGGAATGGCTAGAGCAAGAGATTTGCAGGGAAAAAATAATGCATGCATTGCTGTAATAGGAGATGGAGCCTTAACAGGAGGAATGGCATTAGAAGCATTAAACGATGCAGGTTTTAGTAAAACAAATATAACAGTAATACTAAATGACAATGAAATGAGTATTTCTAAAAATATTGGTGGTATGAATCAATTTTTAGATAAATTAAGAACAAAAAAGTTATATACAAGAACAAATAAGTTAATAAAAAATAGATTAAATTCTATTCCAGTTATTGGAACAAAAATGGTAAGAATTATTCAAAGAGTTAAAAGAGCATTTAAGCAATTACTTGTACATGGAATGTTCTTTGAAGATATAGGTTTTACATATTTAGGTCCTGTTGATGGACATAATATAGAAAAATTAGAAAGTATTTTAAGATTAAGTAATCAGATTGAAGGACCTAAAATTATACATGTATTAACTAAAAAAGGTAAAGGATATACTATTGCAGAAAAAAATCCAGACAGATTTCATGCAACATCTCCATTTAATATTGAAACTGGAGAGCCAAAAAAACAAAAACAAGATGATTATTCTAAAATATTTGGCAAAAAGTTAGTTGAACTTGCAAAAAATAATGAAAAAATTGTAGCTATAACAGCATCAATGAAAGATGGAACAGGATTGAGAACATTTCAAAAAGAATTTCCAAAAAGATTTTTTGACATAGGAATAGCAGAACAACATGCAATAACAATGGCTGCGGGAATGGCTAAAGAAGGGATGATTCCAGTAGTACCTATATATTCATCATTTTATCAAAGGGCATATGACCAAGTAATACATGATGTAGCAATGCAAAATTTACATGTAATAATGTGTGTAGATAGAGCTGGAGTAGTAGGAGCAGATGGAGAAACACACCAAGGAACTTTAGATATGGCATTTTTTAGATTAGTTCCAAATTTGGTTATTATGTCACCAAAAGATTTTAGAGAATTAGAAGATATGCTAGAATATGCAGTAAAACTAAACAAACCAATTGTTATAAGATATCCAAGAGGCGGAGAAGATAAAAAGACAAAATTTGAAAAACATAACAAGATTAAACTTGGAAAAGCAGAAATTTTAAAAAGAATAGATGAAAATCTTAAATTTAAGAATCAAATTATAGAAAATCAAACGAAAAATGGACAAATGGAAAAAATAAAAAATAAACCAAAACTTTCTATAATTGCAATAGGAAAGATGGTATCAAGAGCCATGAATATAGCTGAAAAAATACAAGATAAAATTGATGTTGAAGTTATAAATGCAAGATTTTTAAAACCTTTTGATAATCAAACTATTATTGAATGTATTCAAAAAACGAAGAATGTAGTTACAATTGAAGATGGAACAATTATAGATGGATTAGGGACAACAGTAAAAGAATTAATTTCTGATAATAAATTGGAGGGAATTAAAATAGAATGTTTTGCATATCCTGATGAATTTATTAAACATGGAAAAGTTGAAGAACTTGAAGAAATATATGGACTTGATGAGAATACAATAATAAGTAAAATTATGTCTCAATTTAATTTAAATTAGGAGTTGAAATGGAAGAATACAATTATATTAGAAAAAGTAATGTAAAAAAACGTAAGGTTTCATCAAATAGAAAACATAAGAACAATAAAAGCAGTAGAGCAAACAATGGGTACATTAAAAGTGATAACTATAGAAATAGTGAATATTATACTGCTGAAATGGAATATGGAAGTAATAGACAATATAGATATAATCAAAATTCTAATTATAATGATAGATACAATAGAACTAAAACAACTAGAAATAAGAAGAACACCAGACATCGTGCAAAACATTCAAATAATAGATATAAATATCAAACTAGAAAAATAAATAAAAAGAAAGTGTTTTTTGTAATTGTAATTCCTTTAATTATTATAATTTCCATTATAATAAAAAACAATAAAAATGAAGGACAAAAAGTGGAAGAAGTAAGTTCAAATAATTTAGGTCAGAATTTAGAAATTACAGAAAATATTACATCTTCAACAAATCAAACCCAAGGTACCAACATAGAAGGAAACCATGGCACAGGAAATACAATAAATCAAAATACTGAAAGTACTTCACGAAAAGATACGGAAAATACTAGTGATACAAATTCAGGACAAAATACTGGTAATACAGCTTCAACATCTGATTGGAGAATTAGACTTGCAAATTATAATCATCAATTACCAGAAGACTTTGAAGTTGAATTAGCAGATATTGATTCAACTAGACAATTTGATGCAAGAGCAATAAAATATTTAAAAGATATGTTAAATGATATGAGAGAAGATGGAAACACAAATATTTGGGTACAATCATCTTATAGAAGTGTAAAAAGACAAAAAGAATTATATGATAATAGTATTCAAAAATATTTAAAACAGGGAAAAAGTGAAGAAGAAGCAATTAAACTAACAGATGAATACATTAATAGACCAGGTTGTAGTGATCATAATTTAGGACTAGCAGTAGATTTTAATTATGTAGATAATAGCTTTGAAGATACAAAAGAATTTAAATGGCTACAAGAAAATGCAGAAAATTATGGATTTATTTTAAGATATCCAAAAGATAAAGAAGATATAACAACAATTGCATATGAATCATGGCATTGGAGATATGTCGGTGAAGAACATGCAAAAAAGATGAATGAATTAAATATGTGTTTAGAAGAATATGTAGAATATTTAGAGAACCGGCACCATTTTACCCTGATAAGTATTGAACAATTGGCAAATATGTAGTATAATCAATAAAGTTCGTACTTTGAAAAATAAATTGAACATGCACTAAATGGAGGTACTTATATGTTCAAACAAATCGGAACCAATAGAAAAATATTTATACGGTTAAGTGTTTCTACAATTTTAATTGCAATTTTTTGTGTGTGTATTTTTTTTCATATAAAAAACAGAATAGATTCTAGCAAATTCCAAGCGGAAGAAATGGCATATAGTAATGCTATTTCTATGATTCAAAACGAAGATATTACTGAAATAACTTTTTTTACGGACAATTCTGAAAAGGTAATACTTAAAGATGAAACAGGAAATGAATATGAAGTAAAGATTTTTAATCAAGGTATTTTTCATGAATTTGTTCAAGAAGAGATTGAAAATGGTCAAAAAATCAAAATCAACAATTTAAATATTAAATATACATTGCTTGACTTTTTGATTGATATAATATATACATCTGCAACAGTGGCAACTTTTTTTCTTATTATAGATGTATATAATCTTATTTGTTCAATAAGAGGTAATAAAAAGCAATCTAATAAAAATAATGAGATACAAAACGAACAAAATAATACAGAGATTAATGAAGATAATATACAACAGGCGAAAATTGAACAAACAAAAAACAATCTTAAAAGCAATGTTAAATTTTGTGATGTTGCAGGACTTGATGAGGAAAAATTTGAACTTGAGGAGGTTGTGGACTTTCTAAAAAATCCGAAAAAATATCAAGATATGGGAGCAAAAATTCCAAAAGGAATATTGCTTTCAGGTTCTCCTGGAACTGGAAAAACACTTTTAGCCAAAGCATTAGCAGGTGAGGCAGGAGTTGCGTTTTTACATGCATCTGGTTCAGAATTTGTAGAAAAGTATGTAGGAGTTGGTGCAAAAAGAATCAGAAACTTATTTGAACAAGCTAGAGAGTTAGCACCATGTATTATTTTTATTGATGAAATTGATGCTATAGGCTCAAAAAGAAGTGATGATTCTAACAATGTTGAGCACAATCAAACATTGGAGCAACTACTTATAGAAATGGATGGTTTTGATTCTTCAACAGTAGAAGGGATAATAGTAATTGCAGCAACAAATCGAGCTGATAGCTTAGATAAAGCATTGCTAAGACCGGGAAGATTTGATAGGCATATTATAGTTCGTTTGCCTGATGTAAAAGGCAGAGAAGAGATTTTAAAGATTCATTCTAGAAACAAGAAATTTGATGATAGTGTGGACTTTAAGAAAATTGCACATAATACTTCTGGTTTTTCTGGTGCACAACTTGAAAATTTGCTAAATGAAGCATCAATTATGGCTGTTAGAAATATACATGAAAAAATTTCTGAATCTGACATTAATTCTGCTTTGAAAAAAATTGTTGTTGGACTATCTAAAACAGGAAAGATATTAAGTGAAAAAGAACGTTTACTTACTGCCTATCATGAATCTGGTCATGCTATAGTCAGCCTATTTACGAATAATCAAAACTCAATTAAAGAAATTTCTATTATTGGAGCAGGAGAAGTTGGAGGATATACTTGGTACGAGAATATTGAAGATAAAAATTATATTAGTAAAACAGAACTTCAAGGAGAAGTTATATCTTTGCTTGGAGGGAGGGCTGCTGAAAGAATTTTTTTCCAAGATATTTCTACAGGTGCCAGTAATGATTTGAAAAAAGCTACAGACATTGTTATTAGAATGTTAATATTCTATGGAATGGATGAAACTATTGGACCAATTTCTATGAATGGGGACTATAGTGAATATCTTGATTCAAGTCAATTCTCCTTTGTTTTAATGCAAAGAACAAAGGAAATTCTTTGTAATGCAGAAAAACAGGCAACTCGCATTTTACAACAACACAAACCTTTTGTAGAAGAGCTTGTAAAAACACTCCTAGAAAAAGAAACTGTTCACGGAGAAGAACTAGACCAAATAATGTTTAGGGCATTTCAAGATACTTATGCAGCAAAATCTGATGATGTATAAGTAATTCAACAAAAAGGACTCTTACAATTGCAGGAGTCCTTTTTGCTGTTTGTAAGCTTCCGGCTGTGCCGGGGGGATAATTACTAGTAATTATAGATATTTTTTTAAAGTTTCGACACTATCTTCTTGCATAACAACAAAATCATTTAAAATTTGTTTAACATCTGTATCCATACTAGGATTATTATTAAGTAATCTTCTACCTTCTATAATTCCCATATTTGTTCCTTGTAATAATAGTTCAGAAAGTTTAGAATTACTTTTATCTGACATTGTTTTCATTTGAATTCCATACCAGGTCATCATTTTATTCATTGTACTAGTTTCTTCTGGGTCATCTGTTTTATCATAATTTGGATAAATTTTATCTACTCTTTCAAAAATATTTTTATATTTTCCATACTCTACATTTAAAACTTTTTGAAATCTATCATCACAAACTTTATCAGATACGAATTGGACTGCATCCATTCCCATTTTAGCACCTTTGCTGACTTCATTTAAAACCTTTTTATTTATATCCATTTTTATCACAATCCTTTCTTAAAATTTATAATTATTATGATAATAAATTGATAAAAATATACATTAATTTTGTTTGGGTCGGTCCCTTTTTGTGCTTGGTGTTGGCTATTGGGGTCGGACCCTTTTTTGACTGGGGTCGGTCCTAAAATAAACCAATATATAAAGTGTTTTGCAATACCGCGTAAGCGACCAAATGAGCGTAGCGAATGCGATTTGGAGCAACCTACTTATTGAAATTCTTTCGTAGGTTGCGACACACAAGGTATAAAAAACACTTTATATATTGGTTTATTTTAGGACCGACCCCAGCCAAAAAAGGGACCGACCCCAATAGCCAACGCCAAGCACAAAAAGGGACCGACACCAACAACAAACCTAATACGAAAAGGGAGTACACCTAGTAGTAATTACAATAAATTAATAAAAATTTCAAATAATACTTGAAAAATAAGTCTTTTTGTTATAGAATAAAGTTGCCTAAAAAGGTAAATAATAGATAAAAAGGAAATTAGTCTTTAAAAACACTATAAGAAAAAGCATTTAGCTAATTTCAAAAAGGAGGAAATATTATGTCAGTAAAAGTAGGAATTAACGGATTTGGAAGAATAGGAAAACTTGCATTCCAAGCAGCTTTAGGAAAAGAGGAGGTTGAAATAGTAGCAGTAAATGACCCATTTATATCAGCAGATTATATGGCATATATGACAAAATTTGATACTGTACATGGAAGATTTAAAGGAACAGTAGAAGAAAAAGACGGAAATTTAGTAGTAAATGGAAAAGAAATAAAAGTATTTAATGAAATGGATCCAAAAAACATTCCTTGGGGAGAATTAGGAGTTGAATATGTATTAGAATGTTCAGGTGTATTTACAACAATGGAAAAAGCACAAGCACATTTAGATGCAGGAGCAAAAAAAGTTTTAATAAGTGCACCATCAAAAGATGCTCCAATGTTTGTAATGGGAGTAAATAACGAAACATATACAACAGACATGAATATAGTTTCAAATGCATCATGTACAACAAACTGTTTAGCACCTTTAGCAAAAATAATAAATGATAATTTTGGAATTAAAGAAGGATTAATGACAACAGTACATTCAACAACAGCAACACAAAAAACAGTTGATGGAGCATCTAAAAAAGATTGGAGAGGTGGACGTGCAGCATCTGCAAATATAATTCCATCATCAACAGGAGCAGCAAAAGCAGTAGGAAAAGTTATACCAACATTAAATGGAAAATTAACAGGAATGTCATTTAGAGTTCCAACAGTTGATGTTTCAGTTGTAGATTTAACATGTAACTTAGAAAAACCAACAACATATGAAGAAATATGTTCAGCTGTTAAAAGAGCTTCAGAAAATGAATTAAAAGGAATTGTAGAATATACAGATGAACCAGTAGTATCATCAGATTTCTTAAGTGATCCACATACATCAATATTTGATGCAACAGCAGGAATAATGTTAACAGATACATTTGTTAAACTAGTTGCATGGTATGACAATGAATGGGGATATTCAAACAAATTAGTAGACTTAGCTTGTTATATGTATTCTGTAGACCATAAATAAAATATAAAAATTTATATAAATATAATTTTACTTTTTTTATTGAATAGGAAATAATATGAAACTTTGGGTTTCTCAACTCAAAATGAAAATAAAATTTTAAATATAAAAATTTTATTTTCAAAAGAAACAATATGAAACTTTAAGCTACTTAGGCTCAAAGTGAAAATATAAATTTAAATACAAAAATTTTATTTTCAAAAAAATCTATAAAATTCCTATTCAATAAAAAAGTAATAAGAAAATAATTTTTTAAAAAAGAAAATACTTTCACATTAGAAAGGAAGAGTTTTTGTATGAGTAAAAAAACAATTAGAGATATAGATTTAAAAGGAAAAAGAGTATTTGTTAGATGTGATTTTAATGTTCCAATGGACGAAAATAAAAATATAACAGACAATAGAAGAATTGTATCAGCAATACCTACAATAAAATATTTAATTGACCAAGGTTGTAAAATAGTTTTAAGTTCACATTTAGGAAGACCAAAGGGAGAATTTAAAAAAGAATTTTCACTTGCACCAGTTGCTGTTGAACTTTCTAAACAATTAGGACAAGAAGTTTTAATGGCAAAAGATGTTATAGGAGAAGATGCAAAAAGATTATCAGAAAATTTACAACCAGGACAAGTTATGTTACTTGAAAATGTTAGATTTCATAAAGAAGAAACAGATAATGACCCAGAATTTGCAAAAAAATTAGCAAGTTATGGAGAAATATTTGTAAATGATGCATTTGGAACAGCACATAGAGCACATGCATCAACAGAAGGTGTTGCTCATTATATACCAGCAGTTTCAGGATTTTTAATTGAAAAAGAACTAAAATTTTTAGGAGAAGCATTAGAAAATCCAGAAAGACCATTTGTATCTATTTTAGGAGGATCAAAAGTATCTGATAAAATAGCAGTTATAGATAGTTTACTAGAAAAAGTTAATGTATTATTAATTGGTGGAGGAATGGCATATACATTTTTCAAAGCACTAGGATATTCTGTTGGAAATTCAATTTGTGAAGATGATAAAATTGATTTAGCAAAAGAATTAATGGAAAAAGCTAAAGCCAAAAATGTAAAAATGTTATTACCTGTTGATAATAAATTAGGAAAAGAATTTTCTGCAAATACAGAAACAATGATTGTAGATAGAGATTCAATTCCAGATGGTTGGGAAGGTCTAGACATTGGACCAAAAACAATAGAATTATATTCAGAAGAATTAAGAAAAGCAAAAACTATAATTTGGAATGGAACAGTAGGAGTTGCTGAATTTGATTTATTTGCAACAGGAACAAATGAATTAGCAAAAGTTTTAGCAGAATCAGATGCAACAACAATAATTGGAGGAGGAGACACTGCTGCAGCAGTACAAAAGGCAGGACTTGCAGATAAAATGACACATGTTTCTACAGGTGGAGGAGCTTCTCTAGAATTCTTAGAAGGTAAAAAATTACCAGGAATTGAATGTTTAATGGATAAATAAAATTTGTTTTTAATAGTTTGAGTATAAAAGGAAAGGCAGTTTATCAAAATGGAGAATGTAAAAGTACCTATGGTACAATCAATGCAATACAGAGTTTATGATAAAAATGGAAACTATAAAAAAACAATAGATAAAAGTGAAGAAAAAAACTTAAGTGAAAATGATTGGCTTAATGGTGTAACATGTTTTGTAATTAATGAAAAAGGAGAAGTTCTTATTGAAGTTAGAGCAGACAAAGGGCTTACACCAGGTAAAAATGATTTATGTTCAGGACATTTAGATAATAATGAAACTGAAACTCAAGCTATGATAAGAGAATTAAAAGAGGAGCTTGGAATTGGAGTTGAAGAGGCAATGAACGTTGTGAAAATAACTCCTAAAGGAGTTCCTCTTGGTTTTGAAAGTTCAAATAAAATAAAAAATTTCTTTATAACATTTTTTTGCTTAAAAAGAAATTCATCAGAAGTTAAAATTCAAGAAGAAGAAATAAAAAGATATGTATGGCTTCCTTTAGAAGAAACATTTGAATTGATGAAAAGTGGAAGAACAAAATTTCCTAAAAATTTTGATTATGAAGAAATATTCGAAAAAGTTAGAAATGTTTATTATAATAAAAATAAAACAGAAATTCAAAGAAATTAAAATTATATGTAATATTCACTTATAAAAGTTCTTGAAAATAATAAAAGTAAAATAAATATTTAATCTAGGTAATATTTACTTATATAGATATCAAGAACTATCAAGGTATACAAATTTTAAACTATAAATATATATTAATATACCTAGAAAGGAATGAAATACAGTGATAGTAACATTATCTGGAATAACAGGAACAGGAAAATCTTTTTTTAAAAATGCAATATCAGAGGAATTAAAATTTAAAAATCTAGCTATAACAACAACAAGACCAAAAAGAGAAAATGAAATAAATGGTATAGATAAAGAATTTGTTACTGATGAAGAATTTAATAAAATAGTAAAAAATAAAGAATTTGCTTTTTATTTTGAATTTCTTGGAGCAAAATATGGATATAAAATAAATAAAGTTAAATTATATGAAAATCAAGTTACAGAAGTGCATTATAGTACAATATATGATTTTAAGAAAAATATAAAAAATGTATTTTCAATTTATATAATTCCAAAAGACATAGAAAGAGCAAAAGTTGAATTGCATAAAAGAGGATTGCCACCACAAGTAGAGCAAAACAGATTAAAAGAAATAGATGAACATATTAAAGAATATAATAGTAATAAAGATTTACAAAAACAATTTGACTATGTTTTTATAAATGATTATACAGATAAAGCCAAAAAGGATTTATTAAATGTAATTGAAAGGATGTGTTAGTAATGAGAAGAAAGGTTATTGCAGGAAATTGGAAAATGAATATGCTTCCAAATGAAACAATTAACTTTATAGAACAATTTGCACCATTAGTTAAAGATACTAAAAATGAAGTGATTTTATGTGTTCCATTTACAGATTTATTTTATGCACTTTTACATGTTCAAGGAACAAATATAAAAATAGGTGCTCAAAATATGCATTGGGAAGAAAAAGGTGCATATACAGGAGAAGTATCTGCACAAATGTTAAAATCTATAGGAACAGAATATGTTATTATAGGACATTCTGAAAGAAGACAATATTTTGCAGAAACAGATGAGACAGTTAATAAAAAAATAAAATCAGCACTTGCAGTGGGATTAAAACCAATTGTTTGTGTTGGAGAAACTTTGGAACAAAGAGAAAATGGCAAAACAGAAGAAATAGTTACTAACCAAGTAGAAAAAGCATTTAATAATTTAAAAGCAGAAGATTTAAAAAATATAATTATTGCTTATGAACCTATTTGGGCTATAGGTACTGGTAAAACAGCTACAAAAGAAGAAGCAAATGAAACAATTGCACAAATAAGAAAAAAAGTTGCAGAAATGTATGGACAAAATGATGCAAATGAAATTATAATACAATATGGTGGCAGTGTAAAAGCTTCAAATGCAAAAGAGTTATTCGAAATGTCAGATATTGACGGAGGACTTGTTGGAGGAGCTAGTTTAAAACCTGATGAGTTTAGTAAAATCGTTAATTTTGACAAATAAACATTTTAGAAAGGGATGAAAATAATGGAGAAAAAACCAGTAATGCTAATGATATTAGATGGATTTGGAATTAATGAAAATACAGATGGTAATGCAGTAAAATTAGCCAAGACACCTAATATAGATAAACTAATGAAAAAATATCCAAATACAATAATGTATACAAGTGGATTACAGGTTGGATTACCAGAAGGTCAAATGGGAAATTCTGAGGTAGGACATACAAATATAGGAGCAGGAAGAATTGTATATCAGGAATTAACAAAAATAACAAAATCAATTGAAGATGGAGACTTCTTTGCTATTCCAGAATTTATAGAAGCAATAGAAAATTGTAAAAAACATAATTCAAAATTACACATATTAGGATTATTATCTGATGGTGGAGTTCATAGTCATATAAGACATTTATATGGATTATTAGAAATGGCAAAAAGAAGAGATTTTGAAAATGTATATGTTCATTGTTTTTTAGATGGAAGAGATACACCACCAGCATCAGCTGAAGGATATATTGCACAATTAGAAGATAAAATGAAAGAAAAAAATCTAGGAAAAATAGCAAGTATATCTGGAAGATATTATGCGATGGATAGAGATAAAAGATGGGATAGAATTAAAAAATGTTATGATGCATTAGTTAGAGGAGAAGGAAATAAAGCAACATCAGCAACAATAGCAATAGAAAATTCTTATCAAAAAGAAGTATTTGATGAATTTGTTGAACCAACAGTTATTGTAAATAATGACATCCCATTAGCAAAAATAGAAGAAAATGATTCTGTTATATTCTTCAATTTCAGACCAGATAGAGCAAGAGAAATAACAAGAACAATAGTTGACCCAGAATTTAATGAATTTGAGACAGAAAAAATTCACACATATTTTGTATGTTTTACAAGTTATGATGAAACAATGCCAAATGTAAAAATCGCATTCAAAAAAGAACCATTAGTAAACACATATGGAGAAGTTGTAAGTAAACATGGATTAACACAATTAAGAATAGCAGAAACAGAAAAATATGCACATGTAACATTTTTCTTTAATGGTGGAGAAGAAAAACAATACCCTGGAGAAGATAGAATCTTAGTACCATCACCAAAAGTAGCAACATATGATTTACAACCAGAAATGAGTGCATATACAGTAACAGAAAAAGTTGTAGAAGCAATAAATGCAGATAAATATGATACAATAATATTAAATTATGCAAATCCAGATATGGTTGGTCATACAGGAAGTTTACCAGCAGCAATAAAAGCTGTAGAAACAATAGATGAATGTGTGCAAAAAGTTGTTGATGCAATATTAGAACATGATGGAACACTAATTATAACTGCAGACCATGGAAACTGTGAACAAATGATAGATTATAAAACAGGTGAACCACATACTGCACATACAACAAATCCAGTACCATTAATACTTGTTACAAAAGATGAAAATTTAAAAGTTAAATCTGGTAAATTAGCAGATTTAGCACCAACAATGTTAGAATTATTAGGAATAGAAAAACCAAAAGAAATGACAGGAGAAAGTATTTTAGAAAAACAAAATTAATTAAAAATAAAATTTAACATTTTAAAATATGAGAAACTTAAAATATTCATTTAAATTGTAAAAAATTTGAATATTAGATATAAAAATAAAGGTGAATAAAAGTGATTAATAATACAAAAAAAATTAAAGAAATATATGAAAATATACAAAAAAAACTTTTTTACATTGTACCTGGAAAATGGGACGAATTACATTTATATTCATCAATAATTGAAAGGCTAGGTAAAATTCAAATTGGAGAAATGTATTTTTACTTTATGCCAAAAGGAATTTTAAAAAGAAAATACGTAAATGTTTATGAAGTCCCAAATAAATATAATATAGAGGAAGAAGAATACTTAAAACTAGTAGAATTATTATATGATGAAATAAAAGATTTAAGAGAAGAATTTAAGAAATCAGGACAAAAACCTTGGTCAAATATAACAATATCAATAAAAAATGAAAGAATTACATATGAATTTGGATATGATAATTTATTAGGAGGTCAAGAAGAATATTATGACCATCATATTTATTGGAGAAAAAAATATTTAAATATAGACCCATGTGGTAAAAAAGAAAATAAAGCATATAAAAAATATTTAATTAATTTAAAGCAAAATAATCATATAAAAAATGAGACATATATGACAGGCATTTACCTAAAAAGACAAGTAAATGTTGTTAAATATGATACAACAGATATTACAAAAGATGAAAGAGTTGATTATTTAGTTGAACAAGAAGAAAACAAGAAGATTGTTAATCAAATTTTAAGCCAAAAATTATAAAGATGAAAGGAAGTTTTTATTATGAAAGATTATTTAGAAATTGAAAGTGTAGAAGCATTAGAGGTTTTAGATTCAAGAGGAAATCCAACAGTACAAGTTGAAGTAACAACATTTGATGGATCACATGGAGTAGCTATGGTTCCATCAGGAGCATCAACAGGAAGTTTTGAAGCTGTTGAATTAAGAGATGGAGATAAAAGCAGATATTTAGGAAAAGGAGTATTAAAAGCTGTTGAAAATGTAAATAGTGTTATCGCTCCAAAATTAGAGGGAATGAATGTTTATGACCAAGCTGGAATAGACAAAATGTTAATTGAATTAGATGGAACAGAAAATAAAGGAGTTTTAGGAGCAAATGCAACATTAGGAGTTTCTTTAGCATGTGCTAAAGCAGCTGCTGCATCACTTGGAATGGAATTATATAATTACATTGGTGGACCAAATGCAAAAGTTATGCCAGTACCAATGATGAACATTATGAATGGTGGAAAACATGCAGATTCAACATTAAGTGTACAAGAATTCATGATTATGCCTGTTGGAGCAAAAACATTTGCTGAATGTTTACGTATGTGTGCAGAAATTTATCACAACTTAAAATCTGTTTTAAAATCAAAAGGATTAGGAACAGGAGTTGGAGATGAAGGTGGATTTGCACCAAATGTAAAAGACGAAGATGAAGCACTTCAATTAATAATGGAAGCAATAGAAAAAGCTGGATATAAACCAGGAGAACAAGTTGCATTAGCATTAGATGTTGCTGCAACAGAGATGTATGATGAAGCTAAAAAAATAGGTAAAGAAGGACAATATCATTTCTGGAAAATAGGTGTTACAAAAACAGAAGATGAAATGATAGACTTCTTAGAAGATTTAGTAAATAGATATCCAATTATCTCAATTGAAGATGGTTTAGCTGAAGAAGATTGGGATGGATGGAAAAAACTAACAGACAGATTAGGCTCAAGAATCCAATTAGTTGGAGATGACTTATTTGTTACAAATATGAAGAGATTACAAAAAGGAATTGATTTAGGAGTAACAAATAGTATATTAATAAAATTAAATCAAATTGGAACATTAACAGAAACATTAGATGCAATTGAACTTGCAAATAAACATGGAATGACAGCTGTAGTTTCTCACAGAAGTGGTGAAACAGAAGATACAACACTTGCAGATGTTGCTGTTGCTACAAATGCAGGACAAATTAAAACAGGTGCACCATGTAGAACTGATAGAGTTGCAAAATATAACAGATTATTAAATATTGAACATCAATTAGGAGAAGTTGCACAATATCCAGGAAGAAAAGCAATTATAAAATAATTTTGTTGGGGGCGATCCTTTTAGCTACTTGGCTGTTGTGGTCGGTCCCTTTCTGTGTTAGGGTCGGTCCCTTTTTTGTGTTGGGGTCGGTCCCTTTTTTGTATTGGGGTCGGTCCCTTTTTGTGTTGGGGTCGGTCCCTTTCTGTGTTGGGGTCGGTCCCTTTCTGTGTTGTGGTCGGTCCCTTTTTGTGTTAGGGTCGGTCCTTTTTTGTATTGGGGTCGGTCCTTTTTTGTATTGGGGTCGGTCCCTTTTTTTGTTGGGGTCGGTCCCTTTTTGTGTTAGGGTCGGTCCCTTTTTGTATTGGGACCGACCCCAATGAATAAAAAGTCTCTTTTGGTAAATAATAAGCCAAAAGGAGATTTTTTTATGTGGTATAAAACAACAGAAGAAATATTTAAACAATTAAGAACTAATATAAATGGATTAACAGAAGAAGAAGCACAAAAAAGATTAATAGAAAATGGAGCAAATAAAATTCCAACAGCAAAAAAGAGAACTATTTTAAAAATGATAATTGACCAAATAAATAATCCAATTATATATATTTTGTTATTTGGTGCGATTTTTTCCATAATAACAAACAGTATAGCAGATGCAATATTTATATTTGTAGTTATAACAATAAATACAGTTATTGGAACTTATCAAGAATGGAGTTCTGAAAAAAGTGCAGAAAAATTGCAAAATATGATAAAAATAAAAACAAGAGTTATAAGAGATGGAATATTAAAAGAAATTAATTCAGAGGATGTAGTTGTTGGAGATATTATAGATTTAGAAACAGGAGCAAAAGTTCCTGCTGATATTAGGCTAATAGAGACTAAAAATTTAGATATAAATGAATCTATTTTAACAGGAGAATCAATTCCAAAATCTAAAAATACAGATTTATTAATTAGAAATACAGAACTTGCAGAAAGAAAAAATATAGCATTTGCTGGAAGTGTAATTACAAAAGGGAGAGGAAAAGGTATTGCCATTGCAACTGGAATTGAAACAGAATTTGGAAGAATTGCAGAAAATGTAATTTTGTCAGAAGATACAGAAACACCGTTAATAAATAAGTTAAAAAAATTTTCTAAACAAATTAGTATTGGATTTATTTTATTTGCAATTATGACATCTATAATATTATATTATAAAGGTTATACAATTTCGGAAATTCTTTCTAGTGTAGTTGCATTAACTGTTTCTACAATACCAGAAGGTCTTACAATAGCATGTACTATTATTTTATCTATTGCATCAAATAAGATGGCAAAAAAACATGTTATTGTAAAAAAACTAAGTAGTGTAGAAAGTTTAGGGAGTTGTAATGTTATTGCAACAGATAAAACAGGTACATTAACAGCAAATGAGCAAACAGCTAAAAAAATATTATTACCAAATAATCAAATTGCAGATGTAAAAGGTATTGGATATAATGACATTGGAGAAATAAGATATGATGAAAAAAATAAAAATCAAATAGAAGAAATTATAAAAATGGGATATATAAATAATGATGCTTCTTTAAAATACGAGGATAAGCAATGGAAACACACTGGAGATGCAATTGATATTGCATTTCTTGCTTTAGGTTTAAAAGTTCCAATTGAAGAAGTGCCTCAAATTAATGCAATAATTCATTATGAATCTCAATTAAAATATTCGGCAATATCATATAAAGAGAATAATAAAAATTATATTACAGTAAAAGGTGCACCAGAAAGAATTTTAGATTTTTGTAAATATATGAATTTAGACGGAAAAGAAGAGGAGATTAACAAAGCTTTAATCTTAAAACAAAATACAGAACTTGCAAAAGAAGGATATAGAGTAATTGCAATAGCAAAATCATCAAATAAGAACATTCTAGATACTTCAAAAAATAATTCAGAAGAAAATATAAATATTAAAGAAAAGGAGTTATATCCTAAAAAAGATGATTCCAAAATTAATTCAGAAATAAAAGAATTACACGAAAAAGATATTTATGATTTGGTATTTTTAGGTTTAGTTGCATTTGTTGACCCAATAAGAGAAGGGGTAGAAGAAGCAGTTAAAAAATGTAAAGAAGCAGGAATTGAAACAATAATGATTACAGGAGATCAAAAAAATACAGCACAAGCTATTGCGAAAAGAATAGGCATAAATAAAGTTTATTCAAGAGTAACACCAATGGAAAAATTGCAAATTGTAAAAGATTTAAAAAAAGAAGGAAAACTTGTTGCAGTTACAGGTGATGGTGTAAATGATGCACCAGCATTAAAATCTGCAGATATTGGTGTTGCAATGGGAAGTGGAACAGATATTGCAAAAGAAACTGGAAAAATGATTATTACAGATGATAATTTTTCTTCAATAGTAAAAGGTGTTGAGGAAGGTAGAAGAGCTTATAATAATATTAGAAAAGTAATTTATTTGTTACTTTCAACAGGATTTTCAGAAATTATATTATTTGTGCTAGCAATTATTTTTAATTTACCAATACCTCTAGTTGCAATACAATTATTATGGTTAAATTTAATAAGTAATGGGGTACAAAGTAATGCACTAGCTTTTGAAAAAGATGTAGAAAATGTAATGAATAAAAATTTAAATAATAAGGTTATTTTTAATAAATTAATGGTTAGTGAAATTTTAATTTCTGCTTTTTTAATGGCTATTATTGAATTTATTTTTTATTTGTATCTATATAAAATAAAAAATTTAGAAATAGAAACGATAAGAGCATATTTACTAACTTTAATGGTTTTAATGGAAAATATTCATATTTTTAATTGTAGAAGTGAGCGAATTTCTATGGTAAAAATTTCTGGACATAATAACCCTTTTTTGATTTTTACAATTTTAATTACTTGTTTAATTCAATTGGCTATTGTTACTACACCATCATTAGCAAATATATTACATTTAGGAGTTATTTCAATAGAAAGTGTAGGATTTTTGCTTTTACTTGTATTGCCACTAATGATAATTATGGAAATATTTAAAATATTTTTAAGAAAAAATGATAAATATATTTGTAGCTATTGAAAATTTTTCACTTTTAATATAGAATGTATTTAACAAGCAAGAAACTGGAATAATTACTAAAATTATTCCAGTTTCTTTACGTAAGGCTGATAATTATTATAAAAATAGTTTTATAAAAACTGAAACTTTTTTTATTTTAATTTGTTTGTATATATGAAAAGCAAAATTGATAGAAAAAGAATTCTAATCTAATCAAATTTTAATTTTTTTATGTTTATATGGCAATATTTTTACTTGTAATATATACTATAAAAGATTTCTAGTAATAAAAACTTATGAGAGATAAAAAACATATTGGAGCTTATAATGTGTTATACTAAAAATAACTATACTAGGATGTTTAAGACTGAAAATAACTTTTCTACAACCAGATTTAAGGCTAGAAAGGAATGAAAATAAAAATGGAAAATGATATAGACCTAAAATTATATAATGAATATTTAAATGGCGAAAAAAGTGCATTTGAAATATTATATAATAAATACAAAAATAAAATACAATACTTTATATATAATATAATTAAAGACTACCAAAAAGCAGAAGACATTACACAAGAAGTATTTATATATGTTATTCAAAACAAAATAAAAGAAGGATATGCATTTAAATATTACATATATTTAGTTGCAAAATGTAGAGCATATAATTATGTCGATTCAGAAAATAGAAAAAAAGAAATAAATGAACAATATTTTTCAAAAGAAAATGCACAAATAGAAGAAGATATAATTGATATTATTACAAAAAACGAGAAAAGAAAAGAAGTGCTAGAATCAATAAATTTATTAGAGGACAAGTATAAAAATGCAATATACCTTTCTAACATAGAGGGATTGTCATATAAAGAAACAGCAGAAATACTAGGAGAAACAGTACCAAATATAAAAAATCTTGTACACAGAGGGAAAAGCAAATTAAGAAAAATTTTAATAAAGAAAGGATTTGATGATATGAATAAATCATTAAAAGTTTTATTAATAGTAATATTAGTTGGAACATTATTATCAGGAGTTGTATATGCAGGAGCTGTAATTTACAATAATTATATAAAAAATAATAGAAATCACAATATATCTATGAATCCATCATATCAAAGCACAATAGATGAAAATATAATAAACAATTTATGGGTTGGAACATTAGATATAGCATGGAAAGAATTAGAAAGTCAGCTAGAAATGGATAAAATAGATTTACAAGATGGAAACTTACCAGTTGTTGATGACTTAAATTCAAGTACATTTACTAAAGATATGTTAGATTCAAATGATTATAGTATTTTAGTAGAAAGAACAGAAACTCAAGGATATAAAATAGATACATCATTAAATAAAGAATTAAACTTTGCCATCCCATTTGATAATTTTAGTGATATGTATGAATGGACTTTTGGAGATAGTGAAGAAATTATAAAATATTTTGGAATAAATAATGCAAGTTCAGAAGAAATGAACAAAAATGTTGAAATATTATTTTTCAATAGAGAAAATGAAAATTCAGCTCGTAGTGATGATTTTGCAATTAAACTAAAAACAAAAGAAGGAGACGAAATAATTCTTTACAGAACAAATGAAAACAAAAATTTTGATGAATACTACAAGGACATTCAAAATAAAGCAAGTTCATATACAGGTAGTAAAGAATTTCTTGAAGGAGATGAACTAAGAGTTCCTTTTGTTAGAGTTAATGGAATGATTGCACATAATGAATTATATGGAAAATTTATAAAAGATACAAATATGTTTTTTACAGATGTTATACAAAATGTAAATTTTAATTTAAATGATAAAGGATGTAATTTATCAAGTGAGGTTACTTTAGTAACAGAAGTAACTGGAATTAGTATGGAACCAAGATTTTGCTATTTTGATGACCAATTTGTAATATTTATGAAAGAAGCAAATTCTGACCAACCATATTTTGCATTAAAAGTAGATAATACAGATGTTTTAGAAAAGAAAGAAGAACTTGATGAACCTAAAATAATAGATTATACAGCAATCTCTCCAGAAAAATATCAAGATGGACTAACAATGAAAGAATACAAATTTTTCGAAGATGAAAATTACGAATATTATTATCCATCAAATAAAAGTATATATGTTTTAGTATATTTTATAGATGGAAAATTTGATACTGTAGAATCAGCTTTAAAAGGCGGAAAGATTACAATAGATATGTTAGATAAATATGGAATTGAATATATAAGAAAAGAAAAAATATAAAATAAAATAGAAATTTTTGAAACTTTTTTCCCTTTTAGTGTTCTTTATATATGAAAGCAGGTAAATAATTGAAATGTTGAAAATAATTGCAATTAATTTTTTAACCAGATTTGTAATTGGAGAAAGGAATATAATAAAAAATGCAGAAAGATTTAGATGAAGAATTGTACAATGATTATTTAAATGGAGAAAGAGAAGCATTTGAATTTCTTTACAACAAATATAAAAGTAAAATTGAATATTTTATTTATACAATTATAAAAAATTATGAAATAGCAGAAGATTTAACACAAGAAACTTTTATATATGTTATGCAAAATAAAATGAGAGAAGATAGTTCTTTTAAATATTATATATATCTTGTAGCAAAAAGCAAAGCATTTAATTATGTGAAAAAAGAAAAGAGAAGAAATGAAATTACAGAACAATATTTACGAAATGAAAATAAAGAAATTGAAGAAGATATATTAGACATTATAGAAAAGGAAGAAATGAAAAAAGAACTATTAGAATCAATAGCCCTTTTAGATGAAAGATATAGAAATGCTATTTATCTTGTAAATATTGCAGGTTTATCTTATGAGGAAACAGCTAGTATTTTAAACGAAACTCTCCAAAACACAAAAAATTTAATACATAGAGGAAAAATTCAATTAAAAAAAATCCTGCTAAAGAAAGGATTTGATAAAATGAATAAAGTTTCTAAAATGTTTGTTATTTTATTATTTGCAAGTATTATATTATCTGGAGCTGTATATGCAACAATAAAAATTGTTGAGAATTTTAAAGGAAAAGCAGAAATGAATCCTATATCTACAAGCAAAATATCATCATTAGATACAAATAAAGTATGGATTGGAACATTTAATTTAGTATGGAATGATTTTATGAATGATGTGATTGGAGGCAATATTGAGTTTGAAGATGGATATTCTGCTTTAGCTGATGAATTAAATAAGCAAAATTTTAAAGAAGATCAATTAAATGAAAAATCTTTTTATAAAGTGCATGGTTCTGCAAGCCAAAAATTAAAAGAAACAATAGAAAATGCTATAAAAACTAAATTTAATGAAAATAGTGAAATTTTAAATAATATAGATTGGAATGATGGAAATTCTTATATACTATATGCAATGCTAAAAAAAGAATTTAATTTTTTAGAACCTTTTCAAACATTAGATGATGATACTTTTGCAAATTCAACTGAAAAAGTTAAATATTTTGGGATAGAGCCAGATAGAAGCGGAGAAGCCAGAAGTAATGGTGAAATATTATTTTACAATAACGAAAATGATTGTGCAATTAAATTAAAAACACTTGAAGGAGAAGATGTAATTTTATATAAAACAACAGGAGAAGGTAAAAGCTTTGAAGAAAATTATGCTGAATTAGTAGAAAAATCAAACAAATATACAGGAACAAGAGATTTACAGGAAGATGATGCATTAAAAATACCATATATTAAATTGAAATGTGATATTAATTATGATGAACTATGTGGAAGATATATAAAAGGAACAGAAATGTATATTAGACAAGCATTACAAACGGTTAATTTTGAACTTAATAATTATGGAGGAAGTGTAAAGAGTGAGGCTTTAATAAGTATGGCACAAGGAGATAATACTAAGAATAGATTTTTTAATTTTAATTCAGATTTTATTTTATTTTTAAAAGAAAATTCAAAAGAAAAACCATATTTTGCTTTAAAAGTTGATAATACAGATATTCTACAATTAAGTGACAATTAAGATTTTGCATAAAAATAAACAAACCGAATGAATGCGAGGTGGTTTTAATGTAAAAACATGAACAATTATTAAAAAAGAAAATTTTAGAAAAATTTATAGGAGGAAAATATGAAGAAATTTTTTTAAAAAACTTTTTTTACTATGCTAATATTTTTATTTATAGCTATTATAACTACTAGTATTGTTTATGCAACAAATTTAAATAATAAGAACAATTACGAAAGCATTGAAGATAGTAAAGAAAGTCAAGTAATTATTCCAAACTCTGCAATGGAAATTGAAATTGCATCTACTGATATAAAAATACCAGAAATAAGTGAATATTCTAAAAGAATGATTGAAATATTGAAACCAAATGATTCAAATATAAAAGATGCTAAAATGATTTATAATAAAGAGCTAGATAGAGAATTTACAAGGGTTACATATGAAAATTATGAAATTGATGTTGATAATATGGGTAATATTATTGCGTATAAAAATTTTGACGATTATTCAATTGTTGACAAAAATAAAAAAGACTATATAGAAAATGAAATATTGGAAGATAAAGTATTTAAAATTAAAGAAGTTAAAGATTTAAAAAACATTGTTTCAATGATAGAAACTGAAAATGACTTAGAAGAATATAAACTTGTAGACTGCAGTAATAGTACAGAAAGTGCATGGGTTTTAACATGGTGTAGGGACTATGGGGATGATTTAATTAATTCATATGATTGTGTAAATCTTGTAGTTGATGCTAAGGATGGTTCTATTTGGTTATTTGGAAAAAATGAAACTCAACCGAATAAAATCAAACCAGATATTACAAAAGAAGAAGCTGTAAGTTTTGCGGAACCTATTATTTCTAAATTTAAAGATGTTAATAAAATTGATGTGAAATTAAGTTTTTTTAAGCCAAATTATTATTGGAATAATGAAGCAAAGAAAAATGAGAATTCAGTACGTTTAGCTTGGGAAATAGATATAAATGGGAGTGCTACAATATATATAGATGCAGAAACAGGCGAAAACATAGGTGGAGACTCTGTTCAGAGTACGGATTGTGCTAGAGTGTTAAGCGTTGCAGGATTTATAGGTTCTCAAGATAGAGTTGATAAAGCTTATGAAGCATTTAATCGATTAGGATATGATCAATCAAAATATATACCAGTAAACTGGTCAATAAGTCAAACTGATATTGATTGGGTTCTTAGTAGACCAGATTTATATGGGTTGTATCTTGCTTGTCATGGTAAAAATTATGGTTCATATAATATATTGACAGATGACTCAAATTGGACAATTTCGAGCACAACCAAGTATGGAAATTGGCATTTTGTTTATCTTGATGCTTGTTCTTCATCTGCAAATACTAATTGGGCTGATTCATTTGGATGTAATGGTTATTCTGGAAGATGTTTTGTAGGATGGAATATTAATGTTTTGCAACGTGTTGCATATGAATTTGACATGGAATTCTTTCCTAGATTAGGAACTCAAACAGTATATGATGCTGTTGTTACATCATTATGGATTCGTAGAAATGCAGGGGATAATTCTCGGAAGCAAAATCTGTGATCCAGGGTTTATTGGAGATTCCAACTATTATGGATGGGCTTGGTAAAAATATAAAGGTTATAAATAAAAAAATTACATTAAGTATAATAATATAAAGTACTTTAATTTATAATTAATAATACATAATAATTAAAAAGAGGGTTCAAATTAAGTGATAAAAGAAAATATAAAAAAATTTATAAAATTAAAAGAAATTCCTTTCATTGTTCTTATTTTAATTTACACTCTGCCAAGTTTATTCTTAAATAAAAGTGGAGATGATGTTTGGTTTGCAATAATAAATGAAGAAAAAAGTTTATTTACGTTTATTTTTGAAAGATATCAAATATGGACATCTAGAATAATTATAGAAACAATTCTAGTACTTTTTGCTAAATATTTACCAATATTTATATATAAAATTTGTAATTTAGGAATGTTTTATTTATTAGTATATTCTATTTCTAAATTAATTAGTACAAACAAAAGCGAAAATATGAGAGAAACAAACATATATATAAGTATATTTATATTTCTAATTCCATTTTCACTGTACTTTGAGGCAGGTTGGATTGCAACATCAACAAATTATTTATGGGTTGCAGCAACAGGAATATATTCAATATTATTATTGAAAAGAATTATATGTAACGAAAAAACAAGCACATTCCAAAAAATAATACATTTTTTATGCTTAATATATGCATGTAATCAAGAACAAATGGCTGGAATTTTATTTATTATATATTCAATTGGAATAATTTATTTAATAAAAAATAAGAAAATAAAATTAAATGTTATCATAACATATTTAATAATAATTTGTTCTATTATTTTTATTTTAACTTGTCCAGGAAATGCTATAAGAAAACAAAAAGAAGAAGAAACATGGTATAATGGTTTTTCTGAACTTTCATTAATAGAAAAAGCTATAAATGGCATAAATTCTATGATGGATTATACAGTTAAAGATGGCAGAGTAATATTTTATATTTTTGAAGTTCTATTATGGTTTAATATATATTTAAGAGCTAATAAAAATATACCAAAAATAATTGGAATAATTCCTTTAGTATTAACAATATTCTTTAAATATTTTTGTAGAATATTTGAAGATGAACTAATTAATTCATATTTATTACAAATTGGAAGTTTTATAGTATATTGTTTGATATTAATATTTATTGAAATAAGTATTTTAATATTATTTGATAAAAATAAACAAAAACAATTTCTTGCAAGTTTAATTTATTTTTGCGGTTTTATAAGTAGATTTATAATGATGTTTTCACCAACAGTTTTTGCATCAGGAGAAAGAACTTCACTATTTTTCTATATATCGTTAATAATATTAAATATAATATTTATAAAAATGATTAAAAAACCCTTGCATTATTTGGAAAAATAGGGTATAATAATAACATACAAAATAAGAACGCAGAAGAGTAGGAGCAAATCCTACTCTTTATACATGTAATGAGAGCAAAAGAAAGGAATTTTTTTATGTCAAAAATAGAAGAAAGAGTAGAGAGTTTAATAAAAGAAAAAATAGAAAGTTTAGGATATTATCTATATGATGTTGAATATGTTAAAGAAGGAGCAGAATATTATTTAAGAATTTATATAGATAAAGAAACAGGAATAGACTTAAATGACTGTGAAAAAGTAAGTAATGAAATAAACGATTTACTAGATAAAGCAGATTATATAAAAGAACAATATTATTTAGAAGTATCATCACCAGGAATAGAAAGAATACTAAAAAAAGACAAACATCTAGAACAAAACATAGGAAAAAAAGTTGATGTAAAACTATTTAAAAAAGACGAAAAAGGAAAAAAAGAATATAAAGGAATACTAAAAAAATTTAATCAAGAAGAAATAATTATAGAAGCAGAAGAAACAACTCAAATAGAAAGAAAAGATATATCACAAATAAAAACAATATATGATTGGGATAATATATAAAAATAGGAAAGGATTGATTAAAAAATGAAAGCAATTGATAACAAAGAATTAGTAATCGCTTTAGAACAATTAGAAAAAGAAAAAGGAATAAAAAAAGAAGAACTATTAGAATCTATAAGAACAGCATTAATTACAGCATATAAAAGAAATTTTGATGCATTAGATAATGTAGATGTAAAAATGGATGAAAAAACAGGAGCAACACATGTATATGCAATAAAAGAAGTTATGGAAAGAGCAAATGATGATGCATTAGAAATTAGCTTAGAAGATGCAAGAAAAATTAATAAAGAACTAAATATAGGAGATAGTGTAGAAGTAGAAATTGTTCCAAGAAACTTTGGTAGAATTGCAGCACAAACAGCAAAACAAGTTATCATACAAAAATTAAGAGAAACAGAGAGAAATATGATATTTAATGAATATAATGATAGAAAAGGAGAAATTGTTACAGGATTAGTTCAAAAAGCAGACAATCATATAGTTGTTTTAGATTTAGGAAAACTAGAAGGAATAATGCTTGCAAAAGACCAAATTCCAACAGAACATTATAAAGTAAATGATAAAATAAAAGCATATGTTGTGGATGTAGAAAGAGGAGAAAAAGGAATTCCACATGCAGTTGTATCAAGAACACATCCAGACTTTGTAAGAAAACTATTAGAATTTGAAATTCCAGAAATATATGAAGGACTTATAGAAATAAAAAGTATAGCCAGAGACCCAGGGCAAAGATGTAAAGTTGCAGTATACTCACAAAATGAAAATATAGACCCAGTAGGCTCATGTGTAGGTCAAAAAGGCATACGTATACAAAATGTAATAAATGAATTAAATGGGGAAAAAATAGATGTTATAGAATGGAGTCCAGATATGCGTACATACTTAGCCTCTACTTTATTACCAGCACAAATTATGGCAGTAGATATAAAAGAAGAAGAAAAATTTGCACAAGTAATTGTTCCAGATAATCAATTATCATTAGCAATAGGAAAATCTGGTCAAAATGTTAGATTAGCTGCAAAATTAACAGGACTTATAGGATGGAAAATAGATATAAAAACAGAAAGTCAATTTAGACAAATACTTGCAAAAAAAGCCGAAGAAGCATAAAAATTTAAATTTAAATTGAATGAAATAGTAATTTAGGAGGGTACAGTTTGAAAAATTTACCACAAAGAAGTTGTGTTATTTGTAGAACACAGAAAAACAAAAATGAATTATTAAGAATTGTTAGAAATAAAGAAAATATTATAAAAATAGATGAAAAAGGAAAAGAATCTGGAAGAGGGGCGTATATTTGTTATAATATGAATTGTTTAGAAAAAGCCAAAAAAACAAAAAAATTAGAAAAATCATTAGAAACAAAAATAGATGAAAATATATATTTAGAAATAGAAGAAATTATAAAAAATAAAAATGGGGGTGAGGTTATTGGGTAGAATTAAACTTTATGATATTGCAAAAGAACTAAATATACCAAGTAAAGAACTTGTTGATTTAGCAATCAAATTAAAAATGGATGTTAAAAGCCATTTAAGTGCTATAAGTGAAGAAGATGCAGAAAAATTAAGAAAAGAAGCTAAAAACCAAAATCTAAAAAATACAACAAATAAAAAAGAAAACAAAAAAACAACAGAAAATAAAGAAAAAGAATCTACACCAGTAATCATAAGAAGAGAAGTAATTGTTGAAGATGAAAACAAAAAAATAGATGGTTCAGAAAAAAAAGATGATAACAAGAAAAATGAAGTTGGGTTTGTTGAAAGAAAAAACAAAAACTTTAACATAGTATATAGAAATAAACAATCTAAGCCAATGACATTTGATGAATTATTTGGTACAAAAAAAGAAGAAAAGCCAGTAAAAAAAGTTGAAGAAAATAAAAAGGATGTTGAAATGAAAGTAGAAACAAAAACACAAGTTATTAGACAAGAGACAAATCCAAAAGTAGAAGTAAAAACTGAAACAAAAGAAGACAAAAAAGAAGAAAAGAAAGTTGAAAGCACAGAAAATATAAATAAACAAAATACAGAAAAAACAACTATAAATAAAACTTTTGAGAAAACAGAAAATAAACCATTTGAAAAAAGTTTTAACAATTCTAATAATGTAAATAATTATAAAAATTATAGTAATGTAAATAATAACACAAGTAATAATAATTACAGTAATACAAATAACAATTATAATAATACAAACAATAATAATTACAATACTACAAATAACAATTCTTATAAACCTTATAATAAATTTTCAAATAACGCAAACAACAACAGACAAAATAACGATAAAAACAATAACTTTAAAAATCCAAATAGATTTAATAAACCAAATGGAAACAAATTTGATGGAGAAAATAAAAATAGATTTGATAATAAAAACAAATTTGAAAACAAAGGCCATCAAAATTCAGGATATTCTAACAATAATAAAAAACCATTAGACAAAAAAGGTCTAGAAAAAAATATTAAAGATATTATGGCTGTTGAAACAATAGAAAAAGAGCCAACTAGAGAATATAATAAAGCAATAGATAAACAAAAAGAAAATAATAGATTTAATGAAGTTAAAACAAATAAAAAATCTAGTAAGTCAAGAAGAAATAGTGCTGATGGTGAAATTAATGAACATAAATTAAAAGGATTAAAAAGAACAGACCAATTATCTAATATGTTTGAAGATTCTGATGGGGGAATGTTAGATTATTATGATTTAACAACACAAAGAGGTAAAAAAGGCAAGAAAAAAGCAAATAAAGAAGAAGAAAGAAATAAACAAAAAATCTTTAAACTAGAAGAAATAACAATTCCAGAAAATATAACAGTAAAAGACTTTGCTGCAGAATTAAAGAAAACAACTGCAGAAGTAATAAAAAAATTACTTGGATATGGTGTAATGGCAACAATTAATAATGAAATAGACTTTGATACAGCATCACTAATTGCAGATGAATTTGGAGTAAAAGTTAATAAAAAAGAAACAGTAACAGAAGAAGATATTTTATTTGATGATTCTGAAGATAAAGAAGAAGACTTAGAGCCACGTCCACCAGTAGTTGTTGTAATGGGACACGTAGACCATGGAAAAACTTCATTATTAGATGCAGTTAAAAAGACAAATGTTATAGAAGGTGAAGCTGGAGGAATTACACAACATATAGGTGCATATAAAGTAAAAATAAATGATAGAGAAATAACATTTTTAGATACACCAGGACATGAAGCTTTTACAGCAATGAGAGCAAGAGGAGCCCAAATTACAGATATTGCAATATTAGTTGTAGCTGCAAATGATGGTGTAATGCCTCAAACAGTAGAAGCAATAAATCATGCTAAATCTGCTGGAATTCCAATTATTGTTGCAATAAATAAAATAGATTTACCAGATGCAAATATAGATAGAGTAAAACAAGAACTTATGAATTACGAACTAGTACCAGAAGAATGGGGAGGAGATACTATATTTGTGCCAATTTCTGCTAAAAATCATACAAATATAGACCAATTATTAGAAATGGTATTATTAGAAGCAGATGTGTTAGAACTAAAGGCAAATCCTCATAAACAAGCAAAAGGTGTTGTTATAGAAGCAAGGCTAGACAAAGCAAGAGGAGCAATAGCATCAATTTTAGTACAAAGAGGAACACTTGATGTTGGAGATACAGTTGTTGTAGGCTCATCAATTGGTAGAATTAGAAGCATGGTAGATGAAAAAGGTAAAAAAGTAAAAAAAGCCGGACCATCTACACCTGTTGAAATCATGGGATTAACAGAAGTCCCACAAGCAGGAGATATTTTCTATGAAGTTAAAGACGAAAAAACAGCAAAACATTTAATAGAAAAGAGAAAACGCCAAGAAAGAGAAAATGCTATAAATTCTGCTTCAAAAGTAACATTAGATAATTTATTTAGTAAAATGGAAGAAGAAAACTTAAAAATATTAAATTTAATAATAAAAGCAGATGTTCAAGGTTCTGCAGAAGCATTAAAACAATCTATGGAAAAATTATCTAATGAAGAAGTAAAAGTAAAAGTTATACATTCAGCTCCTGGTGCAGTAACAGAAACAGATGTTACACTTGCAAAAGTATCTAATGCAATTATAATTGCATTTAATGTTAGACCAATGCCAACAGCTAAAGCAATTGCAGAAAAGGATGGAATAGAAATAAAACAATACTCTATAATATATCAAGCAATAGATGATGTTCAATCAGCAATGAAAGGAATGCTTGCACCAAAATATCAAGAAAAAGTTATTGGAAATGCAGAAATTAGACAAACATTTAAAATTTCTAATGTTGGAACAATTGGTGGAGCATATGTATTAGATGGTAAATTAGAAAGAAATGCAGGAGTTAGAATACTTCGTGATAATGTTGTTATACATGAAGGAAAACTTGCATCACTTAAGAGATTTAAAGATGATGCAAAAGAAGTTTCTAAAGGATTTGAATGTGGAGTTCAAATTGAAAAATATAATGACATCAAAGAAGGAGATATTATAGAAGCTTATATATTAGAAGAAATTAAAAGATAAGTTAATAAAAGGGCTTCAAAATGATAAAGAAGCCCACTACTGTCATTAACTGATAAGAAATAAATAGAAAAAAATTAATTTATGAGAATTCAAAATTAATAAATAGAACTTTTATTTTAGATAGGAGGAAATAATGGCTGGAAAAAATCATAATAGACAAGGCAGAATTGATGAGGAATTCAAAAAAGAATTGAGTCAACTTATCAGTTTTGAATTAAAAGAACCAACAGTTACAGGTATGGTAAGTGTTACTAGAGTAAAAGTAACACCAGATTTAAAATATGCCAAAGTTTCAGTAAGTATTTTAAATTCAAAAGATGTACAAGAAACTATTTCTGGATTAAAAAAATCATCTGGATTTTTAAGATCAGAACTTGCAAAAAGAATTAATTTAAGAAATACTCCAGAATTAGTTTTTGAACTTGATGATTCACTTGAATATGGAGCAAGAATAGACAAAATTATAAATGATTTAAAGAATAAAGAAAATAAATAAAATTTATAGACGATTAAATAAGTTTATAAATGATGTAAAAAGGATTAGAAAAGAATATAATCACTTAATAATACAAAGAAATAAATAATGAAAGGTTAAAGTAAAATGACTTTAGATAATATATTAGAAGAGATAAAAAAAGCACAAATGATAGTAATATTATGCCATGAATCACCAGATGGAGATGCAGTAGCAAGTTCTTTATCTGTTTGGCATGCAGTTAAACAACTTGGAAAAGAAGCAGATATGGTGATTCCTGACTATTCTAAAATGTTCAACTTTTTACCAGGTGCTGACAAAATTTTGAAAAAAGGGAATCATAGCAATTATGATTTAGCAATATCTGTAGATTGTACAGATTTAAAAAGATTAGTTGGTGCAAGCGAATATTTTGAAACAGCAAAAAAGACAATAGAGATAGATCACCATTCTGTAAATTCTATGTTTGCAGACTACAATTATGTTAATCCTGCTGCACCAGCTTGTTGCCAAGTATTAATTGGTATGTTTGAATATTTTGGAATTAATATAGATAAAGATTTAGGAACATGTATTTTAACAGGAATATTAACAGATACAGGAGGATTTCAATGGGGTGGAGTTACACCAGAAACTTTTGAATTCACAGCAGAATTATTAAGAAAAGGTGTAAACATTTCTGAAATATGCCAAAAAGTAATAAGAAATAAAACAAAAGCACATTGTGAATTTGAAAAATTAATTTATGAAAGATTAGAATTCTTTAATGAAAATAAAATAGCAGTTGCATATTTAACTTTAGACGATTATAAACAATTAAGTACAGATATTGGTGATGATGAAGGCTTAGTTGAAATGATTAGAGATATTGATGGTGTTGAAGTTGCTGTTTTGCTAAAAGAAAGAGAAGGATTAAATGGTTTTAAAATTTCAATGCGTTCAAGAGATAAAGTAAATGTATCTGATATAGGTTTAATTTTAGGCGGAGGAGGACATTCTAGAGCTGCTGGATGTTTTATTCAAGGAAACTTAGATTACGCTAAAAATAAAATTGTTAATTTAATTGAACAAGAAATGAAAAAACAATTAAAATAAAAAGTAATGCTACTAGTATAATGATTAAAAAATATTCAAAACACTTGTAATAAATTTAATATAATAGGATGAAGAAAAAATGGATGGAATTATATTAATAAACAAACCAAAAAATAATACATCACATGATATTGTAAGAAAAGTAAAAAAATTGCTAAATCAAAAAGTTGGACATACAGGAACTTTAGATCCAAATGCAACAGGAGTGTTACCTTTATTAATTGGTAAAGGTACAGAACTTTCTAAATATCTAATAAATCATGATAAAATATATGAGGCAATTTTGCAATTAGGAGAAAAAAGAGATACAGCAGATATTGAAGGAAATGTTGTGGAAGAAAAAGATGTTTCTGAAAGTTGTTTAGATAAAGCAAATATAGCAAATATTTTTAAAAGTTTTATTGGTATTCAAGAACAGATTCCACCAATATATTCTGCAATAAAAGTTAATGGAAAAAAACTTTATGAATATGCAAGAAAAGGTGAAAATATAGAAGTACAACCTCGTAAAATAGAAATATATTCTATGGAAATAATTGATGTTGATAAAACAAATAAACAAATTCATTTTAGAGTAAAATGCTCAAAAGGTACATATATCAGAACATTATGTGAAGATATAGCATATAAACTACAAACTGTTGGATATATGAAAGAATTAAAAAGAACACAGGTTGGAGAGTTTAAAATAGAAGATGCAATTACAATAGAGCAATTAGAAGATATTATAAAATATAGATTAAAAAAAGAAGAAATTAAAGATAATATTGAAAATAATTTAGAAGAAAAATTTGAAGATGGTGCAAAAAATGAATTAAAAGAAAAATTTAAAAATAGTTTTAACAATAATTCAAAAAATAATAGTTTTATTAGTATAGAAGAATATTTTAATAATAAGGAAAACATTAATTTAGATGAAAGAAAATTAAATTTGTTTTTAAATGGAGTTAAATTGACTTTTAATCTAAATAATGATATTTATAAAATATATAATAATAATAAATTTATAGGAACTGGTGTAATAAGTAATAATTTATTAAAAAGAGATATTGTCATATAAATATAGTAGATTTTATAAAAATATACAACATTAACTGACTAGATTAAATTATAAAGTACGAGAAACAATAAATTAAATACATAAATAATATTAAAGAAAGGAATGGTGTAAAATATGGGAGAAAAATTTTATGTAACAACACCTATTTACTATCCAAGTGGAAAATTTCATATTGGAACTGCTTATACAGAAGTATTAGCAGATACAATAAAAAGATATAAACAACTTAGAGGGTATGATACATTTATGCTAACAGGTGTTGATGAACATGGTCAAAAAATAGAAACTGTTGCACAAAAAGCTGGAAAAACACCACAAGAATATGTTGATGAAATGGCAGAATTAGCAAAAGAGTTGTGGAAATTAATGGATATAAAATATGATTATTTTATTAGAACAACTGATAAATTTCATGAGCAAACAGTTCAAAAGATATTTGATTATTTTCTAAAAAATGGAGACATATATAAAGGTCAATATGAAGGCTGGTATTGTATGCCATGTGAAACATATTTTACAAAAACTCAATTAGTAGATGGAAAATGCCCTGATTGTGGTAGAGAAGTAAAATTATTAAAAGAAGATGCATATTTCTTTAATATGAAAAAATATGCAGATAGATTAGTAAAATTTTATGATGAAAATCCGGATTTTGTAGAACCTGCATATAGAAAAACAGAAATGATAAATAATTTTATTAAACCAGGATTAGAAGATTTATGTATAACAAGAACATCTTTTGATTGGGGAATAAAAGTTCCTAATGACCCAAAACATGTTATATATGTGTGGTTAGATGCATTAACAAATTATTTAACTGCACTAGGATATATGCAAGATGATGACACATTATTTAAAAAATACTGGCCAGCAGATGTACAAATTGTTGGAAAAGATATAGCAAGATTTCATTTAATATATTGGCCAATTTTTTTAATGGCACTAGATTTGCCATTACCAAAAAAATTCATTGTTCATAATTGGATAGTTATGAAAGATGGGAAAATGTCTAAATCTGTTGGAAATGTAGTTTATCCAGAAAAATTAATTAGTAGATATGGATTAGATGCAACAAGATATTATTTATTAAGAATAATGACTGTTTCACAAGATGCAATTTTTACTCCAGAAGATTTTGTTGAAAAATATAATTCAGATTTATGTAATGATTTAGGAAATCTAGTAAATAGAACTATTTCAATGGTTAACAAATATTTTCAAGGAACAGTTCCAAAATATAATGGAACACCAAATGATGTTGACAAAGAACTTGAAGAATTTACACAAAATAAACTTAAAGAAGTAGAAGAATTAATTGAAAAATATCAAATGTCAAATGCCTTACAAGAACTATGGACAGTCATATCAAGAACAAATAAATATATTGATGAAACTCGTCCATGGGAATTATCAAAAAATGGAGAAACAGATAAATTACAATCTAGTATATATCACCTAATAGAAAACATAAGAAAAGTAGCAATATATTTAATACCATTTATGGAAAATACAGCTAAAAATATATTTAATCAAATAGGAATACCTAGTAATTTACAAACATGGGAAAGTCTTGACAGATATGATAAATTAAACAGTATAAAAGTAGTTGAAAAAGGTGAACCTATTTTTATGAGAAAAAATATGGAAGAAGAATTGGAATATTTTAAAAATAATTAAAAGGTGGAAGAATGGATTTGATATCTATAAGAAGAAAATATAATAATATAAGAAATATTATAATAATAAGTTTTATACTTGTTGTTTGTGTAATTTTAATATTAACTATAAAAGAAGTAAATAAAAATAAAGCTGAGGAAAATGTATTTTTATCTTATTCTGAATTAAAAAAAGTAGCCGTTCAAAAAGAAGAAGAAATACAAAAACAGAAAGAAGAACAGCAAAAAATTGAAGAGGAAAATAGAAGAAATAATTTACCTCAATTAACAGAAGAGGGTAAAAATAATGTTGCAAAAATATATAAATCAGATACTAAAAGAGTATTTTTAACTTTTGATGATGGACCATCTTCAACAGTAACACCAAAAATATTAGATGTGTTAAAAGCAGAAAATATTAAAGCAACATTTTTCTTGCTAGGAAGTAGAGTTGAACTTAATCCGGAAATTGTAAAAAGAGAATATGAAGAAGGACATTATATAGCAAGTCATGGATATTCTCATGTTTATTCACAAATATATTCATCTCCACAAAGTGTTTTAGATGAATATAATAATTGTGTAAGAGCAATTCAAAATGCTATTGGTGTACCAGATTATAATCCTCATTTATTTAGATTTCCTGGAGGATTTAAAGGTGGAAAATATGAGAAGATAAAATTTCAGGCACATGATTTATTAGAACAAAATAATATAGCTCATGTTGACTGGAATGCTTTAACATCAGATTCTGCAGGTGCTAAAACAACAGAACAATTTATAGCAGAATTAGAAAAAACGGTGCCAAAATACAATAGTGTAGTGGTTTTAATGCATGATGCGGGAAATAAGCAAGCAACTGCAGAAGCCTTACCAACTATTATTTCTTATTTTAGAGAACGTGGATATGAATTCAAATCCTTTTATGATATAATTAAATAATTATTGTTAGGGCTGACCCTTTTAGCAACTTGGCTATTGGGGTCGGTCTTTTTTGGTGTTGGGGGGGTGTTGGGGTCGGTCCCTTTTTTGTCTGGGGTCGGTCCTAAAATAAACCAATATAGGACCGACCC
>CALXCA010000012.1 GCA_944386685.1 uncultured Clostridia bacterium | reverse complement strand
TATTATGAAAGGCTTTTATCAACAAGTGAAGAACACAAAGAAGAAGTAAAAAATGAAATAAATATTTTAGAGAAAAAGGAGAAAGTTCAAAATTTTATTAAAGATCCATATGTTTTAGAATTTTTACTAGAATTAGGTAGGGGATTTTCTTTTGTTGCAAGACAAAAAAGAATTGATGTAGATGGCGACAATTTTTATATTGATTTAGTGTTTTACAATTATGTGCTAAAATGTTTCGTTTTAATTGATTTAAAATTGGACAAACTAATGCATCAAGATATTGGACAAATGGATTTTTATGTTAGATATTATGATAATGAAATAAAAGCAGAAGATGATAATCCAACAATAGGAATTATATTATGTTCAGACAAAAAAGATACAATAGTAAAATATTCTGTTCTTAATGATAATAAGAATTTATTTGCATCAAAATATCAATTATATTTACCAACTGAAGAAGAATTAGTAAGAGAAATTGAAAAGCAAAAAGAAGAATTTGAAGATAAGAAATAGTGTGGTTTCACAGTGTGGAATCAGAATATACAAAAAATTGTCTACGCAGTGAGTGAACAATCTGGAAATTTGCTATCTTTTGTATATTTAATGAAACTTAATATAAATTCCAAAAAGACCAGCACAAAAAATGTGCTGGTCTTGAAAATGCCAATGTTCAGTTTTAGTTTTAAATGAGCCTATAAATTGCTACTGCCTCAAACAAACCATTTTTAATGAGTTTAATGAAACAATCAAATTGAATTTCTTTGTTTAAACACCCATTAATCTTACACTGGGGGAGGGTTTTACAAAGAGAATCCAAATTAAGCACTTCAAAGTCATCACGGCTAAGTGCAATTCTGTAAAAAATCCTTTCACTTTTGTCATAGCGGAAAAACAAATTATCAGTGTTACAACTTCTTTCTACCCGAATAATAACATCTTCTAAACTATTTACCGCTTCAAGAATTTCCAAAGAATCTGTTTTACCAAATTCAAAAAAGTTTTTGTTTTTTAAAACTTGGTAAAGAACTTTTTCATCAGACATTTTCTAATAACTCCTCTCAAACTTGAAAAAGATTATACAGTTGTTTTGTAACAACCTTTTTATTTTACCACAACTAGAATAAAATGTAAAGAAAAATTCTTGTATAAAACACTTGTAAAATTTATATAATTAGTGTAAAATAATCATGAAAAGTAAACAATAATAAAAAATAGAATATTTTAAATATAAACAAACATTTATAAAAAGTCAATAGAAAGGAAAACCAAATGAGATTTGTAACAGATGAGAAAGATAGAAAAGAATATAAAGAATTTTTAGAAAAACACGAAAGGTGTAATTTTCAACAATCACCAGAATGGGCAAAAGTAAAAGAAAATTGGAAGAATGAGATTGTTATAGCAGAAGATGAAAGTGGAAAAATTATTGGAGCAATAAGTATCTTAATTAGAAAGATACCTATTTTTGGAAATATAATGTACTCTTCAAGAGGACCAACATGTGATATACATGATATAGCAGTTTTAAAACAACTAACAGATGGAATAAAAGAACTGGCAAAAAAATATAAAGCAATAGTATTTAGTGCTGAACCAGATATATTAAGTAGTGATGAAGAATATAAAAAAATAGTAACAAATTTAGGATACAGAATAAAAGATGATGCTAAAAACTTTAGAGAAGAAATTCAACCAAGATATGTATTTAGATTAGATATAAAAGATAAAACAGAAGATGAAATATTTGCAGGATTTCACTCAAAAACAAGATATAATGTACGTTTAGCAATAAAAAAAGGAGTAGAAATAAAAGAAGGAACAAAAGAAGATTTAAAAGATTTCCATAAAATTATGGTAGAAACAGGAGCGAGAGATGGATTTATAATTAGATCTTTGTCTTATTTTGAAAAAATGTATGATGAAATGGCACCAGAACATATGAAATTACTAATGGCTTATTATGATGGAAAGCCTATTTCAGGAGTAATACCAATTTTCTATGGAAATAAAACATGGTATTTATATGGAGCAAGTAGTAATGAACATAGAAATTTAATGCCTAATTATTTATTACAATGGGAAATGATAAAAATGGCAATTGCCAGAAAAGACGATATATATGATTTTAGAGGAGTTTCTGGAGTTGTTGACGAAAACCACCCTCAATATGGTTTATACAGATTCAAAAAAGGATTTGGAGCAACATTTACAGAATTTATAGGAGAAGTTTATATACCATTTAAACCAATAACATATTCATTATATAAATTTTCTGAAAAAACATTTAGAAATTTAAGAGCATTAAAAACTAAATTTAAAAAAACAGATAAAAAGAAATAATAATTTTTATTTTAAAAATAAGTTGTTTTTGTAAAGTTTTAGAAAATTTATATTTTACATAAATAACTTGAATTAAATGAATTTTATAAACAACTGAGAGGAAGAATAGTATTGAAAGAATTATTAGTTGAAAAAAATAAAATAAAGCATAATTTAAAAATTATAAAAAAAATAATAGAAGCAGATGGAAAAAATGATAGTGGAGAAAAAGTAAAAATTATTGCAGTTGTCAAAGGAAATGGTTATGGACTTGGACTTATACAATACTCAAAATTTTTAATAGATAATGGAATAAAAATATTAGCAGTTGCAACAGTAGAAGAAGCATTAGAATTAAGAAAAAGTGGAATAAAAGAAGATATTTTAATGATGTCTTCAACAGCTGTAAAAGAAGATATACAAAAAATGATTGATAATAATATAATATTAACAATAGGTTCAAAAGAAGCGGGAGATGCTGTAAACGAAGCTTCTGCTAATAAAAAAGCTAGAGTTCACCTTAAAATAGATACTGGCTTTGGAAGATATGGTTTTATTTATTCTGACAAAGAAAAAATGATAGAATATTTAAAAAGTTGGAATAATATAAAAATAGAGGGTACTTTTTCTCACTTTTCAATTGCTTTTTTTGGAAAAAGGGAATCAACACAAATTCAATTTGATAGGTTTTTGGACTGTGTAGAAACTTTAAAATTAAATAATATTGAAACAGGAATGTTGCATATTTGTAATTCTTCTGCATTTTTACGTTTTAAAGACATGCATTTAAATGCTGTAAGAATTGGATCTGCACTTTTGGGGAGAATATCTATTCCAAATACTTGGGGATTTAAAAGAGTAGGAATATTAAAATCCAATGTTGCAGAAATAAAAGAATTACCAAAAGGATATAATGTAGGTTATTCAAATTCATATAAAACAAAAAAAGAAACCAAAGTTGCTATAGTTCCATGTGGTTATGCTGATGGTTTTAATGTTGTAGTAGACAAAGACATGTATAGAAAAATAGATAAAATAAGATATATTGTTAGAGATTTAAAAAATCTATTTAAAAAACAAGAAATATTTGTTAAAATAAATGATGAAAAATGTAAAGTTTTAGGTAGATTAGGAATGTATCATGTAACTGTTGATATTTCAGATAAAAATGTTAAGATAAATGATGAAGTTTTTTTTGAAGTAAGTCCAATGTTTGTAGATAGTAAAATTACTAGAACATATATTTAAATTTATTAATTAGAGGGATGTTGAAGAGATAATAGATTTTATATTTGAAAAATTGGCTAGTTAATAAACTAGTTAAAACATTATTATTATAAAATCAATATTATAAAGTTTAAAGCAATAGGAAGGAAAATATAAAATTATGAAAATTAATCAGAAAATAGTTAATATTGGATTTTTTAAAAAAGTCTGGTATTCTATAACAAAATTTGAAAAATATCCAGAAATGGCAACAGAAGGATTTGGTAGGGCTTTAAAATACTTAATTATACTAAGTGCATTTGTAACATTATGTATGACCATTGGCTCAACTATTTCAATGAAAAATGTAGTATTTCAGTTAGCTGATTATGTCCAGAATAATATACCTGAATTTACTTATGAAGATGGAAATATTCAAATGGATGTAACAGAACCTATTTTTATTGAAGAAGTTGCATATGATGGAATTGATAGAATTATAATAAATCCTTTAATAGAAGATAAAGAAGAAAAAGTATTATTTCGAGAGCAAAATAGTCAAAATGGAATAACAATTTTTTTCTTTAAAAATCAGATAGTAATTCAAACTGTAACAGATGATATAGAAGCTAGTGTTAGCCCATATACATATCAAGACTTTATTAAAAGTTATACAGGAGAAGACATTAAATCATTTAATAAAGCCCAATTGGTAGAATTTATGCGTGGTTCAGGAATGAATAGTTTCTATATAAATTACTCTGTATCTGCATTTTTAACATTTTTAGTGGCAGAAATTATAGTAATGGCTATTAATGCATTAGAAATAGCTGTATTTGGTTGGTTAACAACAGTTATTACAAGAATAAAAATTAGATTTGTAGCAATATACAATATGTCAGTTTATGCATTAACATTACCTACAATCTTAAATATGATTTATATAACTATAAATATATTTACAACTTTCATAATAAGTTACTTCCAAGTAGCTTATATAACAATTGCATATGTATATTTAGTAACTGTAATTTTCCTATTAAAAGATGATTTAATAAAAAGATTACAAGAAGTTGAAAAAATAAAAAAAGAACAAGAAAAAGTTAGACAAGAAATAAAAGAGCAAGAGGAAAAAGAACCAACAGTTGAACCAAGAGAACCAGTAGAAAAAGATAGAAAAGAAGACAATGAAGATAAAAAAGAAAAAAAGGATAATAATGGAGAAGAAACTAATGGCTCTGAGGCTTAAGAAAGGAATGAAATAAAAAATGAGTAAAAATAATAAACATAAAGATTCAAACAAACAAAAGAAAAAGCAAGAAACAGCTAAACTAATTTTGTTAATAGTATTATTAATTATATTAATTGCCGTTACTGCTGTATTAATAGTATTCCAACAAAAAAACAAAAATAAAGAAGATGAAAATACACTTGCTTATACAGAATTAATAAAAGAAATACAAAACAAAAATGTTGAAGAAATAGAAATGACAGTTGGAAGTACAACATTAAAAGTAAAACTAAAAGAAGTTGAGGAAGAAAAAAAGGCAATAATTCCAAATACACAAGTTTTTATGGAGTTAATTCAAAACCAAGCTCTTGAGGGTAATGAAATAAAATTAACACAAAAACCACAAAGTATTTTAGTACAAATTCCATCTTATTTCTTTTCATTATTACCAACATTAATAATGCTAGCATTATTTATTATGATATTTAAAATGCAAGGTCTTGGAGAAAAAGGACAAGTATATGAAGATACAGAAAGAAGTACAAAAGTAACTTTTGATGATATTGCAGGTTTAGATGAAGAAAAGGAAGAATTAAAAGAAATTGTTGAGTTTTTAAAACAGCCAAAGCAATTTACAGAAATGGGAGCAAAAATTCCAAAAGGTGTTCTATTGTATGGTAAACCTGGAACAGGAAAAACATTAATTGCAAAAGCAATTGCTGGTGAAGCAAATGTTCCGTTTATTTCAATGAGTGGATCAGAATTTATAGAAATGTTTGCAGGTCTTGGAGCATCAAGAGTTAGAAAATTATTTGATAAGGCTAGAAGATTATCTCCTTGTATAGTATTTATAGATGAAATTGATGCAATTGGGTCAAGAAGGACAAGTAATAGTGGTGCAGAGACAGAAAATAACCAAACTTTAAACCAATTATTAGTAGAAATGGATGGTTTTTCATCAGAAGAAACAATAATTGTTTTAGCTGCAACAAATAGACCAGAAATGTTAGACAAAGCATTACTAAGACCTGGAAGATTTGATAGACAAGTTACTATTCCATCTCCAGATATTATTGGAAGAGAAGAAATATTAAAAATACATTCAAGAGACAAAAAACTTTCTCCAGATGTATCTTTACACAGTATTGCAGAAGACACAGCAGGCTTTACAGGTGCAGAATTAGCTAATATTTTAAATGAGTCAGCAATTATTGCAACAAAAAAACAACATAGTGCAATTACAAACGAAGACCTTGATGAAGCTGTTAAAAAAGTTACAGTAGGGTTAGAAAAAACAAGTAGAAAAACATCTGATAAAGATAAAAAATTAACAGCATATCATGAGGCAGGACATGCAATAGTTAGTCAATTTTTACCAACACAAACAGCTGTTAAAGAGGTTTCTATTGTTCCAAGAGGTGTTGCAGGTGGATATACAATGTATAAGTCTAATGAAGACAAATATTTTATATCAAAAACTGAAATGGAAGAAAAACTTGTAGCATTATTAGGTGGTCGTGCAGCAGAAAAGATTGTTTTAAATGATATCTCTACAGGTGCAAGTAATGATATAGAAGTGGCTACAAATATTGCAAAAGATATGGTAACTGTTTATGGAATGAGTGATATAGTTGGACCTATTTGTTTAAAAGATAGTGAAGGAAATTACGAATATCAATTACTTGGAAATAATATGGAAGATGTTGTTGGACAAGAAGTTAAAAAACTAATTGATGTTGCATATCAAAGAGCACAACAAATTTTATTACAAAACATGAATTTATTACATGCAATTGCTTCTGAGTTGATAGCAAAAGAAAAAATTAATGAAGAAGAATTTAATAAATTCTTTAATATTTAAAAAGAAAAGGAGAAACAAATGATGGAAGAATTCGCTAAGTATATTTTAAATGAAAAAGATTTAATTGCAAAGGAAGAAATTATTTATTTTTTAGCTCCAAGATTAGGAATTAATTTTGACAAGTCTATTATATTTAAGAGTGAAATTGCAAGAATGTTTTTAGAATACACAAATATAAAACTAGACCATAATTTAATATTAACAGCATGTTTATTATGTAATTGTAAAAAGGTTGAAAATGCACAAAAATTAGGTAAAATTGAAACATATGCAATAGAAGGTGCAAGATATTTAAAAAAACTTGGATTTGATGATAGGTTTTGTAAAATTTGTGAAGGTGTTAATAGATATAGCGAACAAGACAGAAGAGAACCAGAAAGTGATATTTTAGAACTTGTAGACCAATTTGGAGGTATGTTAATAGATAGACCAGAAAGAATTGGAATGCATCCTGATGAAGCAATGGTATTAATCGAACATAGGAATTTAAAAGGTGAATACAATAGATATTTAGAGATATTTAGAGAATTTGCACTAACTTTTGATAAAGTATATATACAAGGCATAGTAAATACAACTGTTTTTGCAAGATTACAAAAATTAATGAGAGAATCTAAAGATATACCAGAATTTGTAAAAAAACTTTCTATAGATTATTCTGTAACTGTTGATGAAAAAATCAAAGAAGTTTTAAAAAATAATGAATCTATAATAGATAATAAATCTATGTTTAGTAATGAGACAAAGGAAAAAATATTAAAAAATATTGATGAATAGGTATTATCTTATACCTTTAAAACAAGAAAAATATTTAAAATTAAAGTATTAATTATATTTTTAAGGAGGATAAGTTAGCTCTTGTGAGAGCTAACTTAAATAAAATAAATGTACGAAGTATTTGCTGATTTACATGTCCATATAGGTAGAAGTGAAAATGGTAAGCCAATTAAAATAACTGCTGCAAGAAGTTTAAATTTTGCAAATATTGCAAAAGAATGTGCAGACAGAAAGGGAATACAAATTGTTGGAGTAATAGATTGTGCATCACCTTATGTAATAGAAGACATTGAAAATTTTCTAAAAACAGGTGAAGCATATGAATTAAAAGATGGTGGAATTATATACAAAGATAAGGTTTGTATTATATTAGGAAGTGAAGTAGAAACATCAGAAAAAGGCAGAAATGGAAAAAGTGGAAGTGCACATAATTTATGCTATTTTCCACATTTGCAAGACATAAAAAATTTTTCTAATGAGATGAGTCATCATATAAAAAATATAACATTAAGTACACAAAGATCAGATTTATCTGGATATGATTTAATAGATATTGTAGAAAAATATAATGGTATTTTAATACCTGCACATATTTTTACACCATTTAAGAGTTACTATGGAAATTGTACTGATAGAATAGAGAACATTTTTAAAGAAAAATATAACAAGATTTTTGCAGTAGAATTAGGGTTAAGTTCTGATACATATTTAGCAGATATGATTTCAGAATTAGAAACAAAAACATTTGTAACTAATTCTGATGCACATTCTCTTCCTAAAATAGCTAGAGAATATAATAAAATGTTAGTTGAAGATATTAGTTTTAATGAAGTTGTAAAAGCTCTTAAAAACGAAAATGGACGTAAAGTGATAGCCAATTATGGTGTTGACCCTAAACTTGGAAAATACCATAGAACACACTGTGATAATTGTGATTGTACAATTGAAACTAAAGAACCAGTTGAGAAATGTCCAAACTGTGGAAGTGAAAAAGTAACATTTGGTGTATTTGATAGAATTGAATTAATTAAAGACAAAGAAATTACCAAAAGCCCAGAGAATAGACCTCCATATATTTATCAGATTCCGCTAAACTTTATTCCTGGTGTTGGTGGAAAGACAATAGATAAATTAATAGATACATTTGAAACAGAAATGAATATATTACATAAATTATCAGAAAATGACATAGAAGCAGTTGTAGGCGAAAAAATTGCTAAAAATATTATAAATGCTCGTGAAGGCAAAATGAAAGTAGAATCTGGTGGAGGAGGCATTTACCGGAAAAGTATCTGCCAATTAAAAAACTTTTTAATGCGGTATTGCAAAATAATTAAATAATTAATAATATTGGCGTTCATAAAAAGTTCTAAAAATTTCCTTATTGAATAGATATTATGTATAAATATTTAATAAGGAGAAGCGGAATGCAAAAGAGAAAGAAAGAAATACTAAATATTATTAAGCAAGAAATTTTAAATAATATTAAATCATACGTAATTGTAACCATTATTTTTATAATTGGTATATTTTTAGGGGTATTATTTATAAACCAAACAGAATCAAAAGATAATATTTTACAATATATAAATACATATATAGATGAAATGAAAACTCTTCAAAATGTAGACTTCCTTGGAGGACTAAAAAATGATATTCATAATAATATATTATTAGTTTTATTATTGTGGTTTGCAGGAACAACTATAATAGGTATTCCAATAGTATTTGGAACAATTTTAACAAGAGGTTTTTGTTTAGGGTATACAATATCTGCATGTGTCTTAACATTAGGTAAATGGAAAGGATTTATGTTTATACTACTAACAATTTTTTTGCAAAATGCAATATTTATTCCATCATTATTAGTTCTTGGAGTTAGTAGTGTAAAATTATATAAATCAATAATCAAAGATAGAAGAAAAGAAAATATAAAATTATCAATTTTTAAACATAGTATTATTTCTTTGTTTATATTATTTGCCTTAATTATTTCTTCTATAATAAAAATAGAAGTATCTTATAGAGTAACATTAATTTTTTCTAAATATTTTTAAAAAACTATAAAAAGCTATTTACAATTTCAAAAAAATTTGATATAACAAAGAAGTACATTATTTATGTAAAATTTATTAAATAAAATTTTAAGGTGGGAAATGAAATGGAAGAACAATTAAACTTATTTTTTAATTTTTTAGAGAATGATAAAAAAGTATCAAATAATACATTACAATCATATGAAAGAGATCTAAAACAATATGAAAAGTATTTAAATGAACAAGGGAAAGCATATAATGAAGAAACAGATGAAGGAATAAAAGATTATATAACACATTTACAAGAAATAGGCAAAAAATCATCAACAATATCAAGAGGGCTAGCTTCAATAAGATCATTTTATCAATATGAAGTAAAAAATAAGGGAATAGAAAATGACCCTACTGAGGGAATTTCATCACCAAAAATAGAAAAAAGAATTCCAAGTGTTTTAACATCAAATGAAGTAGCATTATTATTAGACCAACCAAAACCAGTTGATTTAAAAGGAACTAGAGACAAAGCAATGTTAGAATTTGCTTATGCAACAGGAATGAGAGTTACAGAAATTATATCTTTAAACATAGATGATATAGATTTAGATAAAGGTTTTGCAACATGTAAAAACGATAAAAAGGAAAGAACAGTTCCAATTGGAGAAATGTCATTAAAAGCTTTAAAAGAATATATAAATAATGCTAGAAATATTATGATTAAAGATGAAAATGAAAAAGCATTATTTGTTAATGTAAATGGTCAAAGACTAACAAGACAAGGATTTTGGAAAATTATTAAATATTATAAAGAACAAGCACATATAGAAAAAGATATAACACCACATGTTTTAAGACATTCATTTGCAACTCATTTATTACAAAATGGAGCAGATTTAAAATCTATTCAAACAATGCTTGGACATTCAGATATTTTATCAACTCAAGTATATATGCAATTTCAAGATGAAGGTTTAAAAAATATATATAAAAAAGCTCATCCAAGAGCATAAGAATTTTAAGAACTTTAGATTTAAAACCTAGAGTTCTATTTTATTCAAGACCATCATCCTAGAGTTCCAGTTCAGTAGGAAATTTTGATATATTAATAATAAATAAATTTTGAATACGATTGGAGGGAATTTAGAATTTCTTAAATTAATTTTATGGAAAATGTTCGCGTCGAGCGCCAGCGAGGACTAAGTGAAAGGGTGCCATAAAATTATTTTAGAAATTCTTATATTTCCGTATTGAGTCGAAAAATTTATGCAATTATTAATATATCAAAATTTCTCGCTGAACTGGAACCACCTATAAATGGAATTGCACAATTTTTCTTTAAAACCCCTTGACAGTTGACAATAATAATTATAAAATATAATAGGTTGAAAAAATATATAAAAATATAAGAAGAAACATATATATATATTTATTCGAACATTGAAAATTAAATAAGGAAGAGGTGTATGATTATGGAAAATTTAATCATTGTAGCCGCTGTCTTAATCTCATTAGTAATAGGAATACTAGTTGGAATTTTTATCAGAAAAAAAATTGCAGAATCAAAAATTAATGGAGCAGAAGAAGAAGCAAAAAGACTAGTAGATTTAGCAAAAGTAGAAGCAGATAACCTAAAAAAAGAAGAAATTATTAAAGCTAAAGAAGAAATTATGAATGCTAGAAATGAACTAGACAAGGAGATTAAAGAAAGAAGAGGCGAAATACAAAAACAAGAAAGTAGAATTATTCAAAAAGAAGAAAATCTTGAAAAACGTTCTGATCATTTTGAGCAAAAAGAAAAAGAATTAGAACGAGAAGAACAAAGTTTGAATGATAGAAAAAAAGATATTGAAAATCTATATGCCGAACAAATGAAAGTTCTTCAAGACATTGCAAAACTAACAGAGGAAGAAGCAAAAAACAAGTTATTAAAAAGTGTAGAACAAGATTTAACAGCAGAAAAAGCAACACTTGTAAGAGACTATACACAAAAAGCTAAAGATGAAGCAATTAAAAATGGAAAAGAAATTATTAGTTATGCAATTCAAAAATGTGCTGCAGACCATTCTGCAGAGACAACTGTATCAATGGTTCCACTTCCATCAGATGATGTAAAAGGTAGAATTATTGGTAGAGAGGGAAGAAATATAAGAGCATTAGAAACATTAACTGGTATAGACTTAATCATAGATGATACACCAGAAGCTGTTATATTATCAGGTTTTGATCCATTAAGAAGAGAAGTTGCAAGAATTGCACTAGAAAAATTGATTGATGATGGAAGAATTCATCCTGCAAAAATCGAAGAAATGGTAGAAAAAGCAAAACAAGAATTAGCAGAAACAATACAAGCAGAAGGTGAAAGAGCTGCAATGGAAAGTGGAGTAATTGGTTTAAATCCAGAGCTTATCAAATTAATTGGAAAATTAAAATATAGAACAAGCTATGGACAAAATGTTTTAAATCATTCTATTGAAGTATCAAATCTAGCTAGAATAATTGCAGATGAGCTTGGACTAGACACAAAGCTTGCTCGTAGAGCAGGATTATTACATGATATAGGAAAAGCATTAGACCATGATATGGAAGGTACACATGTAGAAATAGGTGTAGAAATTTTAAAGAAATTTAAAGAAAATCCACTTGTTATAAATGCAGTAGAAGCACATCATGGAGATGTTGAGCCACAAACTTTAGAAGCAGTAATTGTACAAGCAGCAGATGCTATATCTGCTTCAAGACCAGGAGCAAGAAGAGAAACATTAGAAGCATACATAAAGAGATTAGAAAACTTAGAAAATATTGCAGATTCATTTGATGGAGTTGAAAAATCATTTGCAATACAAGCGGGTAGAGAAGTAAGAATTATAGTAAAACCAGAAAAAATCTCTGATGACCAAATGACATTACTTGCAAGAGATGTATCTAAAAGAATTGAAGAAGAAATGGACTATCCAGGTCAAATAAAAGTAAATGTTATAAGAGAAACTAGAGTTGTAGATTATGCTAAATAAAATTTAAATTTTCTAAAAAAATTCGTAAAAATAAAACTTCCTATTAAACTAGAATTTAGTTTAATAGGAAGTTTTTTGATATATTTTAAACTAAGATTCTAATTTGATTTTGACAGTAACATTTCTCACTGAACTGTGACTTTTGGCACAAATTCTAAATTAATTGTAACTTGACATGATAGCTTCAACAATGATAAAATACATTCATAAAATAATAAAAGGGAGGTACACATGGCATCAAAACATGTAGAAAAAATAAAGGCATTATATAAAGAAAACAAAAAATCGAGCCTTATTTGGTATTTAGTATTACGAACGTTTGTAATAATAACAATGGTATTAAGTTTTTTTAGAGGAGATTATTCAAGTGTTTTTTTATGTATATTAACACTAATATTATTTTTAATACCATTTTGGATAAATAACAAATTAAATATAGATATTCCAAATGTTTTAGAAATTATAATATTTTTATTTATATTTTCTGCAGAAATACTTGGAGAAATAAATAATTTCTATGCACACATTCCTAACTGGGATACAATTTTACATACATTAAATGGTTTTTTATGTGCTGCAATAGGATTTTCTATGATAGATATCTTAAATAATTCTGATAGATTTCATATAAATTTATCACCAATATTTGTAGCATTAGTAGCATTTTGTTTTTCGATGACAATAGGAGTTTTATGGGAGTTTTTTGAATTTGGAGCAGACCAATTAGTAAAAACAGATATGCAAAAAGATAGAATTATTCAAACAATTTCAACTGTTACACTAGAGCCAGAGGGAAAAAATGACCCTGTTGTTATAGATAACATAGATAAAACTATTATAGAAAGTAACAAGAATGGAGAAAAGGTAGAAACAATAATAGAAGGTGGATATTTAGATATTGGAATTATAGATACAATGAAAGATTTATTTGTAAATTTCATTGGTGCAGTAGTATTTTCAATTTTAGGATATTTCTATATTCATAATAGAGATAAATATAAATTTGCAGAAAACTTTATACCTAGAAAAAAGAAAAAATTTCAAAAATCATAATATATTATAGACATATAAAATGTCTAAAAAGTCCGCGCTATTGTTCTTTTTATATAATAGAAGGAAAGGAAGAAAAAAATGAGTAAAAAAGTAATAATTACAATAATAATTATATTAATACTTATATTAGGAATTGCGGGTGGAGTTACAGCATATTTTTTATTAAATCAAGTAAAAGAAAATCCAGGAGATATATGGCAACAATATATTTCATTAATTGCAGAGCAGAAATATGAAGAAATGTATAATATGATAACAGATTCTTCTAAACAACAAATAACTCAAGAAGATTTTATAACAAGAAATAAAAATATCTATGAGGGAATAGATATGGCAAATTTAAATGTACAAATTTCTAATATTGTAGAACAAGAGGATAAAAAAACTGTTAAAATTTATTATACAGAAACAATGGAAACTAGTGCAGGAAATATTGATTTTGATAATTCTGTAAGTTTAGTATTAAATGAAGAAAAACACTACAAAATAGAATGGAGTCATAGTTTAATTTTCCCTCAATTAAGTAGCACAGATAAAGTTAGAGTAAAAACAATAAAAGCTGAAAGAGGAGAAATTTATGATAAAAATGGTGTATTACTTGCAGGTGAAGGAACAATATCTTCTATAGGAATAGTTCCAGGAAAGCTTGGAGAAAATAGAGATGCAGCAATTCAGCAAATTTCAGAAATATTAGGAATTAGTGTGGAATCAATAAATAAATCTCTTTCCGCTTCTTGGGTTAAAGATGACACTTTTGTTCCTATTAAAGATGTAGAAAAAGATGAAACAGAATTAAAAGAAAGAATTTTACAAGTTCCTGGAATAAAAATAAATAGTAAATCTTCAAGAGTATATCCATTAGGAGAAGCTGGTGCACATTTAATTGGATATGTTCAAACAGTTACAGCAGAGGATTTAGAAAATAACAAAGGAAAAGGTTATACAAGTACAAGTTTAATTGGAAAAGCAGGATTAGAAAAACAATATGAAGATAGATTAAGAGGAACAAATGGTCTAGAAATTTATATAGAAGATGAAGAAGGAAACAGAAAAGCTGATATTGCAAAAATAGAAGTCCAAAATGGAGAAAAAATTACTTTAACAATAGATTCTACTATTCAAACGAAATTATATGAAGAATTAAAAAATGATGCAGGATTTTTTGTTGTAATGGAACCAAAAACAGGAGCATTACTTGCATTAGTAAGTACACCATCATATAATCCAAATAAATTTGTTTTAGGAATGTCAACAGATGAATGGAATGAGATTAATAATAATCCAATGAAACCAATGTATGTTAGATATGAACAAAGATATATTCCAGGTTCAACATTTAAACCTATTACTGGTGCAATTGGTCTTACAACAAATTCATTAAGTGTTGATGATACATTTTCTTATAGTGGTTTAAGTTGGAAGAAAGATGGTTGGGGAGAATATGATATAACAACATTAACAGCATATAATGGACCTAAAAATTTAAGAAATGCTTTAATACATTCTGATAATATCTATTTTGCCCAAGCAGTATTACAAATAGGTAAAACTAATTTCACAAATGGTTTAGATAAAATATTATTTAATCAAGATTTAAATCTTGAAATTTCAACAGCAAAATCTCAATATTCTAATTCTGATGATATTGCTAATGAAAAGGTATTGGCAGACAGTGGATATGGTCAAGGAGAATTATTAGTAAATCCTATACATATGGCATCAATATATTCTGCTTTTGCTAATGATGGAAATATGGTTAAACCTTATATTGAAGTTAAAGATGTTCAAAAAACAGAATATTTAGTTGAAAATGCTTTTTCTTCAGAATCAGCAAATATTATTAAAGATGATTTAATACAAGTAGTAGAAGATGCAGAAGGAACTGCTCATGATATGAAAGTTTCTGGTAGAACTATTGCTGGAAAAACTGGTACAGCAGAATTAAAAGGCTCAAAAGATGCAGAAGCAGATGTTTTAAGTTGGTTTGATTGCTTTACTGCAGATTCTAATGGTAATCAATTACTTGTAATAAGTATGGTTGAAAATGGTAGAGATTTAGGTGGAAGCCATTATCTAATTCCAAAAATTAAGACATTATTTCAATAACATTACTGGGAAAAAAAGTGCCGGTTCTCTTTTTTCCCTTTATTATTGGGGTCGGTCCCTTTTTTGCCTGGGGTCGGTCCCAAATTAAACCAATATATAAAGTATTTTTTATACCTTGTGTGTCGCAACCTACAAAAGAATTTTAATATGTAGGTTGCTCCAAATCGCATTCGCTCCGCTCATTTGGTCGCTTACGCGGTATTGCAAAATACTTTATATATTGGTTTAATTTGGGACCGACCCCAGGCAAAAAAGGGACCGACCCCAATAGCAACCCAGCACCAAAAAGGACCGGCACAAATCTAAAAGTTTTGAAATAAAATATTTATAAAATCTATACTTTTTTTAAAAATGTGATATAATGATATTGTCCTTTTGTTGGATTCCTGTAAGAGCAACTGCACATAGGAGGGAAGAATGGATATTAATTTAGTAGAATGGCATCCGTACACAGAGGAAAACTGGGGTGATGAAATCGAGTACATTGAATGGCATAGTGCACAAGATGGCAATTTTGCAAAAGTAGATATTTATATGATTGCAAGAACAATCATTCTTGTTTATGCAAGATTGCTAGCTTATGCATGTAATATGTCAGTTGATGAAGCCATTAATGTGGTTCACAATAGAAATTTTAAGAATTTCGAAGATAAGTTGTATGAGATTTTTGAACCTATTCCTTGGGGAGAGGGAATTAGCTATTCTGACTTGAAAAAGATACTCTCGAGTATCTATGTTCCAAAACTCTAAATTAGTAATCTATGAAAGGAAATGATGATTTTCTAAAACAAACCAGGCGTGTATTTCTATAAAAAGAAGTACATGCCTGGCTTTATATAATTTTATTATTCTACTAAAAGATTTTACAAAAAAACAGAAATCTTTCAGTAGAAGATAGACCCTAAGTGTAATTAACATTTAGAGTCTATTTAAATTTATAAAATAAGATAATTATTCCCACTCAATTGTTGCAGGTGGTTTAGAAGTAATATCATAAACTACTCTATTAACATGTTTAACTTCATTTACAATTCGGCTAGAAACCTTTTCTAAAACCTCATAAGGAATTTTGCTCCAAACACCTGTCATAAAATCTGTAGTTTCAACAGCTCTTAGAGCAACAGTATAATCATAAGTTCTTTCATCACCCATAACACCAACAGATTTTAAATTAGTCAATACTGCAAAATATTGATTAATATTTCTATGTAAATTTGCATTAGCAATTTCTTCTCTAAAAATGCTATCAGCATCCTTTAAGATATTAAGTTTGTCTTCTGTAATATCTCCAATAATTCTAATAGCTAAACCTGGACCAGGGAATGGTTGTCTATAAACTAATTTTTCTGGTATACCAAGTTCTAAGCCAGTTTTTCTAACTTCATCTTTAAATAAACTTCTTAAAGGTTCTACTATTTCTTTAAAATCAACATGTTCTGGTAGACCACCAACATTATGATGACTTTTAATTACTGCACTTTTACCAAGACCACTTTCTATAACATCTGGATAGATAGTACCTTGAACAAGAAAATCAATAGTGCCTAATTTTTTTGCTTCTTCTTCAAAAACTCTAATAAATTCTTCTCCAATAATTTTTCTCTTTTTCTCAGGGTCTGTAACTCCTGCAAGTTTATCTAAAAATCTATCTTTAGTATTTACTCTAACAAAATTCAAATCATAATATTTTGTAAAAATTTCTTCAACTTCATCACCTTCATTTTTCCTAAGTAATCCATGGTCAACAAAAATACAAGTTAAATTTTTGCCAATGGCTTTACTTAAAAGAACAGCAGCAACAGATGAATCTACACCACCAGATAAAGCACATAATGCTTTTTTATCTCCAATTTTTTCTTTTAATGATTTAATAGAATCTTCTACAAAAGAAGACATAACCCAATCTCCAGAACAATTACAAACATTATATAAGAAATTTTTAATTACTTGAATACCATTTTTTGAATTATTAACTTCTGGATGGAATTGTATACCATATAATTTTCTTTCAGAATTTTCCATTCCAGCAATTGGGCAAACTGGTGTATCTGCAATTTTTTTGAAGCCATCAGGAACTTTTTCTACATAATCTGTATGACTCATTAAAAATATATTTGTATTATCAAATCCTTGAAATAGAGGAGAGGTATTATCTAAATTAACATTTGTTTCTCCATATTCTCTGGTATTTGCTGATGTAACTTTTCCTCCTAATGTGTGTGCCATTAATTGCATTCCATAACAAATTCCTAAAACAGGAATTCCCAAATTAAATATTTCTTCAGAACATTTTGGAGAATCTTCTCCGTAAACACTTGCAGGTCCTCCTGTAAAAATAATTCCTTTTGGATTTTTTTCTTTAATTTTTTCTATAGATATATTGTATGGTACAACTTCTGAATAAACATTGCATTCTCTAACTCTACGTGCAATTAATTGATTATATTGTCCACCAAAATCTAAAATTAAGATTAATTCTTTTGATTTCATAAAAATTTTCTTCCTTTCTAAAGGCAAATTTGAGTATAAATATAGTATAAAGCAATTTATGACCTTTTATTTTTATTATTTATGTATTTTATCATAATATTTATTAAAAGTAAAACAGAAAATTCTGTACCGGTTCTCTTTTTTCCTTTTTTGACAATGGTTGTCAAAATCTCCGTCCTCATTGACAACTTTTGCTAAAAAAATTTAAATTTATGCAACTTTTTATTAAGTTAAATTATCTAATTAGTGTAAGATGTTTATATCAAAATTTAATTTCTTAATAATGCTGAAAGGAATATAAAAAATGGAAGAACTAGTAGAAAGAGCAAAAAACAAAGATAAAACAGCCTTTTCTGAATTGATAGTAAAAGTAAAAAAAGAATTATATTTAATTGCAAAGACAAAATTAAATAATGAAGAAGATATAGCTGATGCAATACAAGAAACTTTGTTAATAAGTTACAAAAACTTAAAAAAATTACGTAAAAATGAGATATTTAAAACGTGGATAATAAGAATTCTTATAAATGAATGTAATAAAACTTACAAAAGAAAATCTAAACACATAATATCTTATGAAGAAAAGTCTTTAGAGAATTATGTGGCAAACAATAAAAATGATGACCAAATAGATTTTGACTATTTAATCAAACCTTTAAATGATGAAGAAAAAATAATTTTAACATTATTTTATCGTTCTAAATATTCAATAAAAGAAATAAGTGAAATATTGAAAATTAATGAAAATACTTTAAAAAGCAAAATGGCTAGAGCAAGAAATAAAATAAGAAAAATGTTAGAAGAAAATGAAGAATCGCTTAAAAATATGTGAATTTTGATGAAAAAGAAAGGAAAGATTTTTATAATGAAAGATATAGAAAAATTATTGAATATAACTGGAAGTGAAGAAATTGAAATTCCTACATGTATTGAAAGTAAAATTCAAAATATAATTAACAATTTAAATGAAAAGAAAAATCATAATTTGATAAAACAAGTTTTAAAATACATCATATGGAGCATAATTGGAATTTGTTCATGTGGTACAGTATATGCAATTCATTATATAGATAAACATTCAAACATATATGATGTAGGTGTAAAAGATGCAATTCAAAATGGTTATGTACAGGAAATTGAAAATGTAAAATATAATATTGATAATAGTGTAAAAGTTGGCATCAGTAGTTTGTTACTAGATGATTTTAATTTTTATTTAGATTTAAATTTAGAAGTAGATAAAAATATTGAAGGATACGAAAATTTTAAAATGAAAGATGTTATTATTTATGATGATAAAAATAATATATACTATGCAGATAATTCTAATATGATAGAAAAATATTCTTCAGAAAAAAATATCCCACTTGATAGATTAACTGAATTAAGTGGATATAAAGGAATTACAATATCTAATGTATATCAAAATACAGGAATTATAAATTTTATGTTTAAAAATCAAAATAATAAATATCCTAAAAGTAAAAAAATATATGTTGAATTTGGAGGTTTAGAATTTTCTAATAATATAAATGAAATGAAAAACAATTTAATTTACATAGGGAATTGGAAAATTGATGTTGAAGTTCCAGCAAAATTTCAAAATAGGGAATCTATTTTGTATAATGTAAAAAATTGTGATGATAGAATTATTAAAAATCAATTAAAACTTGAAACAACAGAAACATGTACAAAACTTAATTTATTAATGCAATGGGGAGATTATGAATATTGGAATAATAAAACTAATGAAATTAGAAAATATGATGTAATGGGAAGTAGATATATTCAAATAGAAAAATGCTATATAGAAAATGAAAATGGAGATAAATTTTATGCTACTTTTGAAAGTTCTGGAAGTAGATTAAATATTGACGGTACATTAAATATTTATTGTAATTTTGGTTATAAAAATAGTGATTACACTAATGATATAAAAATTATACTAATTGACATTAATAATGAAATTATTGAAATTGATTTGAGTAAATAATATTTTTTATTATTAATAGACATTAACTGAATATTTTAAAAGTATTTTTATAAATCACATTATTAAATTTAATAAACTTATAGAAAATAAGTATAAAATATGATAATATAAAATTAACAAAATTCAACTACCATTAAAGCAATATTTTTTAAATAAAGAAAGGAAAGGTGCTTATATGAAAAAACAAATTAAAAATTTAATTATTATACTAGAATTAATTGTCATAGTATTTTTAATAATTTATATTATAACAACAAATACTAAAGAAGAAACAAGAACAGAAAATCAAGACAAAGTAATTTCAAATAGTACAACAAATGTAGAAGAAGCGGGCAAAAAGGAGTACATAAAAACATATAATGTAATAGAAAAAATTAATATTGATGATGAAACAGGAGATAATGATTATTATGTATTAAAACAATTCCAAGATGATAATTTAGTAATAGTCAAAATTAAAAATACTTATAATTTAGAAATAAATCAAAATTACGAATTTGTATTATATGGAGAAAAAGAAGAAAGAAAAACATATTCTCAAAATGATATTTTTGAAAATTTTGAAATAAAAGATATTAGAAAAACAGACAAAGTTGGACTAGAGCAAATACAAGACTTTTAATTTCTGTCAGTAGGGACGGAGATTTTGACAACTTAATTTATTGTCAAAATCCTCGTCCTTACTGTCTTTTTTTCATATGGTATCTGACATCAAACACAAAAAATAAAAAAGGACCAACCATAATAATTACACCAAACAAAAAAAGATAAAAAGCACCGACCATAATAATTTATAAAAAATGTAACCTCTTAAAGAATTTACTGTCTTATATAGTTGAAAGGAGGTTTGGAATGCTATAAACATATAAAATATCAAAAGAATACCGCTATTGTTCTTGCCCATTATATTGACTTTTATTGTCAGTGGAGAGGGGATTTTGCCAATAAATTAAATTGTTAAAATCTTCGTTACTTACGAACAATCAAAAAGAAATATAATGGGCTTTTGTCTTGACAAATAGGCAAATTAAAGATAGAATGTAAACTATAAAAGATGAACAAAGGAAAATAAAGAACCGGTACAAATTTACCCAAAAGGAAAAAAAGAGAACCGGCACTAAATTTTCAAAGGAGAGAAATTAAGTTGAAAAAATATAGATTTGAAATAATTATATTCATAGTAAATGCAATATATATGATATTAGAGTTAATTGCATCAAGAGTATTATCGCCTTATTTTGGAAACAGCAATTTAATTTGGACAAGTATAATAGGAATTATATTATTAAGTACAAGTGCAGGAAATTATTTAGGGGGAGTTATAGCAGATAAAAAGAATTCTTCTTCAAATGTCAAATATTTATTGATTTTTTCAGGATTTTTAATAATGCTAATTCCCTTAATACAAAATGAAATTTTAGAAGCAATTACATCAATTTTTAGTGATATCAGAATTGGAGCAATAATTGCAACAATATTCTTATTCTTTTTGCCATCAATGACTATAGGAATGTTATCACCAATAATAGTAAAATTAAAAATGCAAAATATAGAGAATGCAGGAAAAGTATCAGGTAATATTTCAGCAATTGCAACACTAGGAAGTATAACTGGAACATTTGTTGGAGGATTTTTCTTACTTCCAAACTGTGGAAGTAATCAATTATTATTTATATTAGCAATAATAACTTTTCTACTAGTATATTTTGTTGAAAAACCAAAATTAGATAAAATTACAATATTTTTAAGTATATGTATAACATTAAGTATAATATTTTTTGTAATGTATATTATAACAAACAATCAAAATGGAGAAAAAGTGTTAAATGGAGATTTAAATGTACAAGTTGAATATGATACAGAATATGGAAAAGTAGTTATTTATAATACAAAACAAGGGGGAGAGATATTTAGACATTTAATGATAGACAAAGGAAATGAATCTGCAACATATATAGATGAAGAAAAATGTAATGATTTGACATATGAATACACAAAATTTTATGACTTAATGTTTGAATCATCAAGAGAAATTAATAGTTGTTTAATGATTGGAGGAGCAGGATATTCATACCCAAAACATTATATAAGTCAATTTCCAGATAAAAACATAGATGTTGTAGAAATTGATGATAAAGTTACAGAACTTGCAAAAAAATATTTTTATTTAGATAAACTAATAGAAGATTATGATTTAGAGAACACAAACAGATTAAATATAATTACAGAGGATGGAAGAACTTATATTAATAAAAACACAAAAAAATATGATGCAATTTTAAATGATACATTTTCTGGAGATACTCCAGCAGAAACTTTAACAACATTAGAAGCAGTACAATATATATATAATTCATTAAATGAAAATGGAATTTATTTAACAAATGTTATAGCAAATTTAAATGGGAAAGGTGTTGATTTCCTAAAAGCTGAAGTATTAACATTAAAACAAGTTTTTAAAAATGTTTATATAGTACCATGCAATTCTCAAGATAATCATACAGAAAGGCAAAATTATATGGTTATAGCAACAGATGAAATATTAGAACTAGAAAACACAATTGAGTTAGATCTCTCAGATTCTTTAGTTTTAACTGATAATTATTGCCCTGTAGAAAGTTTAATTTAGGGAAAAAAAGTGCCGGTTCTCTTTTTTCCTTTTTAATAATTTGAAATTTCTGCAACATTTTTTGTAATGCTCTATTTAACTTAAATATTTTATCAAGGGAAAAAAGAGAACCGGCACTTTTTTTCCCTATAATATTAAAAACAGCAAAAAACAGAACCGGTACTAAATTGTCCTAAATTATCAAGAAAGTGGGTTGAAAATTAAATGAAAGAAGAAAAAAAAGAATTTAAAAAGTGGATTATACTAATTCTAGTTGCAGTAATAGCCTTTTGGGCAATAAATAATTTATCAACTTTAGGAAATATATTAGGAAAAATTGTTAGCATTATTTTTCCATTTATTCTAGGTGGAAGTTTAGCGTTTATATTAAATATTCCAATGACATTTTTTGAAAGAAAACTAATAAATATATCAAAATCAAGTAAAAAGAAAAAAATTAGAAAAAGGAAACTATTAAGAATATTTGCCATAATATTTGCATTTGCTGTAATTATATTGATTTTGTCTTTAATTATTAATTTAATTGTACCAGAATTAATAAGTGTTATAACAATGTTAATAAATAATGTTCCTTTTTATGTAGAAGAAATAACAAAATTTGCACAAAATCATATTGAAGATACTCAACAAATTAATAGTTTATTAGAACAAATAAATATAGAAGAAATAAAAAATCAGATATTAGGTATAATACCAAATGTACTAACATCTTCAATTTCAATTGTAGGTGGAATTGTTAGTGGAATAGTAGATTTTGTTATAGCTCTTATTTTCTCAATATATATATTAATGGATAAAGAAAAATTAAAAAAACAAGCAACAAGAATAATTTATGCATATTTTAACAGAAAAAGAGCTGATAAAATTATTAATTTTGGAAAAACTACATCTACAATATTTAAAAGATTTTTTACAGTTCAATGTTTAGAAGCAACAATACTTGGATTATTATGCTTATTAGGAATGTTAATATTAAGAATTCCATATGCAATTTCTATAAGTGTATTAATAGGTGTTACTGCTCTAATCCCTGTTGTAGGAGCATTTATAGGAATAATAGTTGGTGTAATATTAATTATTGCAGTAGAACCAATTAAAGCTTTAGTTTTTATAATATTTGTTTTAATATTGCAACAAATCGAAGGTAACATAATATATCCTAGAGTGGTTGGAAGTTCTGTTGGGTTACCTGGCATGTGGGTATTATTTGCAGTAACTGTTGGAGGAAGTCTAGCAGGAATTATAGGAATGTTAATTGGTGTTCCTATAGCAACTGTTATTTATACATTTTTAAATGAAGATGTTGTAGAAAAATTATCTAAAAGCAAAATGAGCTAATGTATGCGAATTTATGTGAGGTGGAAAATGAATAAATTGCATTTAGTTAGTACTAAAAAGCCTAACAAAGAAATAAAAAAGTTATATATTGAAGCATTCCCGGCAATTGAAAGAATTCCTTTGTTTTTATTAAAACTATTAACCAAAAAGGGAAAAGCAGATTTTTTTGAAATTTATGATGATACTAATCGTATTGGAATGTTGTATATTGTTTATTATAAAGATATTGTATTTGTTTTTTATTTAGCAATAGACAATAAATTAAGGGGCAGGGGATATGGAACTCTAATATTAGATTTAATAAAAGAAAAATATAGTGAAAATAGAATTATATTGAATATTGAAAAATTAGATGAAAATTCTGCAAACTATGAACAAAGACTAAAAAGAAAAGCTTTTTATGAAAAAAATGGTTTTAAAAGTTTAGAATATTTTGTTAAGGAAGGTCCGGAATTTTATGAAATGTTATATTATAGTAAAAATAATTTAAGAGTTGAAAAACAGGAATATGAAGAACTTGTCAGAAATTATTTAGGAAAAGCATTTTATGGAATATATAAAATTATAAGTTAATAATTATGAAGTGTTAAGATTAGCCTTGATTTTTGTGCCAAAATAATATATAATATTTATGGATAAACGTGTTTTACTCCGTTCATCTAAGTACGAACATACATGTTTTTAGAGGGCAACTGCCCAAGGAGGAAAAAATGTACGAATACGAAGAAATGTTGGAAAAAATGCTGAGCGATTATGTGACCCTAGAGGACTGGAATGAGTACAAGGCATGGTTTGAGAACCGTCCGCCCATCATTACTCCTGAAAGGTTTCTGGCCGGAGAAAGACCCACTGAGGAGGAACTCAAGGCTTGCACCAAAGTTGATGCAGACTTTGTCAAGGTTGCTCACCATGTGGCTGCAATTTTGGACGCAGAAGATATCAACCATGACGTGGTTTTGACTTTGGCGTACCTGGAAAACCAACATCCGGAGTATTTTGGATGAACACATCCATAAAATCCTAATAGAAGGCTTCATCTGCCATAATATTGGGTTAGCCTCTCCCCATAGGGGGGCTATTAAAATATTGACATTAATATTGAAATAGATTTATAATAGTATTATCCTTTTGCTGAAAGGTAGAGAGGAGGGTTGTATTTGAAATAGCTTATAAAATTGTTAGCATTATTAATTGTTTACTTAATTGTAAAACATTTTGATAACTGACAAAAGGAAAAGACTAGGAATGGTACTCCTAGTCTTTTTACGTATTTGAAACATGCTTATTGCAATTGCTATAATTATAATAGCACATATTTAATTATATGTCAAATTTTATTTTTTATTCTTGACCATTTTTCTGAATTTTATTATAATAAGAAAACTTTTTTTATTTAATATTGTATAATTAGTGTAATAAATAATTATTTATATTGAAAGAAATGAGGATAATAAAATGATATCATTTAAAAACGAATGTGAAGAAGATAAAGAATTATACAAAAAATTTTTAGATGGAAATAACGATGCATTTGGAATACTTATGAACAAATACAAAAACAACTTAATTTATTTCATTTTCAAATATGTAAAAAATAAAGATATTTCTGAAGATATTTTCCAAGAAGTTGTACTTTATATTTTGTCAAAAAAAGAAGTATATAATTTTGAATTTTCTTTCAAAACTTTTATTTACACTATAGCAAAATCAAGAGCATTAAACTATCTAAAAAAAGAAAAAAAGCAAATAAATTATGAAAGCAATTTTGAAAATATTGCAGTTGAAGAAAATTTACTTGAAGATATTGTTTTTTCAAAAGAAAGACAAGAAAAACTAAAAAAGGTAATAAGCAAGATGAGTGAAGACTATCAAATGGTAATTTATTTAGCTATAATTGAAGATTTATCATATAAAGAAGTTGCTAAAATCATGGATAAAAGTGAATCAAAAATAAAAAATTTATTACATAGAGCCAGAATCAAATTACGAAAATTATTAATTGAAGAAAGGGTGGTAGAAATGAAAGAAAATAGAGTTATTAAATTTTTATCAATCATTATAGTCATTGGAATTCTAACAACAGGAATTGTTTATGCAAGTAATAAGATTTTAAGCCATTTAAAAGGAAAAGCAAGTATTACTCCAACAACAACAACTAATTTGTCAGAAATGGACACTAATAAAGTATGGTGCGGAACATTTAACTTAGTATGGAATGACTTTATGAATGATGTTATTGGAGGAAAAATTGAATTTGAAGATGGACCATCAAATTTAGCAGATGAACTTAATAAACAATCTTTTACGTCAGAACAGTTAAATTCTAATTCATATTATAAAATACATGGTCCAGCTACAACAAAAATAAAAAATGAAATAGAAAAAGGTATTAAAGATAAATTTAATGAAAATAGCGAAATTTTAGATAAAGTTGAATGGAATGATCCAAATGCTTATGTTTTATATTGTATGTTAAAAAAAGAATTTAATTATTTTGAAAAATTTCCAACTTTAGATGATGCGAAGTTTGGAGATTCTGAAGAAAAGGTAAAATATTTTGGAATAAAACCAGATACAGAACAGACTGCAAGTAAAAATGTAGATATTTTATTCTATAATTCTGAAAATGATTTTGCGATTAGATTAAAAACTCAAGAGGGGGAAGAGGTTTATCTATACAGAACATCTGGTGAAGGAAAAAGTTTTGATGACAATTATAATGAAATGATTGAAAAAAGTAATAATTATACAGATACTAAAACTTGGAACAAAAATGATGTTTTAATAATTCCATTCATAAAAGTTCAAGATGAAATTAATTATGATGAATTATGTGGAAGAAATATTAAAAATACTAAATGGTATATTAGACAGGCAATTCAAACAATTGATTTTGAATTAAATAATTATGGTGGTAGTGTAAAAAGTGAGGCTTTAATTGAGGCTACAAGGAAAGGTGCACTTGATATTAATAGAGAATTTATTTTTGATGATGATTTTATTTTGTATTTAAAAGAAGCTGATAAAGAAAAAACTTATTTTGCATTAAAAGTTGACAATTCAGATGTATTAGTTGCAAGTGATAAACAATAAATTTAGTAATTTCGATATAATTTAAAATAACAATAATTGTATACATGTTATTATGGTTAAATATGAGAGAGTAAATCCTATAAAGATTTGCTCTCTAAATTCAAGTTTTCATTCTAAAAAATAAAACAGATAGGCATTGCTTTTTTAATCTGGGCCTCCTTCAAATATCATATCTGGAGTTACAAGTTCAATTTCTTCACTATATTGTTCTTGTAACATTTTACAATATTGCTCTATTTCTGAGAATTTAGTAAAACTATGACTTACAACAATACGATATATATTAATATCCGCTAAACTCGTATTAACTATTGCTTCGTTGTCTATTTCATTAATAATTTCTTTGCATTTAGATTCTTCTATATCACTTTTAAAACATATTACAACAGCATTATCAAAAAATTTATATCCATCATCATCAATTATGTGTCTTTCGGCAGTAGTTTCATTAACATTAATATCAATTGAATTAGAGTCTACAGATTTATTTTTTAAATGTATTATTGAAATAATCAAAATAAACACTATTATAAGTAATGCAACAATTAATTCTATAATTATTTTTCTTTTTTTACTCATATCACATTTTCCCCTTTTTTTATTATAAATTAATTATAACATATGTTAGATTATGTATGCAACTTAATTTTGGATAAAAAATATATAAATCTTTTGTTAATATTAATAATATAGTGAAAAAACAAAATTACAAGATTAGGAAAGGGAAGATAGGAGTATAATATTTAAATGAAATCAGTTTAAAATCAATATATGAAAATTTAAAGAAACAGATATAACAATAATTATTAAAATCTATGGTCAAAATATGGCAGTGCTGTTGCTAATAAAAAGTAAAATAATAAAAGTGATAATATTATATTTTTAAAATAAATATAATCTGGAAGTGTTTAAATGTTTTATATAAAAAATCTGGATAATAATTGTTTTTATTGTCGTCGTGATAGTTTCACGGAAATACATAAAATATTTTTAGAACTTGTTAGAAAAGGCTATACAAACATAAATATAACAACGGTTTTGAGGTAGGGAAACAAAGAGCCCTTTGTTTTCTGTTAGTGCAACATTGCACAAAATCAAAGTTTTGTGCAAAAAGGAATAGGAGTAAAATATAGAATACCTGGTTCAGGTATCCCCTTCAAGTCTTGATACTACTTGCTTACAAGCTCTTAATAGTATCTTTTATTTAGTTATTTTTCTTATAATTTATATTCATTTTATCCATTTTCAGTATTTTCAGTATAACGGCTATTTTTTTATTTATACTATATTTAGTATTTATTATTATAATTTTTATTCATTATATTTATATTCTTATATTAGATCATATATTTTGAACAACAACTTATATTACTTAAATAAAAAAACGCCTTAAAAACGATTTTAGCGATTCGTCTTAAAATAGCCTTATTTTTTAGACAACAAACTATATGGCTAATTTTTAAAAACGGCTTAAAACCGATTCTCGTGCGTCGTTATTTTAGTGATTTTTGAGCTAAATCCAAGTTGCTGCAATAATTACATGGATTTATATAAATCATTAAAAATTACATATTATTATAATAAATATGTATAAAAATCTTATAATAATTCAATATAAGTTTTATAATGTCAAGATATTTGTAAGTGTAAATTAAAGTATTTAATATTTAGACGATTAGTTTTATTGGTTAATTATAAAAATGTCTTAAAAACGATTTTCAGAAATTTAGATTTATAAAATTATAATTAATTCTGAAAATATTATAAAAAATTTATCAAACAACAAATGTTCGTTTTTAGAATTATAAATCGAACATTTAAAATTTAACATTGCACAAATTTAAATTCAAATTTTAAAATTAAATCTTAAATTTATAAGTTTTTAATTTTTACTAAAAATTTTAAAATTATTTTTCATTTTTATATTTTTATATTTTTAGAATCTATTTTTAAAATTTTCATTTTTATAATTTATTTTTTTAAAAATTACAATTTATAATTTTACAAAATCCTCTATTCCCCCTACTCCACCGTTTTTATCCAACTTGAAATTTTTCTTTATTAGCAGGTATTATATCTATAATGTTATCTCCAAGCATATTTCTTCCTGTTGTTCTTCTATTTTCATATTCTTCAGCTTTTCCATTTACTTGTTCTGCAAGGCTTGATAATACTTGTTCATAAGTATATTTTAGTTGTGCTAGTTTTTCCCTCTTTTTTTCTTCATCTGATTCTTCAGCATTTAGCATAAATTCAAGATTATAGCTATATAATTCTAAAGATCTTAATATTAAATCAACTTGTCCATCTAATAAATTAAGTTCTACAGAATGTATAGCTGTTTTATCAAAACTTGGTCTTGTATCCATTATAAAATCCTCCTTTTTAATATCCAACTGCATCTGCCATCATAAAGTTTGCCATAGGGTGTTCTAGCATAGCATCCATAACTTGTTTATTATATAAATGAGTATAAATTTCAGTTGTATCAATTTGAACATGTCCTAAAACTTCTTTTATTGTTTTTATATCAGTGCCATTTCTATACAAGAGGGTAGCACATGTATGCCTTAATGTATGTGTAGCATATTTTGTTTCATCAAGTTCTGCTTTCTTGTATGCCTCCTTAACAATTGTTCTTATTTGTCTTTTGCTTAATCTTTTATTTTGGTTACTAATAAATAAAGCATCTTTGTATTTTTTATTTTCAACAACTATTTTATTTCTAAATTTTAAGTATTCTTCAATAGCTTTTTTAGTTGGTTCATTAAGATAACATGTTCTTTCTTTATTTCCTTTACCTATTACAACGAATTTATTCTCTGAAAGGTTTAAGTCTTTTATATTTAATCCTGCTGCTTCAGATAATCGAAGTCCACTATTTAAAATTATTCGAATAATAGCATTATTTCTAATATCAGATACTTTATAAGAATGTTCATATACACTTTGTACTTTTCTTGCTTCAGATAGAGATAGGTAGTTAGGAAGTTTTTGTTCAAATTTTCTTTCAGTTTTAATTAACTTAAAAGGTTCTCTAAATAATTTATGACTAATAGTATATAGATAATTAAAGAAAGTTTTTAAATGTTCAATTTTTTTAACTCTTGTATTTGTCTTATATTGTCTTTCAGATAAGAAATATATATAACCATAAATATCTCTATTTGATATACTTCTTATATCATTCAAAGTCATTTCCTCAATGTTTTCATATTTTTCTTTAAATGTGTGAATATTAACAAACTCCAAGAATTGTAATATAGTAAATTTTAAATCATCTATATAATTCATCGATAAATTTCTAATTCCACATAAGTAATTACTTAAATCTTCTAAAAAACTTGGTATTTTATTATCCTCCATTTTTATTACTCCTTTCTCTTTCTAAAATGCTTGAAATTGTGCAATTCTCCATAATCTCTTTTAATTTTTTATCAGGAAGATGAGTATATATTTCTGTAGCTTTTAGGCTTTTATGTCCTAATATTTCTTTTAATATAAAAATGTTTATATTGTTTTCATTATAAAGAAGTGTTGTACTTGTATGTCTTAATATATGAACATGACAATCTTTTAATTTATCTTCTTTAACTTGGATCATTTCATCCTTTATAATTGTTTGTACTGCTCGTCTAGAAATTCTTTTCTTATGAGAACTTAAAAATAATGCATCATAATCAGGATTATCTCTTCCAGTTACTGGTCTGACTTTTAGATATTCATTGATTGCTTCACATACAGCTTTATCTAAATATAAAATTCTTTCCTTATTGCCTTTACCTGTTACTCTAATAGTTTGTTCGCTATCATCAATTTTAATATTACTGATATTTATACCTACTAATTCAGATAGTCTTAAACTGCAATTAAGAAATATACATGTTATTGCATAATTCCTTATTTTGTTTATAGAATCAGATTTTATAGTATTTGATAACAATTTTTTGCTTTGCTCTAATGTTAAATACTTTGGTAATCTTTTTTCAACTTTTGCAGAATGAAGCCCTAATGATGGATTAGTTGGTATATAATTATTTGCAGATAAATACTCAAATAATTTTTTTAAAGATGCCAGTTTTTTATTTCTTGTTTTTGGACTATTTTTCAAATCATCATGTAGAAATCTTATAAAATTATGCAAATCCTGATTTGTAACTTTTCTCATATCTGATAGTGTTATTTCTTTTATAGAAATAGTTTTAAAATAATCAGGATCAAAATTATTAAGTTTTGATTCATCATATAGCATAAGTTTTATAAATCTTAAAAGTGTTCTTAAATCAAAATATGCTTCATTTACTGTTGTTTCTGCATTAAAACTTATAAATCTCACATATTTTAGATAGTTGTTCAAAAACTCTGGACTTTCACTTTGAAAATCTAAAAACGACATCTTATAATACCTCCTTCAGATATAAGCAAATATAAATTGCTTATATCTGAAGTATAGTAAAATTATGTTATTATTACTAATGTGTGAACTTTTTTGCTCACACATTTTATATTTGCTTATTTATTTGTTATAATATTTAATTTAGCAACTTCTTCTTTAGCAGTTCTAACTGAAAAATTATCATAAGTTTTAGCTATGGTTTTTACTACATCTGTATCATCAAATTCTTTATGGAAATAGTTTAATAAATCTTTAAAAACTAATGTTGTATAACTTATACATTCTTCATTGTTTAGTTTTGCTCTATAATTAAAGTTATTAAATAATGATAGTTTAACTTTATTTAATACAACATTCTTCTTTGTTTTAATCATTTCATCTTCAAGTAAATCAAGATAATTAAATATCGTTTTGTCTTTATATAGTGTTATTTCATTGCTTATAATTAAAATATAAGCAGCTAACTCTAGTTGGTTTATATCTTCCACTAACCTTACCTCCTAGTTATAAATTTCTTTATCTTACTCATTAAATTGTTTACAAATATTCTTCTAGCCTCTTTTTTAGCTTTTTTCTTTAAATTATATTCTCTTATGTATTTTATTTGTTCTTCATCTTCGTATGCTTGTTCTAATTCTGTGGTCGGTTGGCTCATTATTATTAAAGCTAACATTATTCCTATACCAAATAGGCTCATAATAATAAGAGTCACAACTAACGCGATTAAATCTATCATTTTTTGCCTCCAAAAAATTTAATATAATTATAAAATCATTGTTAGATAGTTATTTGCTAATAACACATAGAAATTTCACCTGTCGGAATACCGACTTGCACTCATTGCTTGGGACGGCTCATTATATTATTATTATGGACTAATAATATAACTGCTCGCACGAACTATGACTATACAAAAGTTTTCGTAATGCTTGTCCTCCTAATAGCAAGTTAGGAGCAATTCAAATAGGTTGCTAAGGCTACCTGAAACAAAACTCATGTATCTAACAAATCTATTCAGTTTTCAAAGTACAATCCATATTTTTTTGAAAGCGTTTTTACATCCTTCTACTGTAAATAACACTTCAAAATGAAAAATTGGTACAAACAATTTTAAAAAATTTTATATTTTTTTATTGAAATCTTTTATATATGCTTTCTTTTCTTACAAGTTCAATAGTTTTAGTAATTAATTCACTTTTTAAATCTTCATCAATTTGTCCATTATAATTTCTAGAATATCTATTTATTAAATTCATAATTTTATCTAATACTCTTATAAGAGATGTATCATCAGTAACAGCTTCTTTTAATAATAAATAAAACTTTGATTGCATAATTCTATTCCCCCATTCTAAATCTCAATTTCTTTAATGCTCTCTTTTTTCTTTGATGTAGAGTATTTATTTTTTCATTTGTTATTTTTGATATTTCTGCATAAGTTAAACCTTTTCTATAATGTAATTCAAACAATTCTTTTTCTTTATCGTTTAATATTTCTAAATCATATAAATCTAGATTCAGATATTTATCAAAATATACATCTGATTCTTGTAGTTCTTTTTCCCAGCTATTTTGTATTTTAATATTTCTATAATAGTTTATTCTTTGATTATGAAATACTACTTCCATAAATGAAATAAATTTAGCGAGAACAATATCATTCTCTTCATTTTTAAATTTATCAAACATAATAAAAACCTCCTAAAAATTCGTTAATTTTCGAACTTTTAGGAGGTCCTCTAGGCATGAATATAGCAGTTAAAAATAAACTTAATAATAAAGGAATAATGTGCCAAATTAAGCATAAATACTCAATTAGGCACATTATTCCCATGTTATTTTCTATTATTACGTATTCAATTTCTAGTATAATAATTATTTGATTATATAAGAGAAACAATTTTGACAGTCCTTAATTGCTTATGTAGGTCTGTTGTATATTATTAAACTCATCAGAAGTATCTTTCAAATAAGTGATAATAATAAGTTAGCTTTAATATATTCTTTTCTCTTTTATAATTGTGGATTTTTGTACTCGAATGGTACTTGATTAGTATTTAAAATGTACTGAAAAGGTACAATCTTATGTTAATACAAAGCAATTATAGAATATAAAAATTGCAAAGTCTGTCAAAACCTGTCGAGAATATTATAAAATTTGATAAATTATTTTACATGGTAAAAAAAATTGAAGTTTTATGGTAAATTATGATAAAAAATGGTAATCTATGATAAAAAAGTTGCTAAAAATAGCTTACATTTGAGAAATTCTGGCAAAGAATAGTTTATAAAATATATCTTCACTATTTGAAGAAAATAATCTAACTTTAGATGAAATTTATAAAATAAAAATTTTTAATGATTTAATTGAAGGTTTAGATCTAAAAAAATATAATGCAGCAACTAGACATTTTATTAAATATTTATATATTTTATATAACAATATATCTTTGTTAGATGGTCATATAAATAATGCTTATTATGTTGTTAGTAAATATGATAATGTATCTTTTAATGAAAAAAGAGCATAAGTCGTGTTATAGAAACTATTAAATATAGTTCTAATACAGAATACTTATGCTCCATTTTCGGCTATTCTAATATTAAATTTCATACTCCAACTGAAATATTTCATAAGATTATTGGATATATGAAAAAGAATTCTTAATCTAATGAATCTACTTCATCTCCTATATTATTATAATCATTTACATCTTTTTGATAATTTGAAATAAACTCTGTAACATTATCAATTATTTCTTTCTTATATTTTACATCATCTTTATTTTTTCCTGTAAATGATTTATTTTCCTTAATCATTAATTCATATAAGATTTCAACTCCACCAAGTATATATGAATTATATCTTTTTATATTATTATTAAATCTATCTATATCTCCACTATTTTCAGTATAATATCTAAAAGCATTATCTATTTTTGTTTGGTTATTTGCATTTTCGTCTAATAACATGCAAAGTCTATAATTAAATATTATTTTTTCATTTTCTTTAACCATTTGTTCTGCAAATATTTTAGTATTTATATCGGATGATAAGTCTTCAGTTGATGTTCTATTATATATTAGTCCTAATACAGGAGCAAGAATTAAAACATCTACATTTCTTTTAAATATTGCTGTAACTAATTCTGTTACATATTGAGCGTGTTTTCCTTTAAATGAATACTCTTTGTCAAAAAACATAATTAATCTTCCTCCTTTTCAGTTCTAATTTCTGAATGCTTTTCTGATACTTTTTTAATATAATACCTTTTTCCAATTTTTGATTTTGTTTCATCAGTAATTGCATCTAAATCCTTTTCTTCTCTTATAAAGAATATAACTTGACTTGCTGTATCAGGTAGACATTCCATTACATTTTTTATATGCGTACTATCTATTTTAGAAAGTGGAGCATCAAATACTAATGGATATTCTGTTTCTTCAGCTATATCTTCTAAAAACTTTGATTTAGCAACATCTAATAAACCACACATAAATGAAATAGCTTTAACTGTTCCTAGTCCTTCTGATGCTGGTGCATCATATTCTGATTCTTTATCATCTGTATATACTAATCTGAATTTATAATCATCTGTTATTTTTAAATATCTTTCACCAGTATAAATTTTGGCTAAATACTTATTAATTGCTTCTTCAAGTGTAATTCTCAATTCAATTTCTTTTTTATCATATACAGATTGTAAAATCTTTGTGATTTTTTCTGCATACTCTATTTGTTTGTTGATCTCAATATTTCTATCATCATATTGTGATAAACGTGATATTTCTTTTTCTATGAATTCTTTTCTTTTTTCTTTATTAATATTTTGACCTTTTAAACTACCTATATCTTCTGTGTAATCTCTGATTTTTATTTCAATTTGTCTTACTTCATTTTCTAATTCGCCAACATTAACATCAGTTGCTATATTGTTTGATATATTATCTATTTTATCTTGTAATGTATTTTTTTCATCAATTATTTGTAATATATTCTCAAATTTATTTACTATTTCTGTTTTAAAATTTTCAGATTTTTCTTCAGATATTTTTTGACGTAGTTCTTTATTAAAATTAGAAATTGATGTACCTATACTTTGTGGAGGTAATTTTTTCTTTTCCTCTAAAAGTGCTTTATAATGAGTATCATCTTTTTCAAACTTTTCTCCACATATACAGTAACCTCTATTAAGTATATAATCTATTGAATAAGCATGCATATTGGGTATTCCTTCTTCTTTTGTGTCAAGTACTTCTGCTAATTCTTTCATTTTATCATTTAAACCATAATAGAAGAAGTCCAAATAGTAATTATTAAAAAATGATTTAAAGTTTTCAATTTGGTTGTTTTCTTTAATCATAATGCTATCTAGTTTTGCTTTTAAAGATAATTTTTCTTGTTGTTTTTCATATGTAGCCTTATTATCTAGTATAACTTGTTCTTTAGCTTTTTTATCTCTTTCAAGATTATCAATTTCGTTTTCATACCTTTTTATTTTGTCATTATTATTTTCAATATCAATATCAATATTGTTGTATTCTCTTCTTAAATCGTCTAATTCGCTATTAGCACTTGTGTTAATTCTACTTCTTAATTCAGCTAATACGCTATTTCTTCCAGTACTCAAATGCTTTATAGCTGTACTGTAATGTTCTAGTCCTAAAATTTCTTTAACTGAATTTTCAACTTCTTTTGAACCCTTCCTTTGTTGCTCGCTTATGTTATCTATACGCTCACCATCAAAAAAGAAGTATGTAGATAAATTCGATGGCATTATCTTATTTATTATATCATCATAATTTCCAGCAGGAATCCAAGTATCATTTTGTTCTTTTTCAGCTCTAACTAAAGAAGTTCCTGTTGAAATTTTACCATACATTTCATTTAGGTAAACTGAATACACTTGTTTTCTTATTAATCTATAATTTTCTCCATCAAATTCTAGATGAATTTCAACTTCAACTTCTGCAGATTCTCCACGTCCTAAATTATCTGCTATTTCCTTGTTTAATAGGTCATTAGGATTTTCAAGTTTAACAATATTATAAAATACCCAATTGAATGCTTGTAATAGTGTTGTTTTACCATGAGTTATTCCACCATATACAATTGTAATGTTTTTGTCATCATCAGTTGAAAAATTTAATTCATTTCTTCCTTTAAATTGTCTAAAATTAGTTATTATTATTTTCTTGAACTTCACTATCAACACCCTCCTTTATGTACCCTATAAGTCTTTTAGTAATATCTTCTTGTTTTGAAAATATTTTTTGCCTATTGTTTGTTTTTTCAAGTGATAATATTTTTCTTATAACTTCTTTATCTTTTTCAGTTATTTCCATTATTCAAAATCCTCCTCTTTATATTTGTTTAACAAATCTCCGTATATTCTTTTTATGCTATCTGTAACTTCAAGATATGATGAATAATTAATTGCATCTGAAGCAAAATCTTCCATACGGATTAATTCCTTTTTTACTAATCCAACATCACCTTTTAAATCATCTTCTGATAATCTAGAGGCTATTTCTAAATCTCTTGGTAAAGTAATAAAATCATAAATTATAGAATATTGTTTTCCAGAAAATTTCCTTAAAACTCTACCTCTTCTTTGTACATATTCTCTTGGATTAGTACTACTTGCTAATAGATATGCTGTCTCGATAGATGGTATATTTACACCTTCATCTAGACATTTAATTGCTATTATTGCATTTATTGTTTTATCAATAAACTGTTCTTTTATATATTTTCTTTCTTCAGTTGTTTCTGTTGAAGTAAATTTTGCAAGTCTTAATTCAATATTATCTTTTATCATTGCTCTAAGATAATCTATTTGTTTTATATCATCTTCATCATTATCTTCTTCACTAAAAGAAGGATCATTTATAGTAGTTGCACCACAATATATTAAAGTATTATAGATTCCTTTTTCTTCATTTTGCTTTTTCAATAAAGAAACCACTTTTGTCATTTTTGAGTATGCTCCAGCAACAATTTTTGCTCTTTTTAGCAATAATGTTTTTCCAATTTCATTTATTTTACTTTTACCTGATTTATCTACAACAATACATTTTCTTATTCTATTTGTTAAATAAGTATATTCATCTAATTCTTCTTCATTTAAGTATGTAATTACTGGATAATAGTAGTATTCTGTAAGCATTCCATTTTTTATTGCTTCTTTTAATGAATAGTGTATACAATAGTTCGAACCAAAATATTTTAATAATTCACTTGTTCCGTATTCGTCATTATATCTTTCAAATGTTGCTGATAGTGCTAGTCTATATTTAAATTTTTTATTTAATTTTTCTAATAAATTTGGAGCACCTAAATTATGAGCTTCATCTGCTATAAATAAAACATTTTTATCTTCTATTTTCTTTAATTCATCTTGTACAAAACTAGATTTGAATGTTGCATTTGTTGTAATAAAGCAGAAATATTTTGATGTACCTAAATTAAATCTCATTATTTGATTTTTTAATTTATCTTGCCATTTCTTGTTTTTCATTGAACCATATCCAACGATAGGATTAAAATCATAATTATCAAGATCTTCTACCCATTGTTCTACAAGATGAGTATAAGGACATATTATTATTATTGCTAAACTATCTTTACTATTAAATAATCTAATGCTTGCTCCTAATGCTGTTAATGTTTTTCCTGTACCTGTAGCCATATCAAATATACCAACAAAATTAGATTTCTCCCACTCATCAATTGCTCTTGTTTGATATTCTCTTAAAAAATTTGATGGCATGTTAGGTGTAATTTCTCTATGTTGTTTTTCTTCTTTGATAATTTCTTCTTCGCTTTTTAGTTTCTCTTTATTATAGTATCTTTTAAATAGTTTTTCTTTTACTGCAATTGGAAATTCTACAACTTTTAATTTATCTGTAGCATTATTCCATAATCTATCAAAGTCTTTTTCTTTTTGATATACTCTATTAAAGTCTTGACTATAATTGGTATATACGTCTAATGATTCAAAGTTGTTAACATAAGAATTTAGGGATTCATTATAAGAACCTGTAAATGCAATTTTATTTCCTTCTATATCCTCCATTATTCCTATTTTTTCATGATACATACCAATGTCAGAGCCGTAATTCAGAACTGCAATTTTGATATCTAATATGCCTCTTTCTATTAAACTTATCATAAGATTTAATCTATCTTTTTGTGTTTTTGTTAATTCTTCATCTAAAGATTCTAATAATCTTTTTGTAATTAATTCTTCTTTATTTTCATATCCTTTTTTTATTGCCTCAATATCATCATTACTTAAATCTGGAGAAACAACTAATTTCATTTTACCATTATTTCTAATTAAACCAGATATTCCTTGTGATAGTTTTACTAAAGCAGTTGAAGAAAAAAATCCTGCTGCTCTTTTATACATTACACATTGATTAAGACACGGTACAAGAAAATCATTTATAACGTCATCATCACTTGTTCTATAAGTGTATTTTAAAGGTAAATCTTTAAAACTCATTACTCACAACTCCTATCTTTATAAAGTATTTAAAGCATTTATTAAGCAATCTATATCTTTCTCTGTATTAAAGTAATTCATACTTACTCTTACAGTTCCATTGAACTTTTTACTATTAATAAAATCATGTATATATGGACAACAATGATAGCCTGTCCTTACACATATATCAAATTCTTGATTTAATATATCCCCTACTTCTTCAGCAGTATATCCATCAACATTAAATGATAAAATACCACAACATTTATCAATATTAGATGGTAGGTATGTAATAACTTTCTTAATACTACTTATTGATTGATATAAATATTTAAATAAAGTTCTTTCCTTTTCTTCGATATTATGATTCTTTAGCCATTTAAGACTTTCATGTAAACCATATATAGCGATAATATTTTTACTTCCAGCTTCTAAATGACTTGCTCCATTTAATGGCATTTCTAAATTAAGACTATCTGAACCTGTACCACCAAATAAAAACGGTTTTAATTCAATATTATTAATATTTATAAATCCTGCTATGCCGAAACTTGCATAAAGTGATTTATGACCTGCAAATATAATAAAATCAGAATTATTTTTTGAGATTGTTTTATCTACACCAAATGATTGAGATGCATCTAGAATATTTATTGAGTTGTACTTTTTACCTAATTTAAAAATCTCATTTATTGGAAGATTATATCCCGTAGTGTTACTTTTAGATGAACAAAAAATACATTTTGGTTTATTTAATATTAGCAAATCTTCAAAATTACTATCAATATTCCATGTTTCTTTGTTGAAAGGAATTTGTATTATATTTATGTCATGTCGTTTCTTTATTTCATATAATGGTCTTAATACAGAATTGTGTTCAAAAGGAGAAACATATACATTATCTCCTTTTGCCCAATCTAATCCAAAGATTATCATATTTAGAGCTTCTGTTGATGAAGTTGAAAATATAACTGTATTTGCAGTACACTCTACTAATGAGCTTAATTCGTTTCTTGTTTCATCTATAATATTAGCAACTTCTTTTGCTTTTTTGTAGCTCCCCCTTCCAGAATTAAAACCATATTCTCTGTTAGCTTTATCTAATGCTAGATAGACTTCTTCTGGTTTGGGATATGTTGTAGCTGCATTATCTAAATATATCATTTATATTACCCCTTACATATACTTATTTAATATATTCATAAGTATTTTTATTTTTTCACTTTGATTAATTGAATCAGCATATTCTTCTATAGTATCTTCTAGATTTGTCATTAAAGTTTTACCAATTGAGCTGATATTCACATTATCTATGTACTTTATAATACTATTTCCATCCTCGTTTTTTAAGCTAATTTCTATTTTATTGCTATCATTAATCTTGGCTGTTTTCAACTCTTCAATAATATATTCTATACTATTAAAGAATAGGCTATAACTATTTTCTTGCCAGTCTTCAATATAATAACCTAATAAAATATATGAAATGTTTTCGATAATTTCATTATCGTTAAAAGTCTCAATTTCATCAATGTAATCAAGTAATTGTTTTGTTTCTGTTTTTAATACAAGGTGTTTAATTTTATTACCAATTGATTTGTACCAATCTTTTAATATCTTATTTAAACTATTATTATTACTTTTATCAAATAAATTCTTAAACTGTTCTATTATATATTTTTCATAGTTTAAGAAATAATCGTCTAATTCCAATTTAGCATCTGAAATTTTTTTGAATAAATTATTGTAGTTGCTTTCTTCAAATATTTCTTTTAGAGTTTTAAATAAAAACTCATTGTTATTTAAATCGGCTTTTAATAGTTCATTCTTAAAAATAATTATACCTTTTTCTTTTATGATTTCATTAATTATAGACAATTCTCTAGTTATTCTTGGTAAAGATAATGTCCATTTTTTCAATTCATACATTAATAATTTAATATTATTTCTTTGATCATCAGTAATATTTAATTTATATAATCTCATCATATTACTTATAAAATTTGATTTTTCTTGAGTTCCTGCTTCTAAAACAATATAATAATTTTCTGGTTCATCTATAATTTTAGATATATTTGTACTATTTAACTCTATTTCTTTGTTTTTATAGTATAAAATAATATTGTTTGAATAGTTTTCAAATGCTAACGCAAGAAAAATTGGTATAATTCCATCTCTAATGTTAAAAGGTTCTTTTTTTAATTTTTTGTAAAGTGATTCAAAATTATTCTTACCTTTTGTTTCTGTTTGTTTTATATAACTTTCTATTAGTTTTGTAACGCGTTTTATATCAGCATTGTCTTTTTTTTCAGCTGTTGCCTTATAAATAGTTGCTTCAGCACTAGTAGGGCTTGTAATTAAATCTGTACTTCTATTAATTATTGATTCAATTACAATATTTCTAGCTTTAGCAATAGGCGTTGAGATTTTCTGTTTATTAATCATTTCATTATTAACTATTGGAGATTCAGAATATATTTTTTCACATATATCAGAAGAAACTGAACTTATGCAATTTGACATATATTCATTACCATTATATATAATGTATGAATTATTATCCTGGAAAGTATTTTCTATTTCTGTTTGTATTAGCTCATTATTCTCACTCAATATTGAATTTATTTCTCTTAAAATGTCATCTTCTAATTTTTCTGAATTTTTATAATAGTTTATTGCTTCAATCTCTTTTAATGCTTCTAATATTTCAGTGCTTATAATTTTATTAGGTATTTTTAGAATAGCTTTAGAATCATCTATTTTATTGAAATTTTCAACAGTTTTATCTAAATTGTTATTTTCTCTTAAAAGGTTTAAAACAATACCATCAGCATTATACTTTTCAAAATATACTTTAAATGATTTTAGGTTGTTTAATTCGAATTCGGTAATAAATATATTTTTGAAAAATCTAGTTAATTTATAGTTTTGATTATATCTTCTTGGTAATACATATCCTAAATCACATATTTTTTCTATTGATTGACTAAAACTAATTTTTTCAAATTTGTTATGTTTTATAATGTTGATTTCATTTAATACTTCTTTATTGTATACTGTAGAAAATTCTAATAGTTTATTAGTTTTCTTTCTCTTAATTATTCCTTTTTCTATAAGATTATTTATCTTTTCATCAAAAATTTTTTCTTGCAAATTCAATGATAATTTTAGAGATGTATTTACTGGTGAAAAATTCTCAAAATCATTTATCATATAGATTATTGCGATTGACTTTAAGATATTAATCTCAATTAAATCATTGGTTTTAGAAATTGCATTTTCAGCCTTAATCCATATTTCTTTTATTTGCTCATTATTTTCTTTTTTTATTATGTTATAAAAATAGTCATAGATTTTATCTATATTAAATAATTCACTACTATTATTATTGTTGATATAATATTTAAAACTATAAACATCATCATCAGTTAAAAATGTAAATAATGTTCTTTCGTTTTGTGCTATTTTTTCACTTAAATTAATAACCGCAAAAACAGTTACTGGATTTAATGGATAACATCCTTTAAATAATAAATTGTCTGCATTAGATATTCTGCAAAAATTAAATTCATTTTTTAAATCATTGTAAAATTTTGCATTTTCATCTAAATATTTATTTATATATGCAGGAAATTTACTGCTCTTTTTTATAGTTTGTTCAATTATTTCATAATTTTGCTCCATACTTCTATTGAAATAGATTTCTTTAAATCTACCTTCAACTGTTTTAAAAGCATTAGCCTTATCATCTTTTAAATTTTTAATATAAGAGTTAATTGCTTTATGTGTTATACATGAAAATAGTATTTGTTCTTTACTACTTGACCTTGAAGATAATTCTGCAAAATCTTGTAATATTTTTAAATCACGCATCATACTTTCGTTTCCAACATATTCTAAGAACTTACTAAATTCATCAAAAATAACTAACATTCCCGTATAGCCTATTTGAGCTATTTTATAATTTACATCTTTGTAATATTTAATTATATCAGTGTTTATTAGTGGATTAAACTCAATTCCGTGTAAAACACAGGTATAGACATCTTTAAATATTTCATAGTAGCTTTCATTATATATTTTTAATCCATCTTCAAGTTGTTTAAGTGTTGTTTTCTTTTTTTTCAAACAATTATTAAACTTATCAATAATTTCATTATCATTTTCGTTCTTCCATTTTGAAATAATATCTAAAGCAACATCAAAATATGTATTTATAACAATGTTATTTATATTTTCTCTTTCTAATGCTTCTGTTAAAGCTAATAAAAATGCTTGATTAATATTGTTGTAATTACTATTAATGATTACAGGCATAAATTTTTGTTTTTTATCTCGTATAGCTTTTATTTTTATATAAATATTAGGATTAATTTTATTTATTTTATTTAATAAATCTTCGATTATATTGGTATCTTCATCTTTATAATCATTTAATAAAGTTAATAATACTAATAATAAATGAGATTTTCCTTTTCCATAAGGACCAACTAATATAGTAGATTTATTAAAATTTCCAAATATACTATCAAAATAATGCTCTAATACTTCACAGCTATCTGAAGTTGGAATATATTCTTTTATTTTGTTTATATTATTTATATCAAATTGCAAATTAATTGAATATTGAAAGGTTTCATTTATTTTTACAAATTCTGAATGTTTCAAAGCCTTATTCTCCTCCCTCAAATTCTAATTTAAAGATATTTTCTAAATCTAGTTTTTTATTAAAATATACCATATTTAGTCCTGCTGTTCTATTTATAGTTATATATTTATCTTTTTTTAACATATCTAAATATTCGTTTAAAGTTATTTTATCTAAATTTAGTAGATTACAAACCGAATTATTTCCTTTTATTAATTCGTCAATGCTTATATTATCTTCATTTGTTTGCTGAAGTATTGCCCAGTAAACAATATATTTATTCAAATATGAAATATTAGACAATTCTCGTTTATATGTATCTTTACTTATTTTTCTTATTAATTTTAAGTCAGTTAGAGGACATATAAAATTATCTTCAGGTGTACCATCTTTTTCTTCGATAAGATAAGTTTTTAACAAAACGGATATTTCATCTGACAATACCTTTTCATTATATTCAAAATTATCAGCTTCTAATAATTCGCATATTTGTTCATATAAATCTTTTTTAGAAAAAGTTTTAAAATGACATTTATTAAAAAATAAATTCCATATATATGCTTTATCGACATTTAATACTAGATTTAAATGAATCAAATATAATGTAAACTTATTTTCAATATATTTATCATATTTATATATAAGTTGTCCTAATTTGCTTAATACATATTCATTTTTTTTGTTATCATTAATTAAACTTGTGGCTTGTAACCAATATTTTAATGACTTGACCATATTAGTTCCTATTCCAAATATATCAGTTTGATCCTTTTCAGAAAAAACTTTTGAATTATTTGAAACTTCAATTAATCCTTTTGTTAACCATCCTTCACGTATTGAAAAACTTTCATGACCTTTCATTTTAATTTTATCTGCCATTTTTTACTCCAATCTGTTACTCGCTGTTAAGTTTTGTTCTTAAAACCTTTTTCATAAAGCATCCTCCTGAAAAATGTTTTACACATTCTAAACAGCCTACACATTTATTTTCATCGATTTTATAGCTAATATTTTCTGTATCAGCTACATTTGTTATCTTAATACTTCCGAATTTGCAATTACTTTCACAAGCCAAACAACCAATACATGTTTGAAATTTTGTGATTTGATTTTTTATTAATATTTCTGATATTTTCATATCTTTAAATGGTTCTATAAATTTTAATACTGTAACTTTTAGTTTATTTTGATCAATTCTTCCTGTAAGTTTTAGAAGTGGCTCGTTGGTTTTTCTTTGTAAAATATAAACTTCATTTAATCTTTTGTTACCAATAGTATAATTTGGATTTCCAAATGGTTTAAATAATTCATATAAATTTTCATTTATGTTCTTTGTTAATTCAAAATTCAATGTATTTTCTATTAAAACACATGGTTTAAATTCTACCACAGCATTTTTACTAAATGATAAGCCATTACCACCCTGTCTTGCTTTCCAACCTCCTGATGAAATATAATCTTCTGGATCAGGTTTTCCAACATTTTTAGCAAAATCTATTAGAATGTCACGAAAAACATTATACTCTTCAGTCATGTATATAGATGATAAATATTCTGACCAGTTACTATTATTTGGGCAACACCAACAGCCAACTCTTGAAAATCCTTGTTTATATGCTTCATTAAAATCTACATCATTAGATATAATGTATAACCATATATCAAATTCTTGCCAATCAATTAAAGGTGCAACAGCATGTTGTTTAGAAATTTTTGAACTATCGCTTTCACGTTCATACTTACTTCTTGCAGTTGATTCTGCTCTTCGAATTCCTTGAAATGTTAGGATGTTAAGCTTGTCTTTGAATGTAGAATCAATCTTTCTAGTTATTGCTCCAGTTTTAAATATAGTACAACACCATCTCATTAATCTACTAGGTGGTCCAATAACTTTGCACAACTCATTAAAATCTTGTTCTTTGTTTTTTGCAACAAGCATAGGTGTCCTTTTATGTCTTTCTCTAAATCTTTTAATATAAGGTTCAGTAGTCGGATATTCGAGTGTTGTATCTCCATATACATGTATAATATCTTCTTTTCCTAAAGCTCTCATAACAATATCACTTGTTACAGTTGAATCTTTTCCACCACTAAATGAAACGAACATGCAATCATCTGAATAGTTTTTTGACTGTTCTTTTATGTAGTTTATAGCTTCTGTGGTAATATAGTTTAATCTTATTTTGTTAGCTTCTATAAATTTTTTAATAAAATCTTGCTTATAATAATTTTCTTCATAATATTGATTTTTTTCTTTGTTATCATTTATACGCTTTTTAATAATTTTATAATCCAATTGAGTAGCTTCTTTAACTGAAAATTTTATTTTCTTTCCATCAACAATATATTTATTGCCAGAAATATTCCATACTGAATGATTTGCAAACTCAAAAGGCTTATTTCTTATACATTCTAACAACAATCTTTCTTCAGCAAACACAGGTCGAATATCAGTACCTATGTAATTTGCTTCTTCATTGCAACAAGAACATATTTTATTATATAATGGAATGTTGCAATGTTTACACCAATATATTTCACTTTTTTTGATTTGAGTTCTATTATTACAAACAGGACATATACTTGTTTCACACTCTAAATCGTTACAATTGCTACACGAATAAATTATCATTATATTCTCCTGTTCTTAAAATTTTCCACTATTATTCTACATTAAAAACAAAAATTTTACAACAGATTTATGGAAGAAAATTTATTTTTTTTATTTTTTTATCCATAAATTAATTATCTAATTAATTCATTAGTTAGATAATAAGAACTAATGTTTTGATGGCAATGCTATTATTGTGTTAATCTCAATACATTGCTTATTTTCTTATATGGTCGCTTATTATTTATTCCTTTTAAAAATAGTTCATCAATTTTTTCAAGATCTTGTTGATATACACCTATAAATTTATATTCGTCCTTATTTTTTCTGAATATATAAATTATCCTCTTTCCCCAATATTCGTTATATCTTTCTATGCGTTCATTTGTATTTTTATATATTTCGTAAAAATAATTATCAGAAACTTCATCAGACCAATCTAATGATTGCTCTTTAGTAAACATTATTCCTTCATTATTATTTAATATATAACTTCCTTTCATCCAAATTTTTACATTTATATTAAATAATTTTAGGATTTCAACAATATATTTAAAGCCAACTTCGTCATCAGTTGTTAATGTGCCTTTTTTTAATATTGATTTAATTTTCTCATTATCTATTTCTAATCTTTTTTTATCATACAAAAATTCTTCTTCCTCAAATTTCATTTCTATTCACTCATAAATCTTTATAATATTTCTTCATCATGGTAATTTCCTTTGTCATCCATATGAACGTCCATAAAACATTCTTCACAATATCCATCATATAGTTCATATTCTTCATAAGATATTTTTTTAAAACACAATTCACACTCATAATCTAATTTTTCTTCTTCATCAAAAATATCATTTTCTACTTCTTCATTAATATCATTATTTATTTCGGAAAAATACTTTGTTCTTGATGTTTGAGTATTAACATTTGGTACAGGATGTATTATTTTTGATTCGTTATAATTAATAGTTTTGATTTCTTCTGTTCTATCTTTTTTTTCTACATATATAAAACTAATTAAAAATAGAGTTATTATTATAAATAAAATTATTATTCCAACAAAAGTTGGTATATAATCTGATATGCAAATATATGTTATAGTATAAGCAATATATATAAAAGAATTTTCAATATCAAATACTTTTATTAAGGCTATTCCTAATGGAAATAAACTACCAAATATTATACCATGTTTAATATCTAGATTATTATCTACAGAATACACATATCCAGCATAACCAAATAATATAGTTAATACTACAAATATTAGAAGAGGTTTTATCAACTCATTTAAGTCTTTTGAAATAAGCTCTTTTTTAATATCTTCATCACTTTTTACTCTCATTCATATAATCCTCACTTCTTAATATTATTTATTATTATTTTGCTTTTTATATTTATCTTTAAATATTTCTTTTGATAAACTTCTTAAATCAGATGGTGTAGAAAAATCGGAATAGTAGCTATCTTCATAATCTCCTACAATGTGAAATCTATAACTATGAGAATTTGCCTCTCCAAATGGTTTTATCTCGTATTTTAAATCTAAATATTCTCTTAGTAATGTGTTACAAATATTATCTAATGAATCTTTTTTATTTTCATTAAAACTCATGTAACTACCTTGTATCTCTCCATATTGCTTTACTAATTCTTCTATTTGGGCAACTGTTATCTTTTCCCCTTTGGAATTAGTAATATATTTTGAATCACTTGTATAAGTATTTATTTCTGCTTTTGGTATTATTTCATCTGTCCATTCATCATATTTAATATTATCTGACCATCCTGTATATCCATATTGTTGATATTCTTTATCCATATCATTATTTACTGCAAAGAATATTACTCCAAATAATACTATTACAATTATAAGTATCCATCTTAATTTATATATTATATAAGCTCCTCCTAATTGCGAAAAGATATCGTTACTCTTTGACATATAATCAACTCCTCCTGTTTAAATAAAATGCACATAAAATACTATCTTATTTTATATCATATTTCCTATTTTTTAACAACAGATTTAGACAAATTTAGACAAAAAAATATACCAGTCAAACTGCTGGTATAATAATGAAAACTTAAAAATTATATTTAAGATTTATCTTATGAAACTTGTCTAAAAGGTTATTATATTCTTCTCTGCTTACTCCAGTATTTTCTAACAATTTAATACTTGCTTTTTCTTCTTCTGACATGTCTTTTTCCATTCCATCCTCATAGTAATATAAAATATAATCTCCGTCTAATTCTTCAAATTCTCTTTCTGTATATATTTTATCTTTTACAGATATTCCTAGTTTTTTTAATATTTCAAAATCTTCTTCATTAAAGTATTTTTTTAAATCAACCAATTCTTCAGTAGAGTATTTTTCATACCATTTCTTATACTCTTCACTTGGTTCAAAATGTGCTGCATTTGTTTCCATTTCTAATTCATATATCACTTCAGATATAGCACTTGGTAAATCCGTTTCTCTTGAGCTTTTGTTTACTACAATACTTATTCCCATTTGCATACATTTATTATTAAAATTATATCCATAATCAGCAGTAACTAAAATAAATTTAGGAACTGAATCTAAATTTGAATTATATATTTTTTGAACTACATCTACCCCATTCATATTTGGCATTTGATTATCTGTTATAACAATATCTGGTTTCAATTCAAGTATCATATCATATTCTTGTTGTCCATTATAAGCTAATCCTATAACTTCAATACTTTCATTTTTTTCTGCAATTTTCTTATTTGTTTGAGCTATTATCTCAATATCATCTGCTATAAGAACTTTAAATTTTTTCATATATTAACTCACTTTCTCTATTAAAAAGGTTAAATAAAATTATAACACCTTTTATAGTATAAATTCAATATTTTTTTCATACACTATTATAACACATTTTTTGCTTTTGTTCATTAGCAAGGAATAAATAAAATCTATGTTTATTATAAAATGTCAACGGAGGGATTTGTATGAAACATAGAGAAACACCAAAACATAATTTAATTTATAAAAATCTTTCAAATTTTAGAAAAGCAAAAAAACTTTCTTATGAAGATTTATTAAGAGAATTAAACCTAAAAGGTATAACAATGCATAAGACTGCACTTTATAACATTGAACATAATATTAGATCAGTGAAAGATTTTGAATTAAAAGCATTTGCAGAAATATTTAATAAAAAAATGGAAGATTTTTTTGAATAGATTAAAAAGCACCATTATCAGTCGATATAGTGCTTTTATTTTTTATTCAAAAAATTTAAAAACTTCTCCTGAAATATCAATTATTTCATTTATAGGTATTTCAGTTTTATCTTCTAAAATAATTAATTGTTTAATAGTATCTATCTTTTTTATAATACCAGTTACATTTATATATTTTCCACCATCTTTAGTTAAGTCAGGTACAAAATAAGTAAATATAATTTCATGTTTCTTTTTAATTTGTTCTGAAAGCATTTGAATTTTACTATCTAGTATATTTCTCAATTCATCATCAATATCTATCCTCTCTCCCACTTCTCTTGCTGTTTCTGTTACTGCTTCTTCATATCCAGTTAATGCAGCAAAAGGAGCAAATTGAGCAGAACGAGCATATAAAGACATTGGTGGATGTTTTTTTGACTTGTGATGTTCCATATTAATTATATCATCATATTTATGACTATATTCTAATTTCATTAACTTCTATGTCCTCCTATCTGTCCGTTTCTTTCAATTGTAGTGCCACCTGCTACAAAGTTCATTCCTTTAAGAATAGCATTTTTACCATATCTTGATTTTATATTTAATACTGCCTTTTGTAATGATTTTTCTGCTCTTTCTTTTTGTCTTTTTTTAGCTAGTTCATTATAATCTATAAACATATCCATTTGTTCGTAAGTTAAAATATTTTTATAATCATCTTCATTTACTACATCACAAGCTGTTAAAGTAACTCTTCTAACATATAAATCTTTATTGATAATATTATCGTATAATTCTACAAATTTATCTGTGATAATTTTAGTTGATGCAGTTTTATGGTCAATATTTATCGTTCCATGTGCATGTTTAGGAACTTCTCTACCATAATGGTCTAACTTTATCTCTCCATCATAAAAATGGCTTAAATTTGATTTTGAAAGGTTACAGATGTCATATCCTATCTCTAATACAAGTTTACTTGTTATTAAATCTTTTTTAACTAAATCTAATGATAAAAGTTCTGCCATTTCTTTTACTATAAGTCTTGTTTTGTTATAATCGTATGGCTCTTTTAAAACTTGCCCAGAGCTTAAACTATTTGTTACTGGCTTATATGATTTTACACTATCAATTGTACATGGTTCATAACCCCAAGCATGATCTATAAGTAATTCAGCATTAATTCCAAATAATTTATATAGTTTTTCATCATCTTTTACAGATTGTTTAGCAACATCTCCCATAGTGAACATTCCGTTCATTTCTAATTTTTGAGATATACCTTTTCCAACTCTCCAAAAATCTGTTAGAGGTTTATGATTCCATAGATATTTTCTATATGCAAATTCATCTAACCCTGCAATTCGTACTCCGTATTTATCTGCTTCAGTATGTTTTGCTACAATATCCATTGCAACTTTTGCAAGATACATATTTGTACCAATACCACAAGTTGCAGTTATTCCAGTTTCTTTTAAAACATCTTGAATAACTTTAGTAGCAAGTTCTCTTGGAGTACAATTATAGGTTTGCAAATAATGTGTTACATCTATAAAAACCTCATCTATTGAATAAACATATATATCTTCCATTGAAAACCATTTCAAATATATATCTACAATTTTTGTGCTATATTGCATATAATAACTCATTCTTGGAGGAGCAACTATATATGCTAATTCTAAATCATTATTATTTTTCAATGCTATATCATCATAAGAACTGCATGTAAAAGTATGATTTGGTGCATTGAATTTTCTATGTTCGTTTATTTCCTTTACTTTTTGTACTACCTCATATAATCTTGCTCTTCCTGGTATTCCATATTGTTTTAATGAAGGACTAACAGCTAAACATATTGTTTTTTCTGTTCTACTACTATCAGCAACAACTAGATTTGTTGTAAGTGGATTTAATCCTCTTTCTTGACATTCTACAGAAGCATAAAAGCTTTTTAAATCAATTGCAATATAGATATTTTGATATTTATTATCCAACTTTCACACCTCCAAACAATAGTTCTTTTCTTCTGCTATTCTATCACATTATTTTCTATTTGTAAACAGTTGTTCGAGATTAAATATAAAAAATAAGAGAGAATTTTTTAATTCTCCCCTATATGTTTGTTTACAATACCAAAATATTGTACACATCTTATTATTTATTTTTTGTTCCTAATAATAACTTGTTTATTATAGGTATTCTTTTTAATATTTCAGTAATTATTGGTAAAAGAATAATTGTTCCAATCAATAATATTATATAATTTAGTATAAAGTAAGGTAACTTGATATATTCTACTAAAATAAATGCTATAATAATTTGTATAGTATAGTGTAATACATAAAAACAAAAATTGTTTTTATTCATATACTTTGTAAAATTATTATCAAAATTCAAAAATTTCTTACCAACTCCAAAAGCCGATAAAATTACAAGCCATATATAAATATTAGTAAATATATTAGTTAAAAATTCATTTGAACCAAAATTAGCACCATAGTTCATTATTGTAAATATAATTCCAATAATAAATGATATTATTCCTAGTGGGATTGATATTTTTTCTAAATTTTCAATAATCTTATCATTTGAAAATATATAATAACCTAATATAAACATCAATAAATATATTCCCCATCTATATACGGTAACAACAGGCGTATTTAGTATAAATGAAGATCCCCAAACTATTAAAAACAATAAGAATAAAATTGGTAAATTTATTTTATTAAATAGTTTATCAATTTTTTGTTTTTTATCTATTTTCCTAATTAGAACAATTAGTAGTGATGCTACAAACAATACATGAGCATACCATAATGGTCCAATACCTATTAAAGAATAAATAATGTATTTAATTGGATTTGGAATCATATCTCCATTTCCTGCAAATATATCGCCATAATAATTGGTTGTCCATCCACTTATCCAACCATATACAAAAATCCCTATAACACTTGGTACTAATATTCTTTTTGCTCTATCTTTGATAAATTCTTTGTTTGTTTTATTATTTAATGAATATTTTGTAGAAACTCCTGATACCACAAATAATAAGCACATAATCCAAGGGTATATAAAAACACAAATACTATCTAATTCTTTAATCCCTGTTACGCCAATATTTGAAACTACACCACTTGAATTAAATATATAAAACACATGATATATAATAACAAAACATAGCGTAATCCATCTTATATTATCTAAATAATGTTTTCTCTCATTCATTTTTATTTATCCCCTTTTGGTAAAATTTTATCAGTTAAATCTTCTATTATATCTGATTTGACTAATGCAATTCCTTTTTCTTTATCACAAAGTACAATAATTGAATCCCCTGGATTAATATTAAACATTTTTCTTGCCTGAGCAGGTATTACTATTTGCCCTTTTTCTCCAACTTTACAGATTCCTACAAATTTATCTTTTTCCATTTTGTCCTCCTTTAATTATACTTGTTATACTTTTCATACTTATTATACTTTATAAAAATAAAAAAAGCAATAGAACTTTTGAATTTCTATTACTTTGTTGTGAATAATGCCAAAATCTTGTTAGCATCCTAATAAATTGTAATTGCACTAAACTGCTGTCGCAGTGGTCGCTTAAGATAGTATAACACTAAATAGGAAAATTTGCTAGTAATTTGAGAATAAAAACTTGTATGTATTGAAATATAAGCAAAAACTCTTTAAAATATATATTATGTAAATTATGTTTACAAATATATATTGAAAGGAGTTTTTTTATGTGTAATGAAGAAATAATAAAGCACATGGATGAAGACATGACATTTAGAGGATTAGCAGAAAGAACTAAACAATCATATATTTACCGAGTTAGAAAATATATGGACTTTCACAAAGGAAAAAATATTGAAGAACTAGATGAAGATGATATTAGAGATTTTCTAAAATATTTAGTAGAAGATTGTAAAAACAAAAGACGAGATATTAATACATATAATAGTGCAATTCGATTTATGTATGGTACTACTTTAAATAAAGTATTAAATTTAAAGAGAATACCATTGTTTAAAATACAAAAGAATAAACCTGAAATGTTTACTAAAGAAGAATTAAAAAGATTTTTTGAAACTTGTGATAAAGAAAGATTACGGGTTAAAATATAAAGCTATGTTTATGACAGTATATGGTGGTGGTCTTAGAATATCGGAACTGTGTAATTTAAAAACTTCAGATATTGATAGCAAAAACATGAGAATATTAGTACGAGAAGGAAAAGAAAGTAAGTATAGATATACTTTATTATCTCAAACAAATCTTAAAATATTAAGAGAATATTTTAAAGTATATAGGCCAAACCATAAAGAAAATTATCTGTTCATTTCTCAGCAAACAAATGATAAATATACTGTATCAGGACCAGAAATAGCATTTAGAGAAATAAGAAAAAAAGCAGGAATAACTAGAAGAGTAACCGTACATGGATTAAGACATAATTTTGCTACAGACCTAATAGAAAATGGATTAGATATATTACATTTACAAAAGTTACTTGGACATTCTGGAATAAGGTCAACAATGGAATATTTGCATCTTGCAAATGTAGAAAAAGATATTGTAAGTCCGTTGGATAGATTGTATGAGGCAGGTGATGAAAATGCCTGAATTACAACAAATATTACAGCAGTACGGTAATGAATATAAAGAAAAACATGATTTACCAATATATGTAAAGAGAACATTAAATGCAATAGAAAAATGTAGAACAGCTGAATTAGGAGCACATATAGATATATGTGATGAATGTGGATACGAAAAAATAAGCTATAATTCTTGTAGAAATAGGCATTGTCCGAAATGTCAGACATCAGCAAAAGAAAAGTGGATATATAATCAAAAGTTTAATGTATTAAATGTAAAATATTTTCATGTAGTATTTACAATTCCAGATATATTAAATAAAGTAGTATATTACAATCAAACAAAAATGTATAATATAATGTTTAAAGCAGCATCAGAAACATTACAAGAACTAGCAAATGATAAAAAATATTTAGGAGCTCAAATAGGATTTACAACAATTTTACATACATGGGGGCAAAATTTAAAAGATCATCCTCATATACATTGTATAGTTCCAGCAGGAGGTCTTGATAGTCTAGGAAAATGGAAAAATAGTAAAAAGAAATTCTTCATTCCAGTAAAAGTCCTATCAAAAGTATTTAGAGGAAAACTAATATATTTCATGAAACAAGAAAAATTAGAATATTTTAAAGAAATTGAAAAACTTAAAATTATAGAAGAATTTGATAAGTTCATATCTTCTTTGTATTCTAAAGACTGGGTTGTATATTGTAAGCCACCATTTAAAAATGCAAATAGCGTAATAGAATATCTGGGGAGATATACTCATAGAGTTGCAATATCAAATAGTAGGATATTAAATATAGACAATAGAAAAGTAACTTTTAAATGGAGAGATTATAGTGATAATAACAAGATGAAAACAATGGTGCTTGATGCTGAGGAATTTATTAGAAGATTCATATTACATATATTACCACCTAGATTTATGAAGATACGACATTTTGGTTTATTGGGAAATAGAAATAAAGCAAAAAAATTAACACTTTGTAAATCACTCACGAATACAAAAGTGTTAACTAAAGAAAATATTTCCCCTCTCGAATTACTAAAGAAAATTTCTGGAAAAGATTTTAATTTATGTCCAGTCTGTGGAAAACGGACATTTAATAAGACCTGGTCCAACATAATAATTTACAATTTCATACCCTCTTAAAAATTGCCTCTTTATTGGGGAGGGGGAACCTATGTCTATTTTACTAAAATTTCATATAAATTTCAACTAAATAATTTGCCATTTATATAAAAGTGTAGTAAAATAAGAAAAAAAGAATAAGAGAAGAAGTTTAAAAACTCCATAGATAGTCCGCAGTTTGTGCAATTAAACTAAACGAGCTAAGTTCTAATTGCTAAGAGCTTCTAGTGGAGTTTTTCTTTGAACTTAACTCGTTTAATTTCTTATTCATTTGTCTTTATTTTTGTACTTCAGTAATTATTTTATCTAGACTCGAAAAATCAATAAAATTGACCTTCTTATTATA
>CALXCA010000011.1 GCA_944386685.1 uncultured Clostridia bacterium | reverse complement strand
AAAGGAAAGCACATTGAAAAATATATAGATGAATAGGTAAACTAGAATAACTAGTAGAGAGAAAAAATTAGGATAAAAATGTTAAGCTACTAAGAGCATAGGGAGAATGCCTAGGTACCAGAAGCCGAAGAAAGACGTGATAAGCTGCGAAAAGCCACGGGGAGAAGCAAATGTTCGATAATCCGTGGATGTCTGAATGAGGAAACTCTAATCAAGAAAAAAGTTGATTAATCCATACATGAGTAAAGTAATGTATAGGAGGGGAACGTGGGGAACTGAAACATCTAAGTACCCACAGGAAAAGAAAGAAAGAAATCGATTCCTAAAGTAGTGGCGAGCGAAATAGGAAGAGCCCAAACCAGGAGAAGAAATTCACCTGGGGTACGGACTACATAATTGATTCAACGAGATTAGTAGAACTGTTTGGGAAAGCAGACCAAAGAAGGTGAAAGTCCAGTATACGAAAATCGAGTTGACAAGGTAGAATCCAGAGTAGTGCGAGACACGTGAAATCTCGTATGAAAAAGCGGGGCCCACCCCGTAAGGCTAAATACTAACTGGTAACCGATAGTGAAGAAGTACCGTGAGGGAAAGTTGAAAAGAACCCCGGGAGGGGAGTGAAATAGAACCTGAAACCCTATGTTTACAAGCAGACAGAGCACGTTAAGGTGCGATGTCGTACTTTTTGTAGAACGGTCCGGCGAGTTATTTTATATGGCAAGGTTAAGTACTAGAGGTACGGAGCCGAAGAGAAATCGAGTCTGAAGAGGGCGAATAAGTCATATGAAATAGACCCGAAACCGAGTGACCTATCCATGTCCAGGCTGAAGCTTGAGTAAAATCAAGTGGAGGGCCGAACTCATAGACGTTAAAAAGTCTCGGGATGAGGTGTGGATAGAGGAGAAATTCCAATCGAACTCGGAGATAGCTGGTTCTCCTCGAAATAGTTTTAGGACTAGCCTTGAGAAGTAATATATGGGGGTAGAGCACTGAATGAGGTAGGGGCCAACAAGGTTACTGAACTCTATCAAACTACGAATACCATGTATGTAAAATCAAGAGTCAGACTGCGGGAGCTAAGTTCCGTGGTCAAAAGGGAAAGAGCCCAGATCGTCAATTAAGGTCCCCAAGATATAGTTAAGTGGAAAACGATGTGATTTTGCGTAAACAACCAGGATGTTGGCTCAGAAGCAGCCATTCATTTAAAGAGTGCGTAATAGCTCACTGGTCGAGTGAAGTTGCGCGGAAAATTACCGGGGCTAAACTATACACCGAAATTGCGAATTTATATGAAGAATATAAGTGGTAGAGGAGCATTCTATAGTAGGACGAAGTATAACTGAAAGGATATATGGACGAGATAGAAGAGAGAATGCCGGAATAAGTAGCGAAAGCATGGTGAGAATCCATGCCATCGAAAGTCTAAGGATTCCTGGGGAAGGTTCGTCCGCCCAGGGTAAGTCGGGACCTAAGGAGAGGCCGAAAAGCGTAACCGATGGAAAGCAGGTAGAGATTCCTGCACTACGAAATACTAAGAAACTATAAATGACACAGGAGTGGAAGATAAGCGAGGAAGAGGAAAAACTCGTATCGAAAGATATAGTGAAAAAAGAGTAACGAATTATGAAGAAGCTAATGGCGAGAAAAGTTTATAGAAATTGTATAAGTACCCGTACCGCAAACCGACACAGGTAGATGAGGAGAAGATCCTAAGATGAGCGAGAGAAGCATTGTTAAGGAACTCGGCAAACTGACCCCGTAACTTAGGGAGAAGGGGTACTAAGGGGAACCTTAGTCGCAGAGAATAGTCCCAAGCAACTGTTTAACAAAAACACAGGTTTCTGCTAAATCGAAAGATGAAGTATAGGAGCTGACACCTGCCCAGTGCTGGAAGGTTAAGGGGAAATGTAAGCCGTAAGGCGAAGCATAGAACCAAAGCCCCAGTGAACGGCGGCCGTAACTATAACGGTCCTAAGGTAGCGAAATTCCTTGTCAGGTAAGTTCTGACCCGCACGAAAGGTGTAATGATTTGGGAGCTGTCTCGACAATGTACTCGGCGAAATTGTAGTACTAGTGAAGATGCTAGTTACCTGCGACAAGACAGAAAGACCCCATGGAGCTTTACTGCAGCTTGATACTGGGTTTCGGTAATTTATGTACAGGATAGGTGGGATGCAATGAAGTATATGCGCCAGCATATATGGAGCAGACGTTGGGATACCACCCTTAAGTTACTGAAATTCTAACTAGAAGTCCTAAGCGGGCTTGAGGACAATGTCAGGCGGGCAGTTTGACTGGGGCGGTCGCCTCCTAAAGAGTAACGGAGGCGCGCAAAGGTTTCCTCAGCGCGGACAGAAATCGCGCGAAAGAGTGCAAAGGCAGAAGGAAGCTTAACTGAGAGACTGACAAGTCGACCAGATACGAAAGTAGGTCTTAGTGATCCGGTGGTAGTGAGTGGAAATGCCATCGCTCAACGGACAAAAGTTACCCTGGGGATAACAGGCTTATCTCTCCCAAGAGTTCACATCGACGGGGAGGTTTGGCACCTCGATGTCGGCTCATCACATCCTGGAGCGGAAGTACGTTCCAAGGGTTGGGCTGTTCGCCCATTAAAGTGGTACGCGAGCTGGGTTCAGAACGTCGTGAGACAGTTCGGTCCTTATCTGTCGCAGGCGGAGGATATTTGAAGGGAGTTGACCTTAGTACGAGAGGACCAGGTTGAAGGAACCGATGGTGCACCAGTTGTATTACCAAGTACATAGCTGGATAGCTAAGTTCCGAAGGGATAAACGCTGAAAGCATCTAAGTGTGAAGCCCACCCTAAGATAAGATATCCCATACTGAGAAGTAGTAAGATTCCAATAAGACGAATTGGTAGATAGGTTGGAGGTGTAAGTATAGTGATATATTAAGCTGACCAATACTAATAAATCGAGGGCTTAACTATAAAAAAATTATCCTAAAAAATAAATATTCATCTATGTATTTTTGAGTGTGCTTTTAAATTATATATTTCAATAATTATATTGTTAAAAAAGTATAATGTTATTGAAAATTTTATGTATAATTTCATAAATTTTGCATAAAATTATAAAAAAGGTATTGCAAAACAACTAAAAAAGTTATATAATGCAATACAGAAAATGATTAGTAATTAATTTTCTAGTGACGATAACATGGAGGAAATACCTGTTCCCATACCGAACACAGAAGTCAAGCTCCAATGTGCTAAAAATACTTGTGGGTTACCCTGCTGGGAAGATAGGTTGTTGCTAGATTTTATATATTCCCCGTTAGCTCAGTTGGTAGAGCGCTCGGCTGTTAACCGATAGGTCGTAGGTTCAAGTCCTACACGGGGAGCCATTTTAAAAATGAAAAATCGTTGTAAACCTTGAAATATAAGGCTTACAACGATTTTTTTAATTTATTAAAATAGTTATAAAAAGTGGCAAAAAGAGGTTTTTTTTGAGGGTGATTACCCAAAAATTACCCAAATAAAAGCCGTTGTTTTTAATAAAATAAATAAATACAACGACTTTTTATATAATAAAATTAGTTTTGAATATATTTTATAAAATATATTCAGATAAGCATCTACCTAAAGATTTAATATCAGTCTGAGGAGTTAATTCAAAAATTACTGAACCCAAGCCGATAACTGTTATTTCTACTTTAGAGGATATATCAAATGTTCCAGAAGTTTCTATTGAAAAAGCTTGTATTTTCGTATAAGGAATTGATGTATAATCTACTTCTCTCCCTGTTATTCCTTGGACATTAACAGATAAAACTCTTTTATTTGTAAAAACTAATTTATCTCTCATAGATGTAAAAGCAAACTTTATTTCTTCATCTGAAGCTAAAATAAAATTAACCATAGATTCAACATCATTAATAGATGTTGGCTTTAATTTAAATATTTCTTTATTTGTAAAATCAATCATTTTTTCATTATGAAATATTAATATTTAATATTTCATTTTCTCCTTTCTAAAAATTTTATAATCTTATTTATTTTTTATTGAAGTTAAAGTATTAATTAATCCACAACTTTCTTTTCCTTCATTACAAACTAAATCTGTTATACATGTTGGTCCTAGACCTTTTCCTAATAATGGTGCAACTTCATTAATTTGTTTTGCTATTTCTTTTGCTATATTTCTAATTTGCCATTGAGCTTTATTACAACAACGCATTCTACAAATCCATTGAGCTGTTCTTGCATTTAAAGTAGTTACAACATTAAGCATCTGACATCCTAAATAAAAATGTACTAAATCTTCATCAATAACTCCCTCAGATTTAAAATAATCAACCATTTTTATATTTTCTTGTATTGCATTTTTATATAAATTTAAACATTCTACATTTGTAGAGATAGTAGAAGGTGTAACATAATTATTAAAATTCCAAAGAGGAGTAAATTCAGGTATTAATAATGAATGTGTACGATGTCTAGTTAAATGTGTTAAAATTGAAAGAGATATTGGAATCTGAAATGTAAATTCTACTTGTTCAAGTTCACGGCGTTCTTCTTTATGTAAGATTATATCCATCAAATTTTCTTTAAAAAATTTATCTTTTTCAATACATTGTTTCAAGATTTCATTGGCTGTGTTTGTATCACATTGATAATGATACATAATAGAACTTTTTAAAATTACATCATCTGGATTTGATGTATAACTAATCATCTTTGGTTTATCAATTATATTTATTTTTGGTCTTGAATATAAACTTTCTAAATATTCAAAAGGTTTTTTCATAGTTGTTTTTTGAAGTTCTTTATCAATACTTTCTTCTAAATATGGTACATATTGCTTTGTAATTGATAATAATTCATTACCAAAGTCTTTTAAATCTGTTATGTCACTTAATGTTCCAGAAACTAATGAAACGATCAATTTCTCTAATTCTCTAACATCAAGTCCCATAATTATATTACTATGATATGAATAAGGAAGAATAAATCTAGCATCTTCAACATTTATACCTAAATCAACTATATTTCCATAGGTATTAAACATATATTTCATATGTTTAATATATTTTTCTTTTAAAGTTTCATTTTCTTTATGAATCATCATATTTTTGTCTCTAAAATTTGGTATATAAAAACCAACATTTCTAAAATCCACTTCTCGTCTAGATTTTATTGTAAAAGAAGTAAGTCTATTACCAATTATTGTTTGCTCTACAATAGGAGTAACATCACAAAGAGCAAAAACTAAATAATCATGTTCAATAATAGATTTATGTCCCATTCCAATAATTCTTTTTATTAATCTTATATTTTTTTCTGTATCATTACAAGTTTCTAAAACTTCAAAAACATTTCCTGGATATCTGGAAAGTTTTCCTGCTGCAGCAATTTTTTTTATTCTTAAATCTAATTCTTCTTTTGTGTATCCACCTAATAATTCAATTTTCATTTTTTTTATGATATAATATCATATCCTCCTTTCTGAGTTATAAAATAATATTATAATAATTTAAATAACCAAGGCGAGAACAAATTAAAGAAAATCAAAGATTTTCTTATTTGTTATAGTTTTTGTTTTAATATATAGTAAATTATTTTAATAATTACATTTCACTAATAGCTTTTTGGGCACATTGATAAAAAAACCAAAATGCATAAGATGGAGCTATTATATAAATTAGTAAAAAGTTAATTATAATACTTGTTATTATAGAAAAATTTGCAATATAGCAAAGCCAATCTATAAATTTAAATCTAATATTTTTGTATCCATAATTAAGACTATTATTTCTTGCTTGAATCAGTTCTTCACTTGGAATATCATATATATCTGATAATTTATATATAGTTTCTAAATTAGGATATAATAATCCGTACTCCCACTTTTTTACTGTCTTTTCATTAATGTTTGTATCATTGATTTTCTTGGCTAAATCAAAATAGTCCCAATTTTTCTTTTTTCTTTCATTAGCTAATAATATTTCGATTAAAGTAGTATTTTCTACATTTTCTTTTGTTTTTCTTAAAAATTTCATATAAAATACTCCATATAAAACATGTTTAAAAAATTTGTTTATATTTAAATTTATTTATCTTTCTATATTATATATATAAATAATTTAAAAATCAAATTTTTTTAACATGTTACTAGTTTTTATGGATAAAATATTATATAATTACTTTTGATAAAATATAAAATTAAGTAATTTTCTAAAGAAAAATGAAAAATTTTTTAAAAATAATTTAATATTATTTGTAAAGTTTATAGATTCTCTTAAAATCTAAATTTAAGAAAAGGAAAAGATAAATATGAAAAGTGTAAATGAATTGAAACAATTAGCTAAAGAAAATAGGAAAAGAATTATTAATATGATTTATAAAGCAAAGTCAGGACATTCTGGTGGTTCATTATCTGTTATAGATATATTAACAGCTATTTATGAATTAGATGTAAATTTTTCAGAAAATCCTAGAAGTAGAGTTATATTATCTAAAGGACACACTGTGCCTGCACAATATGCTATTTTAAATTCAAAAGGGATTATAAAAGATGAAGAAATGGATACATTAAGGAAAATAAATTCAAGATTACAAGGACATCCTTCAATCATTGATATACCAGAAGTAGATGCTACAACAGGATTATTAGGACAGGGATTATCTATAGCTGTAGGTATTGCTATTGCAAAGAAAAATAATAATGATAATCATCATGTTTATGCAATCGTTGGTGATGGAGAAATGCAAGAAGGACAAATCTGGGAAGCAATGATGCAATCTGCACATTATAAATTAAATAATTTAATACTAGTTATTGATTACAATAAACTATCATCATATGGTGATGTTAATCAATCTATGAATTTAGAGCCATTGAGAAAAAAAGTTGATTCATTTAATTTTTATACAATCGAAATAGATGGTAATGACATGGAACAAGTAGTAAGTGCATTAAATGAAGCTTATGAAGTTAAAGATAAACCTATTGCTATTATTTGTAATACAGTAAAGGGTAAAGGGGTATCTTTTATGGAAAATAATCCTAAATGGCATAATGGAGAATTAAGTGATGAAGAATATAAGATTGCGATGGAAGATATAGAAAAAATGTAATTAAATTAAAATTATTTTAAAATATAATTATATAAATAATAAAATGTTATATTTATATAATAGTTTATAAAATAAAAATGGATTTATTTTTTTAATAATACATTTATAAATTTTAAGAGTTTTACGAAAGGAATGGGATTTTTTATGGAAAATGAAATGATATGTTTAAGAGATAAAATTGGTGAATTTTTGTGTGAATTTGCAAGAGAAGATAAAAGGATATATGTAATTGATAGTGATTTGGCAAAGTCTACAAAAACATTACAATTTGAAAAAGAATTTCCAAATAGATTTGTTGAGACAGGTATATCAGAGGCAAGTGCTGTTTCAATAGCAACAGGTTTAGCAACAGAGGGGCAGATACCATTTTATGTAAATTTTGCTATATTTGTTGCAGGTACAGCTTGGACTCAAGTTAGACAAGCTGCATATGCAAATTCAAATATTAAACTAATTGGAACATATGCTGGTATGGATAATGGAAAAGATGGAGCATCACATCATGCAAATGAAGATATTGCATTAATGAGAGCTATACCAAATGTAAAAATTTTAATTCCATCAAATGTTAAAGAAATGAAAGAAGCTATAAAAATTGCAATAGAATATAATGGACCAGTATATATTCGTATTGCTAGAGACAATGTGCCAAATGTTGAATTTAATGGAGTACCAGAAATGGGTAAATCAACAATTGTAAAAAATGAAGGTAATGATTTTGCCTGCTTTTATGAAGGTACTTCAGCAACAATTGCATATAAAGGTTTTGAGGCTTTAAAAGAAAAAGGATTTAAAGGAAAATTGATAAATATATTTTCTGTAAAACCTCTTGATTTAGAATTAATAAAAGAAATTTCACAAACTGTTAAATGTATTTTAACAATTGAAAATCATTCTATAATAGGAGGAATTGGAGGAGCAATATCAGAAGTTTTAGCACAATATCCAAATCATGCTCCAATAAGGTTTATAGGAGTAAAAGATGTATTTACAGAGTCTGGTACAGCCACAGAAGTTAAAGAAAAATATGGATTAAACATTGAAAATATTGTAGAACAAGTTAAGTCTGTTATAAATTAAGTAGATTTTTTAATAAAAAAGCTAGGATTTTCTAATTACACGTAGTTACTTAGAAAATCTTAGCTTTATTTTTAATCACAAAATGGAATTGAATTTTTATAAAAAACTAGACTGTAGTAGATTAATTTTTAAATCTATTACAGTCTAGTTTGGAGTTAATTACTCGCCATCAATTGGATGAATCGAGGGAATTGATCCATGAAAGCGCCCGGTTTGGTAAAAGTTTACCTTAATTTCCGGGTTGTCCAGTTTGTGGCAATAAACACGCCACCCATCAGGCAGATATCTTCTATCTGCATAATAATCAGGATCATCCTGTTCTATTGAGTATCCGCCGTTTAGTCTGGTTTGGTCTACAATGTAGACTCCTTCGAAGACGGATGAATCAAATTCTTTTTGCGAATAGTCCAGCTTGAGACTTTTTACAAAGTCCTCCACCTGACTGATAGAAACGGGTACAATGTTACTGATTTTTTCAAAAATCGTTTCAATTATTTCTTTCTCATCCTTACCTTTCTGACGATATACTCGTCCAATCACAATTGCCTCTTCCGAGACCTTATCAGAAAATTGCCGGTTCGAAAAATAGGCATTTTGGGGAATTTTCGCCCAAATTTCCATTCCACTTTCTAGCCGAATAAGGTCTCCTTTCCGTAATAGACGTTCCATAAATACCTCCAATTCATTGTGAGGTGAAAGACACCTCAAATAAAAAAGCGTATATTAATATTATAACATATTTTACATAATATAGCAATGTTTGCATAAAATTAACATTGCTATAAGATTATAAAAATTGATAAATGTTTTATACATTTTCTTAATATGTTATAAGAAATATTAGAACCAACTTTCGTAAATATATTGAAAGAGTTTCAAAATTGTGATATAAATAGAAAAGATTTAAAGCTGTTCAAAATTTCTGAGCAGTTTTTTGGAAAAAAGATAGAAATGGAACAGAATAATAAATTAAAAGAAAAAATAATATTTAAAAAAGCAAAATATGATGACATTGAGACAATTGTAGAAATAAATATCAAAGACTGGAAAAAGTATATAAAGGAATAAAAGAATATAAAGAAGAGGTTATGTCTTTGATATAAAAAAGCTAACAGAAATTTTCATATCCATTTAATTCTTATAAAGTCAAAAAAGTTCTAAAATTTCAGTAGAAATATTGAAAATTTAGAACTTTTTTGTTATATAAAAGATTTTAAAAAGAAGAGTAGATTTAGAAGATTCACATATTTTGTTAAATAACATAAAATATAGCAGAATAACAACAAAAAATCATAAAAAGAAAGGGGAAAAAATGTCAAAATTTATTATACAAGGTGGAAAAAAGTTAGAAGGTGAAATTAAAATTTCTGGTTCAAAGAATGCAGCGTTACCAATTATAGCTGGAACAATATTAAATGGAGGAAGAACAACATTGTATAATGTTCCTAACATCCAAGATGTTAATACTATGTTTGAGATATTAAAAGATATAGGTGCAACAATTATTAAAAAGAAAAATAAAATTATAATAGATACAAGTAAAATACATAAATATGAAATTGCAGATAATCTAATGAGAAAAATGCGTTCTTCAGTAATTATTGCAGGTGCACTTATTGGAAAGTACCATCAAGCAAAATTTTCGTATCCAGGAGGATGTGATATTGGAGCAAGACCAATAGATTTGCATTTAAAAAGCTTTGAAAAATTAGGAATAACTATAAAAGAAGAATATGGAGAAATGATTTGTAATACAGAAAAAATTATAGGAACGCAAATTCATTTAGATTTTCCAAGTGTTGGAGCAACAGAAAATATAATATTAGCATCATGTATTGGAGAAGGTGTAACAATAATAAATAATGCAGCAAGAGAACCAGAAATAGAAGATTTAATAAAGTTTTTAAACAAAATGGGAGGAAAAATAAAAGGTGCAGGAACTGATAAAATAGAAATAACTGGAGTAAAACATTTATCAGAAATAAGTTATAATATCATGCCAGATAGAATAGAAGCGGGAACATATTTGATTGCGGGAGCGATTACAGGAGGAGATGTAAAATTATTAAATGCAAATTCAATGCATATTGAACCCGTTTTAGATAAATTAATAGAGGCTAATTGTAAAATCTCTATTAATAAAAGTGAAATTGAATTAATAGCACCTAAAAGAGTAAAAGCAGTAGACATTAAAACAATGCCATATCCAGGTTTTCCAACAGACTTGCAATCAATATTTGGAGCATTGCTTTCAACTGCAAAAGGCACATCTATAATAACAGAAAATATTTTTGAAAGTAGATATAAATATGTTCAAGAATTAAATAGAATGGGAGCAAAAATCAAAGTAGAGGGTAGAAGTGCAGTTATAAAAGGAACAAGAAAAATTCAAGGAGCTAATGTTATAGCAACAGATTTAAGAGGTGGAGCAGCCTTAATTATGGCTGGGCTAATTGCAAAAGGAATAACTCAAATAGAAAATATTGAATATATTTTAAGAGGTTATGAAAATATAGAACAGAAATTAAAAAATATTGGTGCAAAAATTTTTGTTGAAAATTAAGAATAAATGATTTTAAATTAAAAAGTAATGGTTGATTTTTAAACATTTTATATATTTATGACAGTTCTTAAAAATTAATGGTAGAATTTTTGTTACATAAGAATACATAAACTACAGTAAAAATCATAGAACAAATAAGAAAATCTCAAAGGGCTAGCGATTGTATAAAAAAGATAGAACTTTAAAATTATATATTTTAAATATATAACTTTAAAGTTCATTACTAATTTTATTTGTGTTTTTGTATAATTTGCTTTTGTGGCTTATAAGTATCAGTAGAAAGTAGTGTTCTAGAAATTTCTTGATCTCCATAAGAAACAACTTTGTAAGTTGAACATTTATATCCATATTTTCCTGTTTGCTTGATATATTCTTGATTTACTGGAATTTTTGAAGAATATTCATATGTTGTTTCAAAATCTACTTTTTCAATTGTTTCTACATCTAAAGTAACAGTATATTCTTTTTCTTCTTTTATTCCATAAATTGAAATAGTTAAAATTCCAGAATTTGTTGTAGCAACAATTTTTATTGGATATTTTCTAGAATTTTTAAATTTAAAATCAACACTACCATAAGAAACTGTTGCATCTTGACCTATAGGAACATAGTTTACTGTCATACTATGATTTTTTCTTTCTACAATATCTAAATTTGCAAATAAAACAGCATTATATAAAGTAGAAGAAACTTGACATATTCCACCACCAATACCATAATCTAATTCACCATCAACATAAATTATTGCATCTTTAAAACCATTTTTTGTAGTTCTTTCTCCAACTACCTTATTAAAAGAAAATACTTCTCCTGGCTGAAGAACAGTTCCATTAATCTTTTCACAGGCAAGAGTTAAATTAGTAGCTCTATTTGTATTTGTTGCATCATACTTTGTTGGGAATGAAGAAAGTTTATATCCAAAAATATCTTCGCCTAAGTCTGCAACAGTAATTTCTGCTTCTGTATATTTTAATGGGATTGTAACTTCTGTAATTTCTGGATTTGAAAGCATATTTTTTACTTCTTCTATAGAAATTGCAAAATCAATACCTTTTTTTTCTACAGATATGTTATAAGGATCTTTTGTTACAGATGCATTTTGTGGTTCACAATGAACTTCTGAATAAATTTTATCTATATCAACATCTTGTGCAGAAATGGTTTCTACAGGTAAAGTAATATTTTTTTCATTATTCATTATTGCAGAAATGAGTATATCTTTTGTTTTTTCTTTATTTAAACTATTTCCTGAAGTTCCTTTTGTAACAATTAATTCATTATTTGAAATATAATAACTTGGTTCTACAACAAGATTTGGAATTTCAACACTTATATTTTCAATAATATTTTCTAACTTATTTTCATCATAATTAATTTCAGCATTAATCATATTTTTTTTAAAGTTAGAAAATAAGATTTTGAAATTATTTGTAATAATATTTCCAGTTCTACCAAGACTATATGCATTTTCTAAAGATTTAGGAATATCATAAGAAAAATTTATTTCTGCTGGTAATAAACTAGTTGAGTAATTTTCATAAGTAATTTGGATTTCTTGAGATAAGTTTTTTTCAAATTCTTGTTTTAATTTTTCTTTTGCTTCACTTGTAGAAAGGCCAGAAACAGATATTCCATTAATAAAAACATTGTTAATAATTTTGTTATTTCCCATATTAAATAAAGATAAAAATGTAAGCAAAAAAAGAAAACCAATGATAATTGCTGCAATGGTTACTGGAACAAAACTGATAATTATTCTTTTTCGATTACGTAATTTATTGCGCCTTCTACTCATTTGTATCAATCCTTTCTATTTATTATTATATATATAAAGAAAATTAAAGTCAATATATTGTAGGAACTTACAAAATATTACAAAAACAATTTGTTACAGTTCAGTAGGAAATTTTGATATATTAATAATTGCATAAATTTTTCGACTAAATACGGAAATATAAGAATTTCTAAAATAATTTTATGGCACCCTTTCACTTAGTCCTCGCTAGCGCTCGACGCGAACATTTTCCATAAAATTAATTTAAGAAATTCTAAATTTCATCCAATCGTATTCAAAATTTATTTATTATTAATATATCAAAATTTCCTACTGAACTGTAACAATAATTTTAAACCATATTATATTTTATTTAAGATAATTATATAGTAACTTTTCATGTGAAAGTTTAGTAAAAAGTGTTGAAAAAAGGAAAATAAAATAGTAAAATAATTTTATATTATAGAGACTTTGATAAAAAATATGAGAGAGGAGACAATAAATGAAGAAAACATTAAGAATTATAATGTTTGTTTTATTTATTATATTAATATTAGGTTTATCTATTTATTTACCTAATAAAGATAAAATAAATGAAGAAGTTGAAGATAAATCAATTATATATAGTTTGATAGAAGAAAATGGGAAATATGGAGTAAAAGACCAAAATGATGAAATAATAGTTCAAATACAATATGAAAAGATAATTATACCAAATGAGCATAGAGATGTGTTTTTTTGCTATAATGGAGAACAAAAAACAATTTTAGATAAAAATAATAAAACAATTTTTGAAGAATATGATAATGTTGATTTAATAAAGTTAAGCAATATTTCAGAAAATGTATATGAGAAAAATGCCTTAATATATCAAAAAAATGAAAAATTTGGTTTACTATCAATTACTGGAAATATTATTTTAGAAGCCAAATATGATGAAATATATAGTTTAGGATATAAAGAAAATGAGATTATTGTTAAAGAAAATAATAAATATATGATATATGATACAAATGGAAAAAATTTAATAAAAGATGTATTTGATTCAATTCAATCAGATGAATTTTATACTGAGGAAGATGAATATAGAAAATCTGGATATATTGTTTGTAAAATTACAAGTGATGGCTATAGATATGGATATTATGATTATGAATATAACAAAGTATTAGAAATTAATTATAATCAAATTTCTAGAATATTAGATGTTAAAAATAAAAATAATATATATTTAATTGCTTCATTAAATGGACAATTTGGAGTATTTATTAATAATACAAAAGTTATAGATACACAATATCAATCTATAAATTATGATAGCGAATTAGAAGTATTTATTGTAGAAAGAACAGGAAAATATGGAGCTTTTAATGAAAATGGCACAGAAATAATAAAACCAGAATTTAATTCTTTAATTGTGCAGGGAGTATTTCTATATGCACAAAATGATACAGAGCAAAAAGTGTATAATAAAAATGGAAAAGAAGTAAATATACCATTTACAACTATTATTGAATCAACAGAAACATCACAATATTATATAAAAATAGAAAATAATAAATATGGAATTATTAATGATAAAAACGAATTAATAATTAATTGTGAATATGATTTAATTCAACAAATTAGTGGAACAAATGCTTTTCAAGGTGTAAAAAATGATACAGATACTACAACAATATTTAATAAAAATTTAGAAAATGTTTTAGAAATGGTACATGCTACAACAGAAGTATCAGATGGAAAAATTAGAATTTACAATGATTCTGAAGAAGTAGACTTTGACTTTGATGGAAATAAAATTCAATAAATAGATTAAAAATAAAAAATAGGTAAATAACTATAATATAGTATTTATCTATTTTTTTGTGGAGGAATTTATGGGTATTGGAATTGTTTTAGCTGGTGGAGGAATTAGAGGTATTGCACATGTAGGAGTTTTAAAAGCTCTTGAGGATAATAATATAAAAATAGATGCAATTGCGGGAACAAGTGCAGGAAGTATTGTTGCTACTTTATATGCAATGGGATATACCCCAAATTATATTTATTTGTTATTCAAAAAATATGCAAAAGATATAATAAATATTAGAAGCAAACCAATTATAAATGGAATAACAAAATTTATTAAAAATAAAAAAATAGGAATTCCAGGGTTAAATGATGGAATGATGTTAGAAAAAATTTATAATGAAGTTTCTAGAAAAAAAGGATATAAATATATTGGAGACATAAAAATGCCATTAGTTATATCAGCAGTAGATATTGGAGAGTCAAAAGAATACATCTTTACAAATTGTGCATCTAGAAATGATAAAAATGATTGTTATATTACAGAAATAGAAATAGGAAAAGCTGTTAGAGCAAGTAGCAGTTTTCCAGCAGTATTTTGTCCATGTGAATTTAAAAATCATTTATTTATGGATGGAGGAGTACTAGATAATTTACCTGTACAAGAATTAAAAAAAGTTTATGATGGTAAAATTATGTCTGTAAATTTTTTTGCCGACCCAGTAGAAAAAAATTATGATTTAATGGATTTTGTAATGAAAACTCTTGACATTGCTGGAAATAAACTATCCGAAAAATCATTAGAAATAAGTGACTTTGTCTTAACAGTTCCAACAGATAGGACAGGACTTTTAGATATAAGGAAGATGGATAAATGCTATGAATTTGGCTATAATACAACAATTAAAAATTTAGATAAAATAAATAAAATGTAGATTTTTGTCGATGAAAAGTGTAAAAAAATAATAAAAAAACGTTGACAAATGTAAAAAAAGAAACTATACTAAAATTATTAAGAAAAATTCATTTTTTTCAAAAATTTTTATTCAAAAGTTTTTTTTCTAAAATTTCTAGTTTTTTTGTAAAAATATATAATAAAAAGGAGTGATATAAATAGAAGAAGATAAAGTAAAAAAATTAAAAGATTTAATTAGAAATAATAGTGAACTAATGAAAGATATATTAAACGAAATAATTAATACCAAGATAAAGAAAATAACTTATGAAAATGTTTTAAAGTTAAATAGTATGTCTGAATATGAATTTAATGTAATAAAAACAAAGACATTATTAGAAAATAAAACAGAAAACGAAATGTATTTTAAAATTGTAAAAAATTCTAGAATTAAAGAATCAATTTTTTGCTATTGGTCTTTAATATATGAAGAAGAGCTAAGCAAGAAAAGTTTAGAAAAAAAAGAAGAACTATTTTTAAGTAAAGTAATTATATCAGAATTAACTAGAAAAAATTTTTATCAAAGTGTATTTTTAAAAATTGAAAATAATAAATTAGATATAATACCAAAAGGAACAGAGGTTGATTTTATAGATGTAAATAGGTTTATTATAGAAAATGGAAAAATACAAAAATATAAAGAAATTTTAGAATGTTTTAATGGACTAGAAGAGTATGTTTTACTTGTAGGGAGTGTTGAAAAAACATAGCCATAATACTTTCTTAATTTAAATAAAAAAATTTAAATTAATTTTAGCAAAGAAATATATAAGAAAAATTAACCAAATAGAGTATCTATATAAAAAATAAGATAATCTATATTATAAAAATGTATATAAAGAGTGTGTATTTAAACAAAATACACAGAATTTTACTTAATAATAAAATTCTGTGCAAATATAAATTATAAAAAATTAATATAATTCATCCTCAGAAATATTTGTATCTATTTCAACTGGTTGATTTCCAGATTCTACTCCAAGAATTGGTAATATTTCAGAAAGCATTTTTCCTGCTGTAGGAGCTGCAATTTGTCCACCATTGTGTAATCTACCTTGAGGATTCTCTAAAATAACTAGTAAAACAATTTCTGTATTTTCAACAGGAGATATTGCAACATAAGAAGCTGTATATCCCTCATCAGTATTAGCTCTTGGTTCAGAAGTACCTGTTTTGCCACCTATTGAATAACCTTGTACATATTGCATAACTGTTTTTCCAGTACCTTCTGTAGCAACTTTTTCCATCATAGAAGTAACTTTATCAGCAGTGGATTTAGAAATAACTTGTCTAACAACTTTTGTTTCAAATTCTGTAACTTCTCCAGTATCTGTATTTGTAATTTTATCTACTAATTGAGGTTGAACTAAAACACCATCATTTGCAATTGCTGAAATCGCTGTAATCATTTGTATTGGTGTAATAGTAAAACGCTCTCCAAAAGACATTGTAGCAAGCTCATGTTCATTTATTGTATTTAAGTCATAAAAACTTCCAATTGCTTCTCCAGAAAGAGATATTCCAGTTTTATCAAATAAGCCGAAAGCTTCATAATATTTATAAGAACGTTCTGCACCTATTTTTAGACCTAAATCCATAAAGAATGGATTACATGAATTTTCTAGTGCCATAGTTAAAGATTGTAAGCCATGTGGTTGATACCATTTCCAACATTTAATTGGTCTATCTTCACCCTTAATATAATAATATCCATTACAAGAGTATATTTTAGAATCTGTATCTGTAATATTTTCTTCAAGTGCAATAGATGATGTAATTAACTTAAATACCGAACCTGGTTCATAAGTGTCATTTACTGCTTTTGGTGTCCACATTCTAAATAAAGAATTTGACTTTTCTTCACTTGTAAGCAAATCCCAATTTTCAGCAAGTTTACTATTTGGTGTATTATGATTATTACAATCATAATTTGGATAATCAGCCATAGCATATATTTTTCCATTAGAAGGATTCATTGCAATAGTTATACCACTATCACATTCATATTCGTCAACAGCTTGGGCAAGGTATTTTTCAACAATTTGCTGAATATTAACATCAATTGTAAGTGTAATGTCATAACCGTTTTCTGCAGCAATATAACTTTTTTCGGAATTTACTATTTCAGATTGAGAAGCATCTTTTAAACTAACAGATTTTCCAGCAGTTCCACTTAAAAAAGAGTCCCAAGAAAGTTCTATTCCATAAGAGCCTTTATTATCTGCACCTGTAAAGCCAATTATAGTAGAAGCAACAGTACCATATGGATAATTTCTAGAAGAAGTTTCTTCAAAACTTAAGCCTGTAGTATATTTTACTTCGCTTTTCCAAGCGTTTAATTTATCTACTTTATCTTGCTCAACATCTGTTGCAACAGTAAATTGACGTGTACTAGAATTTATTTTATTTAGTAATTCTTGGTAATCTAAATTAAGTATTTCAGATACATTTTTTGCAACTTCTTCTCTATTTTCTTGTTTTATATTTTCTGGATCTATATATATTTTATCTGTTTCATAACTCATAGCAAGTGTTTGACCATTTACATCATATATAGAGCCCCTTTTAGCCGAAATTGTTTCTGTTAAAGTTTGTTGAGATGTAGCTAAAGTTTTTAAATGAGCACCATCTATAATTTGTAAAAATGCTAATCGCCCTATCATTATTACCATTAAAAGCAAAATTACAATAAAAAAAATTTTTAATTTTAAAGAAGAAATTGTGTTTTGAACATTTATATTATTTTTTCTAACTGTTTTTTTCTTTTTCATAATATCACCACTCTTTTGTTTTAAATAATTTTATAATAAATAGAGAAAAAAAGCAACAAGAAAATAAAAAGTTACAATCTATATTTTGAAAATTTTAAAATGATTATATCATTTATAGATAGTAAATTTAAGCTTTTTACAGATAAAAATTTAAATATAAACAAAAATAATAAAAAGGAAGGTTAATATGTTATCAAAAGTAAAGTCTGTATCACTAATAGGTTTAGAAGGAAGTTTAATAGAAATTCAAGTTGATATAAGTAACGGGATTCCGGAGTTTGAAATTGTAGGGTTACCAGATACTAGTGTAAAGGAAGCCAAAAAAAGAATAGAATCAGCAATAAAAAATTCTGGATTTGAATTTCCGAGTAAAAAAATTTTAATAAATTTAGCACCAGCTAATATTAGAAAAGAAGGAAGTTGTTTTGATTTTCCGATGGCAATAGGCCTGTTAATGGCAATAGGAAATATTTCACAAATTGATGTTGCAATGTTTGAAAAAACTATTTTTATAGGTGAACTGTCATTAGATGGTAAATTAAATAGAATAAATGGAGCATTAGCAATGTGTATGGAAGCTAAGCAATTGGGAATAAAAAGAGTAATTCTTCCTAAAACAAACGCAAATGAAGTTGCTATTATAAAAGATTTGGAAATTATACCTGTTTCTACAATTTATGAAACAATACAATTTTTAGTAAATGAAATAGAGATACCAAGAGTTGCTTTTAAAGATTTTGAATATAAAAATGAATATAAAATGGATTTTTCAGAAGTTAAAGGGCAAGAACAAGCAAAAAGAGCTCTAGAAATAGTAGCTGCAGGAGGACATAATTGTTTAATGATTGGAAGTCCAGGTTCAGGGAAAACAATGTTAGCTAAAAGGTTATTAACGATATTACCAGATTTATCATTAAATGAAATAATGGAAGTCACAAAAATACACAGCATTTCTGGTGAGTTAAAACAAGATGGACTTGTAAGTAAAATACCTTTTAGAACACCACACCATACTGTTCCAATAGCTACAATTGTTGGTGGAGGCAAAATTCCTATTCCTGGTGAGATTAGTCTGGCACATAATGGTGTATTATTTCTTGATGAACTTACAGAATTTAATAAAGCAGTATTAGAAGCCCTAAGAGAACCATTGGAAGAAAAAGAAATAACTATAAACAGATTAAGTGGAAATTATAAATTTCCATGCAATTTTATGTTTGTAGCAAGTATGAATCCATGTCCATGTGGATATTATGGAGATTCAGAAAAATCTTGTAAGTGTACAGAAGTTGAAATACATAGATATTTAAAAAAAATAAGTGGACCATTAATAGATAGAATAGACATCTTAATAGAAGTAAAAAGACCTAAAATAGAGAAAATAAACTCAAAAACAAAATCGGAAACTTCAAAAGAAATAAAAATAAGAGTAAATAATGCGAGAAAAATTCAATTAGATAGATATAAAAAATTTGGATTTTATACAAATTCAGAATTATCTACAAAATTAATTTATGATTTTTGTAAATTAGACGATAAAAGTACAAATTTGTTAAATGAAGCATTTAACAAATTAAAATTAAGTGTTAGAGGATATGAAAAAATATTAAAAGTTGCAAGAACTATAGCAGACTTAGATAACTCTAAAAATATTAAAGTAAAACATATTGCAGAAGCAATACAATATAGGAGTTTAGACAAATTTTTAAATATATAAAAGGAAGAAAAAATGCAAAGAAAATTAATAGAATATGCAGATATAATATATCCAGAAAAACTAAGAGAATTAAAAAATCCGCCATCAAGATTATATACATGTGGGAATATTAAACTTCTAAATAAAAAAGGAATTTCCATAGTAGGTTCTAGAAGTAATACACAATATGGTGAAAAAATGTGTATAGAATTTACAAAAAATTTAACAGAATATAATTTAATAATAATTAGTGGACTAGCTATTGGAATTGATAGTATAGCACATAAAACATGTTTAAAATATTCTGGAAAAACAATAGCTGTACTACCTTGTGGATTAAATAATATTTATCCAAAACAAAATATAGAATTAGCTAAAAAAATAATAAAAGATGGAGGATTATTAATTACAGAATATGATGATAATATAGAAGCTGACTCTAAAAAGTTTTTAGAAAGGAATAGAATTGTTGCAGGATTAGGGATGGGAACACTTGTTGTAGAAGGAGGTTATAGAAGTGGCACAAGTGTTACAGCAAAAATTACTCAAGAATTAAATAAACCAGTATTTTGTATTCCAAGTAGTATAGAAAATAAAAAAGGTTTTATAACAAACAAACTTATAAAAAGTGGAGCAAATTTAGTAACAAATGTTGAAGATATTTTAAATTACTTTGACAATATAAAATTTAAAAGGAAGAGGAAAAATCTAATAAAAAAAGAGGAAACCGTAATAATTCCTCAAGAACTAAAACAAATATATAAATGTTTAAAAAATGAAGAACTGGATATTAATCAGATATCAAGAAAATGTAAAATATCTATACAAGAAACAAGTTACAAATTGCTTTTATTACAAATGGAAGATTTAGTAGAAGAATTACCAGGACAAAGGTTTAAGATCAAAGAAAAATAAAACATTTAACAAATTAAATATAAATTTAATAATAATAATAATTAGTTTGAGATTTTTTTCTTACAGTCGAAAATTCAAACTGGAAGAAAACAAAATAAAAATTAAAAGATGTTTTAAATTAAATTAAGAAAGGGATAGAAATTTCTATGATACAAATAAACAAGAAAAAAATTGGAACAATAGGAGAAAAAATAGCTCAAACATATTTAAAAAAGAGTGGATATAAAATAATAAGTACAAATTATTATACAATAAGTGGAGAAATAGATATTATAGCTATAAAAAATGAAAACTTGGTATTTATTGAAGTAAAAACTAGAACAAGCATGAATTATGGACAGCCAAGTGAAGCTGTTAATAATATTAAAAAGAAACATATGAAACATAGTGCTGCAATTTTTTTAACACATAATAATTATTGTAGGCATATAATAAGGTTTGATGTTATTGAAATATTTTTAATGAATGGTAAATGTAAAATTAATCATATTAAACAAGTAATATGAAAATCATTATAATTCAGTAGAAAATTTCTCTCTAAAACTAACGAAAATTTTACAAATCTTTGAAAAACTATTGCAAAATGGAAAATATATGATATAATATAAAAGCTAAATAAAGCCAATACAAGAAAGGAAGTTTTAAAATGAATTGTAAAGTTGAAAAAACAGAGAATGCAAATGAAGTAAAATTAGAAATAACAGTAGAAGCAGAAAAATTTGAAAATGCTATGAAAAAAGTATATTTCCAAAATGCAAAATATATTAACATACCAGGATTCAGAAAAGGAAAAGCTCCAATGAACATAGTAGAAAAATATTATGGAGCACAAATTTTTTATGAAGATGCATTCAATGATGTTGCAACACAAGCATATGATGAAGCACTAGAAGAAAAAAAGATAGATGTTGTAAGTAGACCAACAGTAGATATTATACAAATGGAAAAAGGAAAAGATGTTATATTTTCAGCAATTGTACAAGTTAAACCAGAAGTTAAACTAGGAAAATATAAAGGAATAGATATAAAGAAAATAGAATATCCTGTAAAAGATGAAGACATAGAAAAAGAACTTAAAAAAATGCAAGAAAAAAATGCAAGATTAATTACAATTGAAGATAGAGCATTAGAAAATGGAGATATAGCCACAATAGATTTTGAAGGATTTACAGATGGAGTTCCATTTGAAGGTGGAAAAGCAGAAGGACACGAACTAGAAATAGGAAGTGGAGCATTTATACCAGGATTTGAAGAACAATTAGTTAATATGAAAATCAATGAAGAAAAAGAAATAAAAGTAACATTCCCTAAAGAATATTTTTCTAAAGATTTAGCAGGAAAAGAAGCAACATTTAAAGTAAAATTACATGAAATAAAGAAAAAAGAACTACCAAAATTAGATGATGAGTTTGCTAAAGATGTTAGTGAATTTGATACATTAGAAGAACTAAAAGCAGATATAAAAAATAAAATGGAAAAAGATAATGAACAAAAAGCAAAATATGAAACAGAAGAATCTGCTATAAAAGCTGTTTGCGATAATGTAAAAATAGATATTCCATCAGGAATGGTTGATATGGAAGTAGATCATATGATTCAAGATATAAGCCAAAGACTTTCATATCAAGGACTAAAATTAGATCAATACTTAAAAATGATAGGAAAAACAGAAGAAGAAGTAAGAAAAGAATATGAACCACAAGCTATAGAAGCAATTAAATCAAGACTTACTTTAGAAGCAATTAGAAAAGCAGAAAAAATAGAAGCAAGTGAAGAAGAAATAAAAGAAAAATTGGAAGAAATGGCTAAAAACTATGGAAAGAAAGTTGAAGAAATACAAGATAATGAAGATTTAAAAAATTATATTAAAGAAGGAATAGAGTCTGAAAAAGCAATAGATTTCATAGTAAAAAATGCAAAAATAAAATAAATCAAAAAAGTTAGGAGGGATGTTTTTTAGTTTATTAAAAGATTAAATTTTTCCTAGCTTTTTTAACTACTTTTTGATATACTAAAGATGTAAATTTTAAAATTAGGAGGATAAAATTATGTTAGAAAAATCAAGTTTAGTACCTTATGTTGTTGAACAAACAAGTAAAGGGGAACGTTCATATGATATATTTTCAAGATTATTAAAAGATAGAATTATATATTTAGGAGAGGATGTAAATCCATCAACATCTAGTTTAATAGTTGCCCAAATGTTATTTTTAGAGTCAGAAGATCCAGATAAAGAAATATATTTTTATATTAATTCACCAGGAGGATCTATAACTGATGGAATGGCAATTGTTGATACAATGAATTATATAAAATGTCCTGTAGAAACAGTATGTGTTGGATTAGCTGCAAGTATGGGAGCAGTATTATTAACAGCAGGAGAAAAAGGAAAAAGATTTGCTATGCCAAATTCTGAAATAATGATACATCAACCATTAATTGGTGGTGGAGGACTACAAGGTCAAGCAACAGAAATAAAAATTCATGCAGATCATTTAGTTCGTACAAGAGAAAAATTAAATAAATTTTTAAGTGAAAGAACAGGAAAATCATTAGAAGTTATAGAAAGAGATACAGAAAGAGATAATTATATGACAGCAGAAGAAGCTCTTGAATATGGCTTAATTGATGGAATTATGACAAAGAGAACTTAAAAAGAAGGAGAGTATAAATGTCTAAAAATGATATACCAAATAATATAAAATGTTCATTTTGTGGAAAAACGCAAGACAATGTTAGAAAAATTGTTGCAGGTCCAGGAGTATATATTTGCAATGAATGTATAGGATTATGTAACGAAATTATTGAAGCAGAATATGCTGAAGAGGAAGAAACATATACACTATCTGGTTTAGCAGAAATACCAAGTCCACATGAAATAAAAGAAATATTAGATGAATATGTTATAGGACAGGATGAAGCTAAAAAAACACTGGCGGTTGCAGTATATAATCACTATAAAAGAGTTGCACATGAAGAAGAACTTGAAGGAAAATATAATATAGATGAAAATGATGTAGAAATTCAAAAAAGTAATATATTACTAGTAGGTCCAACTGGATGTGGAAAAACATTATTAGCAAGTACATTAGCAAAAATATTAAATGTTCCATTTGCAATAGCAGATGCAACAACACTTACAGAGGCAGGATATGTTGGAGAAGATGTAGAAAATATATTATTAAAATTAATTCAAGCAGCTGATGGAGATATTGAAAGAGCAGAAAAGGGAATTATATATATAGATGAGATAGACAAAATTACTAGAAAGTCAGAAAACCCATCAATTACAAGAGATGTTAGTGGAGAAGGTGTTCAACAAGCTCTATTAAAAATAGTTGAAGGAACAATAGCATCTGTTCCACCTCAAGGAGGAAGAAAACACCCTCAACAAGAGATGCTACAAATTGATACATCTAATATATTATTCATATGTGGAGGAGCATTCGAAGGACTAGAAAATATTATAAAAGACAGAATTGGAAAAAAATCAATTGGATTTGGCGCAGAAATACAAAGTAGTAAAGATATAGATAAATATAGAGTATTTGAACAAATTTTACCACAAGATTTACTAAAATTTGGAATGATACCAGAATTTATAGGACGTTTACCAATTATTGCGACACTAAAAGAATTAGATAGAAAAGCTTTAATAAAAATTACTACAGAGCCAAAAAATGCTTTAGTAAAACAATATAAAAAATTATTAGAGATGGATGGTGTAGAATTAGAATTTGAACAAGAAGCTTTAGAAGCAATAGTTGATAAAGCAATAGAAAGAAAGACAGGAGCAAGAGGATTAAGGTCAATAATAGAAAGTGTAATGAGAGATATTATGTTTGATATTCCTTCAAACGAAAAAATAGAAAAATGTATTATTAATAAAGATACAATATTAAACAATTCTAAACCACAAATTATTGAAAATCCAAATAAAGTAAAGGAAAAACCACAAAGAATGATTGCTGAAACTAGAGAAACAGCATAGAAATATAACCTTAGGATAAAAATAATTCTAAGGTTATATTTATTTATAAAAATGAATATATTAAAATAACACAATGAAAAATCAAATATTTAAAATAATAAAATAAAATTGATTTTCTAGTTTAATATTATCATATCAGGAGGTAAATTAATGTCTATGTCACTTTTTAATATTGCAAAAGGGGTTGTTGTTTCATTTTTAGTTACATTAATTTTATTATTTGTATTTTCAATTGTATTAACATATTCTAATATAAGTGAAAACATTATTGCACCTACAATTATTGTTATAACAGCAATAAGTATTTTTGTTGGGAGTACAATAGCAAATTTAAAAATGAATAAAAATGGATTGATGAATGGAGCTTTAATTGGAGGAATATATTTAATAATAATATATATTATTTCTAGTATAATAAATCAAGAATTCTCATTAACTATAAATTCAATAATAATGATAATTGCAAGTATAATATGTGGCATGTTTGGAGGAGTTTTAGGAATAAACAAAGTATAAGAAAGGTAAGTAATAAAAATGGAAGAAAATGCTGATAAAAGATATAAAGTAACTAATAAAGTTGGAATTTTTGGAATGATTGGAAATATTTTTTTGCTGGCTATAAAAGCATGTGTAGGAATAACAAGTAAAAGTCAAGCTATGATTGCAGATAGTATAAATAGTGCAGGAGATATATTTGCATCATTAATGGCTTTTATAGGAAATAAAATTGCTAGTGTACCGAAAGATGAGGATCATAATTTTGGACATGGAAAAGCAGAATATTTATTTTCTCTTTTTATAGCTATTTCTATGATACTTATATCTATAAAAACAATAATTGATGCAGTTTTAACACTTATTAATGGTAGTGAATTACAATTTTCTTGGTGGCTTGTAGTTGTATGCTTGGTAACAATAATAGTAAAATTAAGCTTATATATTTATACTAAATTTGCATATAAAAAGTATAAAAATATCTTACTTGAGGCAAATATGCAAGACCATAGAAATGATTGCATTATAACAACATTTACATTAATTTCATCACTTTTATCTATTAAAGGAATACATTGGTTTGATGGAGTTGTAGGTATCGGAATATCTTTATGGATCTGCAAAACAGGTATAGAAATATTTATAGAAAGTTATAATATTCTTATGGATGTATCAGTAGATTCAAAAACTAAAGAAACTATTACTGAAGTTATAAAAAAAAATAAAGACATTAAAGCAATTAATAATATTTCTTCTACTCCTGTTGGATATAAATATATAATTTTTGTAGTAATTGCAGTAGATGGAAATATGACAACATTTGAGAGTCATAAATTAGCAGATAAATTAGAAAATTCCATTGCGAAACTAGATAATATATATAAAGCAATAGTACATGTTGAACCATTTATTGAAAACAACAAGAAGATTGAAAATAAAGATGAAAATTAAAAAATAAAGAATCTTTTATTATAGATGATGTATTTTAAATTATTTACAAAATTATTTAAAAATAATAGCTAGAGTATAAAAATAGAGGACAATTTCAATTAGTTTTGAAATGCCCTCTATTTTTATAGAGTTTTAAAAAATTATATATTATTTTTTCTTAGGTTAAAAATATATTATTTTTGTTTTTTATCATCTGTAAATATTTCTTTTGCTGCACCTAAACTGCTTAATGCACTAGTTGCTTCAAATGGAATAAATACTTTATTTGCATCACCTTTAGCAATTTCTTCAAGTGCTTCAAGAGATTTTATTTGAACTAGTTTCTCATCAGGATCAGCTGTTTTTATTGCATCATAAACCATTGCAATTTCTTTTGCTTTTGCTTCTGCTACAGACTTTATAGCTTGAGCCTCACCGGCAGCTCTACGAATTTGAGCTTCTCTATCAGCTTCTGCCTCTAGAATAGCGGCTTGTTTTTTACCTTCTGCAATAGTAACTGCAGATTGTTTTTGAGCTTCAGCTTCTAGAATTAGAGCTCTTTTATTTCTTTCAGCATTCATTTGTTTTTCCATTGCATCTCTAATGTCTGCTGGTGGTGTGATATCTTTTATTTCAACTCTATCTATTTTACAACCCCATCTATCTGTTGCTTCATCAAGAATAACTCTTAATTCTGAGTTTATTCCATCTCTAGAACTGAATGTTGCATCTAAATCCATTTTACCAACAATATCACGAATTGTTGTAATTGCAAGATATTCAATACCTTTCTTTAAACTTTGAATTTCGTAAACTGCTTTTGCAGGATCTGTTATTTGATAAAATACAACTGTATCAATTGTAATAGTAACATTATCTTTAGTAATAACTCCTTGAGGTGGAATATCCATTGTTTGTTGTTTTAAACTAACAACGCTTCTAACATGGTCAAAAAATGGAACTATTATTGTAAGACCAGCATCTGCAACTTTATGGAATTTTCCTAACCTTTCTATAATATAAACTTCAGATTGTCTAACAACTTTGATTGATTTAAATGCGATAATTAAAATTATAACAAGTAGTACAATTAAAAACCACATAATATCCTCCTTTATTTTTTTATATAAAATATTTTAATAACATAATTAAATTTTTAATCTATTCAAGATTTGTTTATTTTAAAAGTATTATTTAGTAGTTGTTGCAATTTTTAAAGGTTTAACATAAGCTTTAACACCCTCAATTGAAACTATCTCAACCTCGCTACCTTCTGGAATATCTATTTGTTCTTTTGTTTTGGCTGACCAAACTTCACCCTCACATTTAATTTGACCTGTTCCATTAGCCCAATCAATATCTTCAGTTACAATTGCCTTTTTTCCTATAATTGAATATACATTTGTTGAAACATGATCTTTTTTAGATATTTTTTTTACGAGTGGTTTTGTTGCAAAAATTAAAATTGCAGAAGAAATAACAAATACTGCCATTTGAATAACAACATTTGAAGTAAAAAAGCTAACTACCATAGCAATTAAAGAAGCTATTGCTAACCAAAATATTAAAAATCCAACTGTAATAATTTCTCCTATAATAAAAACACCAGCAGCAATTAACCAAATTTGCCACATAATAAATAACCTCCGTTCTATAAAATAAAACATAACAATTTTATTATAACATAAAATTAATAAAAAAGGAAGAGATTTATAAAAAAATATTGTAAAACTAGGAAAAAAATGATAATATAATTAACAGATATAAAAATAAATAATAGTACTAAAATAAATTAAAAAAGAAAGAGGAAATTCAAATGAAAAAAGAACAAAAAGGAGTAACTTTAATTGCTTTAGTAGTAATGATAATAATTATTATAGTGATTGCAACTGTTACAACATATTCTGGAGTAAATACATTACAAGAGTCAAAAGAAAAGAAAATGATAGTAGAATTAGAAATGATTCAACATGCAATATTAGAAATTTATACTAAATATAAGACTGTTGGAATGGAGAGTTATCTGGTTGGAGAAGAGCTTTCTAAAGATGAAATTCCTACAGAGTATTATGGCTTTATAAGTAGTACAGCATTTTTAACTACTGCCAAAAAAGAAGAAAAATACTATTTATTAAATCAAGATATTTTAAAAGAAGCTGGTATAACTAATTGTGATTATACATATATTGTTAACTATAGTAGAGGAGAAGTTATGAATAGCGAAATTCAAGAAACTGCTTCAGGAAGAATTTTATATATGTCAAACGAATTTAAAGCATTTGAATAAAAATATATAATAAATGGAGGAAAATGTGATTTTAGATAAGATTGAAAAAATTATACCAAAAGAAAGAATTTTTTTAAATGAACCAATGTCAAAACATACAACATTTAAAATTGGAGGAAAAGCAAAAATTTTTATAAAAATAAATTCTGTACAAGAATTACAAAATTTACTAAAAATTATAAAAGAAGATAACATAAAAGTATTAATTATTGGTAATGGAAGTAATATTTTAGTATGTGATGAAGGCTTTGATGGGATAGTACTAAAAATTGAAATTAAAAAATTTGTAATACAAGAAGATAACTCAAAATTCCTAATTACATTAGGAGCAGGAAATAAGCTAGGAGAAATTGCCTACAAATTAGCAGACAAAAATATTTCTGGATTTGAATTTGCTTCAGGTATACCTGGAACAGTAGGTGGAGCAATAAGAATGAATGCAGGAGCATATGGCTCAGAAATGAAAGATATTGTAAATAGTATTACATACATGGATAGAAATGGACAAATTAGCAAAATAACTAATAAAGAAGCAAAATTCGAATATAGAAATAGTATTTTCTCAAAAAAAGATTATATTATTATAGAAACAGAAATTGAATTAGAAAGTGGAAAAAAAGAAGAAATTATTGAAAAAATAAAGGAATATCAGAAAAATAGAATAGAAAAACAGCCAATAGAATATCCAAGTGCAGGAAGTGTATTTAAAAGAGGAGATGGATTTATTACCGCAAAATTAATTGATGAATGTGGATTAAAAGGATATCAAATAGGAGGAGCACAAATATCAGAAAAACATGCAGGTTTTATTATAAATAAAGGAAATGCAAAAGCAAAAGATGTAGAAGATTTGATAAAATACATAAAAAAACAAGTACTAGAAAAATTTGGAGTTGAAATAGAAACAGAAATAGAAATAATACATTAAAAGAAAGGAAGGAAAATAATGAAAGGAATAATGCATTGGTTAAAATCAAGTTCTAAAATGAAAAGATGGATATTCTTAATATTAATAGGAATTGTGCTTACATGTTATGGAATTTCAGATATATTAGTAACAAAAGAAATGCAATTTTCCGAAGCGGGAAAAATTGTAGTAATATTTGCAATAGGATTTGTTCTAATTGTTTTAGGATTAATAATGTTAAACAAAAGAAATATGGAACTTTTTATTGAAGCAACAGATGAGAGAATGAAAAATAAAAAAAATGTTAATGTAAAATCACTTATTTTTGATAGAACAATTTATGATAAAGGACCTAAAATTGTTGTAATAGGTGGAGGAGCAGGACTTAATACAATTTTAACAGGTATGAAAAAATATACAAATAATTTAACAGCGATTGTTGCAGTCTCAGAATATGGAAAAGAGCCATCAGAATCTAGAAAAAGATTACAAACAGCTTTACCATTTGAAGATATAAAAGATAGTATAGTTTCATTAGAGCCAGAAAATAGAGATGAAATTGGAAAATTATTGAATCATGAAATGATAAATCCACAATTAAGAGGACTAAAATTTTCAGATATATATTATACAGCAATGAATGAAATTTATAGAAATGATGTTAAAGCAATTTCAAAGAGTAGTTCTGTATTTAATATTATAGGAAAAGTGCTTCCAGTAAGTAATGATGAGATGAGAATATGTGCAGAACTAGAAAATGGATATGTTGTAGAAAACAAAGACATGATACCAGAAATAGTTAGTGAAAAGATGACTAGAATAAATAGAGTATATATACAACCTTCTAATTGTAAACCTGCAGAGGGAGTAATAGAAGCAATTAAGGAAGCAGATAGTATAATAATTGGACCAGGAAGTTTATATACAAATATTATTCCAAATTTATTAGTTAATGGAGTAGCAAAAGCAATAAAAGAAAGTAAAGCCCAGAAAATATATGTAAATAATATAATGACAGAATTAGGTCAAACAGATGATTACTCTGTGGCAGATCACTTAAAAGCTATAATAGAGCATTGTGGAGAAGGATTAATAGATTATTGTATATATGATACTGGAGAAGTAATACCAGAGTATATTAAAAAATATAATTTAGAGGGTTCTGATTTAGTAGAACAAAAACTAGATGATCCAAAATTAAAAAAGATAAAATTTATAAAGAAAAATATATCAACAATTATAGATGGCAAAGTTAGACATGATCCAAATATGGTAGCAGAAGCAGCTATAAAATTAATATGTAATGACTTAAAATATGAAGATAGAGAAAATGATCCAGAATATGTAATGCTTAATGCAAAATTAAAATCTGATAAACGTATTAATAAAATTAAAAAAATACAATCTAAAGAGAAAAAGAAAAAAAGTAATAAAAATCAAAAAACAACACAAAGTAAGCACACAAAAACAAGACAAAGCAAATTTAGTAATAAATATAGTGAAAGAATAAAATCAATAAAAGAATCTGACGAGAAATTTAAACAGAATCACAAAAGTAAATGAAGAAAGGAAAGTCGAAAATGAGATTCACTAAAGAGAGTTTAAATTTAGAAAATGGATTAAATAAAGAATGGGTAATTACAAATGGAATAGGTGGATATGCTTCATCAACAATTATTGGAGCAAATACTCGTAGATATCATGGATTACTAATGGCACCGATTATACCACCAGCAAAGAGAATGCTAATATTATCAAAAATAGATGAAAGTATTGAAATAGATGGAAAAAAATATGATCTATTTACAAATATAGGTAAATGTTTTATTAAACATGGATATGAATACCAAGTAAGTTTTGTAAAAGAATTTATGCCTGTTTATACATATCAAGTTGAAGATGTAGAAATAAAAAAAGTAATATGTATGCAATATCAAAAAAATACGGTAGCAATATATTATAAAATAAAAAATGGAAATCATAATACAAAAATAATTTTAACACCAATAATGAATTATAGAGATTCTCATGGTATGAACAAAGACCATATATATAATTTAAAAGAAAAATATAATAGAGGAAAATTAGAAGTAAGTATTGATAATGGAAAACCAATATATATGCAAGTTTCTGAAAGTGAATATATAGAACATCATAATGATACATTTTTTAATATGTTTTATATAGAAGAAGAAAAGCGTGGATTTGAAGCAGAAGAAAATCACGTAATACCAGGAAGATTTGAAGTAAATGTTGAAAAAAATGAAGAAAAAATAATTTCTGTAATATGTTCTTTAGAAGAAAATATAGAAGAACTAGATGCAAGAGCAATAATAACAAATGAAGTGGTTAGACAAAACCAAGAAATTATAAGAGCTCAATTAATAGACAAAAAAGAAAACAAAACAGAACAAGAGGAAAAAAAGGACCAAATAATAAAGCAATTGCTTATTGCAGTAGATAATTTTATAATAAAAAGACCATTATTTAACACATATTCAATTATTGCAGGATATCCATGGTTTTTGGATTGGATGAGAGATACACTAATTTCTTTTGAAGGTTTATTATTGGTGACAAAAAAATATGATATAGCCAAAGAAGTATTAAGAACATGTGTAAGAGATATAAAATATGGACTAGTTCCAAATGCTTATAGTGAAGAAGATGATAGACCACTTTATAATAGTGTAGATGCATCTTTGCTATTATTTGAACAAGTAAAAAAATATTTAAATTACACATCTGACTATGATTTTATAATGGAAGAAATATATCCAAAATTAGAAAGTATTATCCAAAATTATTCAATAGGAATAGATATAGATAATAACAATATTTATTTAGATACAGACGGACTTATTGTTTCTGGTACAGAATCAACACAAAATACATGGATGGATGTAAAATTTAATGGAATTCCTGCAACGCCAAGAAATGGAAAACCAGTAGAAATTAATGCCATGTGGTATAATGCATTAAAAATAATGAATGAACTATCAAAGAGAAAACCAGAAGAAAATAAAAAAATGAATTATGATAAAATGGCATTAAAATGTAAAAAATCTTTTATAGAAAAATTTTATAACAAAAAAAGAAAATGTTTATATGATGTTTTAGGAGATAAGAAAATAAGACCAAATCAATTATTCGCATTAAGCCTTTCTTATCCTGTATTGGATGTAAATTCAGAAGAAGCAAAAACAATGTTTGATACTGTAACAAAGAAATTATTAAATCCATATGGACTAAAGACATTAGCAAAAGGAGAAGAAAATTACATAGAAGTATATGAGGGAGATAATTTTAAAAGAGATTTTAGTTACCATCAAGGAATTACATGGACATGGTTATTAGGATTATATTATGATTGTTTAAAAAGATTTGCAACAGAAAGTAAAAAAGATAAAACAATTTATAAAAAACAATTAAATGAATTTATAAAACAAGTTACAGAAACATTTTCTAAGGAGCTAAATGAAAGAGGTTGTATAGGAAGTATTGCAGAAATATTTGATTCTAAAAAACCATATGAGCCAAAAGGTGCTGTTGCACAAGCATGGAGTGTTGCAGAAGTATTTAGAATTATTTTGGAAAAATAAAATATTAAATAATTTTATTTATAAGAACAAATATATTTATAAAACTTAATAAAACAATAACTATTAGTAGTAAAAAAGTTATTACAATAAATATTAACACATAATGAAAGGATTAAATATGCTAAAAATAGAAGATTTAGAAAAACAAGTAAATCAAGGAATAGCAAAAGGAATTTATTTACTCTATGGAGAAGAAACATTTTTATTAGAACAACAAGTAGCCAAAATGAAAAAAAACTTTGGAGAACTTATAAAAGGAATTAATTATATTATTATAGATGAAAATAATGTACAGGAGTTGATAGCAGATATCGAAACTCCTGCTTTTGGCTATCCAAAAAAATTGATAATAGCTAAAAACACAGGACTATTTAAAAGAGGAGAAAAAAGTGGGGGGGTAAGTAAAGACTTTAAAGAAAAGATAAATTCATATTTAAAAGAAAATGTAGAAATAATAAATGAAACAGTTTTGTTAATATTTATTGAAAATGAAGCGGAAAAAAATAGTATTTTTAATACTATAGAAAAAATAGGAAATATATGCAATTTTGAAGAACAGAAACCAATTCAAATAATTAAAAGATTAAAAGCAATATGTAAAGCATATAAAGTTGAGATTTCTGAAAACAATTTACAATATTTAATAGAATGTTGTGGAACAAATATGCAAGACTTAATAAATGAAATAAGAAAATTAATTGAATATGCAGGAGCAGGTGGAACAATAGAAAAAAATGATATTGATTCACTTTGCTCTAAGAAAATAGAAAGTGTTATATTTGATTTAACAGATAATCTTGGACAAAAAAAAGCAAAAGAAGCAATTGATGTATTACATAATTTAATTGCAATGAAAGAGCCTATACAAAAGATTTTAATAACATTATATAATCATTTTAAAAAATTATATTTTGTAAAATTAGCAATTATGTATAATAAAGACATAGAAAAAAGTTTAAAATTAAAACCAAACCAGATATTTTTAGTAAAAAAGTATAAAATGCAAGCACAAAGTTTTCAAACAACAGAATTAAAAAATATTATACAACAACTTGAAGACTTAGATTATAAATACAAAATTGGTTTAATAGATTTAAATATTGGATTAGAAGCAATTATTTGTGCAATTTAAAGAAATAAAGAAAGGAAAATTACTATGGGATTAAAAATTGTTTTTGGTAGAGCAGGCACAGGAAAAAGTGAATATTGTTATAATGAAATTTCTAATAAAATAAAAGAAAAAAACAAAATACTTTTAATTACACCAGAGCAATTTTCTTTCACTGCAGAAAAAAAGTTAATGGATTCTATAAAAACAGATGCAGTAATAAATGCAGAAGTTGTTACTTTTAGTAGAATGGCATATAGAGTTATAAATGAGATTGGAGGAAGAACAGAAACCAATTTAAGTAAATGTGGAAAAATAATGCTTATTTATTCCATACTAAGTAATTATAAAAATGATTTAATATTTCTAAAAAAAACAGATGAAAATTTAGACTTAATAGAAAATGCAATTACAGAATTTAAAAAGCATGGAATTCATACAGAACAATTAAAACAAGAAATAGAAAAACAGGATGATATATACTTAAAAAACAAATTAAAAGATTTAAACATGATATATGAAAAATTTCAAGAGCAAATTGCAGAAAAATATATTGATGAAACAGACTTATTAACAATATTGGCACAAAATGTGGAAAACTGTTCTGAATTTAAAGATTATTTGATATATATAGATGAATTTTCTGGATTTACAAGTCAAGAGTATGAAATTATAAGAAAATTAATTAAAATTGCTAAACAAGTAACTATAACAATATGTACAGATTCAATACATGAAGTAAAAAATCCAGATACAGATATATTTTATTCAAATCAAATTACAATAAACAAATTATTACAAATTGCATCAGAGGGAAATATAAAAGTAGAAGAAGAATATTTGGAAAAAGCATATAGATTTAAAGATTTAGAATTAAAATATTTAGAAGAAAATCTATATAATTTAAATACTCCAATATACAGTAAAGAAACAAAAAATTTAAAAATTTTTCTTGCTAAAAATCCATATTCAGAAATAGAACAAGTTGCAAAAACTATTTTTAAATTAGTTAGAGATGAAAATTATAGGTATAAAGATATATCTATAATTACTAAAAATATGGATACATATTCAAATTTAGCTAGGGCAATTTTTAGCAAATATGAAATACCAATTTTTGTAGATGAAAATAGAGATTTAAACCAAAATATAGTAATACAATATGTTTTATCAATTTTAGAGATTTTTACAAAAAATTGGAGTAATGAAGCAGTATTTAATTATTTAAAAACAGGTTTTAATAATATAGAACCAGATGAATTATTTAAATTAGAAAAGTATTGTATAAAATGGGGAATAAAACAAAACAAATGGAAAAAAGAATTTACATATGGCAAGTTTGATGAAAAGCAAAAACCAGAAATAGAAAGATTAGAACAAATAAGGAAAGAAATTGTAGAACCATTGATAAAATTAAAAAAACAAATAGATGAAAACAAAACAGCTGAGGGAATATCAAAATTATTGTACCAATTTTTAATAGCACAAAATCTAGCATTTAAAGTAAAACAAAAACGACAAGAATTAGAAAAACAAGGACTAATAGATTTATCTAATGAATATGAAAATAGTATAAATATTATTATAAAGATTTTAGATGAAATTGTACTAATTTTTAAAGATGACAAAATAACATTAGATAAATATACACAAATATTTAAAATAGGATTAAAAAATAGTAATTTAACAAAAATTCCAGGAACTCAAGACCAAGTAATAATGGGAGATGTAGATAGGTCAAGGAGTCATAAAGTAAAAGCAACATTCGTAATTGGTTTAAATGATGGGATTTTTCCAAGTATTTATAAAGATGAAGGCTTTTTAAATGATGATGATAGAGAAAAATTAAAAAATGATGGAATTGAACTTGCAAAAGGTACAATAGACAAGCTATATGAAGATAACTTTAACATATATAAAACTTTTTCTACAGCAGAAGAAGAATTATATTTATCATATCCTTCATCAGATATGCAAGGAAAAGCATTAAGACCATCTATATTAATAAATAAAATAAAAAGGATATATCCCAAATTAGAAGAAGAAAGTGATATATTAGAAACAAATTCGGAAATTCTAAATAAAAAAATAACATATGAAGAATTAATTCAGAATATTAATAAATTACGAGAAAATGATAAAATAGAGAATATTTGGTATTATATTTATAATTATTATAAAAAAGAAGAAAATTGGAATAATAAATTAGAACAAAGTTTAAAAGGATTAAATTACACAAATTTGCCAGACAAAATAGAGCAAAAAAATATAGATAGACTATATGGAAATAAATTATCAACAAGTATTTCTAGGCTAGAACAATATAAAAGATGTCCATTTTCTTATTTTTTACAATATGGTTTAAAAATAAATCCACAAGAAGAATTAAAAATTCAGAGCTTTGATACAGGAACTTTTATGCATGAAACAATTGATGAATTTTTTGAAACAATAAAAGATGAAAATTTAAAATTAGACGAAATAACAGAAGAACAAATTTCTGATGTAGTTGATAAAATAATTGATGAAAAATTATTACAAAACAAAAACTACATTTTTACTTCAACAGCAAAATATAGAGCACTAGTAAACAGATTAAAAAAATTAATAAAAAAAGCATTAAAATATATAGTTTTATCTTTAGTAAATAGTGAGTTTGAAATATTAGGAACAGAAATAGAATTTGATGATAAAGGAAAATATAAAACTATAAAAATACCATTAGAAAGTGGTAAAATGGTTGAAATAAGTGGTAAAATAGATAGAATAGATACTGCACAAAATGAAGATGGAAAATATTTAAGAATAATAGATTATAAATCTTCTATAAAGAATATTGATTTAAATGAAGTTTATGCAGGGTTGCAAATACAGTTATTAACTTATTTAGATGCTGTTTGTAAAGAAGAAGACATTATGCCAGCAGGTGTATTATATTTTAGTTTAATTGAACAAATGGTAGATACTCAAAAAAATATCGAGGTAGAAGAAATAGAAGAAAGAATTAGAAAAAACTTTAAAATGAAAGGTTTAATTTTAGCAGATATAAAAGTTGTAAAACTACATGATAAAAATTTACAAGAAGGTTATTCAAACTTAGTTCCTGCATTTATTTCTAAGAAAAATGGATTAAGTGAAGGAAATTCTAATTGTGTTACAAAGGAACAATTTAAAGATTTGCAAGACTATATGTATGTAATCATAAAGCAAATTTCTAATGAAATTTTAAGTGGGAAAATAGATTTAATTCCATATTATAAAAATAAAAAAACACCTTGCAAATATTGTAATTATAAGAGTATTTGTAATTTTAATAATGGTGCTTGTTTTAATAAATATAATTATATTGAAGAAAGAAGTAAAAAAGAAATACTTGAGAAAATTAGAGAAGAAAAAATTAAGTGAAATTATAAATTTCTTCTACTCTAATTGTATTCAAAATTTATTTATTATTAATATATAAATTTTTTAAGGAGAAGAAAAGTGAAAGATTTATCAAATAATGTTGTAGTTCATAAAAACAATAATGGATTTCAATATTTACAATTTAAAAAACTTTTAGAATTTAGTGATACTTTGGTACATGCTTATAGTTTAGGGATAGATAAAAATTATAGAACATCTTTAAATATAAAAAATAATAGTCCAGAACTATATAGTAAAGCTATAGATAATTATAAAGAATTATGTAAAAATATAAATTGTACTTATACAAATTTAGTAAAGCCAAATCAATCACATACCAATATTGTAAAATTAGTAAAAAGTAAAATTAATAATGATAAACCAGATTTCAATTTAGATGAGTATAATTTAACAGACGGCTTAATTACAAATAAATCTAATTTATTATTAGTTACTACAAATGCAGATTGTATTTTATTATTATTTTTTGACCCTGTTGAAAAAGTTGTTGCAAATGTACATTCTGGTTGGAAAGGTACTATTCAAAGAACTTCTGTAGAAACAGTTCAAAAGATGAAAAAAGAATATAATTGTAAACCAGAAAATATAATTTGTTGTATATGCCCAAGTATCAGAAAATGTCATTTTGAGGTTGAGAAGGATGTACAAGCTTTATTTGAAAATGAATTTAAACAAGAGCTTCAAAAAGCTAATAGATTTAATGAGATTATAGAAAGAAAAACAGAACAAAAGTGGGTTATAGATACAGTTGAAATAAATAAAATTATTTTGCAAAATGAGGGAATAAAAGCTAATAATATTCTTGATTGTGGAATTTGTAGTGTTTGTAATTGTGATTTAATACATTCTTATAGAGTAGAAAAAGAAAGTTATGGATTAGAGACTGCTCTAATTGGATTAAAATAATTTTCTATACAATAAAAATATATTTTTCTAATTGTATAAGAGCTTATAATTGCTAATATTTAGGGATTTTATGATTTTAATTAATAATTAAGCATGCAAAATTGAATAAGTTTTACATGCTTAAAATATTATAAATTATAAAGTTGAATAAAAATTAAATTTAATTTTATGAAATTTGTTCCTATCTATTGTTATTATTGTTTTGATTATTGTTATTATTATTGCTATTATTTTTATTATTGTTATTTTTTTTGTTATTATTTTTTTCTGACATAAATAACACCTCCACAAAAAAGTTTACAAAAATATTTTACCCTATATAATCAATAATATACTATTGAAATCAATAAAAATTATATTTCAGGGAAAAAAAGTGCCGGTTCTCTTTTTTCCGTTTTATTATTGAAAACAAGATGTTAACTCATTTGCTACTAAAAATGGAAAAAAAGAGAACCGGCACTTTTTTTCCCATAGTAAAATTGAATAATCTGTATTTGTATTGTAAAAACATAAAAAAAGTTATATAATAAGAACGAAATTATACTAAAAGAATACAATAAATAAAGTAAATACATTAAGGAAGGAAAGAAATTAAAAATGGAATTTAAAAACCAAAAATTAGAAAAATTTGAAGAATACATTAAAAATAAAAAAATAGCAGTTATAGGAGTTGGTGTAAGTAATATTCCATTAATTGATTATTTGTTTGAAAAAAAAGCTAAAGTAACAATATTTGATGACAGAGAAGAAGAAAAGATATCAAAAGATATTTTTGATAAAATTAAAAAATATAAATATGATTATTATTTTGGAAAAAGGAATTTAGATAATTTACACGGATTTGAAGTTATATTTAGATCACCAAGTTGTTTACCAACAAAGCCAGAATTAGTAAGAGAAAAAGAAAGAGGAGCAGTTGTTACAACAGAAATTGAACAATTAATAAAAATGGCACCATGTAAAGTAATAGGAATTACAGGAAGTGATGGAAAAACAACAACAACAACTTTAACAGCAAAAATTCTTGAAGACGGTGGCTATAATGTTTATCTAGGAGGAAATATAGGAATACCTCTTTTTACAAAATTAAAAGAAATAAAACCAGAAGATATAATAGTATTAGAATTAAGTAGTTTTCAATTAATGGATATGGAAGTAAGTCCAGATATATCTGCAATAACAAATATAACTCCAAACCATTTAAATGTACATAAAGATTATCAAGAATATATAGATGCGAAAAAAAATATATATAAACACCAAAAAAGTACAGGAATTCTTGTATTAAATGCAGATAATGAATTAACAAATTCATGCCAAAATGATGCAAATGGAGATGTTATATTATTTAGTAGCAAACAGAGATTAGATTATGGATATATTGTTGAAGATGGAATTATAAAAGAATGTAATGATGGTATTAGAAGACATTTAATTTCTCAAGATGAAATTAAATTAAAAGGAATACATAATTTACAAAATATATGTACAGCATTAGCATTAACTAAAGATTTAGTAAGTACAGAAAAAGCTCTTAATACAATAAAAGAATTTTCTGGAGTAAAACATAGATTAGAATTAGTAAGAGTATTTAATGGAGTAGAATGGTATAATGATTCTGCAAGTACATCTCCAACTAGAGGAATATCAGCATTAAATTCTTTTAATAAAGAAATAGTACTAATTGCAGGTGGAGCAGATAAAAATTTAGATTATACACCATTGGGAATTAAAATTGTAGAAAAAGTAAAAAGTTTAATATTAATAGGTCAAACAGCTAGTAAAATTTATGAAGCAGTAAAAATTGAAGAAGAAAAACAAAATAAAAAAGTAGATATTCATATGTGTGAAACATTTAAACAAAGTCTAGAACTTGCAAAAAGAATTGCAAAGCCAGGGCAAATAGTATTATTTTCACCAGCAAGTACAAGTTTTGATATGTTTAAAGATATGTATGATAGAGGAGATAAGTTTAGAAAAGAGGTTAATGATTTTGAATAAATAGAAGAAAAAGAGGTGGTATTAATGACAATAAAAGAAGCAATAACAAAAGGAATGATAATGTTAAAATCTAATAATATAGAAAGTCCAAAATTAAAAGCAAGATTATTACTCCAATATGTTTTAGATAAGCCAAGACAATATATAATAGTTTATGATAATAAAGAAATTACAAAAAAACAGCAATGGGAGTATTTTATAAATATAGAAAAAATAACAAAAGGAATACCACTTCAACACATAACTCATAGACAAGAATTTATGAAAATGGATTTTTTTGTTGATGAAAACACATTAATTCCAAGACCAGATACAGAAATTTTAGTAGAAGAGGTTATTAAAATTTCAAAAAGAATGATTAAACCCAAGATATTAGATTTGTGTACTGGGAGTGGAATTATAGCAATATCTTTAAAAAAGAATGTACCAAATGCTGAAGTAACTGGAATTGATATTAGTGAAAAGGCTTTAGAAGTTGCAAATAAAAATGCTCAAAAATTAAATGCAGATGTAAAATTTATTAAATCAGATTTATTTGAAAATATAGAAAGAAATAAATTTGATATAATAGTTTCTAATCCACCATATATAAAAAAGGAAGAAATCAAGAAATTAAGTTTAGAAGTTCAAAAAGAACCAGAAATAGCTTTAGATGGAGGATATGACGGATTAGACTTTTATAGAAGAATTCTAGAAGATGCAATCAATTATTTAAAAACAGAGAGTTATTTGTGTTTTGAGATAGGATATAATCAAAAAGATGATGTAATAAAACTGATAGAAGAAAAACAAAGTTACAAAAAGACTTATTGTAAAAAAGATTTATATGGATGTGATAGAGTTATAATAACTCAAGTTATTTAAAAGCTAAATTTAATAAAAAAGGAGAAAAAAATATGTCTTTTTCAACAGAATTAAAAGAAGAAATGAGCAAAACAGAAAATTTAGCAAATAAAGAAGCAGTAAAATATGAACTTATGGGATATTTAATTAGTAGTAATATATCTGAACAAGGAGATAAAATAAAATTTTCTACAGAAAGCGAATATAATATAAATAGATTTTCTAGATTATTAAGTAATAGTGGGATAGATAATTATGATATTACAATACAAGGAAAAGTTTTTATAATAATATGTCCTAAAATTACAATACAAATAGATGACTTATCAAAAGAGCAAATAAAAAATATAATAAGAGGTGCATATTTAGGAGCTGGTTCAATAAATAATCCAGAGAATACATATCATTTAGAAATTAGGCTTAGAAAAAAAGAGTATTCAGATTTAATAATGAAAGGATTAAATGAATTTGATATTAAATGTAATTATATAGAAAAAAATAAAGAATTTACAGTATATCTTAAAGATGGAGAAGAAATATCAAAAATATTAGCACTATTTGGAGCAAATAAATCTGTATTAAAATATGAGGAAATTAGAGTTCAAAGAGAAATGAATAATAAAATAAATAGGATTGTAAATTGTGAAACTGCAAATATGAATAAAACAATGAATGCCTCAATTGAACAAATAGAAACAATTAGAAAACTAAAGAAAAGTGGAGAATTTGAAAAAATGGAAGAAACACTTAAAGAAATTGCAGAATTAAGATTAAAAAATCCAAGTGCAAGTTTAACAGAATTAGGAAAGATGTTGAAAACCCCAATAGGAAAATCTGGAGTAAATTATAGACTAAAAAAAATAATGGAGATTGGAAAAATAAATGATAAAAAATAATGAAATAGGAGTATATGTACACATTCCATTTTGTAAGAAAAAATGTGATTATTGTGATTTTATATCATATTGTAATAAAGATAATTTAATAGAAGATTATGTACAAGCAGTAAAAGCTGAAATTCAAACACAAAATATTAAACCAGAAATTACAACAATATATATAGGTGGTGGTACACCATCTTATATAGATAGTAAATATATAATAGAAATTTTAGAAAAAATAAAAGAGAAAAATGTATCATCAAACGCAGAAATTACTATAGAAGTAAATCCTGGAACAGTAACAAAAGAAAAATTAGAAGATTATATAAAAACTGGAATAAATAGAATTAGTATAGGATTACAGACAACAAATGATGAATTATTAAAACAAATAGGAAGAATACATAATTTTACACAGTTTTTAGAAACATATAAATTGGCAAAAAAAGTTGGTTTTAAAAATATAAATGTAGATTTAATGTTAGGACTTCCAAACCAAAGAATAAAAGACTTAAAAGAAAGTTTAGAACAAATAATAAAATTAAAACCAAAACATATTTCTGTATATTCATTAATTGTTGAAGATGGAACACCAATTGCAAATAAAATTGAAAAAGGAGAAATGCAATTACCAGATGAAGAATTGGAGAGAAATATGTATTGGTTTGTGAAAAATACATTAGAATTAAATGGATTTATACATTATGAGATTTCTAATTTTGCAAAAAAAGGATATGAATCAAAACATAATTTAAATTGTTGGAATCAAAAAGAATATATAGGAATTGGAGCATCAGCACATTCTTATAGAGATATAACAAGATATTCAAATACAGAAAATATAGAAGAATATATCGAAAATGTAAATAATGGAAATTTTAATAGAAACAAAATAATTCATGAAGTACAAAAAGAAGATGATGCCAAAAAAGAATTTATGCTTTTAGGGTTACGAAAAATTAAAGGAGTTGATATCAATCAATTTAAAAACAAATTTGGAGATAATCCTATTTATTTATTTAGAAATGAATTAAAAAAATTAACAGATGAAAGATTGCTAATAATTGATAACAATAATATAAGATTAACTAATAAAGGGTTAGATTTAGCAAATCTTGTTTGGGAAGAATTTATATAATTATTTTATAATGAAGCTTTAGAAATAAGTCTAAGGCTTTTTATGTGGAAATTTGCTTTCATAAAAGAAAAATCTAACTAAGACAGATTCCTAAATATAAAAAAATTCATGAAAGTGCCAAAATTCGTCATGAAAATTAAAAAATAACTTTTCATGACAAAAAATGGACTTTTCATGCAAAAAATAAAAAATTTCTAAATTTCGTGATAGAATATATTTGTACAAAGAAAACAATATGAAAATTTAAGTTACCTAGACATAAAGTGAAAATAAAAATTATAATTTTAAATTTTATTTTCAAAAGAAAAGTCTTAAAGGAGACAAATTAAAATGATTGATAAAATATGTACAAAATTAACAGAAAAAATAAGAAAACAAATGCCAGAAATAGATGATGAAAGAGCAGAAATAATAATGTATGGATTGCAAATTTTAATAGGGGAATTACCAAAAGGAGTAATAATACTTGCAATTGCATACTTCTTAGGAATATTTAAATTAACATTATTATCTGTTTTAATAATAGCACCATATAGATGTGTATCTGGTGGAGTACATATGAAAACACATATAGGATGTATTATATATACATTAATATTATATAGTGGTTCTGCATTATTAGGAAAATATTTTATTTTAGAAGGAAATGTAAAAATAATATCTGCAATCATAGTTTGGGTATTTTGCATGATAATGATAAAAATCTATGCACCGGCAGACACAGAGAATTTTCCTATATTAAGAAAAAAAGAAAGACTTCAGAAACAAATTTTTTCATATACTATTTTAACTCTTGAATTTCTAATAGCAATAATAATATCTAATACAACAATTTCAGGAATTATAATATTTGGTGATTTAATACAAACTCTAACAATTACAAGATTTGCATATAATATAACTAAAAATAAATATGGACATGAAATATATGCAAGCAATTAATTTAGTGTAATATAGAATAAGTTATTATTCTAATATTATAAATATCTACAAAAGAAGGGGGAATTTACTATGTTAAAATTTTTAGCAAAAATTGCAGAAAAATATGCAAAATCAACAAACACTGCATGTGCTATATTGTGGTGGGGACATCAACCAAAAATGCCAGCATCATTAATTAAAAAAGACTAAATTCCTTAAGAAAAGCGTTTTTCTTAAATGTTAATTCAATTCAATTTAAATGAGCTCCAACACAGCTCATTTTTTGTTACAGTTCAGAGAGAAATTTTTATATATTAATATATCAAAATTTTTCTCTGAACTGTAACTTTTACAAAAAATATTGACATTTTATATAAAGTAGAATAAATTTTAGTTATAAAAAAATATAATTTTTGGGTGGATAAAGGAGGAGGAATTAATGGAAATAGTTAAAGTAGAAAATTTAACAAAAAAGTATGGAAAAGGAGAAAATGAAGTAATTGCACTAAATAATGTATCATTAACTATAGAAAAAGGAGAATTTGTTGCAATAATAGGAAGTTCTGGAAGCGGAAAATCAACATTGTTACATTTAATTGGTGGAGTAGATAGACCAACATCTGGAAAAGTATTTGTAGATGGAAAAGATATATATCAATTAAATGATGATAATTTAGCTATATTTAGGAGACAAAATATTGGAATTATATATCAATTTTATAATTTGATGCCAATATTAAATGTAAAAGAAAATATTACACTTCCTTGTGATTTAGATGGAAAAGAAGTTGACCAAGAAAGATTAAATTTACTAATATCAACTTTAGGATTAAAAGAAAGAATAACACATTTACCAAACGAATTATCTGGAGGACAACAACAAAGAGTTGCAATAGGAAGAAGTTTAATAAACAATCCTGCAGTAGTACTGGCCGATGAGCCAACAGGAAATTTAGATTCAAAATCTAGTAATGAAATTATTGCATTACTAAAAAAATCAAACAAAGAATTAGGTCAAACAATAATAATGATAACACATAATCCAGAAATAGCTAAAGAAGCAGATAGAATTATAAAAATCGAAGATGGAAAGATTGTTTAGTAGGGATTAAGATGAGATTTCTAAATAATTTAACCATTAAAAATTTTAAAATAAACAAAAAAAGAACAATATCACTAATAATAGGAATAATACTAGCAATTTTTTTAATAACTAGTGTTATAACTATAATTTCTAGTTTTCAAAAAACTTTATTAGAACATACTAAAAAAACAAAAGGAGACTATCATTATGGATTTTTAAATGTACCAGCATTTGAGTTAGATGAATTTTCGAAAGACGAAAATATAGATAAAATTTTTGTAACAAAAATTTTAGGATATTCTTCTTTACAAGAAAGTTCAGGTACAAATATACCTTTAGAAATTTTAAGCTTTTCCCAAGGCTCTTTAGATAATTTGGGACTAGAAATAACAGATGGAAGAATTCCTCAAACAGATAGTGAAATAATATTTTCAGATACATTAACAAAATATAATGAAACAGATATAAAACTAGGAAGTCAAATTGAATTAGAGCTACAAAATGGAGATAATTCATATAAAAAAACATATACAATAGTTGGAATGGTAAATATTACAGACGAATATATAGAAACAGTAAACAATCCTAATTCAGATAAATATATAGCAATCACAAAATTAAATGAATATTCTGAGTCAGACAAATTAAATGTTTATATAAAAATAAAAGATTTAGACAAAAGATTAGAAACAATTGCAAAATTACAAGGAATAGGTGATAATACATATAAAAATTTGATTGGTTCAAATAGTGCTATCACAGAAAAAAATTTATCAAGATATGAAAATAATAAATATGTTTATTTGTATAATAATACTTTATTAGGAATGCAGACAGGTGACTATATAGATGAGACAGCAAAAATGGTCTATTCTGTTGCAGGAATAATTATATTAGTTATAGTTTTAACATCAGTATATTGTATTAGAAATAGTTTTGATATATCAATTACAGAAAAAATAAAGCAATATGGTATATTATCATCAATTGGAGCGACTAAAAAACAAATTCGTAAAATAGTATTTCATGAAGCATTTATATTAGGAATAATTTCTATTCCAATATTTTTAGCAACAGGAGCTTCTGCATTTTTAATTGTTAGTGATGAATTTATGGATAAATATTATATACAAGAAAATCAACCTTGCTTTTTACATATTCAAGCAGAAGATGATATAGAATTAGAAAAATATATAAAAGAAAACTATTCAGATTCATATTGGGCAATGGGAAATAATGCAGAATCTAGAAGAGAACAACAATCAATAATAACAGGAGTTTCAATATTTTTATATGGATTTATAATAATTACTGCATTAATAGGAACAACAAATATTTTTAATACAATAACAACCAGTATGGAACTTAGACAAAGGGAATTTATGCATTTAAAATCTATTGGAATGACAAAAAAAGAATTTAATAAAATGATAAGATTAGAAACAATATTCTTAGGAGGAAAATCTTTAATAATTGGAATTATTTTAGGATTAATATTATCTTATTTAATATATTTAGGATTTTCATTAAATGTTGAGCTAAATTATATTTTCCCAATAGAAGCAATTATAATATCTATAATAGCTGTAAGTATACTAATAGGAGGAATAATGAAATATTCATTAAATAAAATTAATAAATTAAATATAATAGAAACAATTCGTAATGAGAATATATAATGTTTTAAAAAATTTAGAGACCAAAAAAGCACGATTAAGTACTTTTTTGGTCTTCTACATCTATATCATAAATAGTTAGTTCTTGACTAAAAAATGTATTATTTTTAGTTGTAAATAAATCTAAATTTTTACTATTTCTTACATATTTACGTACTTCCCATAATCCAATACCAGAATGATTTTGTTTTCCAGAAAATCCTTTTTTAAAAATTTCATCTATGTTTACATTTTTATTTGTATAAGTATTTTGTATTAAAATAACTGCTCTATGATTTTTATCTTCTCTTCTAAAAGAAACTTTTATAATTTTCTCATCACATTTTTCTGCTTCTTCAATAGCATTATCTAATAAAACACCAAGAATTCTTGAAAATTTATAATTATTAACTTGTAATGTATCTAGGTCTAATAAAAAATCTAAATCAAATTTAATACCAGCATTTGTTGCTTTAAAATATTTATTATTTAATAAACTATATATTCCAGGATTGTTTATAACTCTTGGATTTAATATAGATAAATTTTTTGTAATCATACAATCTTCTTTTACTTCTTCAAGAAATTTTCTTAAACGATCAATATCATTAGTATCTACATATCCGTCAATTGTAGAAATAATATTTTTAAAATCATGATTAAAGCCTTTTACTTCATCATATAGAATATTTAATGATTTATTATATTCTTCTGCAATTTGTAAATTTTGCTTTGTTGTTTCGAGAGAAATTACTCTTGAAAAAGTATAAATACTTGAAATTAAAAGACAAAGCAATAATAAAAAATTAAAAATACTAATAAATATTGGTATTTTATCAATATAAAAAGCTGTAATAATTAACTGTAATACTAAAGCAATAAAACCAATAATCATATAAAAATATATAATTTTTGTGGTTTTTTTATCTAATAAATTAAAAGCTTCAAGTAATCCTTTATCTTTAAATAATTTGTTTATTACATAATATATAATACCTAAGATTGATTGAAAAATAATTAAATATCCAATTCTATAGATTGGAGTTAACATATATTTATTATTATCTATATTAAAAATTAATAAATAAGGCTTTTGTATTAGTAAACTTATTAAAGCAATTATAAATAAAGATAGTAATAAAGAGAAAAAACATTTTAATAAATTTACATGTAATATTATTTTTAATAAAAAAACCACTAATATATAAAAGATTATAGTATTAAATGGAGCAGGAATAAGTAATGAAAGCACTACACTTATAATGGAAAAGAAAATTGTATAAAAAATGTTTTTCTTTTTTTCCAAATTTACTCTAAGAAATGTTACAACAATATTATATAATAAAGCAGATTCAATAAAACAAGCAGGTATAAGTATAATACTAATCAACTCTGGATTTTCACTATTTAATAAAGATTTAATACTATCAAGAAATTGCAACAATGTCTATCACCTCCATTAAAGTGTTTCTGTATTTTGGTCCAATATAACAGATTGAACCATTCTTAAAATGAATTATATTATCATTAAAAGAGATATTGGCTATATTATTTATGTTCACAATAAAAGATTTATGACATCGCACAAAATTTTTTGGAAGTTTTAGTTTATTAAATGAACTATAAGTTATGTAGTCAGAATGGAATGTGTGATATATAATTTTTGCACCACTTTTTTCTATATATTGAACATCATTTAAATCTATAAAAGTATTTTTATTATCTATTTTTAAAAATTTTGTTTCTGAAGCAGAAACATCATCAAATAATCTAGTTAATGTAGATGTTAAAGTTTCAATACTTAAACAATATTTAAAAATATAGTCAAATGTTGTATATTTATAAGCTTCTGCTATGTATTCAAAATGACTTGTAATAAATATTAAATAACAGTTCTTATTAAAAAATCTTATTTGTTTTGCAACATCTAATCCATTTTCAGATTTACCATAAAATTCAATATCAAGAATGACTACATCGATTTTATTTTCAGATATATATGATAACAACTCTTTAAAATCAGTTGTTTTATAGACTACTTTTGCGTCAAAATCATTTGCAACAATAACTTTTTCTAATAAAGATGAAATTCTGTCTAACATATGAATATCATCATCACAAATTACAAATTTTAACATTTAATCTCCTGAATACGTCCGATAGAATTAACAAAATTTCGACAAATCACTAAGTAAAAATATAAAATAAATTTTAAATCTTGTCAATACTCTATTTGCATAGAAGCCATAAAAATGTTTTTAAAATATAAAACTGAAAAGTAATAATTTTAGATGTTACACATAAAATTAAAAAAAATAGATTTTGTAATAAGGAGGAAAGAAAGCAGAAATGGAAAAAAGGCAAATAAGTAACAAAATAAAAATAATGTCTTTACTTTTAATTACAATTTTCACAATATGTGTAATGTTTACAAACAAGAATGTTCTATTAGTTAATGGAGAAATTTCAGAAAAAACAATTGGTTGGGGAATAAAAAGAGCAAATAATCATGAACAACCAGATGTTGGAACAACAAATAAACAAATTCTAGAAGAAAATGGTGGAATATGTTTAGGAAATAAAGAGAAAAAGTACATTTATTTAACATTTGATTGTGGATATGAAGCAGGATATATTGATAATATATTAGATACATTAAAAGAAAACAATGTTACAGCTACATTTTTTATTACAGCACATTATCTTAATTCTGCAACAGACAAAGTAGAAAGAATGATAAATGAAAATCATAATATAGGTAATCATACATGTCAACATCCAAGTTTACCTAGTATAAGTGATGAAAAGATTGAAGAAGAAATAATGAAATTACATCAATCAGTATATGAGAAATTTAATTATGAGATGAAGTACTTTAGACCACCAAAAGGGGAATTTAATGAAAGAACATTAAAAAAGACAAATTCATTAGGATATAAAACAGTAATGTGGAGTTTTGCATATTGTGATTGGGACGAAAATAAACAACCATCAAAAGAAGAAGCTATTAAGATGATAACTAATAATTTCCACTCTGGAGAAATAATGTTATTACATTCAAATTCAAAAACAAATGCAGAAGTATTAGGTACAATTATTAAAGAAGCAAATAAACAAGGATACGAATTTAAAAGTTTAAATGAATTTATACAATAGGAATGTTATACTCTTTAATGTATAAATAACTAAAACTAAGCTTTTCTCATCGTATATGAAAAATCAAGTTTTTCCTATACAAGAAAAGAGTTTCGCTCAAACAGATGCACACAATTTTATTTCGTAAAATTAGCGCACGAAAAATAACGCGGACTTTAAAATGTTATGAACATATAAAATGTCTAAAAAAGTCTGCTATTGTTCTTTAGAATAAAATGGCTTTGACTGAACTGACACACAAAAAATATACGAAAGGAATTAATTTATAAATGAAAAAAAATAGATTAGAAAAATTATTAGAAATTCCAGAAGAAGTATATTCAAATGAGCCAAAGATAACAATCACTGGTTTTCATGAACTAATATTAGAAAATTATAAAGGAATTTTAGAATATGAAGAATTTTTTGCAAGTATAAGTACATATATAGGAGTTGTTAATATAAATGGATTTAATTTAAATCTTGAGAAAATGACTAATGATGATATAAAAATTACAGGAAAAATAGAAAGTATTGATATAGAAAGAACAGAAGATTAACAGATAAAATTTAATTTGTACTTGTTTTTAACAAAAGTATGGAGGAGTGTAAAAAATGCTAATTAAAATTTTGCTAAAATATATTTTAGGATATGTAAGAATATCAGTAGAGGGGTATTATATAGAAAGATTCATAAATATATGTACAACTAGTAAAATTTTAATATGGAATTTAAAAAGAGAAAAAGGAATTAAATTATTTTTAAATGTAGGAATAAAAGATTTTTATGAAATTATAAAAATAGCCAAAAAATTAAAATGTAAAGTAAAAATAATTAGAAAAAGAGGAATGCCATTTCTTATAAATAGATATAAGAAAAGAAAAATCTTTTTTTTATCTTTAATTATTATTACAATATTAATAGGAATAAGTACAAATTATATTTGGAATATCAATATAGAAATAGAAGACAATATTGAAATTGAAAATATAGAACAAGACATTAAAGACGCAGGACTAGAAGTTGGAATGAATAAAAATAAAATTGATACACAGGAAATTATTAATAAAATTAGATTAAATAGAAATGATATTTCATGGATGGGAATAGAATTAAAAGGAACTAATGCAATTGTAAAGATAGTGAAAGCTAAAGAAGCACCAGAAATTATAGATGAAAAAGATTATAGTAATATTGTTTCAAATAAATCTGGAATTATTACTAAAATAATTGCACAAAATGGCACAGCCCTAGTAAATGTTGGAGATGAAGTTAAAGAGGGACAAATACTTATAAAAGGAATGATGGAAGGAAAATATACAGGAGTAAGATATGTTCATAGCTTAGGAGAAGTAGAAGCAATTATTAAATATAGTAAAACAAAAAAAATTCCTCTAAAAACAACGGAAAAAGTCAATACAGGAAAAAAAGAAACGAAATATAAAATAAAAATAAATAATTTTCAAATAAATTTTTATAAAACTCTTTCAAAATTTAAATTTTATGATACAATAGAAACAGAGAAAAAGTTTAAAATATTTTCAAATTTATATTTACCTATTTCAGTTATAAAAATAACAAACCAAGAATTTGAAGAAATAGAAAAACAATATACAGTTGAAGAAGCTACGGAAATTGGAACAAGAGAATTGGAACAAGAAATCGAGCAAGAAATAGGAACTGGAAAAAATATAATAGGAAAAAATGCAGAAGTAGTAAAAACAGAAGAATATGTAGAGGTAAGTGTAACATATGAAGTAATTGAAAATATAGGAATGCAGGAGAAAATAGAAGAGTTTGATACACAAGAAGAAAATATAAACTAAAATACATACCTGCTTGCCAAAACTTAGAATAACATTATTCTGGAAAGGAAAGGTAAGACTATGGAAGAAAGAAGCTTAAGAGTAGTAGGTACAGATAAAACATTTTTTAATAAAATAACAAATACACTAACAAAACTATTAATTCCAACACAAATAGGATTTAATGGAATAAGAATTTCTATGAAAAGAAATGTTGTAATAAAAGCATATGAAGCATTAACAGCAGAAAGTGTTGAAATAGAAAATAAAGATGAACTAGAAAAAAAATATGAAGATGCATATACAGCATATTTAGAAGCATTAGATAAATTTGTGTTAGATACAATATATAAGAAGGTAAAAAATAATACTGCCACACAATTTGAGAGTACAGCATTATCACAATATTATGGAATTGTACAATTAAAAGAAAATGAATATAATGAATATAAATATAGAAAACAAAAGTATTTATTAGAATTAGATAATGAAAGTGTAAGAAATACAGGTAAAGAAAAATTAGTAGAAAAATATAATAAATTTTATGTTTCAAAACAAGATACATTATATAAAGGAATTTTAAAAAATTATTCAATTAAATTAGCAGATACAACAAATGTATATGATTCTAGTAAAGAGTGGATATATATAAAAATATTTTCTACACTAGAAGACTATATACAAAATATATTGCCATTAAAACAAGTAGATTCAAAAATAGAACCAATAGTAAAAGAATATGAAAGATTTTCTGTAGGAAAATTAGACACAAGAGACAATATAGAAAAAAATATGATATTATTAAAAATAAGTAGGAACTTATTTACACATAGTTTACCATTAGTTGTTGCAGAACAATGTTATATGAAATTAATAAAAGATGCTAGATGTTTAGTACAAGATACAAAAATTGCTGCCAAAAGAGAAAAAGCATATACAATGGTTTTAAATTTATTAGAAAACTATAATGTAGAATTATTAGCAACAAAAGTATATTGGGAAAATAATAAAGAAAGAGAAGAATTTAAAAAATTCTATGATAAATATCAACAAGTAGAAAAATTAAAGGATAGAGATTTTATAAAATATGTAAAAGAAAAAGAAATTTTATTTATTAAAAACGATTTATCAAAAATCAGAAATGAAAAAACAGATTATAGCAGATTAATAAAATATTATAAAAGAAGACTAGTAGATTATGGAGTAATGAAAGAAATAAAACTTGGTAAAGGAACACAAAAAATATATATAGGAAAAACAATAAAAAAATTAGAAACAGCATAACAAAAAATGAGGTAAGATATGTATACAATAGAATATTTAGATTTAGAAGAAAACATAGAATTTGAAGAAATAATAAAAAAGGTAATTGAACAATGTTTTAAAGAAGAAAAACTAGAAAATTCAAAATTAAATATAAGTATAACATTAACTACACCAGAAAATATAAGGAAAATTAATAAAGAATATAGGAATGTAGATAATGAAACAGATGTATTATCTTTTCCAATTTTTGAAAAAGAAGAATTAGATAAAAAAATACTTAATAATAACTTTGAATATGAAGATATTCTTGGAGATATAGTAATATCAATAAAAAGAGTTGAAGAACAGGCTAAAGAATATGGACATAGTTTTGAAAGAGAATTATCTTATATGATTGTTCATGGATTTTATCATTTAATGGGATATGACCACATAAAAGAAGAAGACAAACTTGTTATGCGTTCTAAAGAAGAAAAAGTTTTAACAAAATTAGGTATAACAAGGGAGGAATTAGATGAAAAATAAAGGTATAATAATATTTATTGTAATACTTATGATTATTGTGGTAGTAGCTGGAGGAATTTTGATATATCAAATACTTAATCATAATACAAACATAGAAAACAATCCTAATAATATAAATAATAATGAACAAAATCCAGATAGTGAGGACGAGAAATTAGTTGTAGAAGAGAAAGAGCCAGAAATATTTAAAGGGAATGAAAGACCTATTGCGGTAATGATAGATAATCATCCAAAAGCGTGGCCACAAGCAAATTTAAATAAAGCCTATTTAGTTTATGAAATTATTGTTGAGGGTGGAGAAACAAGACTAATGGCAGTATTTAAAAATCAAGATCTTCAAGAAATAGGACCAGTAAGAAGTGCTAGACACTACTTTTTAGATTATGCATTAGAAAATGATGCAATATATGTACACCATGGTTGGAGTCCACAAGCAGAAAGAGACATACCAAATTTAAGAGTAGATTATATTAATGGAATACAAGAAAGTGCTAAAGATTTTTGGAGAGAAAAAAGTAAATCTGCACCACATAATTTATTTACAAGCACAGAAAGTATTCTTACAATAGCAAAAAGAAAAGGATATGATACTACATCAAATAAAAATAGTGTACTAAATTATGTTGCATATGATGTAGACTTAAAAGAAAAGTATGGCATAAAAGAAGATAAAACAAATCAAATTATAGAAAATATAATAGATTCTTCAAATAGTGAACAAACCACAGTAGAAACACAGGAAAACATTTCTCAAAATGAAAATACGAGTCAAACAACAACTACTACAGTAGAAAATATGGAAGAGTTACAAAATAGTGAAACAACATCAGAGAATAATCAAAATGTTTCAAATACAAAAACAAAAGTAATCAAAGCATCAACAATTACTATACCTCATTCATCATTAGAAGATGTTCAATATAAATATGATGAAGAAACAAAAAGATATACAAGATACGCAAGAGAAAAATTACAAACAGATTACTCAACAGGAGAAAATATAACAACAAAAAATATAATTATAACAATGTGTGATAATTATACATTAAATGATTCAGAGAATAAAGGCAGACAAGGTTTAGATAATATTGGAACATTTGATGGATATTATATTACTAATGGTTATGCAATACCTATAAAATGTACAAAAGTTGCAAGATCATCACAAACTCAATATAAAGATTTAGATGGAAACACAATAGAAGTAAGTGATGGAAATACATTTATACATATTTGCCCAACAAAAGCTGATGTAGTTATAGAATAAATAAAACTTACATCTAAAAAATATATGCACTTATTGAATAATAAGCTTTATAATTGAAAAATGCAAATTTAATTATTGAATAAAAAGACTCTCTTTGGAAATAATGTAAGTAAGATTATTTCTAAAGGGAGGTTTTTATTTGGTTAATAAAGTTGAAATTGCATCAGTAAACACATCCCAATTACCTATTTTAACTAATAAAGAAAAAGAAGAATTATTTATAAAAATAAAACAAGGAGACGAAGAAGCTAGAAATGAATTTATAAAAGGAAATTTAAGATTAGTTCTAAGTGTAATACAAAGATTTTATGGAAGAGGAGAAAATGCAGATGATTTATTTCAAATTGGATGTGTAGGACTAATAAAATCAATAGATAATTTCGATTTATCGCAAGGAGTTCAATTTAGCACATATGCAGTACCAATGATTATTGGAGAAGTTAGAAGATACTTAAGAGATAATAATAGTATAAGAGTAAGTAGATCTGTTAGAGACTTAGCTTATAAAACAATACAACTTAAAGATAAATTTAATAAGGAAAAAGGAAGAGAGCCTACTATTGAAGAAATTGCAAAAGAGCTAAAAGTTGAAAAAGAAGAAATAGCAGCAAGTTTAGATGCAATTCAGGTTCCAATATCTTTACAAGATCCAATTTATAATGATGGATCTGAAAAACTTTTTGTAATGGATCAAGTAAAAGATAATAAAAACAATGATGAAAATTGGGCAGAAACTATGACAATAAATGAGGGATTAAAAAAATTAAACGAAAAGGAAAAAAGTATAATAATAAAAAGATATTTTGATGGTAAAACCCAAATGGAAATAGCAGAAGAAATAGGAATTTCTCAAGCACAAGTTTCAAGACTTGAAAAAAATGCATTAGAACATATGAAAAGATATTATAAATAATGTAAGCGACAGTTGCCATAATTTAAAAAGTATAGTAACTGTTGCAATTTTATTTTATACAATAAGAAAAACAATATGCAACTTAAAGAGAAAATAAAATTTAAACAAAAATCTAATATTAAATATAAAAGTAACAAATAAAAAAAATATACATATAATAGATTATGAAATAAATATACCATCGATAAATTAAATAAATATTATAAAATAGGTAATGAATTATAAAGGTTTATAGGTAACCTAAAAAAACTAAATATATTATTAAGGAATAAAAAATTATATGGGAGATAAAGGACTTGATTTTAAACATAAGGAAGTTATTAATATTTCAGATGCAAAAAGATTAGGATATGTTCAAGATGTTTGTGCAGATTTGGGAACAGGAAAGATAACATCTATAATAGTTCCAGGAAGCACAAATAAATTTATGAGTTTGTTTTCGTCTAATAATGACATTGTTATTCCATGGGAGAAAATTCGTTGTATTGGAGAAGATTTAATTTTAGTAGAAATATAATAAAGATAGTAGTAATAAAAGACATCAAAATGAATATAAGTAAATATGGATTATATTTAAATAATTAAAATAAAATTTTAAATTGGATAAAATTACATAAATAAAAGCATTGACTTAAAATAAAAAAAGTGATATTATAATTAAAGACAGCAAAGTTAAATGTAAATTTCATATAAAATATTAGTTAAAAACTTATTTTTACTATTACTTATATGAAGTGAAAATTTGCAGATAAAAAAATTTTAAAAAAATTTAAAAAAAGTATTGACAAAATACGACAACCTGTGTTAATATAAAAAACGTACCAAGCAACAGAAAAAATATTTTAAATAAATACAAGAGAAATTAGTATAAAGTAAAAACAAAAAATAATAAAAAGCAACAGATTACTAG
>CALXCA010000010.1 GCA_944386685.1 uncultured Clostridia bacterium | reverse complement strand
TGTTTCGTTTTCAAATTTAGGCATAGTTTTTAGATAATCTCCAGAAGTAATCTTTAAAAATTTATTATACTTTTCAGCACATTCTTCAAATCCCTCTAACTTTCCATCATCTGAAATTCCTATAACTAAAGTTCCTCCGCTCGCATTAGCAAATCCGGCTATATGATTTGCCAACTCTTTTATATCTTTTTTAGCACTTTTTCTATCGAAGAATTGATTTTCTTTTTCATTACACATATATTCAATGGTTAATATAGAATTAATTTTAGAACCTTCCATTTATTTTCTCCTTTATATCTTTTACAGCAATATTATATCATGCTTTTCTATTTTCTTCCATATATATTTGGTATTTTCTACTTGTTTATTTTTTTATTAATTGTAGTATAAAATCAATTTATTCCCGACAATTAGTTTAAATTTATATATATTTCATAATTTATTATAAACTTTTAATTAGTTTTAATTCATTAATATTAGATTTTTGAATCTTTTCTGTTTTTCACTATTATGCAACCTATAAGTTCAACTCCTATTTCTATACAAATTATACTTGTCTATTTTTATAACAAGTTTATATAAAATTCAAACCATAATCTTCCAGCAAATATTCTAAAGATTATGGTTTACATTTTTTCTATATTAATCATTTTAATTATTGTTCTTTATGCTTCTTTGTTGAACGAATTGTGCCAAAATTGTGCCAAAAGCATTTATCATTTTATTGAAACCGTTGGTGCTGTAAAGAAAGAATTTGTAATATTATGCCATTTACTATGTCCGAGACATACTCTTACCTCCTTATCTTAAACAAAAATCCTAAATTATTTTATCACATTATTTTTTATTTGTGTAGTATTTTTACAAATATTTTTTGTATTTTACTCATGTGAGTAGTACATTCCCTTTTTTTGAAAAAAGTTTCAAGCTTGCGGAAAGATTGTAAGTTATCTATAAAAATTATATTATTTTCTCTGCTAATTCATATTGCTTATTATAAAGATACTTATTTGTTATAAATGTTGCTATTACATATAAAATCCCTAATATTCCAACTCCTATATATACATTTATATCTTTTAATAAATATACAAATCCTACCAATATTGCAATATTAATCATTGAAAGTAATACTGGAAAAACTAAATTTAAATTTTGTTTTGCAACTGCATATTCAGAATCCCAGTTTAATTTTGGCCTTTTTAAATCTACAATAATCATTGCTATACTTTGCAATATTCCCATTATAGTTGCAACTACAAATAATGCAATTAAAGTTATAACAGGTAAATTTAAAAGATATTCTGCCATTCCAAGTGTAACTAATATTGTTACAATATTCATTATAATATTTGGAATTATTTTATAAATATATTGCTTATATAATGATACAGGTATATATTTCATAAACACTGCATTTTCTCCATCTCTTGATACTGCTGTAATTGAAACATATATAAACATTGTGAAGAATTGTATAACTCCTAAAATGATACAAGCAATAAAGAATGTGTTTGTAGGCATTTGTTGTGCCATTTGTGTTATTTGCTCTAATCCCATTCCATCACTATTAAATCCAGCAAAGACTACTACAACCATTATAATTGGTATTAAAATTGCTGGTATTAAACATTGCATTAAAAATACTGGATTTCTTGCCATATTTTTAAATTCTTTTCCAACATAACTTTTATATAATTTACTGTTCCTATACTCTTTTTGGTTTATTTCTTTATTTGAACTTGAAGCTCCTCCTCCAAATAAATTTCCTACTAAACCTTTAAAATATATTTTTTGAGCAATTAACATATATATAATAAATCCTAGTATTGTAATTCCTAATGTTTTTAATACTTCTACTATTGCTGTAAATAAAGAGTTTGTTGTTAATGCTTCCATTAAATAATCTACTGTTGGAACATATCCTTTTACTAATTCTATCATTCCATTTGCTTGAACCACCATTTGTGCCATTTCTTCATTTGTTAAATCTTGTTTCATTCCACTAGTTGAAATGGAAATAGCCATAATAATTGCTAAAATTAATAGCATAGCAAATAACTGAAATTTGTTTCTATTTTTTGTAAGTTTTGCAAAACTCATAATAAACATAACAAGCATACTAATCAATAATACTGGTAATATAGGTAATAAAATAACTGCAAAAATCATTGTTAAATAATATATAATTCCTGCTCCAGTTAATATTCCATACATTAAAAGAGGAATAAATCCTACTAAAAATATAATTAAATACTCAGCAATTAGCATTACATTTGTTCTTGCAAGTATAATTTGATATGGTTTTAATGGTAATGGTAATAAATATTCACTATCTTTTGTAAAGTATAAGATATTTATACTTGAAAAAATTGTTTGAATAATTGCTAATCCAAATATCATAAATAATATCATACCTACAAATATTGTTTCTTGATGTATTGCAATTAGTCCATCTAATAAGTTATAGCCTAAAAATATAATTAATCCTGCAAAATATAAAAATAATAATCCATAAACTATAATTTTGCTTTTTGATTTTGTTGAAATTCCCATTCTAGCATCCATATTAGAAAAGGAATTTTTAAGAAATATTTTTGTTAATTTTATTACTTTATTCATATTCTTTTTTCCTTTCTAATATTATTTTTCTGTTATCTCTAAGAATAAATCTTCTAATGATGCGTTTTCTTTGAATTTCTGCTTCATTTCTTCAAATGTTCCTACAAATACTAATTTTCCTTTATTGATAATTCCTACTCTATCACATAATTTTTCTGCAACTTCTAATATATGTGTTGAGAAAAATACTGTTTTTCCTGATTTTGCATGTTCTCTCATCATTTCTTTTAAATCATAAGATGATTTTGGATCTAGTCCTGTCATTGGCTCATCTAATATCCAGTTTTTAGGTTCTGAAAGTAATGCACCACAGATTACTATTTTTTGCCTCATACCATGTGAATAACTTTGTATTTGATTATTTAGTTGATTATATATTTCAAATTTTTTTGTTAGTTCTTCAATTTTCTCTTTTCTTTTATTTTGTGGTACATCATATATATCTGCCATAAACATTAAATATTCTATTCCTTTTAATTTTAGGAACATATCTGGACTGTCTGGCACAAATCCAAAATTTTTCTTTGCTTCTAATGGTTCTTTTTTGATGCTTTTTCCATCTATTAAAATATCTCCATCGTCAATATTTAGTATTCCTGTTATCATTCTTATTGTTGTTGTTTTTCCTGCTCCATTTGGTCCTAAAAAACCAAATATTTCTCCATTTTTAATTTCAAGATTTAAGTCTTCTACTGACTTTTTTCCTTTCACATAAGATTTTGAAACATTTTTTATTTCAATCATTTTTGTCCCTCCTATTTTCTTTAATATTCTTCTCTTTGATCGAATTTAAATCTTTCAAGAACAAATTAAAGAAAATTAAAAGATTTTTTTCTTTTTTGTTCTTTTTTACGAACTCTAAAATGTTATAAATATATAAAATATTAAAACAAGCCCTATTTTGCTATAAACATCAACTTCATCTTTCTTCTTCAAATGTTTTAATTTTATTTCTTCCAAGTCTTTCTATTACATCTTCAACATCTTTTGCAGATAATCCTTCCCCTAAATTTAGTCCATTACCATTAGATATTTTTATTAATTTTTTTAATAATAAATCATCAAAAGAATCAAAAATTACATCATCTAAAATCACAAAGTCTTCTACTCCTTGGTTATCTTGTAACCATTTTTTTATTTCTATTCCTCTCTTATTGTCAATAAAAGGTGTTGTATCTAAATAAATTCCATATCTAGCAAATAAATCTCTAATTTTTGACAAATTATTTGTTAATCTCCAAGAAGAACTTAAAACAACTCTTGCTCCAGTTTCTTCTACAGCTTTTGTTAATAATTCTACTTTCTCTATATCAATTTCTTCTTCTATTCCTTTAAAGCCTAATTTTCTTGCTTTATAAATATATTCGTCTGAATTTAATACACCATCAATATCTAAAAAAATAACTTTCATAAAAATCCAATTCCTTTCAAAGGAATATATAGTAATGAAAGAATTTCTTTCAATTTATTATTCCCCTTAATTATATAAAATTTCAATTCAATATTTTTACTACAAATTCAATAGTATTATCTTTATTTTTTTGTTTATAATTTAAATATTATTCATCAAATTATGGAATTATCTCTGGTTCACTATATGTTACATTTCCATTTTCATCTATTGTAAAATCTACATTTATAATAATTGAATTATATCCATTTAAAATTATATTGTATTCTCCTTGAGATAGTGCTCCATACAAAGGTTCCCAATTAATTTTTCTTCCACTTATCTTATAATCTTCATCTCCTGTCATATTGGGCATATTATAAATTAATTCTTCAAATGTGTCTTTCTTAGTAATATCAGATATCTTTTCTAATTCTTTCCATATATATTCTTGTTCTGGTGGTATATAAGATGATGTAGAATTTTCTGTTGATTCTATATATGTTCCTACATCTGTACTATCATATTTTTCATTTTTAACCTTTTTTCGAATTATGTAATTCTCAAAAATTGGATATGGATGTTCATTTTTGTCTGTTATTGTTACTGACATTCCTTTATTTGTAAAGTTTGATATTGTAATATCAACATTTTCGTATGTACTAAAAGCATATCTTAATACATTTTCTGGAATTTCAGTTTTACTTTTTTCTTTTATAATTTTTATATCTCTTACTTCACCCAATTGTGCTGGACCTGTTTGTATTAAAACTCCATCACAATTAATTGCTATTTCTTGTCCTTGTTTAAATCCTATATTTCCTTCATCTGTAAAACCTAATGATATTAAACCTCCATATGGATCTTTTAATCCCATAACTAGCATTCCCTTGTCATATACTTCTACAACAACAGCTCTAAATATTGCTACATTTTGTCTAATTTGAAAACTTACAAATAAAAGTATTATTGCAAATACTATTAATGTTATAAATATAATTATAAAATTTTTTACTCTATTTTTCATATTAAATTACATCCCTTTCTCTCTTTACTTAAAGGCACACATAGTTATGAAAATTAAATTTTTTCAAACAAATTCTTTTATTTGTCAAAAGGTATACTTGTCCTTTTTTATGTTTTTATTCTTCTGAAATTTGTGTTGGCATATTTTCATATATTGGTATAATAAAATTCAAATTTGTATCAACAGTATTTGAAGCTTCATAAATTTCTCTCATATTACTTGCTTCAGATTTTGCTGCTAATAAATTTTGCATATATTGATGTGTATATAGACTATCACCTTGTTTTACTACATCAAATTTTTGTAAATATAATGTATTTTGTCCAACATTTATATATCCTGCTTTAACAAACTCAACTCCACCAATTAGAGCGTTATCTAAAGAATCCCATCCTTGTTCATAAGCATATTGTGCTGCATTTTGTAATATTTCTTCTTTTGAATTTCCAGTTGCTCTTATATTAAATGGATTATATACTATTTTTCCATTATATTCATATCCTTTTGATAAAGTGGTACCTTTTCTTCCTTGTTCTTGTATAAGTCTTGCTGTGATAAAATATGCATCTAAGTTTGCGTTTTTTCCAGCCTGAATTAATGCTTTAGCAATTTCATCACCTTCTAAAAATGTTCCATCTGTTAGAGATTTTATGCCTTCTTCTGTTTGTGCTCCTTCTGTGTATTTTAATTCTGCAAATTGGAATATATTATCTTCATTTAATATATTTCTTGGGTCCATTATGTACTTTATTGCCTTATCTGAAGCACACATCCATGTACCGTTGTCAAATCTTTTGTCTTTATCTTTCTCACATCTCCAGTCTTCTGGATAATTTGATGATTCTGGTATTAAATTTAATGGATTTTTTCTAAAGTCAGAATGTCCTTCATTTGAAATTACATCTTCCCAATCTAGCTTTGTATAGAAAAGTGTAAATGTCCAATTTGGATGTGTATTTTTTAAATTATCTATTAATTCCTTATATCCTGGATATATTTCTTCATCTAAATTTATACCATCATATAATTCATATTTTTGTCTAACTTTTTCTGCTTGAATTGCTTTGTTTATAAAGAATATTATAATCGAAATTATTACAATTATAATTATTAAAAATATGATTTTAAATTTGATTGGTATGGATCTTATTAAATTATTTTGGTTATTTTTAAAATTATCTAATTTTATATATTTTTCTATTTTCATATTAAGTATTATAACATAATAATTTTTTAAATGATAGTAGTTTTTGATTTTTTATGGTAAATTGGTGCCGGTTCTCTTTTTGATATTCTCCTTGTCGAGGTCGCCCTTGTGTTGGGGTCGGTCCCTTTTTTGTCTGGGGTCGGTCCTAAAATAAACCAATATATAAAGTGTTTTGCAATACCGCGTAAGCGACCAAATGAGCGGAGCGAATGCGATTTGGAGCAACTTACTTATTAAAGTTCTTTTGTAGGTTGCGACACACAAGGTATAAAAAACATTTTATATATTGGTTTATTTTAGGACCGACCCCAGACAAAAAAGGGACCGACCCCAGCACAAGGGCGACCTCGACAAGGAGAATATCAAAAAGAGAACCGGCACCAATTTACCTATTCACTTCTTAATGCTAGAACTGGATCTTCTTTTGCTGCTTTTCTTGAAGGAAGAATCCCTCCAATTAGTGTTAAAGTTATACTAATTATAACTAATAATATTCCAGCAATGGTTGGCAATGCTGCTTTTACATTTGCTCCATTAGATAAAATAAATATAATTTTATTTATAGGAATAATTAATAATAGTGTAATTCCTACTCCAAGTATTCCTGCTAATGCTCCAATAATAATAGTTTCTGCATTAAACACCTGTGCAACATTGTGTTTTGATGCTCCCATTGCTCTTAAAATTCCAATTTCCTTTTTACGTTCTAATACACTTATATATGTAATAACACCAATCATTATTGAAGAAACTACTAATGATATTGCAACAAACGCAATTAATACATAACTTATTGTGTCAACAATTGTTGTTACAGAACTCATTAAAGTTCCAACCATATCTGTATATGAAATTACTTTTTCTTCATTTCCTTCTTCTTTCATTTGATTATTATATTCATTTAATAAATTAGTAATTGATTGATTTCCTTCAAAGTCTTTTGGATATATACTTATACCACTTGGCTCATCTAAACTTGTATAATTAAAGTTTTTTAAATTGCTTTCATATGTAACAGTTTCTTTAGACATTAAAGAACTAAATAGTTCTGCTAATTCTTCTTCATTCATTTTCATATGGAATGCTCCTACAATAGCACTTGAATCTACACTAATTGCTTTTGTTATAGATTGGCTTAATGTTTTTATACTAGATTGAACTTCTTTTTGTAAACTGCTACTTAATGAACTTATTGCTGTCTGCATATATTTTTCCATAATATTTGAAATTTGTGTGTCAATATTTTGAGATTTGATTATTTCAGAAATATTATTTGATATTATATTTTTTGCTTCTTCTGAGTTTAGATATTCTATAAGATATTTTTTTAGGTCTTCTACACTTATTAATTCATTATCTTCAACATATTTCTCATATCCATTTAAAATTTCTGTCATGATATTTTGTAATTGCTCTTGTGTAATTGTTAAACTTCCATTTTCTTTTATTATTTCTTGAATTTTTTTATTTAATAATTCACTTACTTCTTTTGATTGTAAATATTCTGATAATTGTTTTCCAACTTCTACTATATTTGCTTCTGGATTATTTTGAATATATGTTTCATATCCTTTTAAAAGGTCAGCCATTAGATTTTTCATATCATCTGATGTCATAGAAAATTTAATATTACTTAATATATCATTTAAATCTAATGTTGGTAAAGTATTTTGTGTTAATATATTATTCAAATTTCCAAAATCTACTTTTATTTTTGATTGATCTATCTTAAATGCTGATTGTATAGCTTTTGTATCTACTTCAATTAGAGAATTCATATCAAAATTGTTTTCATCACTTGTGTCATCAAATCTTTTGCCTGTAATAACATTTACTTCTGGATTTGCTAATTGGTCTTGTACAATTTTACTATTTTTAGCATTTTCAATTACATGATTTGTTAATGATGCAGGATAACAAATTCCTGTAGCTAGCATTGTGCTTGTTGCACCATCTTTTGGTTGTACTATTCCAACTATTTTTAAATCTTCTCCATTTGCCACAATATTTTTCATGTATTCAGTATTTTCTGTTTTGTCACGCCAAACTTTGTATTCTTCATCATATTCATAACGGTCTGTATTATTTATAAGTTTAAATGTAGTTCCTAATATATCTTCATAAGAATATGTTCCTAAATTATCTGGAGTATCTACATTTTCTCCGTTTGAAAATTGAGTAACTAAATCATCTAATTCACTATAATCTCTTAAACCTAATGTATATAGTAAAAAGTCGCTAATATTTCCTCTTGCTGATAATACTAAAACACATTCATTATAATTACTAGGCCAAATTCCTGCTTTTACATCATATTGACTTTTATATAATTCTGCATCATTTGGCATTGGATAAAATACATTTGTACTCATCATGCTTGACATCATACTATTTGTTGATGCTTCTGAGCCAATTCCTAAACTTGAAAATGTTATGTCTGGATTAAGTTGTCTTAAATTTTCTGTGTTTGAACTATATATTAATGGTGTAACATCATATGAATATTCTATGTCTTTTGCATATTCATCTATTGGGCAATCTTCACTTTCTAAGTATTGTTTTAATGATGCTAAATCATTTGACCCAATTGTAGAAAACATGCTTGTTAATTGTTTACTTACATTAATGTCTCCAGATTCTTCTTGAGTTCTATCATTTCCCATTCCCATAAGCATTGAGCTTAAATCTATTCCTGAACTTTGGATTTGTAAAGGATATTCTGATAGTGTGTCTTCTTCTACTGAATTTATATATGTATTAACTCCATTAGATAATGATAGAATTAATGCTATTCCTATAATACCTATAGAACCTGCAAAAGATGTTAGTATTGTTCTTCCTTTTTTGGTTTTTAGATTATTAAAACTAAGTGATAATGATGTTAAAAATGACATTGATGTTTTGCCCATTTTTTTGTGTACAGGTTGTTTTGTTTGCTCTTGTTCAATTGTATATGGATTTGAATCTGATAGCATTTTTCCATCTTTTATTTTTACAATTCTCGTAGCATAAGTTTCTGCTAATTCTGGATTGTGTGTTACCATTACTACTAATCTATCTTTTGCTACTTGTTTTAATAATTCCATTACTTGTATACTTGTATCACTATCTAATGCTCCAGTTGGCTCATCTGCAAGTACTATATCTGGATCATTTACTAAAGCTCTTGCTATTGCAACTCTTTGCATTTGCCCACCTGATAATTGATTTGGCTTTTTGTGTATATGTTCAGCTAATCCTACTTGTTCTAATGCTTTTATAGCCATTTGCTTACGTTGACTTTTTGAAACTCCTGCAATTGTTAACGCTAGTTCTACATTGGCTAAAATTGTTTGGTGTGGTATTAAGTTGTAACTTTGGAACACAAAACCAATTGTGTGATTTCTGTATGAGTCCCAATCTCTGTCTTTATATTTTTTTGTAGATATTCCATTAATAATTAAATCTCCTTCATCATAGCGGTCCAATCCTCCTATAATGTTTAATAATGTTGTTTTTCCTGAACCACTTGGTCCTAATATTGCAACAAATTCGTTGTCTCTTAAATTAAGACTTACATCATCTAATGCTTTTTGTATTAGGTTTCCTGTTTTGTATTCTTTGTAAATGTTTTTTATTTGTAACATATTTTTTCTCCTACTTTTTTAATGTATCTAATCTATTATAATAAATATTTATGTCCTTTTTATGAATTTTTTCGTTCAAAAATCAATTTTATTGGGGCAATTTGGTGCCGGTTCTCTTTTTTCCCTTTTCCTTGTTGGGACCGGTCCCAACAAGGAAAAGGGAAAAAAGAGAACCGGCACCAAATTGCCCCAATCCTAACAGCTATGACAGCATATAGTTACTCATTACTTCAAGATTTGGTCTGCCAATTTTTCTAAATTTGGTAAATCTGTTTCTTTTAAGGCTGATTTAATTGTAATCATCGTTTCACAAATTGTAATATCTTTCATTTTTGAAAACATCTCATTCATTAACTTTCCTGAACTTGGAGCCCAAGTTCCATTTTCAATTATTCCAACTTTTCTATTTTGATAATTTTTACTTGCTAACATTCTCAAAAATTGTTCCATACATGGGAATATTTCCATATTATATGTTGATGAAGCTACAAGCATTTTATCAAATTTAAAGGCTTCTGCTAGTGCTTTAGATTTATCTTCTCTTGCCAAATCTATTACTTCTACTTTTTTAGCACCTTTTTTTGTTAATATTTCTGCAAATTTCTTTGCTACTTTTTCAGTATTTCCATGTATAGATGCATATGCAACTAATACTCCATCTTCTTCTGATTTATAGCTACTCCATATATCATATTTATTAATATAATACTCCAACTTGTCTTCCAATATTGGACCATGTAATGGGCAGATTTTTTGTATATCTAATTTTGAAGCTTTTGCAAGTAGTGCTTGTACATTCATTCCATACTTTCCAACTATATTATAATAATATCTTCTTGCTTCATCTTCCCATTCTTCATCAATTGTTCCAAATTTTCCAAATCCATCTGCTGAAAATAATATTTTTTCACTTTTTTCATATGTTAACATTACTTCTGGCCAATGTACCATTGGTGCCATAATAAATTGTAATGTATGTTTTCCTAAATTTAATGTATCTCCTTCTTTTACAGTAATTGCTCTATCTTGTAAGTCTAAATCGAAAAATTGTGATATCATTTTAAATGTTTGCATATTTCCTACTATTTTCATTTCAGGATATTTATTTGCTAAATTTTCGATATTGTCTGAATGGTCTGATTCCATATGAGAAACAATTAAATAATCTGGCTTCTTTCCATTAAGTACTTTTTCTAAATTAGATAACCATTCTTCTGTTTTTCTTATATCAACAGTGTCCATTATTGCAATTTTTTCATCTAAAATTACATATGAATTATATGTTATTCCAGTTGGTACAATATATTGATTTTCAAACAAATCTATATCTTTGTCATCTACTCCTATATAAATAATTGAATCTGTTATTTTATTATTTTTCATAAAAACATCCTTTCTCTTAATTTTTGCATAGTTGAAATATTGTAAATTTCTACCAACTAGTTATTTTCCAAAATATTTTTTTATTTATAAGGGAAAAGAGATCCGGCACCAATTTTCCCAATTTTTCTAGTCTATATTTATAAGTTCATATTCTCTTGTTCCAAATCCAAGTTCTGCTGCAGCTTCTATTGTATGAATTCCATGTTGTCTTTCTACTCTTTCTACAAAATGGTCTCTACCTGGATCTTTTGAATTATATATTAAATCTATACAAGCTTGGTCTATAGCAATTGGGTCTGTACTTGCCAAAATTCCTATATCTTTCATACAAGGGTCTTCTGCAACAGCACAGCAATCACAGTCAACTGATAAATTACACATTACACTTATAAATGCAATTTTATCTTTAAAATGATTAACTACACTTGAAGCAGCATCAGCCATTGATTCTAAGAATTTATCTTGTTCTGGTAAATTATCCCATAAAATAGTTTGGTCTTTTGTAAATCCAGCAGAGTGTATCCATGATTTTCCTTCTGATGATGCAACACCTATTGATAATTGTTTCAATGCTCCACCATATCCTCCCATTGGATGTCCTTTAAAATGTGATAAAACAAGCATTGAATCATATTTTTTAATATCTTTACCGACAAAATTTTCTTTTATAACTTTTCCATTAGGTATTTTTAATTCTAAATCTGGTCCTTCTGCATCCATAAGATCAACATCAAAATATTTTGTCCATCCATGGTCTTCAATTAATTTTTTATGCTTTTGAGTTGAGTTTCTTGCTCCATCATATGCTGTATTACATTCAACAACTGTACCATTTACTTTTTCTACAATTGCTTTTACAAATTCAGGTCTAATATAATTTTGGTTTCCTTGTTCTCCAGAATGTAATTTAACAGCTACTTTTCCTGGTAAATTTACTCCTAGTTTTTCATACATTTTTACAACACTTTCAGGTGTTATTTCTTTTGTAAAATAAACTTTTGATTTTTCCATCATAAATCATTCCTCCTTTTCTCTTAATTTATATCACATTTATACAATTTGTTCAATATTGAAAAATAAACGGAAATAATAAACGTATTTCTTATTATCCGAGTGCTACATCTAATATCATCATAATAACAAATCCTATTGCTACCCCAATTGTTCCTATATTAGAGTGTTCTCCAGCATGTGATTCTGGTATAAGTTCTTCAACAACTACATATATCATTGCTCCTGCTGCAAATGATAATATGTATGGTAAAATTGGTGTTACAAGACTTGTAAGCAATATTGTTATAATTGCTCCTATTGGTTCTACTATTCCTGATAAAGTTCCATATAAAAAAGCTTTTGATTTAGATATTCCTTCATTTTTTAATGGCATTGATATAATAGCTCCCTCTGGGAAATTTTGTATTGCTATTCCTATTGATAATGCCAAAGCACCTGCAAATGTTATTGTTGTATTTTGTGCTAATACACCAGCCAAAACTACTCCAACAGCCATTCCCTCTGGTATATTATGTAGTGTAACTGCTAATACCATCATAGTTATATTTTTAAATTTTGATTTCATACCTTCTGGCTTTTTTGTTTCTAAATGTAAATGTGGTATAATACTATCTAAAATTAGCAAAAAAATTATACCTAATAAAAATCCAATTGCTGCTGGAACCCAAGCAATGTGCCCTTGTTCTTCTGCCATTTCCATTGATGGTGTTAGTAATGACCATATTGAAGCAGATATCATTACTCCTGAGGCAAATCCTAATAATAATTTTTGAACTTTTGGATTTATTTTATCCCTCATTAAAAATACCATTGCTGAACCTAATGTGGTTCCTAAGAATGGTATTAATAATCCTATTGCAATATTTCCCATAAATTCCTCCTTGTAAAAAAATTATTTTTTTTAATATTATCATATTTCAGGGATTTTATCAATTAATTATATATTAAAAATATATAATCATTAAATTTGGGGCAATTAAATATAATTTTGTTATCTTTTTTTACTTGCTTTTTGCGTAATTTAGAAAAAAACAAAAAAATCCAAATTATTAAACTTTTTTTGTCTAATAATTTGGGTTCTCTTAATTTTAAATAACATTCTCAAATTTTCCATTTACAGTTAAACTTATTCAATTTCTACAAATTCATCTGCTTTTTTATCTCTTAAAATATATAATCCTAAGAAAAGATATATTAGTGAAAATAATACTGTTGGTAAACTTCCACCTGACATAATTTCTGTTGTTGTACTTAATCCAAACACTCCAGCATCTATTAAACTAGAACAATCTAATAATGCATGTAATAAAGATACTGACCATATATTTTTAGTTCTTGTATAAATGGCTCCAAAATAAAATCCTATAAAAATAGAATATATAGCTTGAACAATAGCACCTTTTATTGATACTCCTGCAAAAATATTGCCTAAATGCAATGCACCAAAAATAACAGATGATATTAAAATTCCTTTTATAATAGTTTGTCTACTTTTTCTTCCTAATTGGTCACAAATTATATTTTGATTAATTCCACGACATAAAATTTCTTCTGTTAATCCTGTTCCTATAACACTTAATATAAACCAAAAACTGCGTGATAATGAAAAGTTTGCTTCTTCATTGCCTATTCCAGTAATTAAGCTTGAAATAAGAACAATTATAGAAAGGACAAACATAAATCTTCCTACTTGCATTCCATATTTTATTCCATTTCCTTTTTCTTTTAGTATTTCAGTTTTTTTGACTAATTTTAAAACTATATATAAAAATAGTAACATTATAACATAAATAATTACTTGTAAAAAGTATGTATTATCTGAAGTAATTGTTGAATTTATTGCATTACCAACAATTTTATATATTACCCAATAAATTACTGCTATTCCTATAGCTTTTATTATATTATTTTCCTTTAATTTTTCCATTTTCTCTCCTATTTATTCGTTAGATTATATGCCTTTATAATAATTTGCTTTTTTATAAAATGTAATTACTATTACTAATAGAATTGAAATAAAAAGTATTAATCCTATTCCTAATCCTGTGTGTGGTATTGGTTCTTTTGCTACTGTTTCATCATTTGTATTGTTGGTATCATTTGGTTTTTGAGTGTCTTGTTGTGTATTATCTTGATTATTATTGGCATCATTTACATCAAAATCTTTCCATTCAAACCTAGAATCATCTTGACTAGAAAGATAACTTCTTTTATCATTTGAACCAGCATAAAAAAACCCAATATCTTCTACATTAGTATATTTTCCGTTTTCGTTATCTAATACATAATACATATAATAATATTCACCAATATCAAAAGTAGCATTATTTATTAATTCTCCTGCTAAAAAACTACCAGTACTATCTTTTTGTTTTGTTAAAGTATATTTATTTGATTCATTACTATTATTTTTTGCATAATTTAATAATTTGCTCATACCATCTGATTCTTTGTTTTTAATTGAATTTAAAATAGATACATCAGTAATTTTTCCAACATATACATTTAGCTTTCTTTCTATATTATGTGGTTCACTAACAAAAATCAAATTTTCTTCTTCTTCATTATTTAAATCAAAGAAAATTGCATATATTCTTTTAGTTAAACCTTTTTGCTCAGGTCTTTCAATTTTTTTATTCTCAAGTATAATTTTATTTATATATGTTTTCTCACTTTTACTATAATCTTGTTGTTCTTCTACAATAGAAACATATATATCTCCACTTTTTTCTAAAGCACTTTCAGAATCGAACATTCCTTGAATAGAATTATCTGAACTGTAGAAAGAATTTATTATTTTTCCATCTTCATCTTGCTCTATATTTATTTTTTCATTACCAAATGTAACAAATAAATGATATGTATGATTTTCTATACCTTGAATTTCTGGTATATTCATAAAAAATGTTGTTTCATCAAATGAATAATCTATATCTCTTACTTCTGTCCAAACAGGTTCATTGATATTAATATTTATAGAATTTTGAAAGTCTTCTACATTATTCTCAACAATTTTCCTTTATTGTATATGAATATTTTATTATTTTTCCTTGTCCTTCTTCATCTAATTGATCTACACTTCTTGAATTTTCTCCAATTTTAATTTTTAGTCGTAATACTAAAGGTATTTCAATATCTTCAGAAAATCTAACTTCAAAAGATATTGTATCACCTGTTTTGTATGTTCCTTCATTTGATGTAATATAAACTCCATCTATTGATGCACTACTTGTGTTTTTTGCATATGAAAATCTTGGAATAGCTATTAGCATAATTATTGCCATTATAAACATAATTGTTAATTGATAAATTTTTTTTCATTTTAGTTGTGTTTCCTCCATTTCTACTATACTTCTATCTTTTTCGCTGATACAATACACAATATTGATCCTATAAGTGTTGCATAAAATCCTAAAGATAGTGTTGTATATTCTGCACCTTCTCCTGTATTTGCACTTATTGCTGTAATTAAAACTATTACTAGGGCAATTATAGAAATTATCATTATCAATTTATTATTTTTTAATACTGCTAATTTTTTTATAAATGTAATTTTATTTTGAATTTCATCATACATAAATATAATTAAATTGATTATTCCAATAATTAGTATTATTACTCCCTTAAAACCTTGTATTAGTGATGCATTTGCAGACATCCCAAATACTTCAACTTTTGCAAATGAAATAAAAGTTCCTATAATTAGTAATATACTTCCTAATGCTCCTAACATTTTATATTTTGACATTTATATTCTTCCTTCCTCTATCTATTTTAGTTTTTATTCAGTAATATCTATATAATATGGATCACCATATGAGTATTCATCATTGTCAGCATCTATGATACCTGTTATAGGAGAAATTTTTATATATTCAGCATTTGATGATTGCCAATATATATATCCTGTTATTGTTTCTCCTGCTGGTGCTTTTTTGTCTAATATATTATTTTCATAATTTCCTAATCTAAACTTCAATGGAAATTCAACTTCTTCATGTGCATCTCCTAGCTCTGTAACACTTACTGCTTTAATCATATAATATAATGGACTTAAATTTTCTAAATCTTGGTCATTATAATTTTTAAATGTTACTTTTGCTTTTTTCATTTCATATCCTGTATCTGATGTATATGGCTCTACTGAGTCAATTCTTATTAACATTTTATTTCTTACTATATCTACTGTATCACCTATTTTGTATTGATTAGTTGAAGTTGCAGAATTTGGTTGTTCACTTGAACTATTTTCTTCATCAATTTCTGTTGCATTTTCATCTAAATCATTTACACTTGAATTGTTGTTTGTTTCATCTTTTTCATCTAAATTATCTAAACTTGAATTGTTATTTATTTCATCTTTTTCATCTAAATTATTTTGTTGATTTTGATTGCTATCTAAATTTAGCTCTTGATTTGTATTATTTGCCAAATTATTATTTTCAGCTTCTTCTTTGTTCATATTTGTATAAGCTAAATAAAGTAAAACTATTAATATTAATGCTAATAATATTATAATAATTAAATTTATTAATGTAACTCCATTTTCATTTTTCATTTTATTCATTTTTACATCCTCCTTAATTTTTATATTTATCTATTTTATTATTTTATAATATAGATTGTAATTAACATAAAAAACTATTTAACAATATGTATTTCTTGCATTCATTTTGAGTATGCAAAAATAACACATTGCTAAATAGCCATATGTTTATCTTTTGTTTTGATCTATTTATTTTTGTAATATACCCTGTGTGTGTGTGTGTGTGTGTGTGTACAGCCCCAACGGTTTCGAGTCTTTGCATTTTTTACTTTCCTTTCTTTAGTCTAAAAATCTTTCATACCTTTATTCAAATATATTATATCATAATGAAATTTAGTGTCAATAGAAATTTTTAGTCTTTTTAAATTGTAAGGTAAAAAAAAGAACCGGCACCAATTTTCCCAAAAGGAAAAAAGAGAACCGGCACTAAATTTAAATTTTTCCATATTCTTCTATAAAGTCTTCATAATTCATAAACCACGTTCCAATTTTCATTACATCATAGCCATTGGTTCTATTAAAGTCAATTACTTTGTAACCTAGCCCTAAATATTCTTTGCTTCCTCCATCTCTATAAGTAGCACTGTTTATGCAAAATATTGGTGTTTCATTGTTTTTCACTCTGTTGTAATCAAATATAAAGAATATTACTCCTAAAGCTATTATTATTGCTAATACAATACATAAAATTTTAGTATCTTTTTTCATAATACAACATCTCCTTTATTATTATTATTTTTAATGTATCATAAAAGAAAAAAATATTCAATAATTTTTGTAAATTGTAATATAATTTTTATATCTTGAAAAAATCTTGATTTTTTGCTATAATTTCACTTAATATATCTCTTTTGGATATATTATATTTTTAGGGAATAATATCAATAATTTTTTGGTCTATGTTTTAACTGCTTGGAGGTATAATATGCTATTTGAAGAAATCACCCACAGCAATGATATTGTGCAGGATATTCGTAATATTTTTTTGAGTGAAATTCATACTTTGGTTTTCTTAAGCAAAGAAACTTTTAATGAGTTAAAAAATTCAAAAAGTGTTTATGAGACAAATACTCATCTTGACTATTGTTATCATTACAATGAAGATAGTGTAATATGTTTAGAAAAAACATCAAACGGCAAGGCTTCTTTTTTTGATAAAACAACTGATATAATGGGATTCGTTTGTGAAACTGGTAATCTATATATGTTACTATATTTTAAATCAATTTATGTTAATATTGATTGGATTGATAATTTTAAAGTTAGGAGAGAAGATTTTTTAGCAACAATAGATATGGTTGAAAAAATAGTGATTTTGAAGTAAATTTACTTTATTCCCTAAAAATATATTAGCTAGTTTTAGTCTTGTTGATTAAAACTAGCTTCTTTATTTTATTTTTTTAATTGTAATCCATCTTTAAATGCTTCTCCAACTCTTTCTGTTACTTTATAGTATCCTTGTGTATATGGGTCAAAACTAATAGCATCAACTAAAGAAATATCTACATTGTCTCCTTTCATAACATTTTCATCAGCAGATACATTAACTATTTTACCTATTACGCCACATCCTGTTTCATCTCCTTGATATTCTATAAATTCACATTCCATACAAATTGGAAATTCATTTATAATTGGTGCATCTACATTTTCTGATTTTGTAGCTGTAAGTTTAGTATTTTCAAATTTATTTCTTGTATTATTTCCAGATACTACTCCAAAATAATCAGCTTCTACAACATGTTTTGCGTCTGCAATACTTACTGTAAATGCTTTTCTTTCTTTAATATTTTTTACTGTTTTATGTGTTTCTGTTAAATTAAGAATTACTTTATCTCTGTCTAGCATAGTTCCCCATGCTGCATTCATTACATCAACACTTCCATCTTCATTATATGTTGCAATCATTAATACTGGCATTGGAAATATTGCTTCTGTTGTTTTAATATTTTTTCTCATAAAAATTTCCTCCTTTACATTTTTATGTCTAAATAGTATCACAACAATAACTTTTTTTCAATAAAATTATCTATTTCCTTTTATGTGAATAGATGATATAATGGCAAAGTACTACTTTTTATTAGTATATATTTTAAATTTTTTATAATACTAAATTAATAAAAGGAGAAATATATGAGCAATTATGAAAAAAATGAATTAAAATATCTAGAAATTTTATCAGAGAAATTTCCAACTGTGCAAAGTGTATGTACAGAAATTATTAATTTAGAAGCAATTCTTAATTTACCTAAAGGCACTGAGCATTTTTTAAGTGATTTACATGGAGAATATGAATCTTTTTTACATATTTTAAAAAATGCATCTGGAGTTATTAAAACAAAAATAGATGATATTTTTAAAAATGATATGACTCAATCTGAAAGAAGAAGATTTGCTACTCTTATATACTATCCAAAAGAAAAACTTGAATTAATAAAAAAAGAAACTGCAAATTTAGGTGAATTTTATAGAATAACTTTATTTAGATTAATAAAAATTTGTAAAGTTGTTGGTTCTAAATACAGTAGATCTAAAGTAAGAAAGGCCATCCCAAAAGATTATCAATATATAATAAATGAACTTTTACATTCTAGTCAAGATACTTTTGATAAAGAAAGTTATTATGATAAAATTATAGATAGTATAATTTCTCTTGGTAGAGCTGATGCTTTTATAATTACGATATCTTATTTGATTCAACAATTGGCTGTAGACCATATGCACATTATTGGTGACATTTATGATAGAGGCCCTGGTCCTGATATAATTATTGATGAACTTATGAAATATCATTCAATTGATATAGAATGGGGAAATCATGATATTATATGGATGGGTGCTGCTGCTGGAAGTGAAGCTTGTATTTTTAATGTTATTAGAATATGTGCTAGATATAATAATTTAGATATTTTAGAAGAAGGATATGGAATTAATATTAGAACTATTACTGAATTTGCTATGGAAGAATATGGTGATAAAGATTCTATTATATTTAAACCTAAAAATGTTGACGAAAAAAACAGCCAATTTGACCAAATTATTATGGAAAAAACTCAACAAGCTGCAGCTATAATTCAATTTAAGCTAGAAGGTGCAATAATAAAAAAACATCCTGAATATGAAATGGATGATAGGCTTTTACTTGATAAAATTAATTATGAAAAAGGTAAAATTCATATTAATGGAAAAACATATGATTTAGTGGAGGATTACTTTCCAACAATTAATCCTAATAATCCTTATGAATTAAGTGTGAAAGAAAAAGATGTTGTAAAAAAACTAGTAAAATCTTTTAAAAATAGTGAAAAACTACAAAGACATATTCAATTTTTATATTCAAAGGGAAATATTTATAAAGTATTTAATGACAATCTTTTAATACATGGTTGTGTTCCTATGGATTCTGCTGGAGAATTCGTTAAAGTCAATATTAATGGAATAGAGTTAAAAGGAAAAGAATATTTAGATTATGTTGAAAAAATTGCACGTCAAGGTTATTTTGAACCTGAAGGTTCAGAAAAAAGAGAAAATGGAAAAGATTTTTTATGGTATTTATGGTGTGGTAAAAATTCACCTATATTTTGTAAAGATAAAATGAAAACTTTTGAAAGATATTATTTAAATGATAAAGAAACATGGGAAGAAATTAAAAATCCATTCTATAATTTTGAAAATGATGAAAATATATCTATTAAAGTTTTAGAAGAATTTGGTATAGATTCTACTAAAGGTCATATAATTTGTGGACATATTCCTGTTAAATTTAAAGCTGGTGAAAGTCCAATTAAAGCTAATGGAAAATTATTTATAATTGATGGAGGCTTGTCTAAAGCATATCAGAGAACTACTGGAATTGCTGGATATACTTTAAGATATAGTTCATATGGACTTACATTAGTTGCTCATGAACCTTTCACTTCAAGAGAAAATGCTATTATTAATGAAACAGATTTACATTCTGAAAGGCAAATTGTTGAAAAGGTTGAAAGGAAACTAATCAAAGATACTGATAAAGGCAAAGAATTAAAAGACCAAATTGCTGACTTAGAGAAGCTTTTGGATGCTTATAAAAATGGTTCAATAAGCGAAAAATATATTTGAAAATTTGGTCAATTTGGTGCCGGTTCTCTTTTTTCCCTTGTTGTAAATTTAGTTCCGGTTCTATTTTTAGCAATTGCTAAAAATAGAATCGGCACTTTTTTCAACTAATATTCTTTATCAGTCTTTTGGAAAGTAATGAAAAGTTTTCCCAACTTTCATTTGGATTTTCTCTATATCTAAGTTAATGTCAATATTTTTGCTATGACAATTTTTATAATTTCATATCTTTGTTCTATAATATTTTTGTAAAAGTCTTTTCTTATATTTGATATACATTCTATATTATCAATAAATTTGTTAATTTCTTCTATATTAATATTGCTAAATAATCTCTTTATAGCATTATTACATTCTTCATTTTGCATTTGTCTTATATATGACATATAATTTATTTTCTTTCCATTTTCTTTTATACAAGAATAACAGTTTATTGCTAGATTTTTAAGTTCTATTTGGCTCATATTCTCTATTTCTTCATCTTCTAACATAGGATTTAAGCAAGAGCCACAATCATATATTGGAGAAAAACTAACTTTTCCTGTTGTCTTGTTTAATAAAAATCCCCAATTTCCATTATGTCTATCTGTATTTCCTATTAAGCTATCTATTACAAACATATCCCAAAATTTTTCTTTTGTTTCTATATTATTTATCATTTTGCTTTCTTCTATAACTTCCATTATATCATTTAATTCAGTTTCAATTTTTTTGTCTGGATTAGTACTTAGTGCTAAATTTTCAAATTCATATAAAACATGTTTTTCATCTGTAAAGTCTTCACAAGCACATACAATTTTTTCTTTTCCATTATATTGATATTTTCCTAGTATTGTATTTTGCGTTTTTATTCCTACAATTTTAAATATGTTACTTCCAATGTATTCAGAAAAAGCATTATTTATATATGATATATTCTTATTTTTCTCTCTAATTGGATCTGGAAATTTGACTAAATATTTATGATCATTATATATTAAAGTCTTCTTTTTTTCTGATCCTCTATAACTATTAAGTTGTTCTATTGCATTAGTAAAATCAATCATTTTTCTTCCTCCACTCTTTGTATATTAAAAGTATAACATAAACAATTAAATTTTACCATATTAAAAATAAAAAAAGCAAAAATAGAACATGCACTAATTTATCTAAGTCTTAGTGCATTTAGTATTACTGTAATACTGCTTAATACCATGGCTACACTTGCTATCATTGGATTTATTGAAATTCCTATTGGTTTTAATATTCCAATTGCTATTGGTATCATTAAACAGTTATAGAAAAACGCCCAGAATAGATTTTGTTTGATATTTCGTATTGTTTTTTTGCTGATATTTATTAATTTTATAATACTGTTTAAGTCATTATTTGTTAATATTACTTCTGAAGAATCCATTGCTATATCTGTTCCACTATTTACACTTATTCCAATATCTGCATTTGCAAGTGCTGGACTGTCATTTATTCCATCTCCACACATCATTACAAATTTGTTTTGTTGTTTTAATTCTTTTATTGTGTTTGTTTTTTCTGCTGGTAATACATTAGATATTACTTTTGTTATTCCTATTTCTTTTGCTATTTTTTCTGCAGTTTCTTTGTTGTCTCCTGTTAGCATAATTGTTTCTATTTTCATCTTAGATAATTGTTCTATAACTTCTTTGCTTTCTTCTCTTATTACATCATTTACTCCAATGATACCTAATATTTCTTTGTCTTTTACTACATAAATAATGCTATTTCCTTTTTCTGCTAATTTTTTTTCATCTTCTAAATGATTATTTTTGATATTGTATTTTTCTATTATTTTTGAGTTTCCTAGTAATATCTTTTCTTGATTTATTTTTCCTGTTATTCCTAGACCAACAATATTTTCAAATTCCTGTACATCTAATACACTAATTTTATTTTCTTCTAAATAATCTGTAAATGCTTTTCCTATTGGATGTGTTGATTTACTTTCTATGCTTCCGAGCTAGTTGTAATAAGCTATTTTGTTCAAGAGAACTATAATTGATTACTTCTGCTATTTTTAGTTTTCCATATGTTAAAGTTCCTGTTTTGTCAAAAACTATTGTGTTTACTTTTTGTGCATTTTCTAAAATTTCACTTTTCTTTATTAAAATTCCGTTTGATGCACATTTTCCTTCACTTACAACTATTGCAAGAGGTGTTGCTAATCCTAAACTACATGGACAGGCTACAACTAATACTGTTACAAATGTTGTTATAGCAGTTCCAATATCTTTTCCAATGACTAAATATGCAAAAAATGTAACAATTGCTATAGCAATTACTGCTGGCACAAAATATCCAGATACTTTATCTGCTATTTTTGCTATTGGTGCTTTTGTGTTACTAGCTTCAACAACTAATCTTACAATTTCAGATACAGTAGATTCTCTTCCTATTTTTTCTGCTTTATATTCAATATATCCATCATAATTTAAGCTTCCAGCAATTACTTTGCTTCCAACTTCTTTAGATGCTGGCTTACTTTCTCCTGTTATAAATGATTCATCTAAATGTGCTTTCCCAGTTATTATTTCTCCATCTACTGCAATTTTTTCTCCTGCTTTTGATACAACAATGTCTCCTTTATGTATTTCATCAAGTGTTACTTGTTTTTCTACTCCGTTTACTTTTATTACTGCTGTATTTGGGGTAATTTTTACTAATTTTTGTATTGCTTCTTTTGTTTTGTCTTTACTAAGTCCATCAATATATCTGCCAAGTTTTATAAAATAAATTACTATACTTGCAGACTCAAAATATAAATTCATAACTTGTGTATGGTCTCCAGCCAATACTAAATACATATTATATAAACTATATAAAAAGCTTGTTATAACACCTATTCCTACTAAGGTGTCCATATTGGGTGTTTTGTGTATTAAATTTTTGTATCCGTTTTTTAAAATATCAAATCCATACCACATAAAGCATATAGTTAAAATTAGTAAACTAATCATATAGTTTGTAGAATTTGTGTGAGGATCAAGAAATGGGATTGTTGGTAAATTTATCATATGTCCCATTGATATATACATTAGAACTATTGCTAAAATAGTAAATACAATAAATTTTATTTTTTCTTTTTTACTTTTTTCTTCAAATTTAATTTCTTTAAATTCTCCTAAGCTCTTGAACCCTGCTTGTTTTACAAATTCTTCTATTTTTTCTTGATTTAAAATATTTTCATCATAATCTACAGTTGCATTTGCCATTACTAAATTAACTGATGCATTATAAACTCCATTTTGTTTGTTTAAATATTTTTCTAATCCGTTTGAACAGGCACTACACGTCATTCCATCAATTGATAAAATAATTTTTTTCATTTTTATTTTATTCCTTTCTAAATGCCTTGAGATTATTTTTCAACTTCAAATCCAATGTCTTCAATTTTATCTTTTAGAGTGCTTTCTTCAACTTCGTCTTTTGATGTTACTTTTACTATTCCATTTGTGTAATTTGCCTCTACTTCTTCTACTCCATCTATTGTTTTTAGAGCATTTTTAACTCTATTTTCACATCCATTACATACCATACCTTTTACATTTATTATTGTTTCTTTCATTTTAATCACATTCCTTTCTTAAATTACAAATTTGTGCAGAATTATTCTGCTGTTTTAATATTTACTTTTTTTCTAATAGATTTTCGAATTTATCACTAAATTCTTTTGCATGTTTTTTTAAGTTTATTGGTCTTAATTCTATGTTAGTAAAACAATGCTTTGTTTCTCCAATAAGTACTGTTTTTCCTGTTTTTTTGTCTTTTACATCATACCCTACTGTCATTCTTACTCCTGTGTATTCTTTTACAAAAGGTGTTATTATTATGGTATCTCCAAATGTAACATGATATTTATATTCACAACTTACACCTAAAACAGGAATTGTTATTCCATTTTCTTCTAATAGTGAAAATGGCATTCCTACACTTTCTAGCCAAGAACATCTTGCTTCTTCTAAAAATCTAATATAATTTGAGTGGTGTACTACTCCCATTCTGTCTGTTTCATAATAATTGATTTTTCTTTCAAATGTAAAACTCAAATTTTTTCACTCCTTTTTGATTTAATTTTTTATATTATATACCATATAATACCTTTTGTAAATAAAGATAGTAATTACTTTTTGTTATAAAAATTCACTTTTTAAAATTGAATAAACTCTCTTTAATTTATATTTTATTAAAAAATATTTAAGAGAGAATAGCATTGCTACTCTCCCCAAAATTACATAAAAATGCTGTAAAAACGAATTTAAAATAAAAGATCAGCTAAATATTATTCTCTATCTTATCTCTGCTCCAAAAGGTGCAAGAGATAATTTTGCAATTTTGAAGAATTGCAAACCAAAAGGAATTCCTATAAAAGTAATGCACCATATACATCCAATTACAAAATTTTCAATTGCCATTGGTAATCCACAAAATATTAGCCAAATAACATTTGCTAAAAACGAAGGTGCTCCACCTCCATATTCAATTTCTTTCCCAAATGGTGCAAAAGCCAAAGAAGCAAATTTAAAGCATTGTAATCCAAGAGGGATTCCAATAATAGTTATGCAACACAAAATTCCTGCAATAATCCAAGAAAGCCCGCTTAAAAAGCCTCCAAAAATAAACCATAATATATTACCTAAAAAACTCATAGTATTTCTCCTTTATTTGTTTAGTTAAAATTCCATAAATTCCAACTTTTTTGTTTATTCTTTTATTGTAAATAATTTTATACAGCTATTTTTTCATGTAATTTTTTCTACATTAGTTATTTAACTATTTCAACTAATGATATATTTATTTTACTACTAATTTATATTTTTTTCCATAATTTTTTTAATTATTTTAATGTAGTTTTTTATATACAAAAACTTCCTAGCACTATTAATGTGCTAGGAATAAAAAACAAACTTGCAAAAAAAATAATATAATGATATATTTAAGTGAGAGGTATGATTAAGAAATATTTTTTGTCAATCAGATTTGTAGCTAGGAAGGAGTAATATAAAAATGAAAAAAAAGAAAATTTTATTAATTATTATAGCAATAATTGTATTATTATATATCATATCTGTAATTTATAAACTAAGTATTTTAAATAAAATTATAAAAACAAATGCAAATACTCTCGCAAATGAAGATAATCTGTACTATTTTTTACAGGGAAATAATCACAATGAGGAATATTGGAGAAATGGTAATATTATAAAAGCAGAAATAACAAAAAACAAAAATGATTCACCAGAAATTATTCTTTGGAAAGACTATTCAATTAATAACGGATATACTTTTATTCCAAGTTCCAAAACATATTTTACAAGTACAGTTGGTTTAGCAATGCATAATAGTCAGTTGGCTTCATATTCTACAAAATTTACAGTAGCTTTTTTACCAATATGTATCATTACATCAAAAGAATATGATAACCAAAAATGTTATAGCTTAAAAATGCTTAGTATAACTGAATACATCAACAAAGAAACTGGATTATTAGTTTATAGTAAATCAGATGATGATGAATTTAACATAAAATATAGTTTTGATACTGTAACAGATAAAGATGTTCAGTCTCCTAATATTGAAGAATATACTCTTCAATAAAATTTATTCTCACACAACTTGATTTTTCCTATACAAGAAAAAAACACTACGAAAGTTTTTTGTAGTGTTTTTCATTTATACAATTGCTATCCCATTGAGATTTTTTCATTACAATCGAAAACTCAATTTGTTCTATATTTTTTTATTTTTATCCTACATCATGTCTTGCCAAAATACTAGCTGGTGTTTTTCTTAAAACTTTAGCCACTGGTAATAATCCAACTATTAAATTAAAAACATAAACAATCAAAATACTTAATCCTATAACAGTAAAATTAATAATATACATATTTTGTATTCCAAAATAATTAGCCAAAACATTTAAAACATAAGCCATAAACAAAATTCCAGTTAAACTTGCAACACTAGTAATTGCAAATATCTCTCCTATAAACATTCTATATATATCCATTCTTTTTACTCCAATTGCTCTTAAAATTCCAATTTCTTTTATTCTAGATAAGAATGAAGATCTCATCATTAAATATATTTCAATTAAAGATATACAAAGTATAATTCCAACAAAAATGAGATTACTTTTTACCTCTTCTTTTTGACTTTCAATATATTGTTGTTTATCATATTCATAATTATCTATTATATTCAAATTTTCTTCATTTTTTAACCTATTATAAACTAATTCTTTATTTTTTGGATATATTGTAAAGCTTTCATTATTTGATAAAACACTATATTTAACTGTATTATTATTTACCAAATAATTTTGTATATTTGTTTTACTTTCATAATATCCAACTACTTTTAAATTAACATCATTAATTTGAGTATCTATTGTTTTATTTAATTTCATTTCATCTTTGTTTGCAATGTTAACAATAACTTCATAATCATTTGTAGGAAATCTACCTTTTTCTAATGTAATATCATCTAAAAACAAATTATAATCTTCAACTTTTTCAGAAGTATTTTGTTCTGAATTTATAAAACCAAAAGTGAAATTTTCATTATTACTAGAAGTATTATTTAAAACATTTATGAAATTATCTTTATTCATATATATTGAAGGACTACCTTTATCAACTATACCAACTACAGTAAAATCCTTTAAATAATCTATCGAAATTTTTTTGTCTAATATATCTTGAACTTGTTTAATACCAACTTGAGTTATAACAGAATTTCCTCCATAATATGATGTACCATCTGTTGACGCCACACCAGAAATTCTATCAATTACAATTCTATCTAATACAACTTCATATTGATTCTCAGACAATCTACCATAAATTATATCTTCATTTTTTAATTCATCTATACTTGAAAGAGAGCCAGAAATATTTATAAAATTTTTTGAAGTTTGATAATAATCATCAAATTTCATTTTCAGCCTAACTAAACTGTCTCCTGGAATTATATAATCAATATCTTCTTGTTTTTCTAATTGTAAATATTTATTAATATCAATCTTTCCACTATTAACTTGTAAATAATTTTTATTTTTGGTAATAAAATCTTTATCATCTATTCTAAATGATGCAAATATACTACTCATTGAATACATTATAAACATCGCAGAAGCAAAATATCCAATTAATAGCATTTTCTTTATAACAGTATAATTTCCAATCTTTTTAAATCCTTGAAATAATGATTTAAAAATGCCATATATTGATTTATATTTTGGCTTCTTTTTGTTATTTTCTATATCAAATTGAAATTCTTGGTATATACTTTTATCAATCTTTTTATAATGTTCATCTACAAATTCAATTATTGAATTTTCATCTACAACTTCTACTTTTTTGTTTTCTGCTTTTATATAAATATTACCATTTTGTGTAACAAGTTTAATATCTAAGTTTTCATTTTTATTACTGTATAAATTCAATTTTATATTATCTTTTTCAAAGGTTTCTATATTTTTAAAATCTTTTAAATAAATTTTATTGTCAAGTCTATAATCTAAGTATTTATTATCAGTATTTTCATAATCTTTTTCAATTTGTCCATTTTTAAATTCTATAATTCTAGTAGCATAAAATCTTGCTAATTCTTCTTCATGTGTAACTAAAATTACAAGTCTTTTTTGGGAAATTGTTTTTATAATATTCATTATTTCTAATGAATTTCTACTATCAAGATTTCCTGTTGGTTCATCTGCTAGAATAATATTGGGATTTTTTACAATTGCTCTTGCAATTGCTACTCTTTGTTTTTCTCCTCCAGATAACATTTTTGCAGGTCTATTTCTATATCTATACATGTTTACACATTGTAGCACATAATCTACTCTTTGTTTTATTTCTTTTTTATTTCTAATTCCTATCATTTTTAGAGATATAGCTACATTATTATATACTGTCATATTTTCAATTAATTTGTAATCTTGAAATATATAACCTATATTTGCATTTCTAATTTTATCTATTGTATAAGTTATCCTTTTAGTTATTTTCTTTCCATTTATATAAATTTTTCCTTTATTCACCTTATCTAAACCACCAATTGTATTTAAAAGAGTAGTTTTTCCGCTTCCAGATTGTCCAAGAATTGCAATTAATCCTGTTTGTCCTAATTCTAATGAAACATTATTTATTATATGTATTTGATTGGGTTTTCTTCTATTAAAATATTTATTTAGTTTTTCAATCTTGACCATCTTTTACACCTCCTCATTATATGTACTAATTGCTGATTTTTTGAATATGTCCTTAGATACTTTTCTTGATAGTATTTTTGACATTAATATAATCACTATATAAATTAATACATATTCAAATATTCCAATATGTTCAGTTAAATCTGTTAAATATTTGATATTAATTATACTATTTTTTGACAAATAGATTATTAATAAAGTTGTAAAATAAGCCAAATTTGAATTTATAAATAATTCTATGTCTAATATTTTTCTAATTTCTTTTTTTGTAGAACCCAACATTCTTAATGTTGTATAATAAATTGCTCTTGATTTTAAAATAATTTTAATTATAAAATATGATATGAAAAATAGCAAAATTATTAATACAACTGTAACTATAGTACTTGCAAATCTTATCATTTGGTAATAACTTTCATCAGTTTCAACTTTAAAATCTGTTACTTTTTTAGTTTCTATTTCTAAATTGTTAAGGTCAGTTATTGTAGAATCTATATTTTCTACATCTTTAACAAAAACACTTGATTGATACGGTGGTTTATCAAATAAAGAATTATAATCATCAGCATTTATAAATATTACTCCAATAAAATTATTATAAGTTTCATAACCTGTTAATCTAACAAAAGATTTTTGGTCATAAGTATTGTCAATAATTAATTCTTTTTTTTCTGAATAAAATATATTACTAATTTCTATATTAATTTGCTTTCCTTTTATTCTACCATTTTGTACTAAACCACTTAAATCTTTACTTACTATAGCTTTTCCTTTTTCTACTTTACTACTTGGTAAAACTTTGTTTTGTAAATATTGATTTTGGAATAATACTTTTATTTTACTATATCCCTCATTAATATATGTACTTAATTTATCAATTTGTACTGAATTCATATATAGTTTAGCATCATAATTATTGCTGTTTTCATTAAATTTTATCCCTACAACTTTGATTCCATCTAAAATATGTTGTTCTCCTTGTCCAGCAATATAAAAATCTTTTTCTAATACTTCATTAACTCTATACTCAATATAATAATTTTTATTACTTGTTTGTAGAATAATTTCATTTTCTTTTTCTGGCATTCTTCCTAAATCTACTGATTCTTTATAATTTGCTATATCATTAATTGTTACATAATATGAGCAAAATTCTCCTGTTATCAAATCACGACATAATGTAATTCGTGTATCTAAAAACAAATCGTTTTTTACTATATAATCAATATTTTGTAAATTACTTATTTTTAAGTAGTCTTCTTCTGAAAATGATGTTTTATCTTTCTTTTTTATTAATATTCTGTTTTCTGATAAATCTTGAAAATTTATACTACTTCCATCTGAAACATTTGCTTCTGTTAATTTAAAACTTGTATATTCTAAAAATATTGCAGATGTTATAAAGAAAAATACCATAAAAAGTAATAAAAATTTGGATTTTATATTAAAAGTGTTTCTAATTCCTAATCTCCATCTATTTAATAAGGTTATTTTTTTTGAACGAGTTCCCATTATTAAATTATCTTTATCTTTTTTTATAATTTCTTTATTTTCAATTATTTTTCCATCATGCATTTTTATAATTCTTGTTGCATATTGTTCAAATTGTTCAATATTATGTGTTACTATTATAACAAGTTTATCTTCTGATACTTTTTTTAATATATCTATTATATCTTTTGCTGATTCTGTATCTAAATTTCCTGTTGGCTCATCTGCAACAATTATTGGTGTGTCTTTAACTATAGCTCTTGCAATTGCTACTCTTTGCTTTTGACCTCCAGACAGTTTTGAAACTTTTGTATTTATAAATTTTGTTAATCCTACTTGTTCTATAATATTTAATATTCTTTTTTTTACTTGTCGCTTTTTATATCCACTTAAAAGCAATACTAATTCTATGTTTTGATATACTGTATAACTATTTATTAAATTGAAGTTTTGGAAAATGTTTGCTATATATTTTTTTCTATATTGTTCTAAGTCTTTTTCTGTATAATGACTTGTCTCTTTTCCATTTATGTACATCTCTCCTTCTTCATAACTGTCTAGACCAGATAGTACATTTAATAAAGTGCTTTTTCCACTTCCTGATTCTCCAGTTATTATAACAAATTCTCCTAAATTTAATTCCAAATTAATTTTTGAAAATCCTGTTGCTATTATTCCATTGTTATAATAAATTTTTGATACATTTTCTAATTTTAGCATTTGTGTTTCCCCTTTTTTTCAAAGTTATTTATTAGTTATTATATATTTTTTATTGTATTATTAATTAAACTTTAAAATATTCTTTTTTTTTAGATTTATTATTTTTCTTATCATTAATATTTTACCAAATAATACAATATTTTCAAGTATTTTTTCATTTTCAATATTTAAAGAGAGAATAGCATTGCTACTCTCTCTTTAAATTACACAAAAACACTATATAAAATTGAAACATTTTTAACTTCTTATATCTGCACCAAAAGGAGCAAGAGCTAGTTTTGCAATTTTAAAGAATTGCAATCCAAATGGAATCCCAATTATAGTAATGCTCCAAATGCATCCAATAACAAAATTTTCTATTGCCAATAGTAATTTTTATGTAATTTTTTCTACATTAGTTATTTAACTATTTCAACTAATGATATATATTTTACTATTAATCTATATTTTTTCCATACTTTTTTCAATTTTTTCTAAAAAAGGACCGACACCAACACAAAAAGGGACCGACCCCAAATTAATTAATATAGTTTTTTAATTCAATTAGTGATTTTGCAGCTAATCTATAGTCCTTTACAAAGTTTAGCAAATAATTCGATAATTTTGAGGCAGGTCTGTCCATATATAAATCATTTACTATGCATATTCCCAAACCTTTTTCAAATAATATTTTTAATTGTTTTCCTATTTTTAACATATAATTATTATTTTTAATTTTGTTATATCTTCTTTCTGCATCTCTATGTCTTTTATATAATTCATTTATAAATTCTTCAAATGTATATTCTCTATATTTATACATATTATATATTTGTGCTGCATATTCTAACCCATATATTGTTTCTAAATTAAATACTTCAAGCATTTTTTGAAATTCTTCATTTTTAAAATAATATATATGCCCTTGTAATTTGTTAAATGCTCTCATGGTGTCTAAATACCCTAATTTTATGTTATTTACTATTCTGGTATGATTAAATTCAAATGTTCCTCCTAAATCTTCTGAGGGTCTAATAATTTTTAAATATATTCCTTTATTTGTTGATAGTTTTCTACTTAGCCCAACACCTGCTATATCTACTAAAATAATGTTTTTATATCCTTTGTCTATTAACATATTTGTTGGTGCACTATCATATAAACCTCCATCATAATATTCTTCATTATTTATAATTTGAGGTTTAAAAATTGGGAAACATGAACTTGCTAATAGATAATTTACCATCTCCTCTTTGGCAATCTCATTTTTAAATTTTTGTAATGGTTGTCTACTTTTTACTGAATATGTAACCAAACCAAAGTCTATTGATGAATTATATAATTTGTCCATATCTATGTATTTTTCTATCATTTTCCTTAATGGTGTATTATCTATTCCATTTTGCTTTCTATAATTTGATGCTAAATTGAATATATTTGATAAATCAAATATATTTTTATTTCCATCTACTCCACTAATTTTCATTACATTATTTATTTTAATTGTTTCATACATTTTAGAAACCATGGCATAATCATTTTGTAAAAAGAGAGCTCCATTTAATGCACCAATTGAAGCTCCCACTATTCCTTTTATTTTTATATTTAATTCTTGAAGTGCTTTCCATGCACCTACTTGATATGCTCCTCTAGTTCCTCCACCTGCTAAAACTAATCCATATTCTTTTTCATCTTTCATTTTATCCAAATATTCCTTTTTTCTTTATTGGTGGCTGTTCATTCATTGTAACAGCTAATTTCTCTAATAAATCTCTTTGTTCCCTTGTTAGTCTTTTTGGAGTTTGAACTAAAACTGTAAATACAAAGTTTCCTTTTGATGATGAATTTATTGATTTAAATCCTCTATCTCTAATTGTAAATTTAGTTCCTGTTTGTGTTCCTTCTGGAATGTCATATTCTTCAACACTTCCATCTACCATTGGTATTTTTAGTCTTGCTCCAAGAGTTGCTTGTGTTATGGTAATAGGAACTTCACACATAACTGTATTACCATCTCTTGTAAATATGCTACTCTTTTTTATTCTAACAGTTATGTATAAATCTCCTTTTGCTCCACCTTTTTCTCCTGGTTCTCCTTCTCCTCTTAATACTACTGTTTGATTATCATCTATACCAGCTGGAATTTTTACTTTTATTCTTGCTTGTTTTCTTACAGTTCCTTTTCCTTTACAATTGTCACATACCTCTTTTATTACTTCTCCAGTTCCATGACAATTTGTACAAGTTCTTGTAGTTTGTATTTGTCCTAAAATTGTATTTTGTACCTGTCTAACTGTTCCTGTACCATTACATACAGAACATTTAGTTACAGATGTTCCTGGTCTAGCACCAGTTCCATGACAAATAGAACATGTTTCAGGTCTTGTAATTAATATTTCTTTTTCTACTCCTAAAAATGCCTCTTCAAATGTGATATCCATACTTAAATTTAAATCTGCACCTTTACGAGGGCCTTTTGTTTGAGTTCTAGAACTTGTTCTTGCCCCTCCTCCAAAAAATGAAGAAAAGATATCACCTAAATCTCCAAAATCAGAAAATCCATCAAATCCTGAAGATGTATATGAATAATATCCTCCGTTTCCAAATCCACTACCAAATGGACCTGAGCCTGAACCTCCAAATCCACCAAATCCTTGTGGACCATCTGGTCCAAATTGATCATATGCTTTTCTTTTTTGTGGATCTGATAATGTTTCATATGCTTCATTTACTTCTTTAAATTTTGCTTCTGCCTCTTCTTTATTATCTGGATTAGCATCTGGGTGATATTTTTTTGCTAGTTTTCTATATGCCTTTTTTATTTCTTCGTCTGTAGCTGTTTTAGAAACACCTAAGACTTCATAATAATCCCTTTTGCTTGCCATATTTTTTTACTCCTTTTTTCATAAATTGGGCGAGTATCAAACTCGCCCTTTGTTTTCTTAATTATATAGTAAAAATCATTTTATATTATTCAATAAAAGATTTTAATTAAATGATTTTACAATTTTATTTTTTGTCATCTTCAACTTTATAATCTGCATCATATACAGTTCCATCATTTCCACCATTATTGTCTGTATTGGCTTCTTCTGTTGTTGATGCATTTGAGTCTGTTCCATTTGGATTTCCATTTTTATATAATTGTTCTGACATTTCATAAAATACTTTTGTAAGTTTTTCTGTTGCTTCTTTTATTGATTCTGTATTATTTGATTCAAGAGCTTTTTTAGTGTTTTCTATTTCTGTTTCTATTTTTGCTTTTTCTTCTCCACTTACTTTATCTCCTAAATCTTTTAATGTTTTTTCACTATTATAAATTAGGCTTTCTGCATTATTCTTAACTTCAATTTCTTCTTTTCTTTTCTTATCTTCTTCAGCATGAGCTTCTGCATCTTTAACAGCTTTTTCAATATCTTCATCTGTTAAGTTTGTTGAAGCTGTAATTGATACATTTTGTTCGTGTCCTGTTGCTAAATCTTTTGCTGATACATGTACTATACCATTTGCATCTATATCAAATGTTACTTCTATTTGTGGTACTCCTCTTGGTGCTGCAGGAATTCCTGTTAATTGGAATCTTCCTAATGTTTTATTATATGCAGCCATTTCTCTTTCTCCTTGTAGTACATGTACTTCTACTGATGTTTGACCATCTGCTGCTGTTGAGAATATTTGTGATTTCTTTGTTGGTATTGTTGTATTTCTTTCAATTAATTTTGTAAATACTCCTCCATATGTTTCTATACCTAATGATAATGGTGTTACATCTAGTAATACTAAATCTTTAACATCTCCAGAAAGTACTCCGCCTTGAATTGCTGCACCAATTGCAACACATTCATCTGGGTTTATTCCTTTATCTGGCTCTTTTCCTGTTATTCTCTTAACAACTTCTTGTACTGCAGGAACTCTTGTAGATCCACCAACTAATAATACTTTATGAATATCATTTGCTGTTAATCCTGCATCTTTTAGTGCTTGATTTACAGGTCCTGCTGTTGCTTCTACTAAATCATGAATTAATTCTTCAAATTTAGCTCTTGTTAATGTTACATCTAAGTGTTTTGGTCCTGAACTATCAGCTGTAATAAATGGTAAATTAATTTGTGTTTGTTGTACTCCTGATAATTCTATTTTAGCCTTTTCTGCTGCTTCTTTTAATCTTTGCATTGCAGCTTTATCTGTAGATAAGTCTATTCCTTGGTCTTTTTTGAATTCTGTAACTAAATATTCTATAATTTTTTGGTCAAAATCGTCTCCACCTAAGTGTGTATTTCCATTTGTTGCTAATACTTCAAATACTCCATCGCCAATGTCTAGTATTGATACATCAAATGTTCCTCCACCTAAGTCATATATCATTATTTTTTGGTCTTGCTCTTTATCCATTCCATAAGCAAGAGCTGCTGCTGTTGGTTCATTTATAATTCTTAATACTTCAAGTCCAGCTATTTTTCCAGCATCTTTTGTTGCTTGTCTTTGACTATCACTAAAATATGCTGGTACTGTAATAACTGCTTGTGTTACTTTTTGTCCTAAATAGTTTTCTGCATCTGCTTTTAATTTTTGTAATATCATTGCAGATATTTCTTGTGGTGAGAATTTTTCTCCATCTATATCTACTTTTTCATTTGTTCCCATTTTTCTTTTTATAGAAATTACTGTATTTGTTGGATTTGTTACTGCTTGACGTTTTGCTATTTGTCCAACTAATCTTTCTCCATTTTTTGAAAATGCTACTACAGATGGAGTTGTTCTACTTCCTTCTGCATTTGGTATAACAACTGGTTCTCCACCTTCCATAACTGCTACACATGAATTTGTTGTTCCTAAATCTATTCCTATTATTTTTCCCATAATAATTACTTCCTTCCTTCTGGGTTAAGCCCCTATTTTATATATTTAAATTTTTTAGTTACTTTTTTGAGTAACTATTTTAAAATTAATAACATTTTTTAGTTTGCTACAACTACCATTGAGTGTCTTATTACTTTTGACCCAATTTTGTAACCTTTTCTATATTCTTGTACTATTTCTTGTGTTCCTTTTGATGGGTCTTGAATACTGCTTACTGCTTCATGTTGGCTTGGGTCAAATGTTTTTCCTATACTTTCAATTTCTTCTACTCCTTTAGTTTTAAGTATATCTTTAAATTGTTTAAGTACAAGTTCTACTCCTTTTTTGTATTCTGCATCTTGTGTTTCTGCTTTTACTGCATTTTCTAAATTGTCTACAATTGGTAAAAAAACACCTACAATGTCTCCTAATATAGAATTATATAATGTTTCTCTTTCTTTTCCACTTCTTTTTTTGAAATTTTCAAATTCTGCTAATACTCTTTTATATCTGTCATTTAATTCGTCTAGTTCATGTTGTTTTGGGTCTATTATATAATCTCCTTCTGGTTTTTTTTCTTGTGTTTTTTCTTTATTATTATTATCTTTATTTTCTTCTGTTGGTTGTTGTGTATTTAAATTTGCTTCTACTTTTTCGTTCTTTTTTTCTTCTTCCATTTTCTCGACCTTCTTTCTATTTTTCATCTTCATCTTTTGAATTGTTGTCTAAATTATTATTTAGCTTTTTACTTATATATTTCATAACAGATATTACTTTTGAATAGTCCATTCTTTTTGGTCCTATTATTCCAATTGTTCCCAAATCTTTATTTCCTATTCTGTGTTTAAATGTTACTATACTAAAGTCTTTTAATTCTTCTTTTTCATTTTCTTCTCCAATATATACATTTATGTCTTTTGCATATCCATTATTTAGCATATCTGCCATGAGTTCTTTTTCATCTATTATGTTTACAAAATTTTTAGCTACTTCTAAACTATTAAATTCTGGTAGCTCAAATAATTGTTTTGCTCCTTCTAAGTGCACTCTTTCTTCTTCTACAACTTTTTTCATTTGCTCTATTATTGGTTTGATTAGATTAACACTATACCTCATTTCATCTACCAAATACTTTTCAAGAGGTTTGTCTATTTTTGTTATTGGTTCTCCTTTTAGTTTGTTGTTAAACATATAGTTTAATGTATTTACTTGATTTTCTGTTATGTCTTCATCGAATTTAATAATTGTTTCTTTTACTAGACCATTATCTGTTAATATTACTGCCATCATCATTCTTGGATGTAATAATACAAATTTTATACTTTCTATTTTTTGTACATCTGTGTTTGGTCCAATTGATACCGTTGTGTAATGTGTTACTTCTGAAATAGTGCTAGATGCTATTTGTGTTAAATCTTCTAATTCGTTTACTTTTGTTTCTAGCTTATTACTTATATATTCTATTTCGTCTACTGTTATTTTATCATCTTCTAATAATTCGTCTACATAAAACCTATATCCTTTTTCTGATGGTACTCTTCCTGATGATATATGTGTTTTTTCTATATATCCTAGTTTTTCTAATTCTGCCATTTCGTTTCTTATTGTGGCACTACTGTATTCTAAGCCTTCTAAATTCATTATTGCATTAGAACTTACTGGTTCTGCAGTTTTTATATATTCTTCTACTATGGCTTGTAATACTCTTTTTTTTCTTTCATCTAGCAATTTCTCTCCTCCTCTTTTCTTTTTGGAAATTGCAATTTTATTGTATTAAATACTTTTTTACTTTTATTGTTTATTATATTATACAATAAATTAATATTTTTACTTTACATTAGCACTCTTTTTACTTGTTTGCTAATTTACGTATATAATAATATAATATTTTTTAGCACTTGTCAAGTATTTTTGCTAAATATTTTTAAATTTTTTTAATACTCTTCTAAACTTTATCCAATAAATGGTTATATATTAATATTGAATAAATTTTGAATATGATTGAAAATATTTTAGAATTTGTTATATAATTTATTGAGGGATGTTCACGGTACTCGAGTTTACGAGAGGGTCGGAGTGAAAGAGGCTCAATAAATTATGTTACAAATTCTTAAATATTGTAATGAATCGAAAAATTTATAAAATATTAATATATAACCATTTATTGGACATACTTTTAAGCAAGTAAAATTTTTGCCACAAAAAAGCCTTCATATAATTTTGTTGGACATATTGTTGCAACTCCATCAATAGAAGTTGGCAAAACTGGTATCTCTTTAGGAATTTGAATAGGAACAATTTGTGCTTTAAACTTTTTTAGAACTTTATTTAGTATTTCTTCATTTTCTTCTTTTAATATTGAACATGTCGAATAAACCATTTCTCCACCATGTTTTAATATTGATAATGCTTTTATTAATAATTCTTCTTGTGTTTTACAAGATCTTTTTATTAATTCTTCTGTAAAATTAGAATTGAAAACATTTTCTGTTCCACTTCCACTACAAGGTGCATCAAGTAAAATTTTATCAAAAGAAAAATAATTACTTAATTTTCTAGAATCTTCTTGCATTATATTTATATTTTTAACCCCTTGTTTTTGCATATTATATTGCAATCTATCTAATCTTATCTTATTTTTTTCACATGCAGTTAAAAATACTTTATTATTTGCAATTGCAGCCATTTGGCTTGTTTTTCCTCCCGGTGCTGCTGTCATGTCCAATATATTTTCTCTTTCTTTTGGGTCTATTATAATTGCTGGTATCATAGATGATAAGCTTTGTAAATATATTTCTCCATTATTATATATATCTAATTTTCTAATTTCGTCCTCTTTTACATTTTTTATTATAAATGCTGATTTGTTCCATTCTACAATTTCATATTCAATATTATTTTTTTCTAGTTCTATTTTTACTTTTTCTGCATTTGATTTTATTGTATTTACTCTTAATGTAACTGGTTTTTCTTCAATAAGTCCTGTTTCGATTTTATTTAAAATTTCTAATCCATATTCTTTTTCTATTTTTTCCTTTAAAAATTGTGGTATTTCCATAATTAATCTCATTCCTTAACTATTATTACTTTTTTGTTTGACATTATAATAAACATAGGAAACGGAGAAACCACTTCTGCTTATTCTAATTTCCTATGTAACCTATTCTACAATATTCTTTAAATTTTGTCTATATAATTTAAAACAAATAATTTTATCACCTTCCAGTTCAGTAGGAAATTTTGATATATTAATAATAAGTAAATTTTGAATACGATTGGAGGAAATTTAGAATTTCTTAAATTAATTTTATGGAAAATGTTCGCGTCGAGCGTTGCGAGGACTAAGTGAAAGGGTACCATAAAATTATTTTAGAAATTCTTATATTTCCGTATTGAGTCGAAAAATTTATGCAATTATTAATATATCAAAATTTCCTACTGAACTGGAACTTTATCACATTTTTACAATTACTGTTTAATCTCTTTAGCTAATTTATTAATTGCTTTTGTTTCTATTCTAGATACATATGAACGAGAAATTCCTAATTTTTTAGCAATTTCTATTTGAGTTTTTGGCTTATTCCCATCAAGCCCAAATCTTAATTCTATAATAGTACGTTCTCTATCTTTTAAAATAGATTTCATTTTTTCATATAAAAGTTTTACTTTCATTTTTAAATCTACAGCGTCTTCTACACTACGTTCATCATTTTCTAGAACTTCTTGTAAAGTTATGCAATTATCATCTTTGTCTTTACCAATTGGTTCATCTAAGAAAACTTCTGCATTTAATTTTTTTGTAGCTCTAAAATACATTAATATTTCATTATCTATACATCTAGATACATATGTAGATAATCTTGCTCCTTTTTCTGTTTTAAAATTATTTATTCCTTTAATTAGCCCAATAGTTCCTATTGATATTAAATCATCTTGGTCAACATTAGAATTACTATATTTTTTGCAAACATGTGCAACAAGTCTTAAATTATGTTCTATTAAAATATTACGAGCTTCTTCATCACCTGTACTTAATCTTTCAAGATATAATTTTTCTTCTTCTGTGCTTAATGGTTCTGGGAATAAATTTGTTCCAGATATGTAACCAACAACAAATACTGCTGTTTGTAAAAATTGAAAAAATCCATTTAAACAAAGTGAGGGAAACATAAAAACCTCCAATCAAAAGAAGAATTCTAATAATTCTTCACATACAAAATTATATGTAGTAAAAAAATAAAAGTGCCTGACCATAAATTAAAAGTTTTTATCATAAGCTTGTACAAATTTGAATAAAGTAAAAATTTTTTATTTTATATTGTATTCGTATCATAATTGTGATATAATTTGCATATATTTTTTAGGAGGTGTATTTTTATGGCTTTAATCAGACCATGTGCTGACTTAAGAAATAATTATAATGAAATATCAAGAATTTGTCACGAAACAAAACAGCCTATTTATATTACAAAAAATGGAACAAATGATTTAGTTGTTTTATGTGATGAAACATATGAAAATATTATTAAGAAATCACAAATAGATGAAGAAGAAAAAATTAATAAACTTATATCAAAACATTTCGAAAAATATTATTCAACTTTTGAAGAATTTCAAAAGGATTTTTTCAAGAAAATCCAAAAAGCTCTTGATGATGTTGAAAATGGAAATTATCAAACTATTGAGGAATTTTGTTCAGAAATGGAGGAAAAATATGACTTTAAATAAAAAATATACAATTTTTCTTACAACAACCTTTAAAGAAGAATTAAATGAAATTATTTATTATATTAAATATAATTTAAAAGAACCATCCATTGCCAAAAAACTTTACGAAGAAATTATTAACAAAATTTTTTCTCTCCAATTTATGCCAGAAAGGCATAAATTGGTTAAATCTAAAAATTCTATATCTATAAATTTGCGAAAGTTTCAAATAAAAAATTTTATTGTAATTTATGAAATCAAAAAAGATACTCGGAAAAATCTTCATTCTACATATTTTTCACAATACTCAAAATTATTATTTTAAAATATAATTTATTATCAAATAATTTTTATCATGTTATTTATTAAATTCACAAACTCTACATTCAAAATATAAATTTTAATCATAATCTTGTACAAATTTGAATATTAAATTTCAACTTTAATACTACTTCCTTGTTGAGATTTTGTAACAATTATTTTTTTATCAATACACTCTTTAAGTTCTGTAACATGACTAATAATTCCAATCAATTTATTAGTATCTGTTAATTGTAATAAAGTATTAATAGCTTGGTCTCTAGATTCATCATCTAAAGAGCCAAAACCTTCATCAATAAACATAGTATCTACAACAATTCCTCCAGAATAACTTTGAATTACATCAGAAAGGCCAAGAGATAGAGAAAGTGTTGCTTTAAATGCTTCTCCACCAGACAAAGATTTTACATCTCTTTTTTTACCACTATAATTATCTATAACTTCCAATTCTAATCCAATTTTATCATAAACTTTATCTGAATTTTCTTTTCTTACTAAAACAAATCTATTATCAGTCATTTTGGCTAATCTTTTATTAGCCTCTAAAATTACTAATTCAAAATATGAAGCTTGTACAAATTGTTCAAATTCTATTCTTCTTTTACCGTAAATTGTTCCATTAGCAGTTCTTGATAAATCATCTAATAAAGTATATTCTTTTATTTTTGATTTTAAATTTATAGAATTTTTAATTAAATCTTTTAGAATTTTTTCATTATTACTTAAATTTGTATTTTGTTCCATTAATATTTTTCTTGCATTTTTTAAAACATTTTGTTTTTCAACTAATTCTTTATCTTGTTCTGTTAAGTCTATTTTATTAAAATCTTTTACTTTTTTCTTTATTTCTTCTATTCTTGTATTATTAATAGTTAAATCTTTTTGATATTGGTCAATTTCTTTTTTTATTTTATTTAGTTGTTTTTCGTCAAGTACAAGATTTTTATATGTTTCTTCACTTTCAAAACCTAATTGTTTTAAAACTTTGCTATATTCTTTTTGCTCTTGTTTCTGCTTTTTTTCCAACATATTAAATTGCTTTTGATTTTCTTCTAGCTGTGTTTTGTCTTTTAATAATTGTTCTCTTTCTTTTTGAATTTTACTTGTAATTTCATTTTTAAAAACATCAAAATCAAATTTTGCAATATTAATTTTCTTATTATAAAATTGTTTATAAATCTCATTTATATCTTCATAAATTTTATTTATGTCTTCATTTATTTTATAAATTTTATCTTCTATTATTTTTTTATAATCAATAATTTCCTCATTTTTTAATTCTATATTTCCATTTTTTATATCTAAATTTTTGTTTATAGGTTCTTTTTGTTCTATACTTTTAGAAAAATTTTTAATATCTTCTTTATATTTTATTAAATCCAATTTTAGTCCAACTTTTAAAGTTTCTATTTTAGCATCTATTTCTGTAACTTTATTTACCGCTTCTGTAAATACTTTATTACTTTTTTCTTCAACTTTTCTCAAATCATCTAATTGTTCTTTTGTTAAAACATTTTCAGATTTTTTTGCTAAACAAGGATGACTTTTGCTTCCACATACAGGACATGGTTCATCTTCTTTTAAATTTTCTGCCAAAATTCCGGCTTGTTCTCTATAAAATTCAATTTCTTTTGTTATTAAATCTCTTGTTATCTTTTCTAAATCAACCTCTAATTTCTGGCATTTTTCTTTAGCTTCATGTTCATATTCTATTTCTTTAATTATATCATCAATTTTTTTGACTATTATTCCAAATTCATTTTTCTTTTCTATTAATTCATTATAAATTTGCAATAAAGCTTTCAATTTATCAATTGATTCTATTGTTGATTTTGATTTTTTCTCTTTTTCTTCTCCTTCACTAATTTTTTCTTTCAAACTTTGCAATAAGTCCTGCTTTTCTTTTATTTCTGTATTTATTTCTTTAACTCTTTTTTCAATAGGTAAAATTTTACTAAGTATTTCTTGATTTGTCTTAACTTTTTCTTCTTTATCTTTTATTTCTTCTTTTTTTTCTTCTAATTCCTTTTTTTGAATTTCTAATTTATTATATATATCAATCTGATTATTTTGCTCTTGCTTTTTTCTTATTTCCTCTGTTAATCTTCCGATTTCTTTTTCTAAAGTCTTAATTTTTTCATTATATTTTTTGAATTCAGTTTTATTAATTTCTATTTCTTTTTGCAATTTTTCTATTACATCTTCTATTAAACTTTCATTTACTTCTTTTGGAGAGATTTTATGTATATTATCATCTTCTTTATTTGTTTCATCATCATATTTTTCTTCTAAATTTTCACTATTTATTTCTTCATAATCCAAATTATTTTCTATTACTTCTTTTTTAGTCAAGTCTTCAAAGTCTTTATTATCTATTTCCTTATTATTTAAATTTTCTAAATTTTTTGAACTCCATATTATATTAGATGCATTTATTGCAAAAAAATCTTTTAATTGCTCTAATTCTGTTTTAACAACTCTAGTTTTATCCATTAATCTTTTTGATATTTGATTATAAATATCTGTATCAAAAATTCTTCTAAAAACTTCAGTCCTGTCTTTACTTTCTGCAAATAATATTTTTAAAAATTCACCTTGTGCTAGCATTGCTATTTGTTTAAATTGTTTCGCATTTATTCCTAATATTTCTTCTATTTTTGAATCCACATTTTTTGTACCAGAAATAACTGCATTCTCAAACTCTAAAAAACAATCTGCATTTATTTTGGTTAAACCTTCTCCTCTTTTTTTGGCTCTTTCATATGCTGGTGTCCTTTTTATTTTATAATTTTTATTTTTATGTAAAAATTCAAGTTCTACATATGTTTCTGTTTCATCATTTGCAAAATCACTTCTTAAAGAAGAAACTTGTCTGTTCGAACCACTTACTTCTCCGAATAAAGCAAAAGAAATAGCATCAAATATAGTTGTTTTTCCTGCACCTGTATCTCCTGTTATTAAAAATATTCCATTATTCCCTAATTTTTTAAAATCTATATTTATTTCATCTTTATATGGTCCAAATGCACTTAATTTTAAATTTAATGGTTTCATTAGCACTCCTTTCTTTACAATTTATTGTTAAATTTTAAGTATGGAATGTTAATATATTAATATTGAATAAATTTTGAATGTGATAGGAGATGTTTTAGAATTTGTTTTATGATTTATTGAGGGATGTTCACGGTACTCACGAAGTGAGGGTCGGAGTGAAAGAGGCTCAATAAATCATATTACAAATTCTTAAATATCGTATTGAACCTGAAAAATTTATGAAATATTAATATATTAACATTCTTTATATTTTTAACTGTAAATTATAACAATTAATACCCTTTTATTTCTTTAACTATATTCTCAATTACCTGAGTCTGTTCATCATTAAGTTCAGTATAATTTTGGAATTTATAAAATTCATTAAATAATTCTACTTCACTTTTATTTTTTATATTTTGCAACTCTTTTTCCTTTTCATCATTTTGGCTAACAGAACTTTTTGAATTTTGAATTTCTAGTTTTAATACATTTGGATAAACTTTTCTTATTTGTCCAATTGCATCATAAACAGGTTCTTCATTTGTAATAATTGCTTTTATATAATCTTCTGTATTAGTATTTTTATAATTTTCTTTTTTGGTTAGTTCTTCAATTGGACCTTTTATTTCTCTCATATCTCTTAAAGGTGTTAATTCAACTAATTTTATATTAATATTTCCTTTTTCTTTAAAATCAATTATAGGTATTGTTTTTTTATGATTTACTTCTGAAAAAGAATATTTTAACATTGTCCCTGCATATCTTGCAGTATCTCTGCCTATTCTTTGAGGTCTATGTACATGACCTATTGCCACATAATCAAATTTATCATAATTAGAGATGTCTACATTATCTATTCCACCTAAAGATATGGTTTCAGAATCTGTTCTTTCTACTTCTTCTCCAATACATGTTACAAATTGATGTGTTAATATTATATTTCTTTGTGTTTCATCAATATTTTCTTTTTCTATTATTTTTTTTATTGTTTCATCATAACTTAATATTTCATCTTCAAAATATTTTTTTACTTCAACAGGTTTAATAAATGGTAATAAATAAATATTTAATTTACCATATTCATCTTGTAGTTCTACTTTTTTTATTTGTCCTTCATATTTACTAGAAATATATAATCCGTCATTTTCAAAAATTTTATTTCCAAATCCAAGTCTTTCTTTAGAATCATGATTTCCTGATATCATAAATACTTGTTTTTTTAAATCTTTTATTAATTTATTTAAAAAATAGTCTAACATATCTACAGCATCTGTTTGTGGTATACTTCTATCATATATATCTCCAGAAATTAATATTATCTCTATATTTTCTTCTTGAACTTTTTTTATTATTTCTTCTAACATATATTTTTGGTCTTCTATTAAAGGTTGTTCTTGTAATATTTTACCTAAATGTAAATCTGCTAAATGTAAAATTCTCATTAATTTTCTGTTTCTCCTTTCAATTTTATATGTAAAAAAGAGACAATCTCTAAATAATCCTAGGTTAAATAGAGACCGCCCCTAACAACAAATATTTTAAATATATTGATTTAATTCATTATTTGTAGTAATTTCTATTGCTCCCATTCCACCTTCTATATTTAATATATTTTGTCCATTTCCATATATTGAATTGTTTTGTGCTTCTTTACCATCAATTGTAATTGATCCCATTCCTTTTCTTGTTCTAATTGTGTAATTTTCTTGGGAATCTGTTAATTTAATAGTTAATTTTCCCATTCCTTGTTCAATATCATTATTTCCTAATAATTTTGTACATACATTAAATTCGCCAATTCCCATGTCTAAATTTAAATTACATATTTCACCAGATAATATATCTACTTTTCCTGCCCCTCCATCAATTTCTGCTTCATTTGTAACTTTTAAATTGTTTATTTCAACTTTTCCAGCTCCAATACTAAATGATAAATCTTTTGTATTTAAACTTTCTATTTCAATATTTCCTGCTCCTGTATCTATTTCTATTTCGTTAAACTCTTTATTTTCAGGAATATATATTATAACTTTATTACCTTCTTTATTTCTAAGCCAATTATTTCCTGTTTCTTTAACTATTAATTCATTTCCTTTTTGCGTACATTTTACATTTGTGTCATTGCTCTCAACTTTAAAATCTCCTTTTTTTATTTCTAAATTTGAATATTTTACTTCAATCTCAAATTTCACAATATCTTCTATATTAATGTTATCTGCTATAACTTCAGGTTGTTTTAAATATTCAGGAGATTCTTGAACTATTTCTTCTTTTACATCTGTTATAGTATTAGTAAAAAAAGCAATTCCTCCAATTATTCCTATAATAGATAATATTGCCCCAATAATATTTACAATTAAAAATATTGCTAAAGCAATTGCTAAATATTTAATTACTTTTTGCCAAAATGTCATTTTATACTAACACCTCCAAATAAACAGAATGCATTAATATATACTGTTTTTAATTCTTTATTTATTTCTTTATTTTTTCTTTCATTAGATACTCCACCAAAAATAGAGTTAGATTTTACTTTTATATTAATTTCTTCAGACGGAATTATTTCTATACTTCCAAAAATTGCAGAACAATTAACAACTTGATCTTCATTAATTATTGATTTTCTTAAGTCACATTTTACTCCACCAAATACTGCTGTTAAATTAGCTCCTTTAAATTCTTGGTTTTCAAAGCCTATATCTTGACTAGAAAATGTAGAACAATATTCACTATCTTTATTTGAAATTTGATTTATTTTTTCTATTTCATTATTAAATTTACTGTTTAAGCTATTTTTAAATATAATAGATATTCCTATTATTACTAAAATTGTTGGTAATGCTAATTTCCAGACAATATCAAACCTTAACAAATTTTGAGCACATAATAATAATACAATTCCAATAAATAATCCTATTATGTTTCCTGTTTTATCTTTTTCATTAAATAATCCTATAAAACAAGGAATTATAATAAATAATGTCCACCATCCGCTAAAGAAAATATTAATATGTGTAATGTTCAAAGCATTTAACCCTAATATTAATCCTATAACGATTAATACTACTCCCCATAATACATTTCCAATTTTTTTCATACTTTAGTTTCCTTTCTTTTTTTGAAGCAAAATTATTAATTAATAAATTTTTTTAACTACTATCTTGCTTTTTGTTTTAGATAAAATAATTTTATCATAATTTAAAGTTTTTGTATATAACCATTAAGAAAAATTTTTATATTGGGTTACTATATAGTGGTCTTGAATAAAGAAACGATGATATTATAATATTTTAAAGCTTCGACGCTTGATTGAAATGAAAATTAGAATTCATTTGGCTTTTGCATGAGGAATGTTCACGGTACTCGAGTTTACGAGAGGGTCGGAGTGAAAGAGGCTCATGAAAAAGCCTTATGAATTCTTTTTGAATGGAATGAACAGGAGAACTTTAAAATATTATAATATCATAGTTTCTTTATTCAAGACCATTATATAGTAACATATTGTATATTTCAAAAAAGAGAACCGGTACAAAATTACCGGTTTATATTTTGTTAACTTTTTAATCTAATTAATATTGCAATTCCTAATAATATTAGTAAAACTCCTACAACAATTAAACAAATACTTAAAATATTTGTTAATTGTAAGTCAAAGCTTGAAGTACTAACTGCTGTAGTAAATTGTGATGAGTTTGAGTTATTATTTGATGAACTTTCAGCTTTTGAACTATTATTTGAATTGCTACTTGATGAACTATTATTATTAGAATTATTATTTGACGAACTTCCTGAATTTGATTCATCATCATCATCTGTTGAATTAGTTGTATTGCTTGATGAGTTATTATTAGTACTACTTGTTGTTTCATCATTATTTGTACTACTACTATTTAAATTCATATTAACACTTGCACTATATGAATATGAGCAAAGTGATAATATAATAAATAATATTCCAACTATAAATATAAATTTTGAACTTTTAATTAATTTTAGCATTAGTGTTCCTCCTTAAGATATATTTCTTATTACTATAGAATGATATCAGAATCAGTTATATTTGTCAACAGCTATTTATCTTTTTATTATAAACTTATATATTTAGATTACTGTTTTGTAGACTAGAAAAGTTATATTTTCCTATTACAATACATTATTTTTTAAATCCTTTTTGTATTTTTTAAATTCTTTAATATTTTCTCTTGTATATCCTTTTAAAGAATCTGTTGGCATTTTCTCACAAATTTTTGAAAAAACATTTTCAAATTCTTGTTTAATTGTACCACGGATTGTTAAACATTGAAAATTTGTTTTTCCATCTTTCAAATGTAAAATAATACTATTTGAAACAGGTACCATTCCATTATATTTTACAATATGTGTATGAATCCATTTTATATCTGAATATTTAACTGCACAAAATTCACTTTTATATGTGTCTACAAAATAATCTTTTGTAAATATAACTTTGTCATTAAAGAATTTTTCTTCAACATCATCATCTAATTGTTTTGAAATGTCTTCTATATATTCATTATTTTTTAAATATTTGTATACTCTTAATCTTATAATTTTATCACAAATATGTGCAATTACAGTAACAACAAAAACAATTATAGAAATTCCTATTATTATGGTTTCAACAGTTAAGTCTTCTGGAGTTTTTCTAACATTTAATAAAACACTTCCATAGCATTGGTCAAATTCTTCTATACTCATCTGTTCTTCTTCTGTAAGGCCATCATTATATATATCTATAGCAATTTGTTTTAATTCTTGTGGCACTTCTTCTGTCATTCCATATATTGTAACTGGCTCTGGCTGATTTTCTATTTCTCCAAATGTGAATGATTGAATTTCTTTTAATTTATTTAATGTTTCATTATCTAAGTTTACTATATACCAATAACCATCACTAATAGCTATATAATATTTCTCATTTTCATCAGTGTATTCACTTTCACTAGGTCCGTATGTTGCAATTAAATCACTTAAACCATCTACTTTCATATAAACATATTTATCTGGTTCCATACCTACTGCACCATTTTCTGTAAAGTTTGTAGCTTCTGGTGTTTCATTACCAAGCTTATAAGCCGCATAAAAAAATGTAGCTATAATTACGAATATACAAATACAGTAAATAATAGTAAAAGTCTTTGAACTATGTTTTCCTTTTTTTAAAATTTCTCTACCATTCATTTTTTAATCCCCTTTATTTTTTATATATTGATTTTATGCAAATTTTCTTTATTTAATATAACAAATGTCTATTCTTCTTAAAAACAAAATAACTTAAAATTTTAGATTGAGTTTTATACAAGACAATATCAAAAATTTCTAATAAATATTATTCTATAGCCATCTATATATTAATAATGCAATTGCAATTCCAATTATGCTTGCCATATTTATATTAACAACAAATCCAAATGTTATTTTTATTACACTTAAATCTAATGTAAGTGGTTCTGCTAGTCCAAATTCTTGTCCATAAGCTAACCAACTTAACCAACTAACTTGTGAAGCAAGTTGTCCAATAAGTCCTCCAATAACTAATCCAGCACATACTAGTACTATTAAAAACCATGTATTTCTACTTTTTGTTGCCATTTTTTAATCACTTCTACTATTAAATAATATTTCTACCATTTTCTAGTACTTTTTAATTTATATTATTAAATAGTAATTCTCCTTTCATTTGTATTTTTTTATTATTTTTTAGTCTTCCCAAGATCTAAATGTTTCTTCAATATTTGCAGTATTGCCTCCATATGTCATATAATAAGTATTTTGTCCTGTTGTAGCATCAAAAGTTAAATATACTGAATTTAGCATAAATCCACCTTTTATTGCCAATTGTCCACTTGGATAAATTAAATTATACATACGATCTTTTTCTACTACAACTAATTTCAAACTTGAAATTTCTACTGTAGGGTACGTATTTGCTGAAAGTGAAGTATCTGAACAACCTACACCAGTAAATTCAAAGTTTGTAATTTGTTTGCCTGTTGTATCAAAAAATCCCCACATATTATTATATTTAACTGGTATTAGACTATCAGCTAAAATATATTGATTATCTAAGGAATTTTGGGCATAAGTAGTATTGTTTACTCCAATTTGTTGATAACTAGCTTTTAAAATACTTTTACCTTCATCATTAATTACTCCATATAGATTATCTTCCTTAACTAAATATAGTCCAATTTGATTATCCATTAAAGTTATTGAATCATATGCTATATTAATTTTTGTTCTTCCTTCTTTTGTCATAATTCCATATTTTCCTTCACTTTGTACTAAAAAGTCTGTTGAATATGGTATATATGATATAGAATCATATTTTGGCTCTAGTGCATATTCTTTACTTACAACATTCATAACACCATATTTTCTTGGATTTTCTGTCTCAACAATAACCATTCCTTCTAATATTGCTTGTCTATCTCTAAATAATTTAGGTGTTTTTCCAAGATTTAAATTTTGCACATAAGTATTAGTTAAATAATCTGTTGTATAAATTTCTAATAAGTTTTTTTCTGGAGTATAATTTAATGTAACATGAAATGCTTTAATTAAACCATCTTCGGATGTATATAATTTTCCGTCTCTCTCAAAAACATCTTCATCTAATGTATATTCTTCATATACTGAATTTGCAGTCTTTGAAGAGATAATAAGAGAATCAGTATTTACTGTAAACATAGCCATTTCTTCTCCATTATCTATATAACGTTTACTACTATCTTCAGATTTACTTTTAAAATCTCCTGTATAACCATTATATCCTAAATAAGTTGCAACTTCTCTTATTGGAAAATATAATTTGGTATTTTCTCCTTCACCTTCAACTATAATTAATTTTTTCAAATCATTATTAGATGAACCATTAACTCTAACTTTAAATAACGCATTTTGTAAATAAATAACAAAACCTATAACAACTATAGCTAAAATAATAAGGAAAAATATTAAAATTCCCATTAGAAGTGGCGATTTTGATTTTGGCTCTTCATTTTTTTCTTGTTCTAAATATAATTCCATAAATTTCCTCCTTTTCTTTAGTCTTTATATCCATAATCTTTATAAAATTTGTCTCTAAAATCAGCTAAGCAATCATGTTCTATTGCATTTCTAATATTTTCCATAAGCCTTGTTAAAAATCTTAAATTATGTATTGAAAGTAATCTAACACCTAAAATTTCATTTGCTTTAACTAAATGTCTTATATAGGCTCTTGTATAATTTTTACAAGTATAACAATCACATTCAGAGTCCAGTGGAGTCCAATCTCTTTCATATGTTGCATTTCTTACAACTACTTTCCCATGTGATGTTAAAGCTGTTCCATTTCTTGCTATTCTTGTTGGTAATACACAATCGCACATGTCTATTCCTGCTAAAGCCGATTCTATTAAATAATCTGGTGTTCCAACTCCCATTAAATATCTTGGCTTATTTTCTGGCATTAAAGGTGCTGTAAATCTTAACATTTTTAAAAATTCTTCCTTAGGTTCTCCAACACTAATTCCTCCAATAGCATATCCCGGTAAGTCTAATTCTATTAAATCTTTTGCAGATTGCTCTCTTAAATCTTCATAAAATCCACCTTGTATTATTCCAAATAGTGCTTGATTTTCTGTCTTATGGGCTTCTTTACATCTTTTTGCCCATCTTGTTGTTCTTTCCATAGAGTTTTTTGTATATTCATATGTTGATGGATATGGACAACATTCATCAAATGCCATTATAATATCTGCTCCTAAATCTTCCTCTGTTTTCATTACACTTTCTGGTGTAAAGATGTGTTTACTTCCATCTAAATGTGAATGAAATTCTACTCCCTCTTCTGTTATTTTTCTTAAAGAACTTAAGCTAAAAACTTGAAATCCACCACTATCTGTTAAAATTGGTTTATTCCATTTCATAAATTTATGTAATCCACCAGCTTCTTTTACTATATCTTGTCCTGGTCTTAAATATAGGTGATATGTATTTGACAAAATAATTTGTGCTTTTACTTCATTTTCTAGTTCCTCTGGTGTCATAGATTTTACAGTTGCTTGTGTTCCAACTGGCATAAAAATTGGAGTTTGAATATCTCCATGAGGTGTATGTATAACACCTCTTCTTGCTCCAGTTTGTTTACATATGTGCAATAATTCATATGTTACAGCAGGTTTCATTATTCCTCCTATTATACTATACTTAATTATTTTTTATAATATTTTACTTGCTTTATTAAGTTTTGCTACTTTATTTTCTAAATGTTTATTTTTATATTTATTAGTAACTTCATTAATTTCTATATATTTCATTTTATTTTATATAAAATTTAGTAGATAAACATTGCATCTCCAAAACTAAAAAATCTGTATTCTTTTTCTACTGCTTCATGGTATGCTTTCATAATATATTCTCTTCCTGCTAATGCTGAAACTAACATTAATAATGTTGACTCTGGTAAATGAAAGTTAGTAATTAATCCATCTATACATTTAAATTTATATCCAGGATAAATAAATATGCTTGTATCTCCCTCTGCCTCTTTAACAAATCCATCTTCTGGTGAGCTTATAGTTTCTAAAACTCTACAAGATGTTGTTCCAACAGCAATAACTCTTTTTCCATTCTTTTTTGCATTATTAATTTTATCTACATCTTCTTGTTTTATATAAAAATGTTCTGAATGCATTTCATGTTCTTCTATATTTTCAACTTTAACTGGTCTAAAAGTTCCAATTCCAACATGTAATGTTACATTTGCAATAATTACACCTTTTTCTTCTAATTTTTTTAGTAAATCTTCAGTAAAATGTAATCCTGCTGTTGGAGCTGCTGCTGAACCCTCATATTTTGCATAAACTGTTTGATATCTATCATTTTGTTTTAAATCTTCGTGTATATATGGTGGAAGTGGCATTAATCCAATTTTATCTAAAATTTCATTAAAAATTCCTTGATATGTAAATTGAACCTTTCTTGTTCCACCTGGCATTACTTCTAATATTTCTGCTTTTAGTTCACCTTCTCCAAATGTAACTTTTGTTCCAACATGTAATTTATTTCCTGGTCTTACTATACATTCCCAAATGTCTCCTTCTATTCTATTTAATAATAAAAATTCAACATTTGCTCCTGTTTCCTTTTTTCCATAAAGCCTTGCTGGTAAAACCTTTGTATTATTTCTTACAATGCAATCTCCTGGTTCTAAATAATCTATTATATCTTTAAAAATCTTATGTTCTATTGTCTGTTTTTTCCTATTTAAAACCATTAATCTAGATTCATCTCTGTTTTTAATTGGAACTTGGGCTATTAGTCTTTCTGGTAAATCATAATTAAAATCTGTTAATTTCAATTTTTCTCCTCTTTCCTTTTTATTTTACTATTTTTTAAAATATTTTTCAACAATTTTTTTATATAATATTATTTTTTTTATATATCTTACAGAAATTTATATATTTTATTTTTTTATTATGACGTTCGAACGAAATGAAAATTAGAATTCATTAGGTCTTCGAATGAGGGATGTTCACGGTACTCGAGTTTACGAGAGGGTCGGAGTGAAAGAGGCTCATGAGAAAGCCTTATGAATTCTTTTTGAATGAAGTGAGTAGGAATAATAAAAAAATAAAATATATAAATTTCTGTAAAATTACAAAATATCTATTACTCATTTTTTAAAATGCAGTGCAAAAAATTTGCACTGCTTAGTTATTTTCACTGTTTTGACTATTTTTTTTACTCTTTTTAAATTTAACAACAACTGCATCTTCATTATCAAATATAAAACCTGAATCTGTTGTATCTGTTTGAATTGGGTCAATTTCATTTCTGTCATCAACAAAATTAATATGTTTTGGATCAAATTTTTGTCTTCTACTTTCTTTGTCTTCTTCATTTACTAATCCTGAAGTAAATTTCTCAAAATTATATACTTTAATTGGTTGAACTTCTTTATATTTAGCTCCAACAAAGTCCAATTTTCCTTCATTTATTTGATAAGCTCCATTATCACCTTTTAATTTTATTGCAGCACTCTTAAATGGCATTGTTCCCAATTTGTTTGCAGCCCAATAGTCTTCATAAGTATAATTTACATCACCCCATTTAGAGTCATATTCAAGTTTACTCATGTCCATACTATTTTTCCATTTCCAAGTTCTTCTTTGATACATTTCTTTACGCCACCATTCTAGTTCTGTATTGTCTGCATTTCCTAAGAAAATCTTGTTTGCACAGTTTGAAATAATAGTTTCTCTATATTTCATATCTGGTGCATTTCCCTCTAATTGAGATAAGTTTTGTGCTGTTATTGTAGTAGCTACTTTATATTTTCTATATAATGTAAATATAGCTTCTGTATCTTTACATATAAAGTCTGGAAATTCATCTATATAAAAGAAATGAGGAATTCTACTCTTTTCATTTCCTGGTCTTCTTAATACTGCATTTTGCATTGCCAAAATGAAAAATAATCCAAAAGCTTTGTGACTTGTTCTTCCTAAATCTCCTCTACGTGTACATACAAATGTAACTTCTCCATTTGCTAATGCTTTATCAAAATCTATATTATAATGTCTATTACATAATATTGATTTTACACCTGGCAATCTTAATAGATTATCTAATTGAGATACTGCCAAATATAAATATTGTTCTGTTAATGCTCTTCCAACACCGTTTGAATAGAAATTTCTTTTAAAATATGTAATTTGGCTTTCATATTTTTCCGCAAGCTCTGGGTCTTGGCACATAATTTCACACATTTTTTCTACTAAACTATAATTTGTTAACATTTTTAACATATCATCTAAGTTTGGTAAATTACCACTATTTAAACGTGGGTACATTTCTTTTAACATAATTGCTAAATTTTCAATTGCTTGAATTATAAATTCTTCTCTATAAACATCATCTATTTCTGGATGTGAATTTACATACATTGCTTTTAATGCTGAAGAAATTGTTATAGCAATTTTGTTAGCATCATCATAAATAAATGGATTTAATCCTATAGAATCTCTATTTGAAGGATCTATTATGTTGTATTTTATATGGAAATTGCTACATATATTCATCATTTTAGATGTTGATTCATAATCTGGCGAAATTGCAGTAATTCCTAAATTTTTATATGTATAATCTTCCCCATTTAAATCTAAAATCATTTTATTCATATATGCTCTATAAATAGATTCTTTTCCTTGAGCTGGTGTTAACATATCTAATGAGAAATTTTCATTTAGATATTCATTTCCATATGGTCTATTTAATACTGCAATTCCAGTTTTTAATGCTGTATATCCCATTTCTTTTGCATTTGCCCAATAAAATGCTTTTTTCTCAATATCTTTTGCAACAAATGGTTCTATTATTAGTGATGTCTTTCCTGTTCCAGAGCCTCCACAAACAAGTAATGATTGAAATCTTTTTTGTTCGCCAAAAACTACTTTTTTGCCTGTTTCTGCATCATTACATATTGTAATATCACATGTAAATGGTCCATGTCCTTGTTTTGTATCTGATAAGTTAATTCCTTTATAATCCCAAAGTGATCTAGTCCAATCTTTACTATCTCCAACACCTAATCTAATAAATTTAATTACACTATAAAATGTTGTTAAAGGAAAATAAATTGCAAGTGATGTTAATGCAGGTCTAATTAGTTCAGAAAAGTCTGATACTAATTCTGTATAACCTGGTAATGAAATTAAAAGTAGCCATGCTCCTTGGTTTACCCATTGTGTTACCATTGAAATTGCAATTATATAAAGTCCTATAACATATAAATAAAATAATGTTACTTTAGTATTTTTGGATGATGCAAATTCTGATGCACCAGAAAATAAATATGCAAATACAGGACATGCTAATGCAAATGTGTACATAAATGGTCCCCAATATGATACAGATACCCCTGTAAATACCATTATTAGCATTTCTACAATTCTATCTATTGCTAAATAAAATGAAATTAATGTTAATATATATGTTGCAAATGTATTTCTACTTGCATTTAATTTTTTCAAAAATTTATCAAATAATTTCATTATTTTTTCCTTTCATTTTTAATTATTTATTTTCTATTTGTTAATATTCATACATTTGATTATATAAAATATTATATTTTATTCTTAAATTTTGATATTTCAAAATTATTAATTTTAATATATAATTCAATTATTTTTTATAAGCCTACATATATATTATCCTATAAATTAGCTAAAATTTCAAGTAATTTTATAAAATTTATTACATTTCTGTTTTTATAAAAATTTTGATATATTAATAATTGCATAAATTTTTCAACTCAATACAGAAATATAAGAATTTCCTCCACTCGTATTCAAAATTTATTTATTATTAATATATCAAAATTTTGGGTTCACACATTAATAATAACTAAATTTTAAAAATTTTTATATTATAATTTCTAGTAAAATTCCAGAAATTACGCCAATTGCATATAATAGTCCAGTAATTTTTAAATTTTCTTTTAAGTTTTTATTAATTCTAAATAATACAAGTAAACCTACACCTGCATTAACACATAATCCAGAAATTAAAATTGGCATAGAAATTACATTTTCTACAAATAATTGTGTTAATATAACAGATGATGCACAGTTTGGAATTAATCCTATTACTCCAGCTACAACAGGTCCAAGAATTATATTTTTACTTGCAAAATGTGCTAGTGTTTCTTCCCCTATTAAATGAATAACGCTATTTAATATAAACGTTATTATTACTATGTAAACAAATATACTTAATGTATGTTTTATAGAAGATTTTATAATTCCTTCTTCGCAGTGACAATGTTCATGTTCACATATATCAACTATTTTTTCTTCTAATTTATTTTTGTTTAATTTTCTTAATACAAAATCAATAACAAAACCAGCCAAAACTCCTATTATTAGTTTTATACCTAAAATAGTTAATATTGTTGTAATAGCAATTTTTTCTGAGACCAAAATTGGTAACATCTCATCAGATGTTGTTAAATATACTGCTATTAATGTTCCTAATGAAATTACTCTTGCTGCATATAAATTAGTTGCAGAAACAGAAAATCCGCATTGAGGAACAATTCCAACTAGTCCACCAAATAGTGGACCCAGTTTTCCGGATTTTAGTATAGTTTGTCTAACTTTATTACTTGTTTTGTGTTCTATATATTCCATTAATAAATACGTTAAAAATAAAAATGGAATTAGTTTTATACTATCAAGTAATGTATGTTCAATTATTTCGAAAAAAACATTCATTTATTTTCATCTCCTTTATACATTCTTTACATTTACATATTTTTCACATTAAATTGTTTAGGTTTATTCTAACTCTTAAAAACATTATAAAGGAGATATTTAAAATTATTTTTTAAATAATTACTCATACCATTCAAATGTCCAGTTTAACATTTTTACATAGTCTCCTTCACAAATACCTTGTTTCTTTAGTTCTGCTTCAATTCCTAATTCTTTTAATTTCTTTTGGAAATAATACATTGATTCATTATCATCTATATTAATTCTTCCCATTAATCTATTTACAGCTTTTCCTTCTACAATAAAAGTATCTCCTTCTTTTCTTACTGTAAATTCTTGTTTGCCATCATCTTCTTCTAATGTATATACTACTTTTTCCGTTTCTTCAACCATTTCCTCTTTTGGTAAAGTTTTCAAAACAGTTGTTACTCTATCTAATAATTCTGTTACACCATCTCCTGTTACACCAGAAATTTTGAATAACTCTATATTATCTTTTTTTGCCATTTTTTCTAATTCTTTTAATCCTGAATCATCTTGCATTATATCTATTTTATTTGCTACAATAATTTGTTTTTTGTTTGATAATTTTTCACTATATTTTTTTAATTCTTCATTTATTGTTTTATAATCTTCTATTGGATTTCTTCCTTCTATTCCAGATACATCTATTACATGTAATAAAAGTCTTGTTCTTTCAACATGGCGTAAAAATTGAATTCCTAAACCTGTTCCTTCACTTGCACCTTCAATTAAACCTGGTATATCTGCTATTACAAAACTATCTCCATTCTTGGCTTTTACAACACCTAAATTTGGTTCTAATGTTGTAAAATGATAATTTGCAATTTTAGGTTTAGCATCTGTAACACGTGATAAAAATGTTGATTTCCCTACATTTGGAAATCCTAGTAAACCAACATCTGCAAGTAATTTTAATTCTAAAATTATCTCTTTCTCTTCTCCATCTTCTCCTGCTTCTGCAAATCTAGGAACTTGTCTTGTGGCTGTTGCAAAATGTGAATTACCTTTTCCCCCTCTGCCACCTTTTAATACAAGTTCAACTTGCCCTTGTTTAGAAAGGTCTGCAACAGTTTTTCCAGTTTCTGCATCTTTTATTATTGTTCCTATTGGAACATCAATATATAAATCTTCTCCAGCTTTGCCATATTTATTGGCACCACTACCATTTTCTCCATTTTGTGCTTTAAACTTTTTTGTATATCTAAAATCTATTAAAGTATTTGCATTTGGATCAACCCTAAAAAATATATTGCCACCTCTTCCTCCATCTCCTCCATCTGGGCCTCCAGCAGCAACATATTTTTCTCTTCTAAATGTAACAGCTCCATCTCCGCCATTACCTGATTTTATTGTAATTTTTACGTAATCGGTAAACATTTTTTCATCTCCTTACTTTTATAAGAAATATTTATTATTACAATTCAGTAAAAATTTTGTTATATTAATAATAAATAAATTTTGAATACGATTGGAGGAAATTTAGAATTTCTTAAATTAATTTTATGGAAAATGTT
>CALXCA010000009.1 GCA_944386685.1 uncultured Clostridia bacterium | reverse complement strand
AAATAAATTTTGAATACGATTGGAGGAAATTTAGAATTTCTTAAATTAATTTTATGGAAAATGTTCGCGTCGAGCGTTAGCGAGGACTAAGTGAAAGGGTGCCATAAAATTATTTTAGAAATTCTTATATTTCCGTATTGAGTCGAAAAATTTATGCAATTATTAATATATCAAAATTTCTCACTTAATTGTAACAAGTTATAAAAAGTTTAACTTAATTTTATATTAATTTCTCCAAAGCTTTCTGGTAACTCTAATTTTTTGTATGTAACATTACATTCATCAAATAATTTTCTAGAAGCAATATTATTTTCACTACTAGCATATTTATCAGATAAATAAATAACCTCTTTAATTCCTGATTGTATAATTATTTTAGCACATTCATTACATGGAAATAAATCAACATATATTTTTGAACCCTCTAAATCTTTTCTACTTCCTCTATAATTTAAAATAGCATTCATTTCAGCATGGCAAACATAAGGATATTTAGTTTCTAAATTTTTACCTTCTCTATCCCATGGAAATTCATCATCATCAAAGCCATTAGGAGCTCCATTGTAGCCTATTGATAAAATTCTATTATCTTCTCCTACAATACAAGCTCCAACTTGTGTTGATGGGTCTTTACTTCTCATAGCAGAAAGCTTTGCTATTGCCATAAAATATTCATCCCATGTAATATAATTTTTCCTTTTATTCATAAATTTTATTACCTCCTATTTTTCTATAACTCTAATTTCAAATGCAGTTCCATCTTTTGCTACAGCTACAACAGCTACATATCCACTATCATTAGGATGAGTAACACTTGTTTGTTCTATTGTTTGTATATTTTCTAATCCAGAAATAGTTTCTGCATTAAAATTTCCTGTTTTATATCCATTTTCAATATCAATACCTTTTACTGTTCCATCTTTTAATAATAAGTAAACTACAGGATAAACTAAATCTTGTCCTTCTCCCCCACAAAAAATTTCAGCTACATCTTCTGCATTTACATTATTTATGATATATTCTTTATTATATGTTACTTGCTTATTTTCATCTAATAAATCATTGTTTCTATCTGATTCTATTAAAGTTATAACTACATTATTATCCTTTTTCTTTATATTAAAATATTCTTTATTTATTATCTCGTATTGTTCTTCTATTTCATAATTATTTTTAAAATCTTCTTCCATAATTTCTATTATTTTAAAATTACTTTCAGAATTATTATGCTCATTATTAGTATTCATGTTTTCTGTATTTTGAGTATTTGCTCCATTAGAATTTACATTTTGTGTATTTTCATTAGAAATTTGATTATTATTTTCATCAATTTTATTATTATCTGTATATTTTACAATAAAAAATCCTCCCATAACAAATATTATTAAAACTAAAATTACTATGATTATATTTTTCATAACTAATCTCCTTATATTAATGTTTTTAGGTTTTTAATAAAGGATTTACCTATAAACCTATTGCCTCAATAGTTATAATCTTATATAATTATTGAAATTGGATAGAGTGACTCTCACTACTCCTTTTTATATTATATATTTTTTATCATATTTTTTCTATATCTATTTCAAATTTTTTTATACAATTTGTTCTTTCTATTTAACTTTTTAATTAGAAATTCTCCTTATATTATAAATAAATATCTATAGTATAGAAGTTTTATAGTTTTATGCCTAAACTTTACCTACTTTCTTTAGATTTATTTCTTTTTAAATTCTCTTCTCTTTGATAATTTTCCATTTCTTTTAATAATTCTTCTTTAGATAAACCACATTCTTTCATACAATATTTAATTGTTTCGTCTTTTCCCATTCCACTTTCTATACAATTTTTCATTAATTCTATAGGAGAAGATTTTAAAACTCTTGCTCTAAATTTACCTAATCTTAAACTATTTAGGTTTACTGTTGCAATTCCAATAATTTGAGCAAAATCATTTTCAGATATTTCATTTTTATATGGTTCATATAATTTTAGAAAATCTTCATATTTTATTAATTTATTTGCATAACCCATACTTCTTATTTTTTGTTTTATCTCTTCTTTTTTATCTTCAGAAATTTCTTTATAATTGTTTTTTAGTATTCTTGTTCTAACACCTAAATGTCTCATAGATTGCCAATTATTAACTCTAAGTCCTAAAATATTTGCAAATTCTTTCTCTGTTATTTCATTTTTATATGTCTCATATAATTTTAAAAATTCTTCATAAGTTATATATGTATTTTCAAATCCTAAATTTAGAATATTTTCTCTAATTTGTTTTTTTCTTTCTACAGTTGTTTCTGTATATTCTACTTTAAAAACAGTTGTCCTTTTATTATTACTATGTTTTATAATTCTTAAGTTATCTTCATTAATTCCTAATATATTTGCAAATTCTATTTCAGATATTTCTTCTTTATAATTTGCATATAATTTCATAAATTCCTCATAATTTATAAGTTCATTAACATATCCTTGATTTTTTATATCTTCCTCAATTTTTCTTCTTCTATTTTGAATAAGTTCTTTTAAACTTATATTTAATTTTTTGGCTTCATCTCTATCTTTTTTCATGTATTCCCAGTCAGAATACCTAATTTTTAACATATATACAAATGTTTCTTCATCAAATTCTTCTTTATATTTATCATATAATTGCAAAAATTCCTCATAATTTGTTGGTTTTAAATTATATCCTTTATTTAGTAACTCTTTTTGAATTTCGTTTTTTCTTTGTTCTATTTCTTTATATTGTTGAGTTTTGCAGATTTTGGCTCTTGTTCTGTTGTTCTTTAAATTACTAAAATTAGCAGTTGATATTCCTAAAATTTCAGCAAATTCTATTTCTGATATTTCTGATTTATATGTCTCATATAACTCTAAAAACTCTGTATAATAAATCAATTTATTTACATATCCTTTATGTTTTATATCTTCTAAGATTTCTTCTTTTCTCTCATCTGATATTTTTTTATATTCCTTTTTTAATATTTTTGTTCTTCCTTTTTTGTGTTTTATTGCTTGCCAATTTGCATAAGATATTCCTAATATATCAGCAAAATTTCTTTCTGAAATTTCTGTTTTGTATGGTTCATATAGTTCTAAAAATTCTTCATAATCTATATATTTATTTTCATATCCTTGTTTTTTTAATTCATTTCTTATTTTTAATTTTAGTCCTCTAAAAGTATAACTCATTTATAATTTACTCCATATCTATAGTATAAGCTAATTTAAATTTTATTTTATAAAATTTGTAAAAATTATCTTTTCTTCTTGTTTTGGAAGTTCTATCCCATTTTCTTTTCCTGCTTTAATACATTTTAGAAAATAAGCCATATTTCTTCCAAGAATTCTCATTATTTGCATACCTTCTTCATCTTTTCTAACATCATCTGGTGTTGAGCCATGTACCATATTCCAATATCTTGAAGAAATAATAGGCATTTGTGATATTCCAAAATATTTATTCAATTGGTCATAAGTTGCAGTAGTTCCAGCCCTTCTCGCAGAAATAACAGTTGCTACAGGTTTAAAGGTAAAAATATTTGATTTTCCTGCTTGAGATGAAGCATAAAAAGCTCTATCCATAAAACCTGTTATATTTCCTGTTGCTCCTGCATAATGAACAGGACTTCCAAATATAAATCCATCAGCATCTTTTGCTTTTTCTATAAATTCATTTACTACATCATTAAAAACGCATTTTTTTAGTTCTTTACATTTTTTACAAGCAATACAACCTCCAATAGGTTTATTTCCTATCCAGAAAATCTCTGTAGCTATTCCTTCTTCTTTTAAAGTTTTTTCAACTTCTCTAAGTGCTGTATAAGTACAGCCTTCCTTGTTTGGACTTCCATTTACTAGTAAAACTTTCATAAATACTAACATTCCTTGTATATTATATTTAGGTTTTTATATAGGATTTACCTATAAACCTATTGCATTAAAGTTATATTTTTATGTAATTACTAATTTGCCAAAAAGTCTAATATATTCATTCCTGCAGATGTATCACTTTTATATAATTCTGTATATCCACATTTTGTACAAGTTATTGTAATAAATTTTTTGTTTTGAACATCAAATAGTTTTGCAAAATTTCCTCCTGTTGCTTGAAATTGATCTTTTTCATAATTTTCATTTTCGCATTTAGGGCATTTCCATTTATTCATATCTATAATCTCCTTTTTTATAAATTTATTATAATTTCTTTTTTTTCAATATTTGACCTTTTATATTTGAATTTAATAATTTAATAAAATTATTTGCATCTTCATATGTTCCTACGATACTGCCATAATGAATTGGTACTGCAATCTTAGGCTTTATTTCATTTACTAATTGTGCAGCTTCTTTAAAATCCATTGTAAAAGTTCCTCCAACAGGAACAAATGCAACATCACATTTTACTTTTTTATTATCTTCATTTAAATCTGTATCTCCGGCAATGTAATACTTAATTTCTTCAATTTCAATAATATAACCAACCCAACCATTTTCTTTGGGATGAAATTGTTTATTAACATTATATGCAGGTATTGTTTCAAACTTTATTCCTTTTACTATTTTTGTCTCATTTGGCTTTACTAATATTGTATTTTCTTCATTAAGACCATCTTCTAATATTTTAGAACTTAAATCTTTTGGAGCAATTATAATTGTATCTTCTTTTTTTACTTTTTCAATATCTTCTTTTGAATAATGGTCATAGTGGTCATGTGTTATAAATATTAAATCTGCATCATTATAATTTTTATCAATTTTAAATGGGTCAAAATAAATTGTTTTATCTTTACAAATTCTTATACTACTATGACACAATACTTCTATATTTTCTAACATAATCTTTCCTCCCTCTTCATTATTTTAAAGAAATTATATCATAAAAAAATTGTAATTTGCAATAAAATAATTAGTTTAAATTTTTTATGGTATTAAAAAAAATTATATGATATAATAAAATAAATTATTTTTAAATAAGAAAGGGTTATAAAATGAATGATAAATATAATATGACAAAAGAACAAAATATATTTTTAGCCAAAAGGTGTATAGTTGATTGTATATGGAAAAGTTCACATATTGAAGGTATTGATGTTACATATCCAGAAACACAAAAATTATTTGATGGAGGCAATGTTGCAAGACTAAGATTGGATGAAATTCAAACTATTAATAATTTAAAACATGCTTGGTTATTTATATTAAATTCTATAGATGCCAAAAATGACATTAATTTGTTAAAATCAATCAATAGTTTAGTAGGAAGTAATTTAATTGATAGACCTGGACAAATGAGAGTTTATGATGTTACTATAGGTGGAACAAATTGGAAACCTGATTTGCCTGATGAAAATAATATTGAAAAAAGACTAGCGGACTTTAATAAAATCGAATGTATTACAGAAAGAGCTATTACAATTATGTGCTATTTAATGAGAACTCAATTTTTTTCAGATGGAAATAAAAGAACTGCAATGTTATTTGCAAATAAAATAATGATTCAAAATGGAAAAGGTGTAATAAGTATACCTGTTGAAGAAGATATTAATTTTGGTGAAAAATTAACAAAATATTATGAAACAAATAACATGGAGGATTTAAAACAATTTATTTATGAAAAATGTATAAATGGAATTGTATATCCAAATAATTGATATAATTATAGTGGACTTCAAAATTTTTAAAAAGCCCACTATAATTATATTTTTTTACTTTTTTACTCTTAAAACTCTTAGTGAATTAATAATTGCTATAATAGAAACACCAACATCAGCAAAAACAGCTTCCCACATTGTTGATAATCCAATAGCACTTAAAATTAAAACAAGTACTTTTACTGATATTGCAAAAATAATATTTTCTTTTACTATTCTCATTGTTTTTTTAGATAAATAAATTGCATCAACAATTTTAGATGGTTCATCTGTCATTAAAACAACATCTGCAGCTTCTATTGCAGCATCTGAGCCTAATCCTCCCATTGCAATTCCTATATCTGCTAAAGCTAAAACAGGTGCATCATTAATTCCATCTCCAACAAATACAAGTTTTCCTTTTTCGCTTTTTTCTTTTAATAAATTTTCAACTCTTTCTACTTTTCCATCTGGCAATAATTCTGTATAAACTTTATCTAATTTTAATTCTTGTGCAACATGTTCTCCAACATGTTTTCTATCTCCTGTTAGCATTACTGTTTGTTTAATATGATTTTTCTTTAATTCTTTTATTGCTTTTGGAGAATCTTTTTTTATTTTATCAGCAATTACAATGTATCCAGCATATTTTCCATCTATTGCAATATAAAGAATTGTTCCAATATCATTACATTTTTTATAATCTATTTGTTTTTCTTCCATTAATTTTTCATTTCCAACAAATACACTTTTATCTCCTATTTTTGCAATTACACCTTTTCCAGATATTTCTTCTGTTTTAATAATTTGCTTTTCATCAATTTTTTTATTATAAGCTTTTTTTAATGATATTGAAATTGGATGATTTGAATAATTTTCTGCATAAGCTGTTAATTTTAATAATTCTTCTTCACTAATATCAACAGGTTCAACTTTTTGAACTTCAAATACTCCTTCTGTTAGAGTTCCTGTTTTGTCAAAAACTACAATTTCTGCATTTGCTAATTGTTCTAAATAATTGCTTCCTTTTATTAAAATGCCCATCTTAGATGCTCCTCCAATTCCTCCAAAAAAGCTTAGTGGAATTGATATAACTAATGCACATGGGCATGATACTACTAAAAATGATAATGCTCTATATAACCAGTCTGAAAATGTAGCATCTTTTATTAGAAGCGGTGGAACAATTGCTAATATAACTGCAATTATAACAACTATTGGTGTATAATACTCAGCAAATTTAGAAATGAAATTTTCTGATTTTGATTTTTTACTACTTGCATTTTCAACTAAGTCTAATATTTTACTTACTGTTGATTCCCCAAATTCTTTTGTTACTTTTATTTTTATTACACCAGTTAAATTAATTGAACCACTTAAAATTTCTTCACCTTCTGAAGCTTCTCTTGGTAATGATTCTCCTGTTAATGCCTTTGTGTCTAAACTTGTTTTTCCTTCTACTACTATACCATCTAATGGAATTTTTTCTCCTGGTTTTACAACTATAATCTCTCCAATTTTAACTTCATCTGGATCTACTTTTTCTATTTTTCCATTTCTTTCTACATCTGCATAATCTGGTCTGATATCCATTAAATCTGAAATAGATTTTCTTGATTTATCTACAGCATAACTTTGGAATAATTCTCCTACTTGATAAAATAACATTACGGCTACTGCCTCTGGAAATTCTCCAATACAGAATGCTCCTATTGTAGCAATTGCCATTAAAAAGTTTTCATCAAAAATTTTTCCTCTTATAATGTTTCTTATGGCTTTTCTTAAAATTTCTAATCCTACTATTAGATATGATATGATAAATATTACATTGTTTATTATTTCATTGTTAAATTTGATTGTCATTGCAATTATAAACAATATAAGTGCTATTATTATCTTTATTCCTTTTTTCTTCATTTTTATTACCTTCCTTGGTTTGATATTTTTATTATTGCATAGAATATGGGCTAATAAAAATATAGAATTTTTATTAGCCAAACTTTCTAAATTTCCTCAATTCTAACATCAGGTTCTTCTTTTTTTATTAATTTTTTAACTCTTTTTATAACTTCTTCTTTGTCTTCATCATCATAAATTTCTAATTCCATTCTTTCTGCAATAAAGTTGATATTTGCTTCATCTATTCCATCTAATTTATTTATCTTTCTTTCTAATTCTCCTGCACAATTTGCACAATCTAATCCTCTAATTTTAAATTTAATTTTCATAATAATCACATTCCTTTCTAATATACACATAATATTGAAAATTTATTTCTTATGTTCTATATGTTCTATTCCAACTTCAAATACTTTTTGAATATGTTCATCATCTAACATATAAAAAACTTCTTTTCCAGATTTTCTACATTTTACAATTCCACTTCTTCTTAGTGTTCCTAATTGATGTGAAATAGATGATTTACTCATTCCTAATACATTTGCAATATCACATACACACATTTCATTTTGGTCTAATGCAAATAATATTTTTGTTCTTGTTGTATCTCCTATTATTTTAAAAAATTCTGCAAGTTTATTAAATGTATCTCCATCTGGCATATTCTTTTTTGTTTTATCAACTACATCTTGATGTATTACATTACAATCACATATAAATTCGTTTTTAGACATTTATTACCTCCTTATATGTTTGTTAGTTGAACAAATATTCAACTCTTTATATATATTATATATGAACACTCATTCAATTGTCAATAGTTTTTTATGATTTATTGAATAGGAAAAATTAATTTTTCCTATTCAATGAAAAAAACCCCCCTCCTATAGGAGGGGAGCCCCAAAGTGCTGTGTTTTGAATTGTTGGAAATGCGGATTGTTTCCCTTACTCTTCAGGGAACATATTTGCCGAGACAATGTCTCCGTCCTCATTCACCTTATAGGCGATGAGGAGCACACCTTCAGAGATGCTTTTGCTGTAGGCTTCGCCCACGAGGTTTACGACATTGCTGTCGCAAACCAGGCTCTCGCCAGTAATCGCACTGACAAGAATCAGCTCACTTCGACTATTGACATATGCGATGCCATAGTCGAAAATAGAGTACTGGGCATCTTCCCGAAGATCACTCTTCGAAAAGATAGACGTGCCATCCCCTTTGTAGAGGCGAATGTCTCCCTCCTGGGAGATAAAGCAATACGTGCCAGTTTCGCCTACAGGCTCAACCCGAGCCCAAGACATGTCACTGCAGGTAGCACAGCCCATCATCATGATGGACATAACCAAAGCAGTAATAACACAAAACAGTTTTTTCATAGGAATACTCCTTTCATCTTTTGTTAACTAGTTGGAACACAGCACTATGGTAAAACCAAAGGTCTATATATATTATACCATTAATATATAAATTATGTCAAATTCTTCAACTTTATGTTTCATAACAAATTATATATCATCGGATTATTTTCCGAAACTTCTTGACACTAATAAATTTTTGTTTTGTTTAACTTTAGCAAAAATTTTATACAATTATTAATATATCAAAATTTCTCACTAAACTATATTTTTATTTCATATAAAATTTTTTTAAAACTATTTATTTTTCCTCTCAAAAGTGATATTATAAATTTAAATTAAGTAAAAAATTAATTAGAAAGAAATTCTTTCATCAATATATGTACCTTGGAAAGGAATGAAGCTTTTATGATAGCACGAGAAAATAACCCAAGCTATGTAAACTCATTTTTAGATTATTCTATAACAATATTAAACAAATCACCAAATTCAGTAAAAGAATATAATTATGATATAAACAACTTTTTAAAATATATGATGATACATTTAAAAATAACAAAAGAAGATGATTATGATAAAATCAATGTTTCCAAGTTTTCTATTAATGACTTAAAAAAAATAACTTTAGAAGATATACATTCATATATATCACATTTAGCAATAGAAAATAGATCAAAACCTGCAACAAGAGCAAGAAAGATTTCCACCTTAAGAATATTTTTTAAATATTTAGCAACAAAAGAAAAAATTTTAGATGTAAATCCTGCACAAGACTTAGAAACACCAAAATTAGATAAAAGGATGCCTAAATATCTATCACTTGAACAAAGTCAAAAACTATTGCAAGTTTCAGATGATGAAAATAACAGAAATTACAAAAGAGATTTTGCTATAACAACATTATTTTTAAATTGTGGACTAAGATTATCAGAACTAGTTGGAATAAATATTAATGATATAGATTTTGATGAAAATAAAATGACTGTTATTGGAAAAGGAAATAAAGAAAGAGTAATTTATTTAAATAAATCTTGTATAAATGCTATAAAAGATTACTTATCTTCTCGCCCTGCTCCATCACTTATAAAAAGAGATTCAAAATCTTCAGAAAAAGCCTTATTTTTAAGTGAACAGAAAAAAAGAATTAGTAATAGAACAGTACAATTTATAATTAATAAAGAATTAAAATTAGCCGGATTAGATTCAAAAAAATTATCTGTCCACAAATTAAGACATACAGCAGCAACACTTATGTATCAATACGGAAATGTTGATATAAGAGCATTACAAGAATTATTAGGACATCAAAGTATTTCTACAACAGAAATTTATACACATGTAAGTAATGAACAAGTTCGCAATGCTATTGAAAGGAATCCTCTTAACAAATGAAATTATCAAATATCTGTTTATTACAACATTATATGTTTATTATATGCAACTCAAATGTCAAAGTTCTCTAAATACTAAGTTAAATAAAAAAGAAAGGAAATATTTATATGAAACCATTATTTAAAAATATAACAAAATATTCTGACCAAAGTTATCAACAATTTGTAGATTTTCACACAAATAAATATAACAATTCTTATAAATTTTATACTATAATAATTTCAATATTATTTGTTTATTGTATTATTTTAAATATAACACAAAAAAATATTGGATTAAGTTTATTATTTATAGGAATGTTAGTAGGATATTTAATGATGAGAGTCTATGTTCCTGCAAAGGAATATGTAAAAAATAAAAAAAGATTTTCTAATAATAAATCATCATTTTTTACTTTTACATTTTACAAATTCTTTTTTACAGTTGATAGTCAAAGATTTTATTATATGAAACTACATAAAGTATTTGAAACTAAAGAATATTTTTATTTGTATGTAAATGAAGATACTGCATTTTTAGTTAGCAAAAATGGATTTAAACTTGGCAATTCTAATGATTTTTCTGAATTTATTAAGAAAAAATGTCTTTTAAAATATAGTAAGCAAAAGGAAAAAGAACAATAGTAGGCTTTTTTAGACATTTAATATGTTTATAACATATTAAATTCCACAGTAAATATTTTATTAAATACATTCAATTTAAAAATATCATATATAAATCGACAAATTATTCCTTTTTTCATGTTTAATTCATATTATATATAAAGAACATGAAAGGAGGAATTTTATTATGCAATTAGAAGGAAAAAGAATTGGATTTGTATTTACAGGTTCTTTTTGTACTTTTAGAAAAACTATTGAAGAACTAAAAAAAATTGTAAAATTAAATGCAAATGTTATACCTATTATGTCTGAACATAGTTATACAATGGATACAAAATTTGGAAAAGCAGAAGATTTTATTAATGAAATTGAAGATATAACAAATAAAAAAATTCTACATACAATTCAAGATGTAGAAGTTTTAGGTCCAAAAGAAATGTTAGATATTATTGTTGTTGCTCCTGCAACTGGTAATACAATTGCAAAACTTGCAAATGATATGATAGATGGTACAGCAACAATGGCTGTTAAATCTCATTTACGTAGAGAAAGACCTGTTGTAATTGCTATTTCTACAAATAATGGTCTTTCTGGTGCTGCCGAAAATATTGGCAAATTATTAAATAGAAAACACTATTATTTTGTACCTTTTAAACAAGATAATCCTATAACAAAACCACGTTCTATTGTTTTTGACCCAGATTATTTAATTAAAACTATAGAATTTGCTTTAGATAATGAACAAATTGAACCTATTTTATTATGAATATAAAATAAAACCTCTACAGATTTAATAAACCTGTAGAGGTTCGATGTTAGAGGAATATTTTATCTCTTAGATTTTTTTATACTAGATCAATCCAAACATGTACTTGACCACATCTAGTATTCCCTGTAGCTTGGTATCCATCAGCAGTAAAAACTTCATAATAGAAGAAATAGTCTGATGTATTATTGATTGGGAAATATGGGGATTCTGCATACCACCAACCACCAGCATCTTTCTGGCCATCGGTATCATCACTCAGTTTAAATCTGTGTTCATATGCAACATCTCCATTGGATTTCCGAATTACTTTCATAAGTAATTCGACTTCCGAAGTAGTACTATCTGTTGCATTCCATGCTGGCTTGATTCTCATTAGATTTGCATTGTAAGTTCTGATAGCTCCGTTTGTTTTGTCCTTAAAATTGACATATTCGATTTGATATGCTCCCGGACCATAGGTTCCTACAGATACCCATGGTACTCTAGGTTCAATGCTATTTTCCTCCTTAATATCAAATTCAGTTATAGCATCACTTTCTCCCATCTTACTAGTGTCCGATTCCTGAGCAAAGGCATTTACAGAAAACATAGTAAATACCATTGCCATCATACATGTGACAAAGACCAGTTTGAATCTAATTTTTTTGATATTCATAGTTATTCCTCCATAAAATTCCTCCAACATCTTGACAAATAAGATTTGAAAATTTTATCCAATCAAATTTGTCATTTTTTCGAAATGCTTTTGACATTTCTATGTTATTTTACAATATTTAAATTATTTATGCAAAAAAGTGAAAAAAAGATAATTATCTTTCTAATTCTATAATAATTTGTTCATTATTCATAGTTACTAGTACAACTTTTAATTTGTCAGTCAAATTATATGTAGTCAAGTCAAAAGTATTCCACATTCTTAATTTTCCATCTGTAGTAAGTCCATTACCTGCATATGAACTTTTTGAAGAATAAAATTTTTCTCCATCTTCATTTTCTACATACGATTTTTCAAAATTTATCAATTGACTATCTAAAACATTATTATTGCGAATTTTGTTAGACTTTTCACTCCATTCTTCATAATCTCCCCAATACATACACATGTCAAATTTCATTCCAGTTTGGTAAACTTCTGCAGATATAGATGTAACATCAACATTTGAGTTATTACAATTTTCAACTCTATATATTACAGTTTGTCTATTAACAAATTCCTCTGGAACAGTAAATTCTATATTCCAATCTCCATCAATTTCATAATTTTGGTTATTTTTACTTATTTCAATAGAATCCATTTGAATATATACTTTTTCGCTTCTTGGAAATTGATTACCAATAGCAGTCAAATTACATTCGACTGTAACATACTTTTCATTTACATTTTTTACAAATACATTTGACACAGTATTAATATAATTTACTTTAGAATTTTTGTAGTCTTTCGATATTTCTTTTTCTTTATAAAAGTTTTCTATTTTTTCATTACTTACACAATATAAAATATTATTCATATCGTCTGTAATCAACATATCTGGAAAATCAATACTATCAACACCATTTAAATCAATGTTATCCTCTATATGTAACATCATTTCTATATCTAATGTATAATCATCCATAATTATTCTTGATATACGTGTATCAACATCTTGAATTTTAATATTTGATGTTTCATTATTACTATTTTCTATTTTCTCGTCATAAATGTAATCATTCTCAATAGCTGTTTCTACTCCTTTTTTACTATCAAAAAATATCTTTTGAGCAAATTCGGAAATATCTTTTGCATAAACAATCCCTGTTGACATTGCTATAAGTGATACAATTGTAGCAATAACTTTTTGTATACTTATTTTATTAACTTTCTTTTTATTTTTTGTTAAATTAACTTCCAAAATTGAATTTTTTACATTTGTTGGAATATCATTATTTTCTTTAAAATAACTCAATAATTTTTGTTCAAACTCATCATTTGACATCATTTATCTCTACCTCCTCATAATACTTCTTTAACTTATTTACACTTCTCATAATCCTGCTTTTTATTGTATTTACATTTACTTTTAAAATTTTAGAAATTTCTATGTAAGAAAAGCCACTATTATAATACAATGTTAACGCAATTCTTTCATCATAACTTAGTTTGGATATAAGTGAATCGAAATCAATTTTATTATTAACATTTTGAATTGAATCATCGTAATGTTGAAATTCAGAATCAATTATAACTTTGTTAAAAATATCATTATTCTTCATGTTTTTATTGTATATTTTATTGCATTCATTAACTAAAACATGTATCATCCAAGTTTTAAAGCATTTAACATTTTTTATCCTTTTGGCATTTTTATATGTAAGAATCATTGTATTCTGAATTGCATCTTTTATGTCATCATCATCTCTCAATCTTGTTTTAGCAACTCTATATAAGTCATTTTCAACTTTCTGAGTTAGTTGCTTAAATGCCATTTCGTCGCCTTTTTGTACTCTTTCGATTAAACTTTCCAACTTCAATTAACCTCCTTTCAATATATTTTCACTTAATAGATATTTTTTTTTATCATTTTGGTGCAAATAATTAAAATATTTTACATTTCTTGTTGTAATTTTTTTAATATTACATTCATAACTGCTTTAGGCTTTATCTTTTCATCAAAAATCCAACCAAAATGTTCTTTTATTTCTTGAGAATACGTATTATTTCTAATTAGATTAGTCGCTTTAATTATATCACATTTAACAGTATTAATCGTTGTATTATTATTTTTAGCAATTATAGGATATATATCCCTTTCTAATTTAATATTTTTTTATTCTTTAAAAAATATAATAAATAAATAGCATCTGATAAATAATTTGTGCCAATGTATTTAATATTATAGCCTAAGTTATAAAGTTCTTTATCTATTTTTTGTACAATTTTTATTCTTTTCCTTTTTAATTTTTGTATTTTCTTTAAAAGTATTTCTTTTTCTATACTAATTTCATTGACTTTTTTTACAACTTCATCTAATATTTCAGTTTTTGGTATAAAAGTAAAAACAACTGAATTATTAACTATTTCTTCAATTAATTGTTTTTTTTCTGATATAACTATAACTGACTTATTATATTCCTCTTTTCTAGTTGTTTCTAGATATTTTAAAATTTGTGTTCCACTAAATTTAGGGATATTTAAATCAAGTATAATAAAATCTACTCTTCTTTTCGTTAATATATTTAAAGCTTCTTCTCCATCTGTTGCAATTGTACATAATCTTATATTATTATTAGTTTGAATAATTTTGTTTATTAATAATTTAGCAAAATAAATATTGTTTTCTATAACTAACATATTAAGCATATTGTTTTCCTCCATTTAATTAAAACTTCTCTAATTAAATAGATACTTTTTTTTTATTTTTTGGTGCATTTAATAAAAAAATTTTATTAGTTGTTCAATTTCTTTGTTTAATTAGTCATTTTTATATATTTTTTAACAGAAAAGCTATCTGTCCAACAATATTTTCAATGAAAAAAACTCACTAAAAAAAATTAATATTTCTTTTAGTAAGTTTTTTTCATTGTTTATGTAACATAAAATTTCAAATTTATGTATATGTATTCATTAAACGGTATTTACCTTCGTAAATTTTCTTTACTCCATCCATATTTTCAAAATCTCTTGGTTGTACAAAAGCACATTCTTTATCAAATTTATATATATTAGCTCTTTCTAAAGCATTTGCAACAAAAAAGCTACAAACATAACGATTTCTAAATAGTATTGGAATTTTAAAAAATCTTAAAACAATTCCAAAATAATCATATTTATAAGTTTCCTTATGTTTATTCATATAAGAAAGTATTCTTACTAAATGTTTATATTGCTTTTTAGTTACATCCATTTCATAAATCCTACAAATAGTTTCACTAAACTTTTTGAAAAATTCTCCATTTTTATTTTCTATAACAAATCCACTATTTAATATAGAATTTGGATTTCTTCTACCAAAACTATAAATTGTATCACATTCTGGTGTTAAAGAAATTGCTATATGACTATATTGATAATGTGTTGCTAATTTAATTAATCTTGCAGGAATTGTGTGTGTATGCATTTGTATAATATAAATTTTATTGCTTTTCATCTGTTATATATCCACCTCTTATTAAATTTTTATTTAAGATTTTCTATTATTTATGCCGAAAATCTAATTCAAGGAAATTTTTAAAAACTTTTAAATTAAGTCTAATAATTCTAAAATTGCAATACCAATTTTTTGACCCCTACCTTCATAAGGCCATTCATTTATAGAGTATCCAGGATTATCATTAATTTCGATAATTGCATAATCTTTTTTATTAAAATCATCTATAATAATGTCAACTCCACAAATTTTAGCATTAAATGCTTTTGCTGCTTTTTCTGCAACTTTTTTAAAGTAATCTGGAATTTTATCTGTCATATCTATACTTTCTCCACCAGTTGAACAATTTGAATTTGTCCTTAAAAATACTCTTTTATCTTTAGGTAAAACTGTTTCAAAATCATAACCTTGTAATTTTAGAAATTCTACAACAGGTTCATCCATCTTTACTGGTGTAGCAGTTAAATAATGCCATGGTTCTTTATTTTTTTCTTCTATTAATTGCTTTATTGTAGATTTCCCATCTCCTACAACACTTGCAACTCTTCTATGGCAAATGCTTAAGCATTTACCATCTATTACTAGAAAACGGTATTCCATTCCTTTTATATATTCTTCTATTAGTACATTATCATCAAATTTAAATGCATATTCAATTGCTTTTAAAATTTGTTCTTTAGATGCATTTTGTGAAAATACTGTTATTCCAATACCATAATTTGTATTTCTTGGTTTAACAACTAATTTGCTATCAAAAAATGGTTGTAAAATGAATTCAATATCATTTTTATCCATACTCTTTTTTAGAAGAATAGCTTTTGGAACATTTAGTCCATTTTCTTTCATTATTTGTTTTGCTATGTATTTATCATCTGTTATTATTGGAAAAATATAAGAATCTCTATCTGTTTTATTACCTTCAATTACAAATTCTGATTTATCTCCTATTTTAAATTTAACTATACTTTTTGCTTCATTTAAAATTTCGTAATCTATACCTCTAGAAATTGCATCTTTTATAATAACAACAGATTCACTAACTAATTTTTTGTAATTTTGTAAGCAATATCTAGAATTGTGTCCTTCTTCTTTATATTTTTCAATAATTTTTTTAATTTCATCTTTATCTAATTTATCTGTTGAATCTTTATATTGTTTAATATTTTCTAAAACTTCATCTGCTTTTAAATAGTATTTTTTATTAACCTTTTTTAAAAGCTCAATTTCTTCATCTAAACTTGAAATATGTTTTTCTTCTAATCCACTAAATAATATTACTAAAAATATTTTTAAAGTATCTAATGTTATTCCACATTTTGAAGAACTATCAACTTTAATATTAGAAATTTTTATTCCATTTTTATTTAAATCAATTTTAAAATCTCCAACAATTTTGTTTATAATATTGTAATTCTTTTCTATTGAAGTTTTAATTTTACTATATAGTTCGTCAATATTTTTAAAATTTAAATTTTGTTCTTCACAATAACTTTTATTTAAAGAAAAATTTATATTTGTATAAAGTTTTATTTGCTCAGTTGAAGTTTTATATGTATAAAATGGCCATATATTTTGATTTAGTTTGTATAATTCTTCAATTACTACATTTGTTATTTCTTCAAGTTTATCATAAGCGTCATATATGTTGTTTTCTTTTGGTGTAATTATTTTAAAAATCTTATTTTCATCATCTGATGTAATAAAATTATTTTTCTTTTTATCTCCAAATACTTCTGGAAATTTATCATCTATTATTTCGTTTTTGGAATTTGTTCTTACAAATTCTCTTTCTATATTTAATTTATATTTTTCTACTTCCATAACTATGTCTTTCTCCTACAAAATTTCTTTCTGCATATTCATTTCTAGATTTGCAGTAATTGGTATTCTATCATTTCCAAGTGCTGTTATTCCTGGTTTTACATCCATTTTTAACAAGTTTATTGCCTCAATTTTATAATATTTAACTAATTTTTCATTTGATGAATTTATATATATTTGCTTTTTGAATGTTTTATTTTTAATTGTGTCTGATAAATAATAGAATAAATTTGTAGTATTTGAATTTTCATATGATTCATATGAAAATATTGTTGTTTTATTTTTTACATTTTTATTTTTATTAAAATATATTTCAAATATAAATGTTGGTGCTTCAGTTAGTTCTTGATTATTTTTTATAATTTCATAATATCCAACTAAGTTTGCATTTATATTTACATGTTCTTCTTGTAATTCTTTAACAGCTTTTTGCAATGATTTCATACTATTAATATTTCTACAATCTATTTCACACATTAGCCTTACAGGTTCATTTTTATTTATTTCATATGCTCCTCTTATTGCTGTTTTAAACAATTGCTTTCCAATACCTTTTATTCTTTCTCCATATATGTCAAATATATTTGATTTTGTTAGAATTCCTGTTATAGATAATACATTTTCATTTTGTGTTGGAAAAAATGGGTTATCTGTTAATAAATGATTATTTTCATTTTTTATTGTTGTAATTCCAATTATTTCTTCATTGCCAAATATATTTTTCTTTTTTGCTAATAATATTGGGTATTTTATTATATTTTGCATTATTTGTGTAATACTTGGTATGTGCATAAAGTCTTTGTTTCCTACAAAGTTTTGATCATAAAAATATGATAGTAAAATAGATTTATTTAAAAGATTAATTCTTCCTTTTTGTAATAATTCTATTTTTATACTAGTATTATTGTTTGCACACTGTCTGTTTACTTCTTTTGAAGTTTTGAAATATTCTTTAAAAAGTTCTTCTCTAAATTGAATATTTGCTAACTCCGCGGACGGATCCACCTCCCCTTTAGTTGGATTTTGGTTTGTTCTTTCTTCCATAAGTTTTCCTTTCTTAAATACTTTTGTTAGTATTTAATGTTCTATTAAAAATTTTACATTTATTATTATATCATATATTATAAAAATTGTCAGCTAGTTTCGAAAAAATCATATTTAGTTCTGTTAATTCCTAGAACTTTGATATATTAATAATAAATAAATTTTGAATACGATTGGAGGAAATTTAGAATTGCTTAAATAATTTTATGGAAAATGTTCGCGCCCAAGCGTAGCGAGGACTAAGTGAAAGGGTGCCATAAAATTATTTTAGAAATTCTTATATTTCCGTATTGAGTCGAAAAATTTATGCAATTATTAATATATCAAAGTTCTAGAAATCTAACAGAATTAGATTGTATTAAATTCAAGTTCAGTTTTAAATAAGTCTCCATCAATTATTAAATTAAATTTTCCGTTTTGAATTTCTGTAAGATTTTGTGCAATAGAAATTCCCAATCCGCTTCCTTCTGTTGTTCTAGATTTATCTCCTCTAACAAATCTTTGCATCAATTCTTCTGCAGGAATATTCAATTTATCTTTAGAAATATTTTTCATTTTTATATAAACTTTGTCGTCAACTTTTTGTATATCAATATATACTCTAGAATTTTGTAACGCATATTTAGAAATATTACTAAACAAATTTTCTATAATTCTATACATATATCTACTATCTGCAAAAATAAAAATTTCATTTTCATTTGAATTTATAACTATATCTAAGCCTTTAGATTCAAATTTATCTTCAAATTCTCCAACAGCTTGATTAATAAGTTCTACAATATTAATTTTTTCTAAATTTAATTTTACATTTCCTATTGATACTTTAGATGCTTCTACTAAATCTTCAATTAATTTCTTTAATCTTTGAGATTTATTATCTAATATCTCTATATATTCTTTAACTTTTTCGTTTTGAATGTTTTCTTGTTTAATTAAATCTACGTAATTAATTATTGAAGTTAAAGGTGTTTTTATATCATGTGATACATTTGTTATTAATTCTGTTTTTAATCTTTCACTTTTCATTCTATCTTGAATTGCATTTTCTAATCCATTTGAGATATCATTTAAATATGTAATTGATTGATTAAACACTGGTAAAAATTGATTTTTGTCTAATTGTGTTTGATTATCTCCCTCATACATTTCTTTTAGTTTTTTCTCTATTTTGTCATAATTAACAATTGATTTTACCATTCTTTGTATAAAAAATGCTACTAATATAAATTCTAGTAATAAAAATATGAATGGATCTGAAGAGTTGAACAATATAAATACTATAAATGCTAAAAATACTTCAATACATACAAATACAATAAATTTTGTTATTGCATTAGAAAAATATTTTGATGTTCCTCTTACTTCTTCCATAAATTTTTCGAATTTATGAATGGGTTTTAGTAAAATTATTACAATTTTCCCAACCAGCGTTGTCTTCCAGAAAGTTCTTGATTTTATTCTTTTTATAATTGTATCAAATATTATAATTCCTACTATAAAAATTGTAAAATATACTGTAAATAATAACGAAATTATTAGTTCAAATTCTGTAGTATCAACTTCTTGTGCTAATAATATAAATACTAGTCCTATAATACATATTCCTATAAATCCAATTATTTCAAGTGGAATTTTATCAAAATCTGAAGTAGCAATCCCTTTTGTACCTTTTTTATGTCCTATTGAAACTATTAAATATAATAATATTAAAACTGTTAATGCAGTACATATTGGCATTAATATATAAAAACTGTTTTCATATGGTCTTAACATTTCAATTGATTTACATACTAGCATTTGTTTTGATGCATCCATAAAGTTCTCATTATAAGATGTATATATAATAAAATCTTCTATATTAGTTGTGTAATAATTAATATTTGGATTATCTTCGTAGCTATATGTATCTACTGCGTTTTCTGGTTGTATGTATATATTTTCATCTGATGTCATATAAGTACTGTCATTAATTGTATAATAAGAGAATATAAATAAATTTAAATATTGCTCTGCTCTTTTTGCTAAAATTTCTGAATTTGTTTCTATTTTTCCATTTACTATGTTAAAATTTTGATTACCTTCTAAATTAGAAATATAATTTTTTATTGTTTCTACTGTACTTACTTCTGATGTTAATTCTACATTTGTAAATGCTTTATTTTTATACAAAATTAGAAAATACATATTAGTTTTTTTATAATCAAATTCTCCATTTTCTGTATAGCAAATTATTGTATCTCCATCTTTTATACTGTTATAATAAGGATTTCTGTATATTAGTCTATTTGTAGCAGTTGATAATTTAGACATATATGAGCCTAAAAAGTCTTCTGAATTAAAATACTCTTCTGTACTATAATATGTTGCATCTTTTAATACTATATAAAATGTAGATAAAATGATTATTCCTATTAATATTGGTAATGTGATATAACATATTATTTTAAGTATTTTGCTATTTCTCATTCTATATATCCCTTTCTTTTATAATAACTACTATTATTAATTCTTTATTTAATACAATATAAAATTTATACTTTTTTAATTATATTAAAATTAAATGTTACAATTATTAATTCTTTAAAATTTTTAATTTAATTCTTCTACTTTATATCCTACTCCCCATATAACTTTTAAATATTTGGGTTCTTTTGGATTAATTTCTATTTTTTCTCTAATATGTCTTATATGTACTGCAATAATATTTTCTGCAGCAAAGCTTTCTTCTTCCCAAATATTTGTATATATTTCATCAATAGAATATACTTTTCCTTTGTTTTTTGTTAAGAATTTTAAAATATTGTATTCTGTTGGTGTAAGTTTAACTTCTCTTCCATCTACTACAACTTTTTTTAATTCATCATCTATCATTAAGTCTCCAGATTTTATTATTGTTTTTTTATCTTCAAATGTTCCAAATTTTGTGCATCTTCTTATTAATGCATTTACTCTTGCAATTAATTCAACAGGATTAAATGGTTTTGTTACATAATCATCTGCTCCAACATTTAACCCATTTATTTTGTCTATATCTTCGGATTTTGCTGATAGTAATATTACTGGAATACTTTTGTCTTTTCTTATTTCTTCAAGTGTTTCTATTCCATCTTTATTTGGCATCATTATGTCCATTATTATTAAATGTATTTCATTTTCTTTTATTTGTTTTAGTGCTTGTTCTCCATCATATGCTTTGAATATTTTATAATTTTCTTTTCCTAAATATATTTCAATTGCTTTTACTATTTCTTTGTCATCATCTACTACTAATATGTTATACATTTGTATTTGTTTGAAATATTTATTAGTCTAAATATTTCTTGTTCTCCTTTCCTATAATTAAATTTATTAATTCTCACTTTGCTCTTAATGTAACTGTTAATATTATATCATAAAATTATTAATAAAAAATAGAGGAATTATTAATTTTTTATTAAATAAAAGAAGTTATAATAAAACTTATTATAACTTCTTCAAAAACAAATAAGAAAGATCTTTAATTTTTCTTTAATTTGTACTCGCCCAATTTGAGTTTTCGGCTACAAGGAGAAAATCTCAAAGGACTAGCTATTGTATAAATAATATTATAGTATTATTATTTAGAAAATAAACTGTATTAAATTATAATTATTAATAACTATTTACTAATCAATAAAAACTAGTTTTAATATAATTAATATTTTATAAAACAGTTTAAATTACATATATTAATACACACAAAACATGTAGTAAATTTCCAAAAAATACACTTAAATGGAAAACAGAATGTATATATTTATGTTTTTTTCCAATCATATACAATATTGCTCCAATTGTATAAACAATTCCACCAGCAAGTAATAATATAAATCCTGGTATTGTAAGTAATGTTGGTAATATATTAATTTTAACTACAATACACCATCCCATAGCTAAATAACATATCATTGAAAATATTTTATATTTTTTTAAATCTATAGAATTTAATGTAATTCCTAATGCTGCAAATCCCCATATCACTGCAAATATAATCCATCCTAGTGCAGTTGAGTATTCTCGTAATGTACATAATGCAAAAGGAGTATATGAACCTGCAATTAAAGCAAATATTGCGCAGTGGTCAAGTATTTGCATTACCTTTTTTGATAATAATTTAGGGCTTAGTCCGTGGTAAATACTTGACATTGTATATAAAAATATCATTGAAATTCCAAATATAATTCCACTTATTATTCCATAAACATTATGGTGTATGGCTCCAATTATAATTGCTAATACAAGTGTAATAATTCCTAATGCTCCTCCAACTATATGTGAAACCATGTTAAATATTTCTTCGCCTTTCGTATATTGTGGTAAAATTCTGTCTTTTAATTTTGTTCTTTTCATAAATTTTTTCCTTTCTTTTGGATGGTTGGGGTCGGTCCTTTTTTGTGCTTGGCGTTTGCTGTTGGGGTCGGTCCCTTTTTGGATTAGGGTCTGACCCCAGTAAAAAAAAGGACCGACCCCACACAAACAACAAACAATTTTAATTTTTCCAATCTGCAATTTTGTCTAAAGAAATTGTTGTTTGAGTTTTTTCTTTCATATTTTTTATAGAAATTATATTTTGTTTTAATTCATCTTCTCCTAGAATAAATACATATGGTATATTTTCTTCATTAGCATATTCTAATGATTTTTTCATTTTTCTTTGTTTCATTTCTACTTCAACTTTATAATTTGCTTTTCTTAAAATTTCAGCTATTTTTAAACATTCTATTTCTGTTCCCATAGGTATAATAAATATGTCTGTTAATGCTTTTTCTGCAAACTCTTCCCTATCTTTTAATATTTCATATATAACATTTAGCCCAAAGCTTATACCTACTGCTGGATATTGTTTGCCATCATCAATAAAATCTGTAATCATTTTATCATAACGGCCTCCACCACCTATACTAGATTTTATTTCTCCTTTTGCATCATATACTTCAAATACTGTTCCTGTATAATACTCTTGACCACGTGCAAGTGATGGTGAAAATTGTACATATTGTAATAAATCTAATTTTGCAATATATCCTTTTAATGTTTCTAATTCCTTAATTCCTTGATTTAATATTTCATTTTCACTTTTGATATTTATTAATTCTTCTGAATTCATTTGTAAAAATGAATATAGTTTTTCAATTTGGTCTTTATTTACTCCTATTTTTAAAAATTCTTGTTCAAGTTCTTGTTTTGTTAATTTTTCAAATTTATCTATTATTGTTATTGTGTCAGTAATAAATTCATTAGGTATTCCTGCTTCAATAATAATTCCTGACAAAAATTTTCTGTTATTATATTTAATTATTACATCAATTCCTAATTTTTTATATGCTTCTACATATAAGGCAACAAATTCCGCTTCTATTAATTGACCTTCTATTCCTACAACATCAACATCACATTGTATAAATTCTCTATCTCTTCCTAGTTTTACTGGACCATTTCTAAATACTTCCCCAATCTCATATCTTTTAAATGGAAGTTTTGTATTTTGATTAATTGCTATATATTTAGCAAAAGGAACTGTTAAGTCATATCTTAATGCTAAGTTTCTATTCCCCTGGTCTTTTACTTTATATACTTCTTTTAAAATGTCATTTTCCTCATCATATTTTAGTGCTAATAAATCATAATAACACAATAATGGAGTTTGTAATGGTTTATATCCATATTTTTCAAATACATTTTTTAATGTATCTGATATGTAATTTCTTATATATTGCTCTTTTGGTGAATAATCTGTTGTTCCTTTTACATTTCTTAATTCTATTTTGCTCATTTTTTATCACTTTCCTTATATATTATTATATTTGGATTTTTAAAAGGGTACCCATAAACCTTTATTTTTATACAATCTCTAGCTTTTTGATTTTTTCTCTTTGCAGTCAAAAATTAAAATAATTATATACTGCACATTAATAAACTGTGCTTATTATATCATTTATATTTAAATATGTAAACATCTTTTTTGTTAATGATCAATATGTGTATGAAAGAAATATGATAATGTCTTAAGTAAAGAAATGAGAAAATGTTATTGGATAATGGTCTTTTTTAAATCGTTTTGTTAAAAACGATGAAATTATAATATCTACAGTTCTTTATTAACTTCAACACAAAATTACCCTGTATGAAATTGTTTTAATTAATTCAATTTCATACAGGGTTTAGACGCACAATTAGAAAACTTCTTTCCTATATCTCATAAGCTCCTCCATAGTCTTGAATTTAACCTGATAAACTACTCTCATTCCATCGTCGAGTGGCTTAAGTTCAGAAATGTCCTCACAAACATTCCCATTAAAGCTCTCTAGTTGTTCAATTTTCTTCAAAGTTATTGATATAAGTACCCTTTTAAGTATTTCAACAGGTACTCTATCTCCGACATTTGGAACAAATCGACCAACCACAATTAAGTAATTATTCATCTCCTTTGTTTTTGCAAAGAATCTCCAATTAATTCCAAGAAAAATAGATTCCATATTGTGCCTCCTAATGTTCAAGTGTTTAAAAGCAACTTTATGTAAATATTTTACCACTTTTTGCTAAAATTTTCAATATTTTTTGTATTTTTTAGAAAATGCTCAATATTTTTGGCTAATTCTGCTTCTTTATCATTATATGAATGATTAGCTCCATCAATAAAGTCTATATCAATATCTTGCTTTTTTATTACTCTTCTCATAAAATCAACTTGATTTTTAGCATCTCTCCTAATAAATTCATTAATATTTCCCCATCTCATAAATAATGGCACTTCTATTTTATTCAAAATGTCAAAATCATTATTTTCGTTACTATATTGTGCAAAATCTATTACTTTACTATATTTAGTATATTTCAAATATGTTTTTACTGAAATTGGGTGAATAAATGCATCTGGTGGCATTAATTCCAATAAATTTCCATTCTTCTCTTTTTCTTCAGCATATTGTAAATATTTATTTCTAAAATAAGTTCTAAACATGTCAGGTATGTCTACCAATGATAGCAATAATATTCCTTTTATATATTTTAATTCTTCATCATGATTATTTTTCATTTTATTATATGTATAAACTACTTTAGTTGAACCTAAACTATGTCCTTGAAGATATATAGACGTATAACCTAAACTTATAGCATATTTAATTACACCTATTAAATCATAATATGATTCTTCAATATCTTCATATGCCGTTCCTGCCAATTCTTTTCTTCCATCTACATATTTAATGTATTTAGCAATTTCACTACCCCTTGTGTTAATACAAATAGAATCTATACCAATATTTTTAACTGTTTCTGCAATTGTTCTTTCTCTTTTCTTAAAACAATTACTAGTCATTCCATGTATTTCAATTAATACATCTTTGCTATTTTTATCACAACTCAATAAATATCCATTAATTTTTACTCCATCTAAAGCTTTTAATTCTATTATTTTTTCACTCATTTTTAATTTCTTTCCTTTCCAAAATTATACATTATCATTTTATCACAAAGCTAATTAGAAAATCAAATGTAATTTTGGTAAATTTGGTGCCGGTTCTCCTTTTGCCCTTTAACATTGGGGTCGGTCCCTTTTTGGGCGGTTTGGCTAGGGTCGGTCCCTTTTTCTATTGGGGTCGGTCCTAAATCATACCAATATATAAAGTATTTTGCAATACCGCGTAAGCGACCAAATGAGCGTAGCGAATGCGATTTGGAGCAACCTACTTATAGAAATTCTTTTGTAGGTTGCGACACACAAGGTATAAAAAATACTTTATATATTGGTATGATTTAGGACCGACCCCAATAGAAAAAGGGACCGACCCCAATGTTAAGAACCGACACCGGACAAAAACAGAACCGGCACCAAATTTACCAAATTTATATCAAAACATCATGTATTTCTTGTAGAACATTATCTTTTACAATTTCTTTAAAAACAACAGAAATTTTTGTTCTACTTATATCAATATTAAATATTTCTAAACTATGTTTATCTGCAATTTTAAGTATCTTTTTTAAAGTATTATCATTTGAATTAATTCCAAAACCTATAACAGAAATTCTTGATATATCTTTTTTTACAATGCTTTTTATTCCAGAACATTCTAATTTGTGTGTAATTTGAGTGCCTGGTTTATTATTGAATGTTGATTCTGTAACAATTGGAACATCAAATCTTTCTCCTATTTCTACACATCTATCATGCAAAACCTTTGCACCTTCACTTGATAGTTCATACATTTCTTCATAAGATATATTTTTTAATTTATCTGCATTCGGTATTTTATTAGGGTCGGCAGTATATATACCATCAACATCAGAGTAAATATAACACTGTTTTGCTTTCAATTCTTTAGCAATGGCAACCGCAGTAGTGTCTGAGCCTCCTCTTCCTAATGTTGTTATATTATTATATTTATCAATTCCTTGAAAACCTGTTATTATAGTAATATTTCCATTTTCCAATTCTTTATTAATTCTTGTAATATCAATACTTTCAATTAAAGCATTTTGATGATTATTATTTGTATTTATTCCAACTTGCCAAGCATTAAGTGAAATTGATTTATATCCTTTTAAATTTAATAATATTGCAAGTTTTGCCGAACTCATTTGTTCCCCACAACTTAGCAACATATCTAATTCTCTTTTATTTAATTGAGAATCTGACAAATCCTCCATTTCTGCTAATTCATTTGCTTGTTTGATTAGATTATCTGTTGTTTTTCCTTGAGCAGAAACTACAACTACAACTTTATTATCTTTTGATATTTTTATTATTTTATTTGCAACAATTTCTAATTTTTTATTATCTGCAAGTGAACTACCTCCAAATTTTAAAACAATTGTATCCATTTTATTATCATCCCTTTATTGCTTCACTCTAAAGATTGCACACAATTTTACTTATCGAATTATAAAGCAAATGTTAGAGCGAAAAAATAGTAGCTATATAAATTTTTATATAACTACTATATTATATTAATTTTAAAATTTATTTGACACAATTTATGTATTATTATAAATTTTAGATTTGTATATCTTCAATAAATACTATTTTGTAAAATCAAATAATTGCGGGATAATGGCTCTCTTAACTTGTTTTTTATACTAGTTTATTCAAGCCCATCATCCAATAACATCATAATATTATTTACTTATAAATTTTAAATAACTCTCTATAAATCCATCTAAATTACCATCCATAACAGTTTGAACATTTCCAATTTCAAAATTTGTTCTATGGTCTTTTACTAATGTATATGGACAAAATATATATGAACGTATTTGACTTCCCCATGCAATATCTTTTTGAACACCTTTTAAATCATTTATGGTTTCTTTTTGCTCTTTTTCTTTTAAATCATATAATTTAGATTTTAACATTTTCATTGCTGTTTCTCTATTTTGAATTTGAGAACGTTCAGATTGACATGCAACAACAATATTTGTAGGAATGTGTGTTATTCTAACTGCTGAAGAAGTTTTATTTATATGTTGACCTCCAGCACCAGATGCTCTATATGTATCTATTCTTAAATCATCTGTATTTATTTCAATTTCTATATCTTCTGTTATTTCTGGCAATACTTCTAATGAGGCAAATGAGGTATGTCTTCTTCCCCCAGCATCAAATGGAGAAATTCTAACTAATCTGTGTACTCCCATTTCGCCTTTCATATATCCATAAGCATTTTCTCCAATTATCTCAAAAGTTACACTTTTTATTCCTGCTTCGTCTCCCTCTAAATAGTCTAATTCTTTAACTTCATATCCTTTTTTAGTTGCCCATCTAGTATACATTCTATATAACATTTCTGCCCAATCTTGTGATTCTGTTCCTCCTGCTCCTGGATGAAGTGTTAATATAGCATTATTTTTATCATATTTTCCAGATAATAGTGTTTCTAATTGAATTTGTTCTATTTCTAGTTCCAACTTTTCTGTTGATTTTATTATATCTCTTGCAACATTTTCATCATTTTCCATATTTGCAAGTTCAGTTAATTCTATTAAATTTTCAATTTCAGTTTTTGAATTTTCAAATTTTTCTATTTTCTTTTTTAAGTCTTTTACTTTGACCAATATTTTGGTTGTTAATGATGTATCTTTTTGCCAAAAGTCTTCTGACTGTGTCTGGTTTTCTAATTCTTGTAATTCTTTTTTCTTTGATGAAATGTCAAAGAGACTCACCTAAACTTTCTATTTTATTTTTTAATTGATGTAATTTATTTGTATTTTCTTCTAATTCTATCAACTTTTTCACTCCTTTTTAATACCTATAATCAATTGGAGATAATTTAGGCAAATTAAATTCCTTTCCATTATCAGTAAATTTATTTGATACATAATGATTTTTATTCATAGTGTTACTTCCTTTTAAAAAGTATTGATATCTAATTTCATCAGATAAATTTCCTCCACCAATAATAATAGGATCATCCCATGTTACATCTAAAGCATACCAAGCATCATTTATTTTTACATAATTCCAAGCATGATTTTCTGTTTCTCCATTATTGTTTGTTGCTGTACCTGTTACAATTATATTTTCTATTCCTGCTGAATCTAGTAAATATTGACATGCTTTTGCATATCCCTCACATACGCTTTCATGTTGAACCAATGCTCCATATATATTATAAATATTGTCTTTTTGTATAGATTGCTCATATTCTATATTATCAATGAGATAATTATGAATATATCTTATTTTCTCTATTACATTCTTTCCTTCTATTTGTGCTAAGATTTCATCTCTAACACTTTCTATTTCTGCTTGACATTTATCTACATTTTCTTTTGAATAAAATGGTTCTGCTAAGTAATTTATATCTTGATAACTATTTATATAAACATTATATTTTGTTGTGAATAATCTTTTTATCATTTCTATATTAATATACATTTTTGTTACATCTAAATAAAATACATCTGGATTTTCATATGTAAAGGCTTCTATGGCTGATTGATATTCTTCTTTTAATTTATCACTTCCATTTTCTTGTGATAAAATGTCTTTAAAAGAATCTCCAAATTGAACTGTAAATGTTCCTGTTTTTAAATTTTCTTTATTTTTGTATAATTCTGTATATATTAATTTTGCTGAATCGCTTAATTGACTATAGAAAAAGTTTTCTGAAAAAGAATTATCTTGTTGTATACTTGTATCTGATATATCTATTTCTCCAATTGGCTCATTATTATCTTCTCTTTGACTTACATTAGTATTTTCTATAATTGGATATCCAGCTTCTCCAATAACAAGTGTTGCATCTCCAAAGTAGTCTATATATACTAAATACCCAAAAAATATTACAATAAATATTAATATTATTGTAATTAAAGTTAATAAAAGATTAATTAATCCTTTTTCTTTTTTCATATATATAATCCCTTTCTCTTATATAATTTTATTTCTCTTGTTTTGCTCTAAATTTAAGTATAATTATGTAATTATCTTCAATCCACATTTCTTATAATTTTAAATCTAAAAAAACAAATAAAATTCTTTATTAAAAAATTTTCTCAATTTAATCTTACTTATTTAATTATACCTTATTGACTAATTTTTTTCAATATAAATGTATATTTTTTTGGCAAATGTTAATATTAAAAATATGGATATAAGAAATTTTATTAATAATTTATTTAAAAATAATTATAATTTTTCCATTATTAATCAGAAAAGTGAAAATGGAAAGTTTGTAAATACAAACGAAACAAAAGTTTATTCTAAATTATCTGAAAATTTAGAATTTTTAAAGAGTAAATATAATATTTTAATTAATAGTGATATAAAAATAAGAGAATTTGAGACTTTAGCTCAAAACCAAACATTTAAAAGTTTTATAATTTATTTTGATGGTTTAGTAGATTCTGTTTCTATAAATGATTTTGTACTAGAACCACTTATGTTTCCAAAGCATGTAAAAAATCCGAATACAAACAATTTACTTAATTATATAGACAATCGTTTACTTCCACAATTAAGTGTTAATAAAGTATCTAGTTTTGATAAAGTATGTTCTGGAATAAATATGGGTGATTGTTTATTATTTATAGATACACTAGATACTGCTTTTGACATAGATGTAAAAAAATATAATGCACGTAATGTAAATAAACCTGAAAATGAAATTATAATAAAAGGACCTCATGAGAGTTTTGTTGAGAATTTAAGAACAAATACATCTCTTTTAAGGAGAATAATTAATAATGAAAATTTAATTATAGAAAATATTCCTATAGGTAAAATTAGTCAAACCAAATGTGGCATTTGTTATATGAATAATATTGCAAATTCGGATTTAGTTGCTGAAGTAAAATACAGACTTAATAATTTAGATGTAGATTCCTTACTATCTACTGGGCAATTAGAACAATTGATTGAAGAAGATGAAACTTTTGGAGTTCCACAAGTTATCTCTACAGAAAGACCTGACAAATGTTGTAAATATTTACTGCAAGGAAGAGTTATTATATTAGTCAACGGAAATCCATATGCAATTATAGCCCCAGCTAATATTGAAGATTTTCTATTTTCTCCAGAAGATACAAATTTAAGACCTATTTTTACAAATTTTTTAAGATTTATAAGAATTACAGCAGCAATAATTACATTATTATTACCAGGTACTTATATGGCAATAACTTGTTTTCATCAAGAAATTTTACCAACAGAATTGTTGCTCTCAATTCTTTCTGCTAGAGAAAATGTTCCTTTCCCAATAATATTTGAACTTTTATTGATGGAATTTTCTTTCGAATTAATTAGAGAAGCGGGACTTAGAGTGCCTTCTCCAATAGGCTCTACTATTGGTATTGTTGGTGCATTAATTCTTGGAGATGCAGCAGTTAATGCCGGTATTGTTAGTCCAACTTTAATAATTATTGTTGCAATAACTGGTATATCTTCTTTTGCTATTCCAGATTTTTCTTTTGGATTTCATTTAAGAATTTTTAGATTTATTTTTATTGCATTAGGTTTTGCATGTGGCTTTTTAGGAATTGGTACTGGTTTATTTGTTTATATTACTTTAATATGTAGTTTAAATTCATTTGGTATTCCTTTTACATCACCAATTTCACCATCTTTTAAAACAAATGGAAATGGTTATTTTATACCTCCAATTTGGAAACAAGAATATAGAGCAGGATTTTTATCTCCAAAAAAAGAAAAGTCTCAAGCAAACATTAGCATGAAATGGAAATATTAGTTTTTGGTTTGGGTAAAAAAGTGCCGGTTCTCTTTTTGTCTTTTTTTAGACAAAAAGAGAACCGGCACTTTTTTACCTAAATTTTTTTTGAAAATAAAATTTTTTATATTTAAAATTTTTAAATAGCAATTTTGGTTAAATTAATTATTTAATTATTATTTTAATTGTTAAAATTAATAATTAATTTTATATTATTAATAATTTTCTGCTTTTATTTCAAAATATGCTTTTGGATGGCTACAAACAGGGCATACTTCTGGAGCTTTTGTTCCTACTACAATATGTCCACAATTTCTACATTTCCATATTTTAACTTCTCCAGCTTCAAATACTTTTCCTTCTTTAACATTTTCTAATAATTTTAAATATCTTGCTTCATGTTCTTTTTCTATTTTAGCAACTTCTTCAAATAAATATGCTATATGTGTAAATCCTTCTTCTTTAGCTGTTTTTGCAAATTCAGCATACATATCTGTCCATTCATAATTTTCTCCATCTGCAGCAGCTTGTAAATTATCTGCAGTTGTTCCAATATCTCCACCATTTAATAATTTAAACCACATTTTTGCATGTTCTTTTTCATTATCTGCTGTTTCTTGGAATATTGCAGCAATTTGTTCATATCCTTCTTTTTTTGCTTTGCTTGCAAAATAAGTATATTTGTTTCTTGCTTGTGATTCTCCTGCAAATGCAGTCATTAAATTTTGTTCTGTTTTTGATCCTTTTAATTCCATATTTATTCATTCCTTTCTTTTGGCCTTATATAGTTGTTTAATTTCAACTTTTTGCCTTTAATTATTTCGTTTTATATCATATCATCTTTTCTTAAAAAAATCAATCATTTTTAATTGTAAATTTTTATCGATACAATATTATAGTTACAGTTCAGTAGGAAATTTTGATATATTAATAATTGCATAAATTTTTCGACTCAATACAGAAATATAAGAATTTCTAAAATAATTTTATGGCATCCTTTCACTTAGTCCTCGCTAATGCTCGACGCGAACATTTTCCATAAAATTAATTTAAGAAATTCTAAATTTCCTCCAATCGTATTCAAAATTTATTTATTATTAATATATCAAAATTTCCTACTGAACTGTAACATATTATAAGTAAAAAAACCTCTTCATAAAATATCAAATACTTTTTTAATAAATAATCAAAAAAAAGTATTATTTTATATAATGTGGAAATACTTTATTTAGGTGGTGATTTTAATGACAAGTAAAGAACTTTTATATGTAGAAGATGCATTATCTCATGAAGCATATATGAAAACATGTTGTAAAAAAACAGGTTCTCAACTTACAGACCCAACACTTGCTTCATATGTTAATGAACTTCATAAAAAACATACAGAATTATATAATAAGTTTTTAAATTTATTTTAATTAATTAATTTAACTAAACTAATAAAATTATTTGACTTAATTAAAAAAATAATAGAAAGAATTAGAATAATCTTTCAGAAAGGATATACTCTTATGCAAGATAAAGATTTAATGGAAAATGAATTATTTCTTATAAAAGGAATATGTGACTTTTATTTACATGGTACAATAGAATCAACAACAGCAGAAGTTCATACAGCTTTTAAAGAAGCTTTAAATGAAACTTTAAATATTCAAAACAAAATATATAACTTAATGGCTGAAAAAGGTTGGTATAAAACTGATTGTGCTGAACAACAAAAAATTAATGAAACAGAACAAAAATTTATAGCACAAAATAATTAAATTAAATTTATGATTTTTATTGAAAATTAAAAAGTTTCATATATTTCCCTATTTATGTCATATAAAAAGTGATATATATTAATATTTTATAAATTTTTCAGTTCAATACAATATTTAAGAATTTGTAATATGATTTCTTGAGCCTCTTTCACTCAGACCCTCTCGTAAACTCGAGTACCGTGAACATCCCTCAATAAATCATATAACAAATTCTAAAATATTTCCAATCACATTCAAAATTTATGCAATATTAATATATATCAGCTTTTATATGACGAATTTGGGTTGTAAACTGTAAATATATTTTACTAGTTTTTGAAATTCTTTAAATATGAATCAATTTTTTCAATAAATTCCTCATTATTTTTTGTTTGTGTCATTTGAGAAATTATTTGTTCTGTAACTTCTGCAACAGGTAAATTATTTAGCGCTTTTCTTAAGGCAAAAACAGTTTCCATTTCTGGTTTTGTAAGTAATAAATCTTCTCTTCTTGTACCAGATTTGTTAATATCAATTGCTGGGAATATACGTTTTTCTGAAAGTTTTCTATCAAGATGTACTTCCATATTTCCTGTACCTTTAAACTCTTCAAAAATTACATCATCCATTCTGCTTCCTGTTTCTATTAATGCTGTTGCTAATATAGTTAAACTTCCTCCATTTTCTATGTTTCTTGCTGCTCCGAAGAATTTCTTAGGCTTATGTAGTGCTGCTGGATCTAAACCACCTGATAATGTTTTTCCTGAAGATGGCATTACTAAATTATAAGCTCTTGCTAGTCTAGTAATACTATCTAATAATATTACAACATCTTTATTATGTTCTATAATCCTTTTGGCTCTTTCTAAAACCATTTCTGCAACTTTAACATGATGTTCTGGTAATTCATCAAATGTTGAATATATAACTTGTCCTTTAATTGAGCGTTTCATATCTGTTACTTCTTCTGGTCTTTCATCAATTAAAAGAACTATAAGTTCTACTTCAGGATTATTTGCTGAAATACTATTTGCAATTTTCTTTAATAATGTTGTTTTTCCAACCTTTGGTGGAGCAACTATCATTCCTCTTTGGCCTTTACCTATTGGTGATATTAAGTCTATAATTCTCATAGCATATTCTGTTGGAGTAGTTTCTAATTTTAATCTTTCATTTGGATATATTGGAATTAATTCATCAAATCTTTTTCTTTTTGCAGCTTTTTCTGGATGTTCCCCATTTACTTCTCCAACAAATATTAATGATGGGAACTTTTCTCCTTCTTTTGTCCTAGATATACCTTTTACAATATCTCCTGTATCTAATTTAAATCTTCTAATTTGAATTGGAGAAATATAAACATCTTTTGGACTTGATAAATAATTGTCTCCTCTTAAAAATCCATATCCATCTGGTAATACTTCTAAAATACCTTCTACTATTTCATCATCATCATTTGTTAATTTATATTCAACTGTTGATTCATTTAATTCATCTACTTGTTCGTCATCTTTTAAATCATATTTATTTTCTTCTTTTTCATCCAATAACTCGTCTTTTGGACTTGAAGTTTTACGGATTTGTTTTAATAATTCTATTAGTTCTTCTTTTTTTAATTTTGAAATATTTTTTATATTTTGTTCTTTAGCAAAATTTCTCAACTCTAATAATGTCATGTTTTCTAAATCTAACATAACTACCTCCTAATATATTTATTTTTGTATTTAATATTAAAATTTTTTTACTTTTATTTTAGTTTTAATTATGGATTTTTTGATTTTTTAAAAGATTTAATATTTTATATTTATGCAATAAAAATTTTATATTTTTTCTATTGTATAAAAAGTTATAACTGCTAACTATTTGAGATTTTCTACTTGTAGTTGAAAATTCAAATTATATTACAGAATAAAATAAAAGAAATCCCTAAACGTTTAAACTTTAGGGATTTTTAGTAATTACTATCGACATAAACTCTTTCATTTTGTAAATACATTCCTAGTTTTTCACGTGCAACTTTTTCTATATATTCTAATGAATTTGATTTATTAATTTCTTCTTCTAAATTTTGTTTATTTTGGTTTAGTTCTTCTTGTGCTAGATTTATTTTTGAAGTTAAATCGTCTATTTCTTTTTGATATTGTGCAATATTTATTTGCTGTTTTATTAAAACAACTACCCATATAATTAATACTATAATGAATATGGGAACTAATAATTTTCCTTTAATTTTCATATGTACTCTCCAAATAAAAAACTCATATAATATATTATTCTACATTTTTTCTAAAATTCCCCTTTTTATTTTTAATTTTCTTTAAAATACTTAATTTTGATGATTTATTATTTTGTTTTTTTGCTATAATATTAATTTTACTAGTGTAAAAAGCAAAAAATTTTATTATTTTTTCTATAGGAATTATAATTATTTTATAAAAAAACATTATAATATTTTTTAATTTAGTCAAAAGCATTGTTTCTATCTTTATTAAAATAGAACTAAATAGCAAAGAATAAATAATAGCTCCCATTATAATTCCTATAATCATAAAGAATCTAATTTCTCCATTATTAAAAAACCATATGTTATATAAAACAATTATTCCTGCTAAAATCCAGTATAATATATCTTCTAAATATGTAATAAAATCAATTGTATTAAATGTTCTTCTAAAAACTCTAAAAAAGTCAAATAATATTCCTAATAGAATTCCTGTAAATGTAAAAACAATAAATATAAGTGCTTGATCTTCTACCATTTTTTACCTTTCTCATATTAATATTAATTTTATTTAAAAATTTTACTTAATATTGAACTTCCACTATTTTTTTCTTGACTTTTTTGACTATAATTTAAACTTGATATTTCACCTTCAACAATAACTTCTGATGTATCTAAACTTAATTTGTTTATTTTAATATTCTCTCCTTTAACTGTAAGTAAACCTAGTTCTGTATCTATCATTACAACTTGATCATCAAAACTAAGCACATCATTTACTCCAGATACACTTAATTTTTCTCTATTTTCTAAAATTATATTTTGTACAACATTTGTATTTACATTAACATTTTTTCTTTCTTCTATCATAATTTAATAACTTCCTTTCACTTTAATTAATTTCTTTATACTAAATTATAATATGCGATTTTTCTATTTTTTAGAACTAAATTTTTCTTTTAACTTTGTGCTTCGAATTTGAATCTATAACAAATAAGAAAATCTTTGATTTTTTTAATTTGTTCTTGTATAGGAAAAATCAAGTTTTTCCTATTCAGTAAAATTTCCCTGGAAATGCCATTGTCATTTCCAGGGAATATTTATTTTGTGATCTCTTTTGCCACTATAAGCAATCTTGCATCTTTTGCCCAATAATCGTACGTACAAAGTGTAATTAATTGGTCTCCATATTTAGCACTTTCTTCTATTTCGAAATATGAATTTTCTTTCATATCTAAGTATGATCTGCCTGATAATACTCTTTTATTTCAATATTTCTCTTATATTTCCAATCAAATATAAAGGTATGTTAATTAGCCAATCTTCTTTTCTATAATTTGCCATTGATGTTCTTACATTTATTTTCGTATTATATTTTTGCACAAATGTTTTTAAGCTTTTAGCTTGCAAATTTTCATTTGCTTTTACTTCTATTGGAATGTTATCCCTTCCAAATTGAATTATATAATCAACTTCTGAAGAGCCTCTATCTGATGACCAATAATAAACATTTTCAGTTGTGTTAGTTTTTAATTCTGTTAAAACATATTGTTCAGTTAAAGCCCCTTTAAATTCCACAAAAATTTCATTACCCTCAATAATAGTTGTTGCATCTACATCTGCCATTGCACATAATAAACCAACATCTAATAAATATAATTTGAATGCATTGAAATCTTGATATGCAGATAGAGGAATTTTGCAATCATTTACTCTGTTTACTTGGTAAACTAAACCACAGTCTATTAACCATGATAATGCTAATTCATATTCTCTTGCTCTTGCACCTTCTTTGACTAAACCATATATGAACTTTTTGTTTTCTTTAGCAAGCTGTGTTGGTATATTATTCCATAATTGTCTTATTCTAGGTACAACATTATTGGGAGCATGTTTTGAAAAGTCTTGCTCATAAGCTTCTAATAATAATTTTTGCTTTCTTCTTACTTCATTAAAATCCTTATTCTGTATATATGCAGCAATAACTTCTGGCATTCCACCTATATAAAAATATTGTTTTAAATATGATTTTAATTTATCTGCAAATACAGTAATCATATCTATATCATTGCTCTTAACAAGCTTTACTAATTCTCCGTTCACCTAATGCTTCCAAAAATTCGTAAAAATTTAATGGATATAAATCTAGAAAATCTACTTTTCCAACAGGGAAAGAGGTTCCCTCATGCATTGCAACTCCAAGTAAAGAACCTGCTGCAATTATTTGATATTTATTAGCTTTTTCATAAAAATATTTTAATGCAGTTAAAGCTTTTGGTACTTCTTGTACTTCATCAAAAATAATTAATGTATTTTCTGGTTCAATATTTACTCCAGATTCTATTTTTAGTCCTTGTATAATTCTTTCGATATTGAAATCTTCAGAAAATAATTGTTCCATTCTAATATTATCATCAAAATTTATATATGCACATTTTTCATAATATTTTTTTCCAAACTCTTTCATAAGCCAAGTTTTACCAACTTGTCTTGCTCCCCTTATTATTAAAGGTTTTCTGTCTTTAGAATTTTTCCATTGCTTTAAATCTTCAATCTTATATCTATACATTTTCTATCACCTCTTTATATATTATACAAAAAAATATCACAAAAGTCAAACGACTTTTGTGATATTTCTCACATTTTTCAAACGACTTTTGTGATTTTATACATAATTATTTCAATCTCTCTTCAATACTCTTTAGCATTTCTTGATATTTAGCAAGTTTTGCTTTTTCTTCATTAATTTTTGCCTCTGGAGCTTTATTTACAAAGCCCGGATTAGATAACATCTTACTTGCTCTGTCAATTTCTGATAAAACTTTTTTCTTTTCTTCTTCTAATCTTTTTCTTTCTTCTTCTACATCAACTAATTCCTCAAAAGGAATATATACTTCCATTTCATTTGAAATAATTGAAATAGCATTTTGTGAAATATTATTTTTATTAGATTGAATAATTACATCATTTGCAAATCCTAATTTTTCAATAAATGATTTTGATTCCTCAATCTCGTTTCTATATTTATTTGTTACAAATATTAATTTTGTTTTCTTTGTTGGATGCACATTTCTGTTAGCTCTTACATTTCTAATTTGAATAATAACATCTTTAACATTTTCTATAAAATCATTATTTTTATCATAATTTACTCTATTAATTAATTTAGGCCATTCAGAAACCATTAAAGCTTTTTCATCTAATTTTACTAATTTTGAATATATTTCTGATGTAACAAATGGCATAAATGGATGTAATAATTTTAAACTATCTTTTAAAACTTCATTTAAAACAAAGCATACTTGTGTTTTTTCTTCTAGGTTATCACTATATAATCTAGATTTTGCAATTTCAATATACCAATCACAAAATTCATTCCATATAAAGTTATATATGTTATCTAAAGCAATACCTAAGTCATAATCATTTATATTTTGAGTTACAGTTTTTATTAGTTCGTCTAATTTATTTAAAATCCATTTATCTTCAATTTTTAAAAATTCATTATTATATTTTCCGTTTTTATCTGTAATCTTATTTTCAAAATCTAATATATTTTCATCAGGTACTAAATTCATTGTAACAAATTTAGCTGCATTCCATAATTTATTTGCAAAATTTGAAGCTTGTTCTAATTTTTCTGGCATGTATTTTATGTCATTTCCTGGTGAGATTCCAAGGATTAAAGAAAATCTTAATGCATCTGTACTATATTTTTCAATTACATCTAATGGGTCAATACCATTACCTAAAGATTTTGACATTTTTCTGCCTTGGCTATCTCTTACAATTCCATGTATTAATACATCACTAAATGGTTTTTCTTTCATTACTTCTAATCCAGAAAATATCATTCTTGCAACCCAGAAAAATATTATATCATATCCTGTTACTAATACATTTGTAGGATAAAATGTTTTTAAATCTTCTGAATTTTTATTTGGCCAGCCAAGTGTTGAAAATGGCCATAATGCTGAACTAAACCATGTATCTAAAGAATCTTCATCTTGATGTAATTTAGTAGAACCACATTTTTCGCATTTATCTGGAGCAGTTTTTGCTACATTAATATGTCCACATTCTTCACAATAATATGCTGGAATTCTATGTCCCCACCATAACTGACGTGAAATACACCAGTCTTGTATGTTTTCCATCCAATTAAAATATGTTTTTTCATATCTCTTTGGTACAAATTTTACGTCATCTTCTTTTACAGCTTTAATTGCTGGTTCCGCAAGTTCTTTCATTTTTACAAACCATTGCTCAGAAATTCTTGGTTCAACAGTATTATGGCATCTATAACATTTTCCTACATTGTGTGTATAATCTTCTGTTTTTACTAATGCTCCAATTTCTTCTAATTTCTTTACAATTAATTTGCGTGCTTCAAGTGTTGTTAATCCTTTATATTCTGGAACTAAATCTCCCATTATAGATGAATCGTCAAATACTTCTACTATTTCTAAATTATGTCTTAATCCTGCTTGATAGTCATTCATATCATGTGCTGGTGTAATTTTTACACAACCTGTTCCAAATTCTTTTTCTACAAATTCATCAGCTATTATTGGAATTTCCTTATTCATTATTGGTAATATACATGTTTTTCCAATAATGTCTTTGTATCTTTCATCATCTGGATGTACTGCAACTGCTGTGTCTCCAAGCATTGTTTCTGGTCTTGTTGTTGCAACTATTACATATCTATCTGTTCCTTTAATTTGGTATTTTATATGCCATAAATGTGAAGCTTCTTCTTCAAATTCTACTTCTGCATCAGAAAGTGATGTATGACAAGATGGACACCAGTTTATCATTTTTGTTCCTTTATAAATCAATCCTTTTTTATATAAATTTACAAATTGTTCTAAAACAGCTTCTGATAATCCATCATCCATTGTAAATCTTGAACGTGTCCAATCACATGAACAACCAAGTCTACGTTGTTGTTTTTGAATTGTTCCACCAAATTCTTTTGTCCATGCCCATGCTCTTTCTAAAAATTGTTCTCTTGTTACATCTGCTTTAGTAAGCCCTTCTTCTTTTTTCATTTTTTCTACAACTTTAACTTCTGTTGCAATTGCAGAATGGTCTGTTCCTGGAACCCATAATGTGTTATATCCACACATTCTTTTAAAACGAATTAAAATGTCTTGTATTGTTCCATCTAAGGCATGTCCCATATGTAGTTTTCCTGTTACATTTGGTGGTGGCATTACTATACAAAAACTTTCTTTTGTTTTATCCATTGATGGCTTAAAATATCCTTTTTCCTCCCATTCATTATATAATTTTTCTTCAAATTCTTTTGGATTGTATTTATCCATTAATTTATGATTACTCATATGTTTTCATTCCTTTCTTTTCTTTAATTTTTTTATAATTTGATTTTTAAGAAAAGCCTTACTAAATCTGCTCTGTCTTTTAATTTTTTCTTATACAAAGGCAAAAACTCGCCCTTAAACAAAAGGGCGAGTTTTTATATCTCACGGTACCACCTTAATTATTATTATTTCTAATAATTTCTCTTTCTAAGTTTATAACGTAACCACACGGATATTCTTACTTTAAATTATTATTTTTAAATTAAAAAATTATTTTAAATTATTACAAATTTAATTATTATAAATTTTTTAATTTATTTTTCGGAATATCAACTAAAAAAGCTACCTTCCATCTACCTTTATTTAGAAGCTTTCAGCTTATAACTTCTTTCTCTGTAAAACAAGTATAGATGTACTCCTCTTTTTTCTTGTTTTTTAATATGTTGTTATTATATTATATTTTGGAATTTTTTTCAATATTTTTTTGTAATTTAATAAAAAAATTTACTAACTTTAAATTAGATGCACAAACAATAACGCGGGTTTTGAATTGTTATATACATATAAAATATATAAAGAAGCCCCCTGCAATTTCTGCAGAGGGCTATGGAGAACATTAGGTGAAATAATTGTAGTCTTCTACGAGCTCCCTGAGTTCAGTCAGACGAATTCCCTTGTTAATCTCGTTCCGAAGAATGTGCAAAGAAATATAAGTTCCAACCTGGTTGGATTCTCCCCTGTGCATCTCATCGATGGGAACAATCTCTTTCAAATGCCTGATAAAACGATTTTCCATATCAAAGGAGAGAATTTCAGGGAGGGTCTTCCGCCTTTTCAGCACCTTATCAATTTCAGCTTCCAGCATAGTATCATTCCTATCATAAGAAATAGGAATAATCACACTGATGAAATTGTGAGTTTTACTCACGGGATTGAGAACTAACCGAATTCTTTCTTTATCCATGTTTTGCCTCCTTATTACTTGACCAAAGTTTAAGTAACGTACTTGCATTATACCACTTTATATGTAAAATGTAAATTATTTTTTTACATTCGAGATAGTTATTTTAAAATTTAATTATCTTTCTTCATTATTGTTTTCTTTTTCTTTTGACTTTTCTTTTATGCTTTCTCCACTAAAATATTCTACTGTTCCATCTGTTAGATTAACTAATGCAACCTGTCCATCAAATACAAACTTTTCATCATATGAAATTCCACAATCTATATCTACATATCCTTGTTTAAAGTTTATTAAGCTATTGTTAACAGGTGTATGACCAATAATTGTAAAAACATCTTTTTTTGCTATTTCATAATCCTTGCAATCACCTTCATGAGTTCCTACTCTGGTCCATAGTGCTTCCTTAATCTTACTTTCTAATCCTTGTTCCATCATTTCTTTATACGTTTGGCTCTTTTTTTCTTCATCTTGTATAGCTTTTGCATGTACCAAATAATAATCTTGATTATTTTCATTTATTTGTTTATATATATTTGTATTTAATAAGAATTCTTTTATTTTTATTTGCTCTTCTAATGGCAATTTTTTATAATCTCTATATGTAACTTCTCCACCATTTTCTTTAAACCAATTTTCTTTGCATTCTTCGTTTCCAAGTATTGTTTGTAACATCATCAATTCATGATTACCCATTAAAAATTCAACTTGTCCTTTTTCTTGTCTTCTTATTATATCTTGTAATATTTTTATTCCATCTTCTTTTCTATCTATTACATCACCTAAAATATATAATTTATCATTTTCTCCTAATCTGTTTATTATTGTTTTATATGCATTATATTCTCCATGCAAATCACTACAAATATATGTACAAGGTTTTGAAGATTTAATTTCTTCTTGAGATGCATTTGTTTTTTCTATTTTAATATTTTTCTGAATCATTATGTTTCTAATTTTTTCTGCTTTTTCCTTATCATATATTGGAAGAGTATTATCATTATATAAATTATATAATCTATTATATATTTTATCATTTTCAGAATTTGGATAATCTAAAAGTATTTTTTCATAAATTTCCATTGATCTTATTTTACTTGGCTTCATAATAACATCTCCATTTGTAGATTTTATGCCATTATAATATATATCTCCAAGTATCTCTAAATTGTATAAATTTATTTTTTCATTATTTTTTATTTTTTCATCAAATTTAACTAATTGTTCTTTTAAATTTTCTCTATTAGATTTAATATTATTTCTTTTTGTATCTTCTAGTTCTTTCATAAAATTAAGAACTGTCAACTCTTTATTCAAAGGTAGAAAATCTAATATATTACAGAATCTTGCTTCATTCTTTATTTTTTCTATAGCAGTACAATTTTTTTCATTAGTTTTTTCTCTTAGAAAATTAACATAAATGAATATAGCATTTAAATACTTATTAGCTTTTTCTTTATCAATATCTATTAAAATATTTTTTCCGTCATTGCTTTTTTTCCCTAATGAGTATAATTTATAAATTTGATATAAACTTTTTATATCTAAATAGCCATCTAAATTATTAAGATTATCAATATAGTTTTCATCAGTAAATTCATCAAACTTTTTTAAAATACTATCAAATTTTGATTGAATTTTAGGATTTTTATACTCTAATAGATATGAAGATATAATAGGTACATCACTTCCTTGTATTCTAGTTATATCTATATCATTTGAATTTTCTTGAATAAAAATATCACTAAATATTTCATCTATTATTTTTTCTTTCTCTTCCTTACTTCTTCCAGTTCTCTTTACTTGGCTTTTATTTACCTGATTTGTTTTCTGATTAATATCATTATTTATTTTTTGTAAATTTTGTTTTGCACTTTGCATGTTTTCTTCATTACTTTTTAAGTTACTATCTTCAGTTTCTTTATTACCTTCATTATTTTCTGTACTTTGAGTTACTACTTGATTTGGCATGTTTTGAATGTTTTCTTCTGGTAATTTAACTTTAAAATTGTCACAAAGTTTTGTTATTGTTTTCTCTGTTACAGTATTAGGATATTTTTTTTCTACTTCTTTTATTTTTTGTTTTAAATCATTGTTTTCATCTTCTGTTAATTCTTTTCTCTCTATTTCCTTAAATATTATTTTTAATTCTGCTCTTGCTTTTATTTTTTGTTTTGTTAAATCATTTGAATTATCCATTTTATTTTCTATATTTTTTAATACTTGTACTTTTGTTGGATTAGTAATTGTATTTTGTGTTTTATTTATTAATACAGTTCCTGTTTGAGCATTATTAGTTTGTATTACATTATAATTTGTATTTTGTACAAATGGCACATAGCTTTGAGATATTAGTTTATTATTAAATATCATTTCATTTTGTACTAAGGGTACTGATTTGCTCCTATAATGTACCATTTTTTTACATTTATGTCAATTGCTATTTGTTCAATTTTGTAGATATTTGTTCTTTTTTAAGCGTATTTTAACAATATTAAAACTTTATATGCATTTTAAAGAGGATGGAAATATTAATTTCCATCCTCTCTCCTTTATTAAGCAGACACTATTTGTCAAATTAAATTATTGACTAAAAACTTCTTATGTTAATTTACCTCCAAATATCAAACAATTTTCTAAACAATGTTTTTTGAGTAGATTCTCCACTATTATTAGTATCTCGATTTATAGCAGTATCTTCTATCTCTTTTTTTGAATTTTGTTCTGATTTTTTACTTGCCATTTGTTCTTTTGCCCTTAAAATCAGATTTTTATGTATTAATTCATAATGTTTATTTAAGGCAATTTGTGCATAGTTTTTTGATGATATTTTATCATCTTTACTTATTCCCAAAACATCCTTTAGATTATCACCACAATACGAAGCATTATTTTTTATATCTCTAACAAATACATTATAAATATTTTTATCAATTTGTTGATATTTTATTTTTACATCATCTTCGTTTATTTGTTTTTTAGGTTCATCACATACAACTAAAAATTTAAAAGATATATTATTATTTGCATAAAGGTGGCTAAATTTAAAACTACTTGGATTACCTTCTTTAGAATTATCATGAGATGAGTAATAGATTATATCAATTGCTTTTGTTATATTTTTTATTTCTTTTTCTGTAAGTACCAATTTATCAGCAAATATTCTATATCTATGAGTTTTTCCATCTTTAACCTTATATATTAAAACTTTAAAATCAGAATCATTTTCTACAAGATATCCATCTCTACATATAATTGAACTATCTAGCTTTGTTAAAATTTGATTTGATATATATGTATCTTTTTCTCTGGCATTAGGTAGTTCAAAACTTCCTATTTCATTCCATTCACAATCAGAATAATCAAATACACTTTTATCTATTCTGTACCTTTTTAACATATCTGATTGTATATTTGAGGGTTGTTCATTTAAATCATTACTATGATATACTTCATAATCTTCACTTATTTTAATTGTTTCAGGAAGTTGTGTCTGTTGATTTTCATCTGTTTCTGGTCTTTGTTCAAATGCTATATTTTCTAATATTTCTGATTGTTCTTGTAGCTTTCTATCTTTTTCCATATTACTTTGTTTTAAAATTTCTAAATCTTCACTTGCTTTTTTTAGTTCTTCTGATAATCTTTTTATATCATCAGAAAAGAAATCTTCTAAAATTGCATATTGCAATTGTGTTCTTTTACTTGTTGTTTCTATACTATCTTGATTTAATAGGTTTGCTATTCCTTTTAATTTTTTATTATTTTGTACCATATTTTCAAAAACGTCAAAGTCTTCTGGTGTTTTAATCATATTACTTAAAATTGCATCTAAAATATATTTATCTGGGGCAATATCTATGATGTCATTTGCATCATTTATTGCATCTAATAGTTCGGAACAAGATGGAACTCTTTTAAAATATTCTTTATTTTTATGTATTTCTTCATATAAGATTGATACTATTGCAATTAAAGTCTTATCACATTCTGGAAGCTCTCTATTTGCTACATTATAGAAAATTTCTGGCTTCATAGGCTCTAATCTCATAAATTTTAGTCTTCTTTCAAGAGGTTCGCTTAAGTGTAATCTAAAATAGTTTTTACATAAAATTACTTGCAAATTTTTCTTTTTATCTCCATCAATCTCTAAATCTCCAAGTTGTACAGTATTTATCTTTCCTTTTTGTAAAAATTGATATAAATATGTATCTGTGTCTTCTCTTGCTTTTTCAAATTCATCTAAAAATAATATTACTTTTTTACCACTGTTTACTGCTTTTATTGCCTTAACTAATTTGCCCTCTATAATTACATTGTCTGGATTACCAGCTATTGCTGATGCAACATTTATCTCCTCATTTAATTCTGATTTTCCTGTAGTGGCATCACATTGAAAGTCAATCATTTCAACATTTTCTGATAATATGTCTTGTAATACTTTCTGATAAGTTTCTGCATAAAATGTTTTTCCGCTTCCCGGCATTCCTTCTAAACAAACTGCATGTATATCTTGACCTTTTTTATTTCCTTTAACTAATTTATTGATATTATTTATTGTGTCCCAAATTATTTTGTCTGTAGTATAATATCCATGTTTTTCTAATAATTCTTTTACTACTGTATATGTTATTTCCATTTTGAGTTCTGTCCCTTTTATTCTAATATTTAGGTTTTAAAACTAGGATTACCTATAAACCAATTAAACATTTATTGTAATATTTTAATTTCAATTATATTTTTAAATTTTATTAAATCTAATATTCTATTTCCTTTTAATTTTATTCCATATATTTTAGCAACATCTTTTAATATTTCTAAATTTGAATAATATCCATCTTGTTCGTAAATTTTCATAATTTCATTTCTATTTTTTATATTTATTATTTTGTTTTCTATATAAATTTCAATATCATCTTCTTTAATTGGTAAAAAATCAATTATTTCATTTTTTGATGAAAATCCTTTTAAATTTTTGTTACACTTTTCTATTAGTTTTTTTAATTTTATCTCCATAAATCCTCCTCTGGTTTCTCTACCTCTCTCATATCAGGATTTTTAAAATATAAAATTATGTCTTTTAAATTCTGTATTCTATAAAAACGTCCTTTTATAATAAATGGCTGATTTCTATTTTTTTCAAAACAAAACCAATATAATTCAGAATGTTTTGATAAATTTCTTATTGCCTCTATTGGATCAAAGTCTGTAAATAGTGCTACTTTTTCTGCTTCATTTTCTATTAAAAATTCGTCTAATCTTTTATTAATAATTTCATAATCTATTTTTTCGTTTTTAATCTTTTTTTCTTTAAAATCTTCATTAAGTAATTTTTGGAAGTCTTCTACAGATATTTTTTTATCTGACGGCAATTCATTTATTTGGTATACAATTCTGTCATTATATCCAATTAATAATTTAATTTTTTTTTGCAAAATTTTTATTGCTATTAATGACAATATATGTGAATATTCCACCATACTGCCAGAAAGGTCAAAATAAAAAGAAAGTGGAATTGTTTCGGATTTTTTTTCTTCTTTTTTATAACCATATTTATCTCTTAACATTTTTCCATATTCTTTTGTTTCTTTATGTTTTATTAATTGCAAAATATCCCACTTTTCATATCCATAATCTTTAATTGTACTATTTTCTCTTGCATTTAATTGGGAATTTCTTGTTTGAAATCTTTTGTTTAGAAAATTATCTATTAAATTGTTTATTACTGAATCCGGTATTTGGTCTTCTTGATTTTTGTAATCAAATCCATTACTTATTTTTCTATATAAACTAACATGAAATGAATTACATGTATTTTGTTGAGTATTTCTTCCATTTTCATTGTTTTGTTGAATATTTTTTCCTTTTTCACTATTTTGTTGATATTTATTATTAAACATTTCATTTGTTTGATATATTGTTTGTTCTGAAAAATTCAAATTTTTTAGTGTTTCTCTAAATGTTTGTCCATATTTAGGTTCAGAGGTTTGTTGCTTAGGCTCAAGATTTTTACATTCAGAAACTTGTTCTTCATTCTCAAAAGTTTGTGGCTTTATTTCTTCAATATTTAATTTTTCTAAACTTTCTTTTTTATTTTCTGTTTGTTCTAACTCACTTTCTTCATAAGAATGTTCTTCTTTACTAAATACTTGTGCGGAACTTTTTATACTTAATTTATCTGATTGTAGCCAAAAACTGCCTTTTCTCATTATTATATCTATTCCTTTCTCACTTCTCTTGCAAGTCATATATAGCAATTAATGTGATATGAGAATTATATTATATTTTATAAGTTATGTCAAGTAATATTCCTTTTTGTATTTTATAGCCTATGAAAGAAATGTGATAATGTCTTAAGTAAAGAAATGAGAAAATGTCCCAACAAAAAAATATTTGTTCTCTTAAATGATATAATTAAAAACATCATTTAAATCTAAGGAGGACAATATGAGAAAGGTGGAACTCTCATTGAAAGAAAAACAAAAGTATGAAATTATTAAAAAATTAATTGAAACTAATGGTAACAAAGAACGTGCTAGAATCAAATTAGGATTAAAAAGTATTAGACAAATTAATAGATTAATTGCTGGTTACAAAGAATTTGGTAAAGAATTTTTTATTCATGGTAATAGAGGAAGAAAGCCTAAACATGCATTAACTGATGAATTTAAAAACGAAATTGAAACTCTTTACACTTCTAAGTACTTTGACTGTACTTATACTCAATTTGCTGAAGATAATACCTTTACACAATTTGCTTATGCCTGCTCTCAATTAGGCACTAGCATTGAATGTAGTAGCGTACCTGAATTTAAACCTCGTATTGAAAGGTTGTTCGAATCATTTCAATTAAGGCTAATACCTGAACTAAGATTAGCTAACGTTACCACTATTGAAGAAGCTAACGCTTTTCTTCCAGCTTTCTTGGACAAGTACAATTCAAAGTTCGCTCTATGTATTGATAATACCAAATCTGTCTTTGAAAAGCAACCTAGTTTACAAAAAATTATATGCAACTGTCGAAGATAGTATATTTGCACTTGAAGAAATTCCAGAAGTACAAGCATTATCTGAAAATTTTGATGAAATATTACCAACAGAACCGAAGAAAATTTATATACCAAGAATGACACATCCATTTAAAAGAGAATCAGAACTTGAAAAAGTTTCCTAAAATTTAGCCCTAAAAAATTTAGTTTTTAGGGCTTATGATTAAAAAATTTGGGGACATTTTCAAAAATCATTGACATCTTTTTTGTAATTAATATAAAAAAAATTGCAATAAAAATCTATTTAAATACTATAAAAAATATTATACTTAAAATTAATTGTAATAATACAATTTTACTAGTTATTTTATAAATTCTTTCAATTATTAATCTTTTCTTACCATTATAAGCATTTATACCAATTTGAACTTCATCACTAGATATAAACTTTTCTATATCATCTACATATACAGATTTATGCGACACCATCAGGTTTCAATTGAGTTTTAATAACTGTATAAAAACATGATTTTGAAGTATCTTTCTCTACTTCAATTAATACTTCATTATCTGATATGTTTTCATTAATATCTTGTATAATTTTTTCTTCAGATAAACTAAGTATTGAATTATCTTGTGGAATTGGAAAAACAAATACCATACATTCTGCATTATCTGTAATTTTTCCATACACTACCGAATTCTCTGGATCTTCTGGCATACTTTTTAGTTTCTTATAACCTTTAAATAAATCTAGATTTTCATTCATAAAAAATTTTCCTTCCTTTTACGCTTTGCTCAAAGACACACATAGGAATAAAAGTCTTGAGTTTAAAGCTCTTTCCTTATATAATTTTCTTCTTGACTACTAAGCATAGAATAATCTGACAAATAATTTTTAAAAGCTTTCCATATTATATTTACATTAAATATATCTATAATATTTTTATACTTTCCAAATATCATGAGAAATCCGAATATTAATAATAACAAAACATATGTAATATATAAATTAATATTAACATTATATTTCTTCTCCTATTAAATAAATATTTATATTTTTATGATGAATTAATCTATAAACTATTATTTATTGTTTTATTCTTATCTGTCTAAATCTTCTTGCTGTTTACTTTTATCTTCCATTCTTAATAAATTTTTAAATGTATTTATTATTTTAGTTCTAATTTGAATTAATTTTATTTTAATATTATCTGGTACTTTATCTGTAATAGCATAGCAACTTTTAAATCTTTCTTTCCATATCTTAACATCATTTTGATTTTTTCTTTGTTCTTGTATTATTTCTTCTGTTTCTGGAAAATCATTTTCTTTAATATCTGTTTTTTCACTTTTTAAAAGTTGAATAAATGTATCTAAATTAAAATTTCCACTATCATAATATTTTTTTAAATCTTCTTGACTTATTTGTTTATTTTCCAAAATAATTTGAAAATTATTATTAATAAATTCTTTAACATCTTTATTAGGAAAATTATTGCTCATAAGATTTATATTTTTAACTAATTGCATATATAAACTGTTAAATTCTTCAAAAGTTTTACATTGTAAAAAATTAAATCTCTGATTAAACAAATATTTAACATTATCTTGCGACAATTTTCCAATATATTTACCTAAAGCATATATGTTTCCATTTTGTTTCCATCTATTAGCTTCATCATCTAATATTACCAATTTCATATTTTCCATTATGTCTTCTCTTGAAAAGTTGCCTTTTTCAAGTAAATTTTTACACTTTTGATACAAAATTTCATAATGACTATCCGAATATTCTTCTAATAAATCACTATGATTCAGAAATTCTTGTGAAATATCTTCATAATTTCTTGAATATTCTCTAAAAACATTTCTACAAAATTCTTTTTTTGTATGTTCTGTCATTGGTTCTAGACCTTTTTTTACTCTCTCTTGACAAATATTTAATTCTATTAAAGGTAAATTGTATTCATCTGCTAACTGTTTTGCATTTTCATAATCTGGACTTAAAGTAACTTCCCCATTTGTAACAATAAATATTCCTGTTATATCATATTGGTCTACTACAACTTCTGTATATATATTAGCCTTTTCATAATTCAAAAGTTCACCATTTTCTGCAACAGTTATATCCATAGCTAACTTTTCTATTTCTTGTGGTAATTGAATTGGTGGTTTTTCTAAGCAAAACTTTTCTTCATTAAATTCTGAATAATTTAAAGTATATGAATCTCTATACTCTGCACTAACAATATTTTTAGGATTTATAATTAGTCCATATTTTGAACTTCCTGAACGATATAATCCCATTTCACGATTTGTAATTAATGATGTAGAAACTATATTTTGTGAAAATTTTCCTTTTATTGTACCTTTGTTTAAATTATGAACTAAATATCTAAATTCCGAATTATCTTTATTTGTTGGTTTTGTTAAATATTCCTTCCAAACTTGCATTGCAAATTTATTATATTCATTAATATTAATTTGAATAGATTTAATATCAGTCTTTGTAGAACTTATTAATTTTTGTAAATTATTTTTTATTGTTTCTAAGCTTTGTCTAGTTTCATCTTCTACTTTTATTTTTAATTTGTCTATACTATTGATACTTTGAATTGAAGCTTTTGCTATTGTTTTAACTTCTCTAGCTTTATTCATCAATTCATAATCTTTTTGTATATCTGTGCATATATTTAAACATTTATAAAGATTTTCTATGTCTTCATTATTCGTTGAATTTGATAATGTATCAAGTTCTTCAAATTTTTGCCTAATACTTGGTGTAAACTCTTGGTCATCAACATTTTGTATTAAATCCCTTATATATTTTATATTTTCATATGTTTCTTTTAATAGCCTTCTAATTAATACTTTTGTTAATTTGTTTTCTTCATTTAATGATTGCATTGCATCTATTCTCAAATTTCTTAATCTTAGTTTTTTTATAAGCTTTATTATTTTTTCTTTTTCATTTTCACTTATATCAATACATTCCATTAAATTGAGTCCTTTCTTTTGTACTAATCAATTAGTTATATCAATTATATTAATATTTATAGGTTACTAAAATCTATAGTAAATTGATTATATCATTAGCAAATTATTTAATCAATAGAAAAAACCAAAAAGTTCAAAACCTTAATTAAAATAATAAATTCCAGTATGAAGACAAAATCTGACTGGAATTTACTTTTTTATTCAACTCTTTTTTGTGTTTATTTATTCAATTCACATTTTAATCTTTTTTGTAATTTATTAAAAAAAATGGATTATCTACATTTTGACATAATCTAAAATATATGATATACTATCCCAAAAATACTTGAAGGAGGTTGTTCTCTATGGCAAAAACTAAAACTTTTTATGCTGTATTAATCCACAATGATGAAAAAAGTGGCGAAATAAAAGCATACTGCAAAACGAAGGAAATTGCAGAACGTGAACTAAAAAAGTATTGTGATTTTTATTACCAGAGCAGACGACATATCATAAAATTAGAAATGATTGTTGAATAAGGCTATGTAGTAGAAATTAAGTGATGTTTTTACTTAGTTTCTACTATTTATTATAATAGTGAAATTAAAATATATAGGAGGTATTTTTATGTCTACACCACATAATGAAGCAAATTTAGGAGATATTGCAAAAACAGTTATTATGCCAGGAGATCCTTTAAGAGCAAAATATATTGCTGAAAATTTTTTAAGTGAATACAAATTAGTTAATTCTGTAAGAGGCATGTATGCATATACAGGAAAATATAATAATAAAGAAATTACTGTTATGGCTTCTGGAATGGGAATGCCAAGTATGGGAATTTATTGTTATGAATTATATAAATTTTATGATGTTGAAAATATAATTCGTATTGGCTCTTGTGGAGCTTATAAACCTGAATTAAAATTATTTGATATTATTTTATCAGAAAATGTTTTTTCTGAAAGTAATTTTGCTTTAACTTTAAATAATGAAGATTGTCATATTGTCTCTAGTAACGAATATTTAAATAATATAATTAAAGATACTGCAAAAAAAACTAATGTTAATTTATATTTAGGTAATACTGTTTGCACAGATTGTTTTGATGTTTATATGACAGATGTAAATAAATTTCTTGAAAGAGTGCCAAAAGATTTTAACCCTGTTTCTGCTGAAATGGAAGCTTTTGCATTATTTTATGTTGCAAAAATTTTAAACAAAAAAGCTTCTTGTTTAATGAGTGTTGTTGATTCTAAATATATTAAAGAAATAGCAACTGCTGAGGAACGTCAAACAGGATTAAATACAATGATAAAACTTGCTCTAGACAGTTCTCTTAATATCCAGTAACAGGTAGTTTTTTTGGTTCTTCTACTGGTGGCTCTTCAACAGGAGGATTTTCCTTTGGAGGCTCTTCTGGTGGTTTTTCTTCTTCAGGTGGTTCTTCTGGTGGAGGTGTTTTAGATTTATTACTTATTTCTAAATCTATTACTTCTCCATCTTTTTTTATTTCTACAGAAAAGTCTTTTTCGTTTAATTCATATTCTTCTCCAGTTTCTACTTCTTTTATAATATATTTTCCCTTTACTAAATCTTTAGATATTGCAATTCCATCTGCTTTAGTAATAAGTGTATCTACTATTTCTCCATTTTCATCATAAATAATAAATTTAACATTTTCAATAGGAGTTCCTGCTGGAGTTCCATTAATTAAATTATCATCTTCACTAATTTTTAAAATTCTAATTTTACCTTTAATTTTTTCGTTTTCTACTTCTAAATTAAATGTTTCGTTCCATTCAACAATAATATCATATTGATCAACTTCAATATTATATTCACTTTGTGTTACTGTTTCTTTTAATATGTACTTACCTATATCAATATTTTCTACCTTGGCTATTCCATTCTCATCTGTAATTAAATGTTTTATAATGTTTCCATTTGCATCTATTAATTCAAATTCCACATTACTTAATGTTATTTCATTATTATCTTTATCTACTTTTTTTAATATAATATTACCTTTTTTTCTATCATTTTTTATTTCTACAGTTTTTTCTGCATCATATTCAATAACAATTTCTTTTTGTGTACTATCTAAAACATATTCTTGTTTTGTTTTGGTTTCTGTTAATATTATTGTACCTTGTTTTAAACTAGATACTGTTATCATTCCGTTTTTATCTGTTTTATATGTTCCAATTGGTGTTCCATCTTTATATTTTATATTAAACTCTACTCCTTCAATTGGTTTATTTGTTTCAGAATCTTTTTTTATAACTGTTATTTTGGATTTATATGCATTTACTCTCATTTTTATTTCAGCTCCTATAGTTTCATATGCATCATATGTTAATGCATAATCCTGAAGATTTGGGTCATAACTCGCTCCATAAAATACTGGATATGTTTTTACCTTTCCATTTATTTTTATAGTTCCTTCAATATTTTCTAAAATTTGTTTTGTTGGTATAAGAATTTTAAAATTTTGACCTGATGAAAATTCTGTTTGTGATTGATTATTTTTATTTGTAACTATTGTTCCTTTTGGAAAATTTTCTAAATTTGTAATTATATAATTTTCCATATCAACACTACTACTTACACTATATTCTTGAGAATAATATTCATTATTTTCTTTTTTAAATTCTCCAACTTGTTTTATTGTTAACACATTAGATTGATTAGGCTTTTCTGTTCCATTTCTAGCTTTATCTACAATATTTTTTATTGCATTAACAATTTGCCATCCTCTTTCATCAGCACCTCTAAAATGTGTATTAACATCCCAACCATATATAACACTATATATAGCTTGCTTAGTAGCAACAAATGCATCTTGTTCATTAATTACACCTAATTCGTTTGGACTTTTATATGGAAATCCATTTATAATGGCTCTCCAAATTTTTTCGTCTTTTAACATATCAGATATATTTACACTATAACTTCCTTGCTCTCCTCCTACACCTTTTTTCTCTCTTTGCAAGCAATATGCATAATGTAAATTTCCATTAATTCTATATCCTACAACTGTTGTTACTATATAACTCCATATTCCATCAGGTTCTTTCCAATATTGTAAATGATATTCACAATCTCCTAAATTTTCTATATATGCTTCTTGCATTGGTATTGCAAATACTGGTACTTGTAATATTGTATTTAATAATATTATTACTAATATAGTTATTACACTAACTACTTTTATTTTCATATATTTTTTCATTCCTTTCTTTCTCGTATAATATATTTATAAATGAATAAGATTTACGACAAAATCTAACATATTGAATTAATTTAATTCATATAAAAATTACATATAATTATTTTAACTAAATATTATTTAAAATAAATTTTTTTACTTTGAATTTTAGTATGTGTTGAATTAATATTACTTTTTTCTTAATAAAAGATTAAATTAATTTTTTCCTTTTTAATAAAATTAACATCAATTTTTATAATTTTTATAATTTTATATAATTTAAAATATTAGTTTATTGCGCGCTAAATAAACTGTTTAATAAATTTTTAAAATATTATAAAAGTATAAATTATTAAATATATAATATTATTTTATCAATAATATGGAAAATTTAAGAATTAAAATATTTAATAAACAAAAGTTTTGAAAATAAAAAATAAATACATACTAAAAATCTTAGTACGTATTTATAGTAACATAATTTAATTGCAAATTCAATATAGTTTATTTAATTTTAAAACTTTTCATTGACATGTTTCGACATTTCTCGTTACAATTCCCCACAAGATTTTGGCGTAAAGTAATTATATATTAATATTTTGTAAATTTTTCAGTTCAATACAATATTTAAAAATTTGTAATATGATTTCTTGAGCCTCTTTCACTCAGACCCTCTCGTAAACTCGAGTACCGTGAACATCCCTCAATAAATCATATAACAAATTCTAAAATATTTCCAATCACATTCAAAATTTATTCAATATTAATATATAATTACTTTACGCCAAAATCTTGTGGGGAATTGTAAATATTTTTAGTGCTAGTTGCACTTTTCTTCAATAAGTTTTGCTAAATTCTTAGCTTTTTCTTCAATAATTTTTATATCTTTTCCCTCAATCATAACTCTAACTAATGGCTCTGTTCCACTTGGACGAATTAGAACTCTTCCATTTCCAGAAAATTCTTTTTCCAATTTTTCTATTGCAGATTTAATTTCTGAATTTTTTTCATAATCATATTTTTTATTAGAATCAACTTTTGCATTTATCAATACCTGTGGATATTTTTGTACAATATTTCCTAATTCTGAAGCTTTTTTGCCACTCTCTAGTATTGCTTGAATTAGCATTAATGATGTTAATATTCCATCTCCAGTAGGATTGTAATCTAGTAAAATAACATGACCTGATTGTTCTCCACCTAAATTATATCCACTTTTTAGCATTTCCTCTAAAACATATCTGTCTCCAACTTTTGTTTGTATTAAATTTAATCCATTTTTCTCTGCATATTTGTTTAAGCCTAAATTACTCATAACTGTTGCAACAATAGTATCTTTAGAAAGTTTACCTTTCTCTTTTAAATATTTAGAAAGAATTGCCAAAATTTTATCTCCATCAATTTCTTCTCCATTTTCATCAACAGCTAGACATCTATCTCCATCTCCATCATATGCAATTCCTAAACTCATTTTATTTTTTATAACATATTGTTTTAGACTTTCTAAATGTGTTGAACCACAATTTTCATTAATATTTATTCCATTAGGATTGTTATTTATAATTTCATGATTTATTCCAAGTAAATTAAATATTAATTCTGCAGATTTATAAGTTGCACCATTTGCAGTATCTATAGCTACTCTAAAATCTGGCTTATTATATTTCTCAATATTATCATCAAAATTTTTTCTAAAGAAATATATGTATTCATCTAATAGATCTGTTCTAACTTCAGAAACACCTATTTTATCTTTTACAGCTGTTAATTCTTCTAGTTTTCCAGATTCCATTGTTTCTTCTATTTCTTCTTCTAATTCATCAGGAATTTTCATTCCCTTATTGCTAAAATATTTTATTCCATTAAATTCAAATGTATTATGTGATGCAGAAATAACTACACTTGCATCTGCTTGTAATTTTCTAGTTAAATATGCAACTGCTGGAGTTGGCATAACACCAAGTAATTTTACATTTGCACCATAACTTAAAAATCCTGCTACCATTGCACTTTCTATTAATGTTCCAGAAAGTCTAGTATCTCTCCCTATTAATATTGTTGGAGTCTTATCTGTATGTTTTGACAATACATATGCTCCTGCTTTTGCTACTTTATATACAAGTTCAGGTGATAATTCTGTATTTGCAATTCTACGAATTCCATCTGTTCCAAAATATTTTCTCATAAATTATCATTTCCTTTCTTAAATAAATTACATTATATGTATAAAATTTCAAATTACTTACAGTCATAACTTTTTATAATTCATATTATATAAGAATTCATTTTATTTTGAATTTAATTCATTAATTAAATCATAATATTCAACCATAATATTTGCATTTGTAAAAACAATTTTATCATCCTTAACATTCCAGTATCTAGCATTTTCTTCTAAATGAGTTTTTATTTTACTTAAAACAGAAAATTTATCATACAAATTATCTTTACTCTGTTCTACACTTTCTTCTATTTTGGTTAATTGACTTTTCATTGTATCTGAAAGCATTACTGTATTATATAGATTAATATAATATTCTCTTCTGTTAGGTATTGGTGTAGAAAATTGAACAGAATTTATTGCCTCTTTAATTTTCTCTTCTCCTATTAAGGCTTTACATTGTTCTAAATATTCTTTACTTTTTTCTCTAATTTCTTCTATTAATGGATCAACATTATTAAATTTATGGTCTTGTACATTTGAAGCAGAAAATATTTCGTCTGCATTTATTTTAGAGTTTAAATTTTCCATTTCTAAATATATATTTTTAATATTACTTAAATATTCTTTAATTGTTTTTTCTACAACAGCATAATCTTTTTGAGTTTTTATTTCTTCATCAATTTCTTCATTAATTAAATCTTGTTGTATTAATTTATTAGATTCCTCAGTTAATAAATTCAATTGTGTCTCACTAAAATTGTTATATAAAATTGTTACTGCTATTAATGCTATAATTAATATTATAATTAATACCATACCAATAATTTTCTTTTTATTTTCCATTTATTTCATCCTTTCATTTGTTAGTGAAACTTTTAAAAATCAATTTTTTCTGAAATCCAGTTTTCTAATTCATCTATTTTTACTCTAATTTGTTCCATTGTATCTCTATCTCTAATTGTTACTGTATCATCATTTAATGTATCAAAATCTATTGTTACACAATATGGTGTTCCTATTTCATCTTCCCTTCTATAACGTTTTCCTATAGAACCTGTTTCATCATATTCACACATGAATTTTTTTGATAATTTTCCATAAACTTCTTGTGCTTTTTCTGATAATTTTTTTGATAATGGTAATACTGCTACTTTATATGGTGCTAAAGCTGGATGTAAATGTAATACAACTCTTGTGTCTCCTTCTGCAATTTCTTCTTCATCATAAGCATTACATAAAAATGCAAGTGCAACTCTATCTGCTCCTAAAGATGGTTCTATACAATAAGGTACATATTTTTCATTTGTTTCTGGGTCTAAATATGTTAAATCTTCATTAGATACTCTCATATGATTTGATAAATCATAATCTGTTCTATCTGCAATTCCCCATAATTCACCCCATCCAAATGGAAATGCAAATTCAATATCTGTAGTTGCTTTACTATAAAATACTAACTCTTCTTTGCTATGGTCTCTTAAACGAATATTTTCTTTTTTCATTCCAAGAGAAATTAACCAATTTTCGCAAAAATCTTTCCAATATTTAAACCATTCTAAATCTGTTCCTGGTTTGCAGAAAAATTCTAATTCCATTTGTTCAAATTCTCTTGTTCTAAAAGTAAAGTTTCCTGGTGTTATTTCATTTCTAAATGCTTTTCCTATTTGGGCAATTCCCATTGGTAATTTTTTTCTAGTTGTTCTCATAACATTTTTAAAGTTTACAAATATTCCTTGTGCAGTTTCTGGTCTTAAATAAATTTCTGCTTTAGCATCTTCTGTTACACCTTGAAATGTTTTAAACATTAAATTAAATTTTCTTATAGATGTAAAATTATGCTTACCACAATTTGGACAACAAATATTATTTTCATCAATAAATTTTATCATTTCTGTATCAGACATACCATCAGCAATCATATCTTTACCTTTTTCATGTGCCCATTCTTCTATTAATTTATCTGCTCTATGTCTTGTTTTACATTCTTTACAATCAATAAGCGGATCTGAAAAACCACCAACATGTCCTGATGCCACCCATACAGATGGATTCATTAAAATTGCAGCATCTAACCCGACATTATTTGGATTTTCCTGAATAAATTTTTTTCTCCATAATGATTTTATATTATTTTTTAATTCTACACCTAGTGGTCCATAATCCCATGTATTTGCAAGACCACCATATATTTCTGAGCCAGGATAAATATATCCTCTAGCCTTACATAAATTAACAATTGTTTCCATTGATTTTACCATAAAAAATACTCCTTTCGTTTATTCATTGGATTTTATTGGGGTCGGTCCTTTTTTTTATTGGGGTCGGTCCTTTTCTTGCCTAGTGGCATTCATTGGGGTCGGTCCCTTTTCTGTCCAGTGCCATTTTGCCTACCAGGGTCGGTCCCTTTTCTGCCCAGTGCCATTTTGCTTGCTAGGGTCGGTCCCTTTTTGTTAGGATTTTCTTTTGCAGTATAGCAACACCAAAATTATAATTATTTTCCAAATTAAAGAAACTTTCATTCCTAGCCATATAGCTAGGGACGAAAGTTTCTTCCGCGATTCCACCCTAATTCTTAAAACCCAAAATTTTAAGCACCTTAATTTTATTTATTACTCCAAAGCTCCCCTCATGAAACATATTGTTAAATTTCCACCAACATTAACTCTCTATAAATATATTTTCACAATTTTTCTTTATCATCGTAATTATTAAATTATCCATATTATATTCCCAAATTTATAAAAAGTCAACTTTTTTAAGCAAATTCTAGATTTTTTTATTACAGTTTAGTGAGAGATTTTTACTACAACGTAGCCAACTTCTTTAAATCTTTTTCATTTAATTTAATAGTAGTAGGTCTACCATGTGGACATGTATACGGATTTTTTAATTTTAATAAATTTTGTATTAAATAATCAACTTCTTCTTGAGTTAAATCCATATTAGCTTTAACTGCAGCCTTACAAGCAACTGTTGCAACAAAACGTTCCTCAACATCTTTTAAAGAAACCCTTTCATTTGTAATCATTTCATCTAAAATTTCCAAAAAAATATTTTTACTTTTAGAACGATATTCAATATCTGGAATTCCATTTACTTTTACTGCATTTTCCCCGAAAATTTCTAAATCAAATCCATAAGTTTTAAACATTTCTAAATTTTGTTTTACAAATTCAAATTCCTTATGTGTTAAATTATACACTTCTGGAATTAACATCATTTGACTATTACTACTAATATGATTTTTGTAATTATCTTTTATCTGTTCATACAAAAGCCTTTCATGTGCTGCATGTTGGTCAATTAAATATAATTCATTTTCAATTTCTACTATTATAAATGTTTTAAAAATAATTCCAATATATTTATATTTAACTTCTCTTTGAGTTTTTCTATAAATTAAATCATTATCTTCTAAAACATTCTTACTTTTATTTGCATTGTAAGCAATTTTAGAAAAATAATTATTGTTCTCTTTATTTTCTATAAAATGATTTGTCAAAAAATCAAATTCATTTGTAATATATTTTTCATTTTGTTCATTTTCATTATTTCCAAGAAAATCTTTGCTTAGTATAGCACTCTTTATTGCATGATAAAAAACTTTGTAAATCTTATTTTCATCTTCAAATCTTACTTCCATTTTAGTTGGATGAACATTTATATCATAAAAATTTGCAGGCATTTCTAAATTCAATATAAAAAATCCATATTTTCCTATTCCTACACTTCCTTTAAATGCTTGGTCTGCACTATTTGATAATATTTGATTTCTTACATTTCTTTTATTTAAAAAGATTATTTGGTCTTTTCTAGAATCTCTTGCAATTCTAGTATTTCCAACAACCCCTGTAATTTTTATGCTATCCTCTTCATAATTAACTTTAACTAGATTTTCTTTTAGCTCTTTGCCATAAATTTGATAAACTATATCTTCTATTTTACCATTTCCAGATGTTTGAAACACAATATTTCCATCATTTATTAATTTAAATGATATAGATGGATTAGAAAATGCTTCTTTTTGTACCCAATCTTTAATATACTTAAATTCTGTTGCATCTTGTTTTAAAAATTTATATCTAACAGGTACATTATAAAATAAATTTTCTACTATTATTGTTGTTCCCAATTGTGTTCCAAATTCTTCTTTTTCTATAATATCTCCTGCTTCAGCTACAAGTTTGTTTCCAAACTCGTCATTTGCTGTTTTAGAAATAATAGTTAATTTTGAAATTGATGCAATACTTGCTAACGCTTCTCCTCTAAAGCCCATTGTATAAATTTTTTCTAAATCTTCTATTTTTCTTAATTTAGATGTTGCATGCCTTTCTATAGCTATATCCATATCATCTTTTTGGATGCCTTTTCCATTATCAATTATTTTAATTAATTGTTTTCCACCTTTTTTTATTTCTATAACTATTTTGTTTGCTCCTGCATCAATTGAATTTTCTACAACTTCTTTTACAACATTAACAGGTCTTTCTATTACCTCTCCTGCCGCAATTTTGTTAATTGTTAAATCATCAAGTAAAACTATATTCCCCATATGTAATAGTTCCTTTCTTTCCACTGACAAAACTTCTATAGTTTGCTGAAATTTTTTATATATTAATAATTGCATAAATTTTTCGACTCAATACGGAAATATAAGAATTTCTAAAATAATTTTATGGCACCCTT
>CALXCA010000008.1 GCA_944386685.1 uncultured Clostridia bacterium | reverse complement strand
AGAGGGACTTAAGTCCCTGCCAGTAATATGCCCTTATAGGGCTAATCAAAACTACCCGTTGAACGGGTAGTTTTTTTGGTAACTGTTATTGGGGTCGGTCCTAAATTAAACCATTATATAATTGTTTTGCAATACCGCGTAAGCGACCAAATGAGCGTAGCGAATGCGATTTGGAGCAACCTACATATCAAAATTCTTTTGTAGGTTGCGACACACAAGGTATAAAAAACAATTATATAATGGTTTAATTTGGGACCGACCCCAATAACGGACGCCAGATGAAAAAAGGACCGACCCCAGCAACAATTACCAACAAAAAATTCAATTTAGCTATTGATTTTACTAATAATTATTGGTATATTATATAATAGAAATAACAAAAGAAAGGGAAAAAAAGTGATAAAAAAAGTAAAAGAAAATAAAGGAATAACAGGTGTTGATGCAACAATTGCAGTAGTAATTCTTATAATATTTGTGCCACTAATAGCAAGTTTATTTTCAAATTTAATAAATATTAAATTAAGAAATGAAAGAAAATCTACAGCATTAAATATAGCAATTCAATTAATAGAAGGAATAAAAACAATGGATTATGACAGTGTTATATCTGGAATAACTGCAGAAGATATTTTAGGACAATCTGGAGATTTAAGTAGCGAAATTTTGCCAAAAGGATATTCTATTGATACAATTGCAGTAGTAGAAAAAGAAGATACAAAAGAAGTTACAATAGCAGTTGGGTATATACAAAATAATAAAAAAGAACATATAGAATTAAGCACAATAATAGCTCCAAAATTAGAAACTGACGAGAAATTAGAATTAATAGCAGAAATAGTAAATCCAAAATCAACATATGAAGAAAATGATGAAATTGAATATGAAATTACATTAAATAACATAGGAGACATAACATTATATAATGTTCATATATCATTAGAAAAAATGGAAAACCAATATGGAGAAACCTATGGAACACAAGAATGGGATTTAACAGACCCACTTACTGCTGGTTCTACAGAAAAAATAACAACAACATTTTTAGCAAGAAATGGTATTTGGGATGCACATTTTAAAGTTACTGCTACAACTCAACCAGATGGAGGAGATACAATAGAATATACAAGAGCAATGTTTGTTTATAGACTAACAGTAAAAGACAAAATGATTGCAGAATTAAAAGTAGTAAATTATTCACAAGATGAAGCGGGATATAACTTAGGAGAAACTGTTAAATTAAAAACAGTAATAACAAACACAGGAACATCTACAATAAAAGGAATTTCTATAGAATCACCAAAAGGATTTGAAGAAAATGTTATAGAAAGAATAGAACCAGGAGAAACAAAAGAAGTTGAAGGATATGAATATACCATAAAAGAAGAAGATATAGGAAAAGGAACTTTAACATATTCTGTAAAAATCACAACAACAGAACCATCTATAGAACAAACAATAGAAACATCATTTAGAGTTTTAGATGTAGTATCTGTATTAGATGTTGAATTTATAGAAACAAGCAAACCTAAAGAAGATAACACATATAACTATTATAATGATGATGGTATAGACTTTGAAATATCATTATCAAATATAGGAAATACAAGTGTAAAAAACCTAGCTGTAAGGTTATATATAGGAAATGAAAATAGTGATTTATATGATTACTCTTATGGTTGGAATGTTGACATTGGAATAAATGCTATGAAAACAATAAAGAAAACAGTATTACCTACAGATATAAGATTTGAAAACTTTACTGGAGATAAAGTTGCATTTGTAGAGATTATAGACGAAAATGGCAATGTAACCAAAAGCAAAAATATAAAAATAAAATTAAATAATCTAGATGATTTTGAAGCTGTTGGAGGATAAAAATAGTTTTTCTTAAATAGATGTACACGAATTTACTTAGCAAAATTGAAAGGAATGATATTAAATATGGAAGAAAAAAATTTTGAACAATCAATGCAAGACCTAGAAAAGATAGTTACAGAATTAGAAAAAGGCGATTTAAATTTAGATGAATCAGTTAAAAAATTTGAAGAGGGAATGAAAATAGCAAAAAAATGTAATAACATGTTAGAAAGTGCGGAAAAGAAAATAACAATACTTTTAGAAAAAGATGGAGAATTAGAAGAAAAAGATTTTGTGGGAGAAAACAATACTTAAAAAATATAGCATGTGAGGAAATAATAAAATGAATGACTTTCAAAAATTTATAACAAATAAATATTTATATGTGCCATTGCTTTTATGGTTTTGTATACAAACATTTAAAGTTATATATGAATTAATAAAATATAAAAAATTTAATTTTAAAAGAATTATAGGAGCTGGTGGAATGCCAAGCTCCCATTCTGCAATTACAATGTGTATTTCTACAATGATTGGAAAAAGTTCTGGTTTTGACTCTAGTATATATGCATTATCATTAATTGTTGCTTTAGTTGTTATGTATGATGCTGCAGGAGTTAGAAGAGCAGCAGGAAAACAAGCTAAATTGTTAAATAAAATAATAGATACACCTGGACTTACAAATGTACAAGTTCAAGAAAAATTAGTAGAAGTACTAGGTCATACTCCAATACAAGTTTTTGTTGGTGCAATACTTGGAATTGTAATTGGATTGATAGCATAAAAACTATAAAAGCTCGATATTTTTCAAATAAATCTAAATTTTGAATTAACAAGAAGTAAAACAATAGCTTCGCTCAAACGGAGGCACACAAATCTTACTTCGTAAAATTTGGTGCACGAACAATGACGCGAACTTTAAAATGTTATAAAAATATAAAATGTCTAAAAAAGTAAAACTACTGGCATAATTAAATATTTAATATAGAAAGAATGTGATTAAATATGACAGATATAGAAATAGCAAAAAAGTTTAAATTAAAAAATATAAATGAAATTGCAAAACAATTAGATATAGAAGATGAAGATATTGAATTATATGGAAAATATAAAGCCAAAATATCTAATCCAGAAAAATATTATAATAAATCAGATGGAAAATTGATATTAGTTACAGCAATGAGTCCTACACCTTTAGGAGAAGGGAAAACTACAATTTCAATATCTATTGCTGATGGATTAAGAAGAATTGGAAAAAAATCAATATTAGCATTAAGAGAACCATCACTTGGACCTGTATTTGGAATAAAAGGAGGGGCAACTGGTGGAGGATATGCACAAATAGTTCCAATGGAAGACATAAATTTACACTTTACTGGTGATATTCATGCAATAACATCAGCAAATAATTTATTATCTGCAATGATAGATAATCATATATATTTTGGAAATGAATTAAAAATTAAAGAAGTAGTATGGAAAAGATGTGTAGATTTAAATGATAGACAATTAAGAAAAATAGAAACAGGATTATCTGGAGAAAGCAAAATAGTACCTAGAATGGATGGTTTTGATATATCTGTTGCTTCAGAAATTATGGCAATTTTATGTTTGTCAGAAAATATAAAAGATTTAAAAGAAAAATTAGGAAATATAATAATAGGATATAATAATAATAATGAGCCAGTATTTGCAAAAGATTTAAAAGCAGAAGGAGCAATGGCAGTATTACTAAAAGATGCAATAAAGCCTAATTTAGTTCAAACACTAGAATATACGCCAGCATTAGTTCATGGTGGACCATTTGCAAATATTGCACATGGATGTAATTCAATTATAGCAACAAAATTAGGAATGAAACTTGCAGATTATACAGTTACAGAAGCAGGTTTTGGAGCAGATTTAGGAGCAGAGAAGTTTTTAGATATAAAATGTAGAAAAGCAAATATAAAACCTAATGTAGTAGTTTGTGTTGCAACAATAAAAGCATTAAAATATCATGGAGGAGCTCCAAAAGAAGAAATTTTGAATGAAAATTTTGAATGTTTACAAAAAGGAATGGAAAATTTATATAAACATGTAGATAATCTTCAAAATAAATTTGGATTAAATGTTATTGTTGCAATAAATAAATATAATACAGATACAAAAGAAGAATTAGAATATGTACAAAAAGAATTATCAAAGAAAGATATAGAATCAAGCATTGTTGAAAGTTGGGCAAAAGGTGGAGATGGAGCAATAGATATTTCTAACCAAATTGTTCAAATGTGTTCTGATAATGGAACTAATTCTAAATTTGAATTAAGTGATAATGATAAAATAGTTGCAGATAGAAAAACCAATTCAGATAATAAAATAAATAATTTTAAGTATATATATAGTTTAGAAGACTCTATAGAAAATAAAATAGAAAAAATAGCAAAAGAAATTTATGGAGCAAAAAAGGTTAATTTTATGCCAGATGCTTTAAAGAAAATTGATAAAATAATAGAAATAAGCAAAGCAGAGAAAATTTACAGTGCAAATGATTTTGATAGTATAAAAGAAAATAAAATAAATAATATAAAAAATATAGATTATACAAAATTACCAATTTGTATAGCAAAAACACAATATTCATTTTCGGATGACCCAAAAAATATAACAGCAATAGATAATTTTGAATTTACAATAAGAGATATAGATTTAAGAGCTGGAGCGGGATTTATTGTAGCTTATGCTGGAAATATATTAACAATGCCAGGATTACCAAAAGTTCCTTCAGCAGAAAATATAGATATTGATGAAAATGGAGAAATTGTTGGAATTTTTTAAAAGATAAAAATTAAATTTAAATTATAAGATAGAAAACAATATGAAACTTTAAGTTACTTAGGCTTAAAGTGAAAATATAAATTTAAATATAAAAATTAATTATAGCATAATGAAAGGGAGTAATAAAATGTTAAGCATAATAGTAGCAAAGGCAAAAAATAATATAATTGGAAAAAATAATCAATTAATCTGGAGATTACCAGCAGAATCAAAGAAATTTAAAGAATTAACAGATGGAAAAATTGTAATAATGGGTAGAAAAACATATGAGACATTAGGAAAATTTTTAAGAGAAAGAAAAAAGGTTGTTTTTTCTAATAATCCAGATTTCAAAATAGATAGTCAAGATACAGAAGTAGTTCATTCAATGTTACAAATACAGCAATATATAGAAGACCAAGAAGAACATTTTGTAATAGGTGGGGCAATGATATATAATTTATTAATGCCTTATGTAAAAAAGATGTATGTAACAGAACTTGACCATGAATTTGATGGAGATGCAGTATTTCCAAGAATTAATGAAACAATTTGGGAAGAAGTATCAAGAGAACCAAAAAAGAAAGATGAAGATACTGATATTGAATATGAATTTATTACATATATAAGAAAATAAAAAACATGCTGGTACTTTTCATTCGATTTAGTTTGATTAGTTCCAGCTTCTTTTATTGTTTCCTGTACAATAAAAGAGCTTCGCTCAAAAAGATGCACAGATACATATAATAATAATAGGAGGTAAAAAATGATTGAATTAATTGGTAATACACCAATGATAAAAATATCTTACAGATATAAAGGAAAAGAAAAAAGAATATTTGCAAAATTAGAATATTTTAATTTTACAGGAAGTATTAAAGATAGAGTTGCTTTTTATATGATTAATAATGCAAAAAAAAGAGGAATATTAAAAGAAAGAATGCCTATAGTTGAAGCAACAAGTGGAAATACAGGAATATCTTTATCTGCATTAGGAAGTTATTATAAACATCCTGTACATATTTTTATGCCAAATTGGGCAAGTAAAGAGAGAATTGAATTAATGAAAGCATATGGGGCAAATGTTCATTTAATTTCAAAAGAAGGTGGGGGATTTATAAAGTGTGTAGAAGAAGCTGAAAAATTGTCACATAAAATAAATGGATTTTATGCAAATCAATTTTCTAATAAAGATAATTATCTAGCACATTATGAAACAACAGGAGAAGAGATATTAAATCAAATTCTGGAGAAAATAGGAGGATTTGTGTCTGGTATAGGTACAGGTGGAACACTGATGGGAATAGGAGATAAATTAAAGAAAAAGTATCCTGATATGGTTTTAACAGCAATAGAACCTGATAAAATGGCACTTTTATCACAAAGAAAAGTATTTGAACAACACAAGATTGAAGGAATAGGTGATGATTTTATACCAGATTTAGTTGATAAAAGTAAAATAGACAAAATTATACTAATAAATGATGATGATGCAATTAATATGTCTAGAAAATTAGCAAAAGAATTGGGAATTGGAGTTGGAATATCATCAGGAGCAAATTTTATTGGAAGTGTTCTTCTTGCAGATGAAATAGATGATGATGTGGTTACAATATTTGCAGATGATAATAAAAAATATTTGTCAACAGATTTATCAAAAGAAATTGACACAAATGAAAAATTTATTTCTAATAAAATAGAATTATTAAATTTTAATAATATATAAAAATTTCATAAACTATCCTTATATATATTGAGCGTTTTCCAATTGAATTTTGCTTTCAATTAAGTAATAATGAATGCGAATATTTGAAGTCGCAATTTGCGACTTCAACTCTAATAAAAGATTTAGGAAAAAAATATTTTTGAATTAATGAAATCGAAGATTAGGTGTTACTGCGGAATTATTCGCCCTAATATACAATTTTTGTATGTTAGGGCTTTTTTATACAATAGGAAACAATATGAAACTTTAGATTTCGCAACTCAAAGCGAAAATAGAATTTTAAATATAAAAATTTTATTTTCAAAAGAAAAATCGCTTTTTCCTATTCAATAAAAGAGCTTCGCTCAAACAGATGCACACAATTTTACTTCGTAAAATTGGCGCACGAACAATGACGTGGATTTTAAAATGTTATAAACATAAAAATGTCTAAAAAAGTCCGCTATTGTTCCTTAATAGTTAATCCAAATAACTTAAATTAGTAAAAAATTTTATAAAAATTGAAATATAAAAAAGAAATAAAGGACTCTTAATAAATGTATTTGTAGTATTCAATAAAAATGATAAAGGAGGGAAAATTGGAAGAATTAATTTTAAGTGCTCAAAGTGGTAATGAAGAGGCTTTTACACAATTAATATTATCAATAAATGATGAATTATACAAAATAGCCAAAACTAGAATTTCAAATGAAGCTGATATATCAGATGCTATTCAAGAAACAATGATCGAAACTTATAAATCAATAAAAAAACTTAATGATATAACTAAATTTAAAAAGTGGATTATAAAAATTTTAATAAACAAATGTAATAGAATTTATAGAAAAAAATATAAAAAAGATGTTTCAATTGAAGAATATAATTTAGATTATTTAAAAACTAATAATATTAATGAAGTGGATAATAAATTAAACTTTTATGATATAATAAAAAATCTAAATTATAAAGAGAGAATTATTGTAGTCTTATATTATATGGAAGAATATTCTGTTAAAGAAATAAAAGAAATTTTAAAAATGAAAGAAAATACTATAAATACTCATTTATATAGGGCAAGACAGAAATTAAAATCAACAATTATTAATCAAGAAACAACAAATATTAAGAAAGGAAATAATAGTTATGAAAAATTTTGATGATGAAATTAAAAAAATTTTAAAGGATGAAATTGAAAAACCTTTTTCATATGAACTTTCTATAAAAAAAGCTTTTTCAAAAAAAGAAAGCAAAATTTTATCACATTCCATACTTTGTAAAATTGTTTTATTAACAAGTTGCTTTATTATGGGATGTACAGGTGTAATGGCTGTTAATTATTTATATGAGAATATATGGAAAGATCCGATTATTTTAAGTAAAAATGAAGAAGAAAAAATAATAAAAGAAGATATAGAAGACTATGAAAAATCAGAATTTATATCAGAAGAAAAAGCAACTGAAATTGGTAATCAGTTATTAACAAAATTAGGATATGAAAATACTACAATTACGCAAATAAATTTATTAAAAGGATATGACTCAAATTATTCTATACATTATTTATTAAGAGCTGAAAATATTCTAATTAATTTAAATCCTAAAACAGGAGAACTAGAATATTTTGGAGATAATTCATTTTTAGATAAGAATATTGTTTGTGATACAATTTCTGAAGATAAAGTTAATGAAATTGCAACCCAAATTTATAGTGATTTAAACTTTTTTGAGGAAAACAATAATTATAAAATCGTTGAAACAAAAAAACAAAGCATTGTTTCAGGGAAATATGCTAATGATTCATGGCAAGTAAGTTTTGCAAAAGTCTATAATAATAATATTTATAATAAAGAAAGTATTTCTACAATTGCTTTTTCTGTTTATAATGATAATATTATTATTTATTCTATAAGCATGAAAAATGAAGATAATTATGAAAAAAATCCAATTGTAATTTCTAAAGAAGAAGCTATTGAAATTGCTAAAAATAAAGAAAATGAATTTAGTAATATAAGAATTTCAAATGTTTCCGCTGAACTGTCTATAGAAAAAATGAATATTTTTATATATTGTTTAGAAAATAATGTAACTAATGAAAAAGGAGAATTAAAAACAACTGATACAACAAGAAATGTTTGGGTTGTTAATATTGAACATGATAAAAATACAATCCCTAAAGATGGAAATATTGAAACAGTAAAAAAATTTTATAACAAGAAATACTTTGTGGATGCAACAACTGGTGAAATTATAGGAGGAGAAGAATCTGAATTTTTTAATGACTAAAAAATATAATATCAGAAAAATTCATACTGCTTAAGTTGTACTAAAATTTTATATTTATAAAAAAAGTGGTATTGCTAAAGCAATACCACTTCGATAGAAGAGAGAATCAATTAATTAGAGTTTAGACGTGAACTACATAGTCAAAGATTAATATATTTCATGTGCGTAGTTGATATCTGCAATTCTATAGTTTCTATTAGGATTGTAGGATACACTGCTTACATCAAAAAATATTTGAATCTTTTGACCCTGTGTAACAGGCAAATCGAGGTGAATTTGAGGTAAAAAAGCGTCTTCTCTAACGGTACCGCTAGCGAGGACATTACCATTTAAATCACGAATTTGCATTGTTACTTGTACAAGAGGACATCCGGAAGGCTCAAGATCAGGTCGACCTCTTACTCCACATGCCACATGTAATGTGCCAGATACACCAATAGTTTTTACAGGTGTAAGGTTGTTATTGGTAACAGTCATAACAGGTTCTTGAACCCATTCACCATACCACGTTTCAACGCCGGCAGCAAATGCTGAAGAACAGCAAGTAGTAATAAACAAAGCTATTGTGAGAATAATAATGAAGAAATTTTTTCTTTTTTTCATGTTCATAGTATGCTTACTCCGTTATTCTATTGCTTGATTCTCTCTTCCATCTAATCTAAAACCATACTTAATTTAAGGATGGTTTAGACTCATAGAATTATACTAATTGTAAATTAACTTTACAACTAAAATTATTTTAAAGAAAAATAGAGGAAAAATCAAGAAAAAGTAAAAAAAGCTAAAAAAGCAAAAAGAGTTATTACAAATTTAATTAGGAGGAAATAATGACTAGAATATTAATTATAGAAAATGATATATTTAAATGTAAAAAAATAATTAATTGTATTTCTCAAAGTAATTTGAATGTAAAAATTTACAGTGTTGTTTATAGTTTAGAAGAAGCTGTATATTTTTAAAAAAAACAAATAGTAGACCTTATAATATTAGATACAAATTTAATAAATATAAAAAAATTAAATTTTTTTGAATTTTTATTTAATGAAAAATTATATAAATATAGAAAATCGATAATAGCAATTGTTGGATTTGGTTATAAATCATTGACTATAAAAGAAGAATATTATGTATTTGATTATATAATAAATCCAATTGAAAATATAAAGATAGTGGAGGTAATAACAAATTATGTAGATAAATATAGCTTTTTAAATTTAAAATTAAAAATTGCAGAGGAACTTTCAAAATTAAATTTTAAATTTTCTTATAATGGAACTCAGTATTTAATTGATTGTATTTATGAAGTTTATAGTAGAAACTATATTTGGAATGTTAATCTGTCAAAAGAAATATTTCCAATTTTATCTATAAAATATAATAAGCCAATAAATACTATACATAATGACATAAAACATGCAATAAATAATATGTATTTCGATTGTGAAGAAGAAATATTAAAAAAATATTTTAATTATTTTGAATTAGAAAAACCAAAATTAAAAAATTTAATTTTTAAAGTAATAAATAATTTATAAATTATAATTTTATTACATTCTTTATAATTTTGTAAAGAGTAGTTATTTATATTATTATATTAAATTTATCAACAATATAAATAAAATTTTGATTTACCTATTGCAAAATGAAAAAAATGTGATATAATAACAAAAAAATAAAAGTAATAACTAGGACAATACAAATAATAAAATATCTTTACAGAGAATCAAACAGAAGGTGAGAGTTTGAAAGTAAAAATTATTTAGCTTAAATAGCTATAAGTTATTAATTAATATTTATATAATTAATTTTTTATATTTTATATTAGTAAGAATTACGAATAAAAAATAAAATAAATATTGTAAAATAAAAATACGAAATATAACTTATGTTATCACCTAGTTAAATTGCAAAACTGAACATAAATACTTATTCTATTATACTATAAAAAAATATTAAGATATTTTGAAATATTTTTTATCAAAGTATACTCAAAATTAATGTATTTAAAAAGTAGGTTTTGACGTAAATCTGCGTTAAAGATAAAGAGAGAGTAATTATTAAATTAAAGTTAATTATAGATAAAAGATTACTAAAAAAGGTGGTACCGCGGAGAAATTCGTCCTAATATACAATTTTTGTATGTTAGGATTTTTTTTGTTTAGGAAGCTATATAAAATTTTATAATTAGACAATATTGTCCAAATATAAACATTTGCTCAAAGATTTGTTTAAATAGTCTAAATACCGCCCAAACAATGCCCAAACAATGCCTAAACATTTGCCCAAATACCGACCAAACTTTTGACATAACAGCAGTGCTTTAATATTATCCAAAAAATTTATAAAAGAATATCAAAAAATAAAAAAGGAGGGAATAATAAATGCAAGAATTAAAAATTAAAGGAATTTACAAACATTTTAAAGGAGACTACTACTTAGTAGAAGATGTCGCAAAAGATTCAGAAACGCAAGAAGAATTTGTAGTATACAGACGTTTATATGAAGATTGTGCATTATGGATAAGACCAAAGAAAATGTTTTTATCAGAAGTAGACCACGAAAAATACCCAAATGTAACTCAAAAATACAGATTTGAATTGCAAAACATACCAAGTAAGAAAAGCACAAAGTAAAATATCAAAAATGGGACAAAAAGAGAACCGGCACCAAATTGCCTGGTCAAAAAGAGAACCGGCACCAAATTACCCAATTACCAAAAGGAGGAAATATTATGTATAAAAAAGTAGAATTAAAAAATGGCTTTGTTGGAATGGAAAGAGAAGTAGCAGAAATGTGGAATAAAAAAGGAATAATCCAAAAGAATTTTGATATGAATAAAGGTAAAAGATATTTCACATTTTATGATGGACCACCAACAGCAAATGGAAAGCCACATGTTGGACATATTGAAACAAGGGTAATGAAAGATATTATCCCAAGATATAAAGTTATGAAAGGATATCATGTTGATAGAAAAGCTGGATGGGATACACATGGCTTACCAGTTGAACTTGAAATAGAGAAAAAACTTGGAATTTCAGGTAAAGAGCAAATTGAAGAATATGGTGTAGAAAAATTTGTAAAGCAATGTAAAGAAAGTGTATTTACATATGTTCATATGTGGGAAGAAATGACAAATAAAGTAGGTTTCTGGGTAGACATGGATCATCCATATGTAACATATCATAATGATTATATAGAATCAGTATGGTGGGCATTAAAAGAATTATGGAAAAAAGGATTACTATATGAAGGACATAAAGTAATGCCATATTGCCCAAGATGTGGTACAGCATTATCATCACATGAAGTTGCACAAGGATATAAAGATGTTAAAGATTTAACATGTATAGCTAAATTTAAAGTAAAAGGAAAAGAAAACACATATATATTAGCATGGACAACAACACCATGGACATTACCATCAAACCTAGCATTATGTGTAAATAAATCATATACATATGTGGAAGTTAAAGCAAATATTGGAACAGATGATGAACCACAATATGAAAACTATATTTTAGCAAAAGATTTAATAGAACAAGTGCTAAAAGAAACACCATATGAAATTGTAAAAGAATTCAAAGGCTCAGATATGCTTGGAATGGAATATGAGCAATTAATGCCATTTGCAAAAGTAGATGGAAAAGCATTTGTTGTAATTCATGGAGATTATGTAACACTAACAGATGGTACAGGAATAGTACACATTGCACCTGCATATGGTGAAGATGATAGTTTAGTTTCTAAGCAAAATGGAATAGCATTTGTAAATTTAGTTGATAAATCAGGAAAATTTGTTCCAGAAGTTGAACCTTGGGCAGGTAAATTTGTAAGAGACTGCAATGAAGATATATGCAAATGGTTAGCTGAACATAATAAATTATTTAGTAAAGAAAAACATATACACTCATATCCACACTGTTGGAGATGTGATACACCACTTCTATATTATCCAAAAGAAAGTTGGTTTGTTGCAACGACAAAAGTTAAAGACAATTTAATTTCTAATAACAACACAATAAAATGGTATCCAGATACAATAAGAACAGGAAGATTTGGAAAATTCTTAGAAAATGTTATAGACTGGGGAATTTCTAGAGATAGATATTGGGGAACACCATTACCAATATGGAAATGTGAATGTGGACATGAAGAATGTATAGGAAGCATTGCAGAATTAAAAGAAAAGTCAGTTGATTGCCCAGATGACATAGAATTGCACAAACCATATATAGATAAAGTACATTTAAAATGCCCAGAATGTGGAAAAGAAATGACAAGATATAAAGAAGTAATAGACTGTTGGTTTGATTCAGGCTCAATGCCTTTTGCACAATTACATTATCCATTTGAAAACAAAGAAGCATTTGAGAAAAACTTCCCAGCACAATTTATATCAGAAGCAATTGACCAAACTAGGGGATGGTTCTATACATTACTTACAATATCAACATGTTTATTTGATAAATCATCATATGAAAATTGTATAGTATTAGGACATGTTTTAGATGAACATGGACAAAAAATGTCAAAATCAAAGAAAAATGGAGTAGATCCAATGGAATTATTAGATACTGTTGGGGCAGATGCAACTAGATGGCATTTTTATGTAAGTAGCAGTCCTTGGTTACCAAAGAGATTAGGAATAAAAAATGTACAAGAAACTCAAAGAGGATTTTTAGCAACATTATGGAATGTATATTCATTCTATTGTTTATATGCAGAAATAGACCAGTTTAATCCATTAAAACATAAAGATTTCAAATCAGAAAACATAATGGATAAATGGATATTATCAAAATTAAACACATTAATTAAAGAAGTAGATGAAAAATTAGAAAAATACAATATAACAGGAGCGGCACTAGAAATTGAAGACTTCACAGATAGTTTATCTAATTGGTATGTACGTACAAATAGAGAAAGATTCTGGGGAGAAGAATTAACAGATGATAAAATAGGAGCATATACTACATTATATACAGTGTTAGTAAATTTAATAAAAGTATCAGCACCATTTGTACCATTTATGACAGATGAAATCTATCAAAATCTAGTAGTTGGACTAGATAAAAAAGCACCAGAAAGTGTACATTTATGTTTATGGCCAGAAGTAGATGAAAAATCAATAGATAAAAAATTAGAAAATGAAATGGATTTAGCATATTCAATTGTTAAATTAGGTAGAAGTGCAAGAAATTCTGCAAATATTAAAAACAGACAACCACTTTCTAAAATGTTAATATCTGTAGATACATTGCCAGAATATTATGGAAATATAGTTAAAAATGAATTAAATGTTAAACAAGTAGAATTAGGTGCAAATATGTCAGACTATGTACATTTTGAGATTAAACCAAATCTACCAGTATTAGGAAAAGAATATGGAAAATTAATTCCAAAAATAAGAGAAGCAATATCAAAAATGAATCAAATGGATTTAGCAAATAAAGTAAAAAATGGTGGAATAGAATATATCGAAATTGATGATACACAAATAGCATTAACATCAGAAAATTTATTAATAACAATGCAAGGAAAAGATGGTTTTGCATTTGCTGGTGAAGGAGAGATAGGAGTAGTATTAGAAACAACAATTACACCAGAACTTAAAGAAGAAGGATATGTAAGAGAAATTCTATCAAAAGTTCAAAACATGAGAAAAGAAAAAGGTTTTGAAGTATTAGATAAAATTATTTTATATGTTTCTGATAATGAAAAACTAGAAAAAATTGTTAAAAAATACGAAAAAGAAATTATGAAAGAAACTTTAGCAGAAAAAGTTGAATATAATGCAAAAAGAGATGACTATACAGAAGTTTCAATTAATGATGAAAAATTAATGTTAGATGTAGAAGTAATTAAATAAAAGAACTCTACTAAAACAGATGCAATTATGTTTATTTTGTAAAATTGCCACATAAACAATAACGCGGACTTTTTTAAATATTTTATATATTAAAAAAATGTCCGCTATTGTTTTTGAATAGGAAAATCAAGTTTTTCCTATTCAAGAACAAAGCTTGGCTCAAACGGATATAAAATGTCAAAAAAGCCCGCTATTCTTCTTGTTTAATATTTTGTTAAGTTGAAGATGGATTTACATATATTGTCTTATTATTTGTAAAAATAACCATTCCAGGTTTTGCTCCATTAGGTTTTCTAACAAATTTTACTTTACAATAATCTACAGGAACATTAGAAGAATTTTTCGCTTTACTATGTTCAGCAGTAATTTTTGCACATTTTACAAGAGTATCATCAGAAACTTCTACATCTCCACATTTTAAAATAACATGACTTCCATGTACATCTTTAGTATGAAACCAAATATCAGATTTATTTGCAAAAGTAAATGTTAGCCAATCATTTTCTTTATTATTTCTACCAACATATAAATCAAAACCATCAACTTCAAAGTGTAAAGGAGAATATGAGTTTTCTTTTTGATTCTTTTTTGTTGATTTTTTATTTGCCATAGATTTTTGATGAGATGACTTAAATACTTTGGAATTTTTTAAAGAATTTTGATTATTGGTATTCTTATTATTGCTTTTTTCTGTAAATTTTAAATCATTTTTAAAAATAACATTTTCAGAAATTTCTTCAAAAATATCTTGAATATCTTCTAAAGTAGTTGCAGATTCAAGTTCATATACAATACTTTGAATATAATCTAATTCTTCTTCAGTTTCTTTTTTCTGAGCAGATACAATTTCTAGAGCGTTTTTTAATTTTGAGTATTTTTTAAAATATCTTTTTGCATTTAAACTAGGTGAATATTTTTTATCTAAAGGTATTTTTATTAAGTTATTATTATCATAATAATTTTCTAATTCAATATAATCTGTATGAGTATTTGTTAATTTATATAAATTAGCAGTTATAAGTTCGCCATAAAGCTTAAATTTGTCCATTTCATCACATTCTTTTAATTTAGAATTAATACTTATTAAACGACTATTATATTTTTTTAATAAATCTAAAATCATTTTTAAAATACTATTTCTATAATTTGTAAATGTTTCTGAAGTTTCTCTTTTAAAGTAAAAATCATCTATAAAATTATTTAACTTATATTTTTGTTCATTTAAAGTAACTTTATCAGAACATGTTAATACATAATCATAAAGTTTATCTTTTTTATACAAATTTTCAAAAGTAAGATTATTTAAAGATAATGTATTATTAAAATAATTATATAGTTTTTGTAAATTTTCTTTATTTGTATTTTGTATATTGCATTTTTCAATAGCACTTTTTACAAAAGATAAACTAAAACCTGTAAAAGAATTTGCAATTATAGAAGCAAGTTTTTCTATATTTAATACCTTATGATTATTACTATTATCTAAATAAATTTCATTATCTAAAGATGGTTCGATTTTTTGATAAAACACATCAAAATTATTTATTTTTGTAAAATCTAATTTATCAGAAATAGGGAATCTATATAGTCTTGAAGGCAATATATCTCTATAAATAGTATCTGAAGCTGTTATATGCCTTAAAGCATCAATGATTATATTTTTGTTATTTAATAATATTACATTACTATGTTTTCCCATTAATTCTATAATTAAAGTTTTGTTTTCTACTTCATTAAATTCATTTATGGTATTAATATCAATTTTTACAAGTCTTTCTAAACCATATGTCTCAATATTTGTAATAAATCCACCTATTAAATGTTTTCTAAGTAGCATACAAAAATTTGGAGCTACTGGAGGATTTTGTTTTGCGTTATTTGTTAAATGTATTCTACAGTTATGAGCATCTATACATATATTTAATGAATAATGAGTAGAATGAGAATATATTTTTAAAAGTATAGTATTTTTATCATTTTGAAAAATTTTATCTATTTTTCCACCAATTAATTCATTTTTAAATTCATTTACAATTTTTTTTGTAACAATACCATCAAAAGCCATAAATTAATCAATCCTTTTTTATTCTTTTACTATAATTTTAATATATAGATATAAAAAATTGGATGTGATGGGAATGTTTTGCAAATTTTTTAAAATATCTATATATTAAATTTTATATAAATAATATTAAATATAATATCATAAAAATAGCTTGTTGTAAATAATTAAAATGCTGAGGATTTCTCAATTCAGAATTATGAAATTAATAAAAATGTTTTATTGTAAATAATCAAGTGGATTAACATAATTATTGCTTATTCTAAAACCTAAATGTAAATGACATCCTGTTGTTGCTCCATTTGTTGGCTTTCCGTTTGATGGATCAGAATAAATATTACCAGAAACATTATAAACATATTTAGGACCCACATGACCTATAACTTGTCCTTGATTTATAGTATCTCCAACATTTACAATATAATTAGGGGAGACATGGCAATAAGAAATTTTTACTCCATCTAAACTTGTTAAAGTAATTGTATATCCACCTCCGCCAAGAAATCCTGTAAAAGTAATATTCCCATCACATGTTGCGATTAATTTTGTTCCTTCTGGTGCTGGAATATCAATTCCTTTATGAAATGTAGAAGCACCAGTTGTTGGAGCTTTTCTTTTGCCAAAAGGGGAAGAGAGCCTAGTATAGCCAGGAATAGGCCATGCATAATTTGTATTTCCTAAAAAAATAATTTGACTTTCTTCAAAATCTTTAAAACTTTTTAGCATTTCGGAATTGGTAGATGACACAACTGGAATAAAAAATATTGAAATTATAATAGTAAAAAAAATTATAAAATATAGAAATTTATTCATTGAACAATCCTTTCTTTTAAATTGGAATAATTTTAATACAGAGTTTTAATAATATTTAATTTAAAATATAACAATTTTACTTTAAAAAGAAAAATTGAGTTTCCTATTCAATAAAAAAGAGTATAGTCAAAAACTATACTCTTCAATAAAATATGGCAGGGGTACTAGGATTCGAACCCAGACAAGCGGTTTTGGAGACCGATGTGCTACCATTAACACTATGCCCCTAAATAATTACTTAATTATATTAACACAAATTATAAAAAAAAACAAGACTTTTTTTATAATTTATAAAATTTTAAAATTATAGTTTAGTAAAAAATTTATAAAATTATTAATATATCAAAATTTTTTACTGAGTTATTACAATTAAAAAAGAAAGCACATATATTAAAAATACATGTGCTTAATATATATAAAAAATTCAATTCCTAAAATAATTATTAAAAATCTAAATAATGATATTTTTTTGCAAAGAATATTACTGCAAATGCTATAATTGTTATAACTCCTAATATTATTGGTGCACCTGTTTCAGGGAATGGTTCAGGAGCTGTAGTTGTATCTGTTGTTGGTCCAGGGTCTATTTCTGCTACTTTTATTTTTGGTGTTTCTTCAGTTGTTTCTGTTTGTGGCTCATCTGGAATTTCTGGATCTGTATATGTAACATCAACTTTATCATTTGTATCTAATACATCATCAATAATATCAACATCAAATGTATCTTTTAAAGTTAATGTATATTGTAAAGTCATTTTTTCTCCTGATGGAAGTTCTGCAATAGTCCAAGTAATACTATTTGTATCTTTATCAATTTCAGTAGAAACATTATCTAAATCTGTTCCTTCAACATATGCAAAATCAAAATTATCTACAATATATTGTGGAAAATAGTCTGTAACAGTAATATTTGTTAATGATTTTGGAACAGGTATTAAATCTTGATATACACTTTCTGTAATTGTTTCTTCAATTTCGGTATCTTGAATATTATAGAATTTTCCTGCTGTTGGAGTTTCTTCAGTTCCAAATACGCCTTCAATTACTTCTCTATATGTTATTACTTCATGAGTAGTAAAATCTTCTCTAAATGTTTTATCCAAACTAATTTCTGGAATACCTGTTAATACAGATATAATATTTATATTTTCAGCGTCCATATCTAAAAATTGTTGTTTAGCTTGATCCATAATATTTCTTAGTTTTTCTACAGATAGAAGATCATTAATTCCAAGTCCCATATTAGGAAGACCATCTGTTAAAACAATTAAGAATTTATTTGAATCATCATCTGTAAATGTTTTATGAGCTAAGTCTAATCCTGCTTCTAAATCTGTATAATTTCCTACTCCTTCAATTGCAGAAATTTTTGATGTTAAATCAGCTATATCATTAGAAAAATCACTTACTAATTGTGCATCTGCTTCTGTAGCCATTTCTTCCTTATCAGTACTAGATGAGAATGTTACTACACCAATTTTTAGAGTATCTGGATTTGCAGTTAATAAATTTTCTACAAGAGTATTAGCAGATTCTAAAACTAAATCTTTTCTTGTAACTCCAGTTGATACTTCTTCATTCATACTTGATGAACTATCAATTACTAACATTAATTCTCCATTAGGAGCTATTGCTTCTTCATTATTGGCAATTTCCATTTGCATTGTAATTTGATTTTTATCTATATCAGCAGAAATTATTTTCTTTTCTAAAGTAGAATTGTCTGATATATGAATTGTACAAACATTATCCTCAACAATTTGTAATCTTACTTTTGCTGATGTGCTTGATGTTGCTCCTGTTGTTGTAGATGTTGTTGCAAAAGATGTTGTTGAAATAAGTACTATTAGTAAAAATATTACTAAAGTAATTCTCTTTTTCATAATTAATTTCCTTCCTTTCTTAATGTAAATAAGTTGGAAAAGAATTGATAAATTCTCTAGTATTTTTCAAACTTTTCCTTTGTAATAATAAATAATTTTTTACACTAACATTATTTTAATATATTAAAATAAAAAATTCAATACTATTTTGTAAAAAAAAGAAAAGATTTTGATGCATTTTCTTAGAAGTCAATAGCCTGTAAGAATTCAAAGTTTAGGAAAAATATTCTTTTGATTACAAAATTTTGGATTGTAATTTATTCTTGCCAGATTTAAGTTTTTGACTACAAGGAGAAAATCTCAAATGTCTAGCGATTATATAAAAACAAAGAAGACCTTTAAAGGCCTTCAATATTTCTAAAAGTTTAGCAACATCCTCCTCTGTTACCACCACCGCAACAACAGCAGATTAAAAGTATAAGAATGATAATCCAGCAGCAATCATCACCAAATCCAAAACCACATCCACATCCTCTATTTTCTGGCATAAAAAACCCCCCTTTCTATAAATCAAAACTTAAGTATTTTTCTAAAGAAAGTTAAGTAATTTCTTTAAAATTTTTCTTTTGATAATATATAATATGGGGAATAAAAAAAAGTGTTACAAAAAAATAATATTAATAGTGTCAATGGTTGTCAATGGGGACGTTGATTTTGACAACCATTGTCAGAATCAACGTCCCCATTGACAACATTATTAATATTTAAATTTCTTTATTAAAATTACCATTTGTATAGATATTGCCTTCGAGTTTTTTTCCTTCAGAAACAGTATTTATAATAGTATTAATTTCAGCAATACTTTCATCCAAAATATCAATTCTAACAGAATCTACAGGTAAACCAGAATATTCAATAGATGTAACTTTACTATTATAAATTGTAGTAATAGTTTGAATATTATCTGGAATAATTCTAAATAAAAATCCAAGTCTATCTTTTAAGAAATATTTATTTGAATTATTACATTTGTGTTCACAAGAAGAATAACATTTATTAGTTTTTCCAAGCAAACAATAATTAGTAGTCATTAGAGGAGTGTTTCCATAAACTATCATTTCTATATTTTTATTAGAATTAATACAAGCATCATTAGTTCTAAAATTACTAATATCATTTTTATTTAACTCTGGAGATAATGTAATAGTATTTAAAGGTAGTTCATTAAAAGTTAAATTATTAAAAACATTAAAGGTATAATTTGCAATAAAATCATAATTTCTATAGTTATTATTATAACTTTCAAAATCCATATAATTTTTTAATAATTCCAAATTTCCAATATTAGATAAAACAAAACCAGAAATTTTAAATGAACTTAATATTTTATCCAAATTTTTTACAATTAAATTATGATAAGAATTTCTAATTATAGTTGGCAAATAAATATAAACATCAAAGTTATTACAAATACTATTAATAACACTTGAAAAATTATTCATTGTAAAAAATTTAAATGGAATATAAATTCTATCAACACCATTTATCAAAGAATAATCATAATGTTCATGAATAATATTTAACAGCAAACTAATTTTTTTATTTATACATTCAACAGAATCAGGATTGGCAAAATTATTTAAACATTTGTTAGAAATTTCAGGCAATTTAATATTCAATGTTCTTTTAAAGTTCAATATAAATTTTTCCTCAAATTTTTTTAATCCTTGTCTTCTAAGTTCATTAATTCCACTAATACTTGGAACATATAAATTTTTACCTAAATTAATTTTAATATTTTTAAAATTATAAGGAGTATTGTTTGTTTTACATAATTGAAAAATTAACCTATCTTCTGTAATTGGCGACTTTATTGCAATTTCAGGGAAAATATTAGAAACAACCTCCACACAAATATTATTATTATAAATTTTTAATGAAATAGGGAAGTTTAAATTTACATTTAGTTCACAAGATAAATCTATTTTTCTTAGTTCTTGATTAATCGTATCTAATGCAGAATTTGTTAAAAAATTATCTGACATTTTATAAATTTTATTCCCTACAAAAATATTTCCTTTCATTCTACCAATTTTTATATAATCACCAGAATGAGCTTCTTTAATATTTTTATTTTGTAACATTAATTCAGAAATTGTATATAAATTATTTTCATGTTTTTTATTTTCAATGCAAATTTTATCTCCAATATGCAGAGTAGAATTTGTTGTAAAAGAAATATGACCATTATTACTATTAAAATTAGAAACAGTGCCTAAAAATATACCCATATTGTTAGATTTTTGTGGATATATAAGTCCTTTATTTGCAAATGAATCTAAATGCCCATTAGAAAAGCCACCTCTATTAAAAACTTGTAATAAATCTTGTTTATCTTTTTCATCTATTTTAAACTGAAGATTTTTCTCCACCAAGTCTAAATATTTTCTATAAATTCTAGTAACAGTTGCAACATATTCAGGAGTTTTCATTCTACCTTCAATCTTTAAACTAGAAACACCAGCCTCTACAAGTTGAGGTAAAAATTCTAAACCACACAAATCTTTTGGACTTAATAAATAACCTTTATCAATAGTTTTTTCATTTTCTAATAATTCATAAGGAAGTCTACAAGGCTGAGCACATTTACCACGATTTCCAGATCGTCCACCAACCATACTAGAAAATAAACATTGACCAGAATAGGAAATACATAATGCACCATGAACAAAAACTTCAATTTCAATATTAGAATTTTTACAAATGTATTCAATTTCTTCTAAAGAAAGTTCTCTAGAAAGAACAACTCTGGAAAATCCCATTTTTTGTAATTCAAGAACACCATCTAAATTATGTATAGACATTTGTGTACTTGCATGAACTGCAAGACCTGGAAAATTTTTTATTAAATATTTTGCCAAACCTAAATCTTGTACAATAATTGCATCAATTCCATATTCATAAGCTCTTTTGGCAACAGATATAGCATTTTCTAATTCATTATTTTTTATAAGAGTATTTAAAGTTAAATTTGTTTTAACTCCACGTATTTTTGCATAATTTATAGCTTGTTCTAAAGTATTATCGTCAAAATTAGAAGCAAAAGCTCTGGCACTAAAACTATTTGCACCAAAGTAAACTGCATCAGCACCATTTTGTACAGCAGATTTTAAACAATCAAAATCTCCAACAGGAGAAAGAAGTTCTAGCATATTAAATTAAATCCTTTCAATAAAATAATAGGATTTTATTATATCATAAATTATAACAAAATACTACAAGATTTTTTTAGTTTGAACTATTTTGTTTTGATGTCAGTGGTGAGGAGTAAAAATTTTTCGCAATAAAATGAAATTGTTAAACTCAGCTTAACACAAGATACCTCTTTTATGATAAAATTAAAAAAAAAAGAATTTTATCGCAAAGGAGGTATTATGTGATGAACATAAGAGAAAAAAGAAAATTGAAAAAAGAAATTAATATATTTTCAGATGTAGTACAAATTATAAAGCAATATTTTCCTCAATTAACAAAAAAATTAAATGAATTAACAGATGTTAGACATAAGAGCTATATAGAATATCAAATGTCTGTAATAACAGTAACAAGACTTTTAGGACTTTTTTGTGGAATAAAAAGTATGAGAGAAACAACAGAAAAATTAAATACAAAAGAAACAATAAAAAATATTTCAAATTTATTAGAAATAGAATTAGAAGAACTCCCACACTATGATACAATAAATGATGTATTTGAAAAGATAGATATAAACGAGTTAAGAAAAATACAAAAATATATGATAACAAAATTAATAAGAAGTAAAATGTTTGATAAATATAGGTATAGAAATAAGTATTTTCAAATAGTAATAGATGGAACTCGAATGATGTCATTTAAAAAAAGACATTGTAAGAATTGTTTAAAATCAACACATAATAAAGGAACTGAAAAAGAATATAGTATATACTATCATTATGTATTAGAAGCAAAATTAGTAGTTGGAGAAATAGTAATAAGTCTAGATAGTGAGTTTGTAGAAAATGAACATGAAAATGTAGCAAAACAAGATTGTGAATTAAGAGCATTTTATAGAATGGCAGAAAGAATAAAAAGAGAATATCCAAAGTTACCAATAATAATATCAGGAGATGCACTTTATGCATGTGAACCAGTAATGAAAATATGTAAAGAAAATAAATGGGAATATATAATACGTTTAAAAGAAGAAAGATTAAAACAGTTAGGAGAAGAAATAAGAGGATTAGAAGAAGTAGAAACAGAAGATAAGAACATAAGATACTGGAACAATATAAAGTATGCAGAAGTAGAATTTGAGAAAGAAGCAAATATCTTGAAATATTATGAGAAAAAAGAAGAAAAAACAACAGAATTTATGTGGATTACATCATTAAAAATAACAGAAAAAAACAAAGAAGAAATAGTGTATTATGGAAGACAAAGATGGAAAATAGAAAATGAAAGGTTTAATATACAAAAGAATGGAACATTTGATATAGAACATATATATTCGAAGAATTATAATGCAATCAAGGCACATTACTTCTTTATACAGTTTGCCCATACAATAAGGCAATTACTAGAAAAAGGAATAAAATATATAAAAGAATTAAAAATGAGTATAAAAGAAGTAAGTGCCATACTGACCCAAGCACTTACTCAAACAACACAAAATCTAACTGAATATCAAAAAATACAGTTAAGATTTGTTATTAAGTTAAGTATATAATAAAAATAAAATAAGTCAAGAGAAATCACAAAAAAAATTATTTGTGATATAGAAATTTATGTGCCTTGAAGAATAAAAATTTAGATTAAATTATCAAAAACTTAAAACGAAAAAAATTAACCCAAAATAAAAATTTTTACTCCTCACCACTGTTTTGATGTTAAATTTATTGCAAAATTAACATAATTATGGTATAATATAATTGTACGCAACTTTTTTTGTAGGAGGTAAATCACATGGATACAGCAGAAATGGTAATCCGGTTAGTGCTACTCATTGCCGTATTCGGCACACAGATCTACTTGGTGGAGAAGTGGAGCAACACAACTCACTGGGCATACGCCCTGGGAGAGTTCTTCACGTGGATGTGCTGGGGGATAAATTATATCCTGGTAGCAACTTTTTGGTTCGAACCAACATTTTTGCAGATGGGGGTAGTGATACTCCTTGAGGAAGCCCTATGCCTCCTTATAGGAATTGCTCATTCTATCAAATACAATTCCTAACAACTTTCGAAGGTTCTTGCACATGTTTTGTGCAGGTTCCTTCGATTTTTTATATAATAGGAAATATTATACTAAAGCAACATTCGCTAACTACTTGGTATTTTAATATACTAAATAAATATGTGTATAATAAAATATATTACAAAATTTCTATTGACAGTGAAAACCATTGTGTTATAATAATAATGTATTTAAATAAAGTAAAATTAAAAAGATACGAAGGAGTACAAAAATGCAAAAGCTTGAAACCGTTGGGGCTGTATACACACACACACACAGGGTATATTACAAAAATAAATAGATTAGAACCAAAGAAAAACATATGGCTATTTAGCAATGTGTTATTTTTGCATACACAAAAAGTATGTGGAAAATAATGTATTGCTAAGTAGCCTTTTTGTGTGCAAGAAAAACCTAAACTAAAAAACGCATATTAAAATGAAATTATTAAAGAGCAAAAAAAATATAGAAACGAAAGGATGATAAAAATGAACAATAGAAAAAATGAAAAGAAACACAAATTAATAAGAAGAGGACATGGAAAAGAGCCAACAATAATAGAATTCAACTTAAGTAAAGCAGTTATATTATTAATAATACTTGGAGTTATTATAGCAGGAATAATAACAAAAGAAATAGTAACAACAATAATAGAAGCAAAACAGACAGAATTATTAGCAAACGAAGAAGAAAGTATTACACAAAACGAAGAAGAGATAGATATACAAGATTTAAAAGAAGTAAATGGAGATTTAGGCTATATAACATCAGCAGAAGCAAAAGTAAAAACAGGGGTAGGACCATTTGACGATAATGATGATCCAGGAAATGACTCATCAGAAGAAAATAACATAGTACGTTCATTTGACCAAATAACATGGACATATGAATTAACATTTGGATTAAAACCAGGAACTACAGAAACGAGTTTAAGAGGAGGAGTAATTGAGGTGGAAGCACAATTACCAGAAAGTTTAGCAAATGTAGTAGAATGGAAGTTAGACTCAATGTTATGGCTAGAAGAAGCACGTTTAAGTGAAGATGGAATGAAGCTAACAGGAAAATACACAATGAGTGATGAAGAAATAACAATACCAGGAAAGACAAATGTAGTATTTGTATTACAAGTAAAAAATGCAACGCAAGGAACAGAAATACAACCAACATTTAAATTTAAATTAGCCGGAAATGAAGAAAATGAAATAATAACTAAAACAGCAGAAAAAGTAATAGTAAGTTCAACAGGAAAATATAATATACAATTGGTTAGAAACGGAAACTTAGAGAATAAAACAACAGTAGATTATGGACAAGGTGAAACATCAGGAAGAATGTATGGCTATGGATTTACAGTACAATTATACAATGAAAGTGAATCAAAAGGACTAAAAGGATTAGAATACCCAAAAGGAGAAATAAGCTTTGATATAGATTTAAAATTAGAAAGAACGGAGCTTGGTTCAAATGATAGAGAAGATATAACAGATGAGGCAACACCAATACTATGGAATTACAGAATGAATAACAGAGATACAAAAGATCTTTCAGGAAATATTGAAAATAGAGATATGTATTATAATAACAATATCAATGTTCTATTTATGAATAACTTACCAGCTGGTATTGATTTAGGAGATAGAAAAAATTCAGTATATAATTCAGGAGATATAAAAATTGAACAAAATGAAAGTAAGTTACATATAACAGTTAATAATTATGCATTTGATAAAGAATTTCCTATGTACCCTTATAGCTATGTAGATAATCCAAATAATATATCTAAAATTTATACAGAAAACATTGGAACATTTTGTGTAGGATATATGCAGATATTTGTACCAGATCCACCTACAAGTACTGAAGAAAATATGAATTATTATTTAACTATATCAGATAGTAATATAAATGTAATATCAAGTACAGGAAAAACAGTCAATACACAAATAAAAACGTCAGATGATAGTTTAACAGTACAATATCTTATAAATAAACCGGGTTCATATAGTCATGTAATATATATATTTGACAAAAATGGAAAAAATTTTTCTGTAGAATCAAATCATGGAAGAGGAGATGGTAAAGTTAATATTGGAGATACTATAAAAGTTACAGTAAAATTTAATATGGATTCAGATAATGATTACGATATATGTGAAGCAAATAAATTTTTAAAATTTGATGGTGATGCCTTTGAACCTATATATTTTGATAACAATATTAAATATGAATATTATAATATGTATGGAAATCCTGAATTTAAAGTGTGGTATGTAACAAAAAAAGATGGAACAAATTGGACAAGCCAAGAAGAAATGAATAATGGAAATATAGAAGACATGGATATATATGAAAATATAGAAGACATACCAAATAACAAAATATGTATTGGTATATATGTTGAATCAGTAAGTGGATATCTTCACAGAAATACTGGAGGTAATAATGGACTAACTTTTCTATTAAAAATAAAAGAAACAGCAGAAATAGGAAAAACATATGGATTAACCCAAAGAACATGGTATTGGAAAGAAGAATTAGACAGAAGTGTATACACAATAGCAAATAAAGATATAAAATACTTAGAAGACTGGCCAGAAACAGAATGGGATTCAGGAAACAGAAATTATATAAAAACAGAATATGATGAAAATGGACAAATGGTGGCAGGAACACATAGTGGAGGACCTTCATATGGAAATACAGTATTAGTAGTTGGTGCAAATTTATATGGAAATATAGGAGCAGTAGATAGTTCAAATGCAGACAAAGTAAATTATGATTTAGGAAAAAATGAAAATGTAGTTACATACAGTTTAGAACCAAAATTAGATGCAAATGAAAACTTAACCTCACAAATAGAAGATGTAACATTAAAAGCAGAAGTAAAATTACCACAAGGATTGAAATATGTATTAGGAAGTAGTAAAAGAGGAGAAGAAAGTTATAATGAGCCAGAAATAAAAGAAAATGAAGATGGAAGCACGACATTAGTATGGTATATATATGGAGTAACATCAGGGCAAGAAATAGAACCAATAAAATTTGATGCACAAATAGCAAATAATAGTAATAATGGAATGCAATATGAAACAACATTTATAATATCAGAAGAAGTAGGAGAAGATGGAGACACCAAAATAGGAAACAGTGAAGTAAAAAATAGAACATCAACAGAAAGTATAAATATAATAAATCTAGCAAGTTTTAGATTATACAAAGAAGTAGAAACGCCAGTAATAGAGAAAAATGGAGAAATCCATTTTACAATAACAGCAAGAAATAGTAATGAAACAACACTACCAGAATTTGCAATATTAGATATAATGCCATATAATGAAGATGGAAGAGGAACGAAATATAATGGAACATATACAATAAGTAAAATAACAATTAGTCAAAATATAAATGGAACACCAGTAGAAAATAATGAATTAAAACTTTATGTAACAAAAGAAACAACAAAGAGCGGACAAGCACAGCAATATGAAGAAATAAAGAACATAACTGTAAAAGATAAAGATTTAGGAACAAGTGAAATCTGGGAAGAAATGCAAGGAACAAATGGAGAATACACAGTGAATAAAGAACAAGCAAATGACGGAATAACAGCAATAGCAGTAAAAGGAGAATTAGTAGGGCAAGCAGAAATAGTTGTAGAAATATATATGACAACAAACGAAAATCAAGCAGAAGACAAATATGTAAATTCAGCAACAGCTCAAACAGAAATATTAACAGAAGTAGTACAAACCTCACAAGAATCAGCCCAAGTAATAGAAAGGGCAATAGACGGAAAAGTATGGCAAGATACAAATTACAACTCAATAATAGACAATAATGAAAATTTAGGAGAAATAGACCCAGAAAAAGTAATACTAAAATTATATAAAGTAAATGAAGACGATAGTTTAGTAGAAGCAGTAAATGTAGATGGAAACCCAATACAAACAATACATCCAGATGAAAAAGGATATTACGAATTTAGTGGTTTGCCAGCAGGAAATTATGTAGTAGAAGTACAATATGATGGAGAAGAATATAAACTAGTAGAAAAAGAGGCAATATCAAATATAGAAGTAACAAGTAAATTTGAACAACAAGAACAAGGAAAAGGACAAACAGAACTAATCACCAAACTAAATAGTAGTTCAAATTTAAAATTAGAAGAAAACAATGTAAATGCAGGTTTAAGTAAAAAAATAAATTTAGAATTCACAAAAGTAGCAGAAGAAAATCACGAAAACACAATAGGAGGAACAGAATTCAAATTATATAAATTAGAATGCACAGAACATAGCGAAGGATATCATGACAATGAGCAAATAGACACATCAAATGTAAATAGCTGTTGGGAGTTAGTAGGAACAGAAGAAAGTAGTACAAACAAAGAAGGTGAAGGGAAAGTATCATTCAAAGACTTGCAATTAGACGAAGAATACAGACTAGTAGAAACAAAAGCAACATTAAACAGAATAAAGCCAGATGGACAATGGAAAATAGAATTTGTATATATGGCAGATGGAGAAGGCAGTGAAAACAACGAAAATAATGGAAACAATGAAAATAGTGAAAGCACATCCAACAACCAAGATATAACAATAAATGGAAATGTAGAAGTACAAATAACAGCAATAGGAAATCCACCAGGATTTATAAAAGAAAATGAAGAACTACTATTACCAAACAGGGCATATTTTGAGTTTCCAACAAGTGGAAGCATAGGAAGTAAAACAATATATCAAATAGGAATTGTAATATTTACATTAGGAATGATAATATTAATTAGTAGAAAATATATTGTTAGAAAGAAATATAAAAACAAAAAATAGAATAAAAAATATAAAGGCTTATCAGAAATGAGTTTTATCATTTTTGGTAAGCCTTTATAATATTTATTTTTTTTGATAGATAAATGTAATATAAATTTAATATTTAAAAAGTTGACTTTAAATAAATAAAAATGATATACTTATGTCGAAGAAAAAAGAAAAAATTAACAAAAAGTAATATAATAGAAAAAATACAAAGGAAGTGCAAAAAATGATAAATAAAGTAATATTAATTTTAAAAATATTATTAATCATAGTTTTATTATTTTGCTTTATAGGAAGCAATTCTTTTGCAATTAGTCAAACTACAAGTACAGATATAAACAGTATAGATTCAAATACATATCCACAAATAAAAGAAATGTTACAGCAATTAAAAGCAGAACATCCAAACTGGAATTTTAAAATATTATATACAGATTTAGATTGGAATGAAGTAATAGCAAATGAATATGTAGGACATGGTTCATCACCAAGAAATTTAGTACCAGCAAACAGCAATTATCCAGATGAATGGATTTGTCCAACATGTGGAAACACAACATATGATTCTGGAAGTTGGAGATGTGCATCACAAAAAGCTATACAATATATGATGGATCCAAGAAATTCTTTAAATTCATCAGATATTTTTCGATTTATGGAATTAACTTATACAAATTATAATATAGATACAATAAGAGGAATGGTTCAAAATTCTAGTTTTTGGAATAATGAGTCATACATAAATGCAATTATATCATCTGCACAAAAATATAATGTAAATGCTTATTATATTGTTGCAAGAATATTACAAGAACAAGGCTCAGATGGAAGTACATTAGTTAAAGGACAAGGATATAATGGACAATATGTAGGAGTATATAATGTATTTAATATTGGAGCAACAGGAAATGGTCAAGATAATGTTATTTTAAATGGTTTAGCAAGAGCACAACAAGAAGGATGGACATCTATAGAAAAAGCTATAGATGGAGGAGTGCAAATTATAGCAAGTAGTTATATATCAAAAGGGCAAAACACAATATATTTACAAAAATTTGATGTAGATAATTCAGATAATAAATTATATTGGCATCAATATATGACAAATTTATTTGCAGCACAAAATGAGGGTGCAAAACTAAGAAATACTTTTGAAGAATATAATTCATTAGAAAAAGAATATACATTTATAATTCCAGTATATAAAAATATGCCAAGTTCTGCATGTCCAAGACCAAATGATGGAGAAACAGTTATTCCAGATAATCCACAATATGGAGATTTAGTAAAATGTAATGCAAATCCAAGTTTAAAATTAAGAGATGCACCAAATGGAAATGATATTGGAGAAAGAATTTATTTAAATGAAATTGTAACAAGAACAGAAAAAGCAACTCAAAAAATTAATGGAACATATTGGGATAAAGTCAAAAAATCAAATGGAGTAGAGGGATATGTTGCAAGAGAAACATATGATTATGAGGCAACATATAAATTATACTTAGTTCCAGTAAACAATGAAGAGCCAGAAAATCCAGAAGATATAAAGAAAAATGATAAAATAAAAATAAATACTGCTACAGATGAAATTTCTACAATTCCAACAGCAACAGTAAAAGATTTAAAAGAATTTATAGAAGAAGAAATAACCGTAAAAAATGCAAATGGAGAAGTTGTTGATGAAAACGCAAAACTTGCAACTGGATATATAATAAATGACAAATATCCAATTTCTGTAATAGGAGATGTTAACGGGGATGGAGAAGTTGATGCAAGGGATTCTTTAAGAATTTTAAAAAATTCTGTAGGAACATATGACTTAAATGCAGAATATTCAGAAGCGGGAGACTTAAATGGAGATGGAATAATAGATTCTAGAGATTCTTTAAGAGTACTAAAATATTCTGTAAATACATATAAAATAGAAATATAACGATTTTAAATATTTATATTAAAGTATTAAAAAATAAGAAAGGAATTGAATTTAATATGAAAAATAAAATTATTAGCACAATATTTATGATAATTTGTATAATGATATTATTTCAAACTAAAGTAAATGCAAGTATTCTTTCAACAGATAAAGAAGTAAATTCTGGAGATGGAAATGTAACAATTGTAGTTACATCAACAGATCCATTAGGAGCATATACTTTAGACTTAACAGATACAGGAGGATTAGAACTAGTTAGTGCTAGTGGAGGACAACAAATAAGCTCTGATAATAAGAGAATAACAGGTTCATCAACAGATGGAATTACATCATTAGGTAATTTTACATTTAAAGTTCCAACTGTAACACAAGATACTACATATAATATTAAATTTAGTGCACATGGAATGGAAACAACTAATTTAGATTCTGTACCAGATGCAAGTAACACAGCAGTTGTAAAGGTAAAAGCTCCAGAAGCACAAACACCACCAACAAATCCAGAGCAACCAAGTACGCCAAATACTCCAACACAACCAGAAGAAAAACCAACAGAACCAGCAAAGCCAACAGAAGAAGAAAAATCTAGTGAAGCTAGACTTTCTAATTTAGGAATAAGACCAAATGATTTTACAGGATTTACAAAAAATAAATACGAATATGATGTAGAAGTTCCAAATGATGTAAGCAAAGTACAAGTTTATGCTAATCTAGTTGATTCAAAAGCAAAGATACAATCTGGAACAGGGAATGTAGAATTAAAAGAAGGAGCAAACAAGGTAGAAGTTGTAGTTGTTGCAGAAGATGGTAAAACAAAACATACATATACATTAAATATTACAAGAAAAGCAGCAGAAGAGGAAATACCAGCAGTTTCAACAGAACCAACAGAACCTACTACAGAACCTGTAACAGAGCCAACAACAGAACAAACAAATTTAGATGTATTTGGTTTAAGTAGTTTAACAATAGCAGGGCTAAACATAAACCCAAAGTTTAAAACAACAACATATGAATATACAGCAGGATTAACAGAAGATTTATCAACATTAGAAATTGATGCCAAACCAACTAGTGAAACAGGAACTGTAGAAATATTTGGAAATGAAAATTTACAACAAGGAGAAAACACAATAACTATAGTTGTTAGTGATACAGCAGATGCAGAAAAAAGTGCTACATATCAATTAACTATAAATAAAAATTATGTACCAGAAACAGTAGAAGAAGTAAATTGGTTAAATCCATCAACATGGGGGTTAAAACAATATGTAATAATAGGAACATTAATTGTTTTAATTATAATAGTAGTTGTTGCAATAATATTTAAAGTTAGATTATCTAGAATGGATGAAGATGATGATATTGATTTTCCAGGAGTAGAAGAATTAGATAAAGCTTTAACAGAACATCAAGAACTAACAAATTTTGATAATAGCATTGAAAATAATGATGATAATGAAGATGATGATAACAAAACATCTGAAACAAGAGAAAAGGTAAGAAAATTATTTGATAATGATGACTATGCAAGTACATCTAAAAAGAAAGGTAAACATTTTTAAAATTATTAACAAAAAAATCTCAAAAGATTTAACTTTTGAGATTTTTTTATGCAAGACCATATTTTTTCTTGAATTTATCTGCTCTACCACCTTTAGTGTCAAGTCTTAAATTACCTGTCCAATAAGGATGGCATTTTGAACAAACATCAACTTTTAAGTCTTTTTTTGTTGAACCAACTGTAAAAACATTACCACAAGCACATGTAATTGTTGTTTGGTTATATGTTGGATGTATTCCTTCTTTCATCTGCAAATTCACCTCTTTCTTACAATAGTAATTTTTGCCATATATTATATTACTATATTTTTATAAATTTTTCAAGTTATTCGTCTAAATTTTTATTTTCATTTTGATTTGTTTGATTTACATATGTTGCTGAAGCTTCTAGCTCTGTATTTAAAGAAACTTTTTTTACAAGTTTAAACATTATATTAAAAATACATGCTACTATTAAAATAAATAAACCTATTCTTTTCCAATATTTAGCTAACATAATAAAATCTCCTTTAAAAATTTAATACATAATAATTATACTTTTTTTTCTTTGTTTTGTCAATATTATTTGAACTTTTGGGCAAAATAAGTTTGAGCTTTTACGAAAAGAAAGGAATATTTTTTATATGAAAAAAGTAATATTAATTGTTTTTATGTTGATTGTTGTAGGTGGTATAATATGGGGATTAAGTTTTAAAAATGAAAGTGGAGAAATTAAGAATACACAATTAGCTAATGAAGATAATTCAGAAGAAAATAATACAAACCAGCCTACAACAGAAAAGGACAATAATACAGAAAATATACAAAAAACATCTATTGAAAATGGAGAGATACCAAATGATTCAAAAACAAATAGTTCAACACAAGAAATTGTAATTTCAGAATTTTCAACACAAATTCATAATAAATCAAAGGAAAGACAAAATAACATATCAATAACATGTAAAAGAATAAGTGGAAAAGAAATAAAACCAGGGGAAATATTTTCATTTTGTAATACTGTAGGAGAAGCAACTACAGAAAAGGGATATCAGGAATCAGAAATATATGTTGATGGAGAAAAAAAGCAAGGCTTAGGAGGAGGAAACTGCCAAGTAAGTACAACAATATATAATGCTGTTTTACAAGTTCCAGAATTAGAGGTTATAGAAAGACATGAACATAGTAATAAAGTAACATATATCGAGCAGGGAAAAGATGCTGCAGTGGCATATGGAAGTTATGACTTCAAATTTAAGAATAATACACAAAATACATTAAAACTTGTTATGGAAAATACAGAAGATGAAGTAAAAGCTAAAATAATAAAATTAATTTAAAATAAATGAACAAAATACACTAAAGCTTGTTATGGAAAACTCCACCCAATATTGACAACAATTTTAGTAAAAAATATATATTGTACAAAATAACTCTAACTGATGTTGAACCAAAAAAACATAAAAATTGACATTTTTTAGGATATGAACTATAATATATATAAGTACGTATGTCGTTTTGTTTTTTTAAAATTTGAAGGGAGTAAGTACAATGAAAAAGCTTAGCACATTTGTTTTTGCACTATTAATAATTTGTTTCTTTGCATTGGCTGCAAATGCAGCTTCCCCGGCACAAGGTTGTTCGATTCGGACGACCCAAGACATTGTTAACAATGAAAGGGTTTTGGTAATTCCTAAGAACACAAAAGTTAAAGTGGTTGATGAAACTACCGAGGCTTTTGTGGTAGAGTACAATGACAATCAGTATTTGGTAAGTTTTCAGGCATCGTTAATCAATATTAAGGAATTTATTCCTAGTATTGACTGTTGGTTGGATATGGCTCAGCCGGCTAATATGTTTAGCATGGCTAATGAGCAGATTGCTGGTCTTACTGACCGGCAGTTTTATCATAACACTGGCAGTAGTAATGGTACTGAAGCGTGGCTTCGCTACGAAGTAGCACAGAAGCTTAAATCTGCTCAAGAAGCTTTTTTAGCAGATGGTTATAGCATCATTATTTATGATGCATACCGTCCTTACACTTGCACTAAGGAGTTCCAATCTGCTTATCGGAACTATCTGAATAGCAAGACCAATGATTTCAAACGTCAATGGTTTGGCTCCTTAGGTGAAAGTTGGTTTCTTGCCCAGAAAGCGAGTTCTCATAACTATGGCATTGCTGTAGACATGGGGCTTAAGAGAGTTTCTGATGGTTATGTTTTGCCGATGCCTTCCGCTATCCACACCCTTGACATTCGCTCTGCGTATGTTAGTTGGGTAAATGCGGATTCGGAATCTGCAGAAAATGCTCGTTACTTGAAAGATAAGATGGAAAGCTGTGGCTTTACTTATCTTAAGAGCGAGTGGTGGCACTTCCAGGACAATACTGTCCAAAAAAGTGCTGTCATTGATATTCCTAATTAAAGGTACAAAATCTTACTTAGTTACAATGGAGGTGTGAGCATTGCTTGCACCTTTTTTTCTAGTATAGGAAAAATCAATTTTCCTATACTAGAAAAGAGCTTCGCTAAAACAGATGCACCTATTAAATAACAGATGCAAGCGTTAGAACTTAAAAATATAAAAAAAGTATTGCAAATAATAGTCCACTTTGATATATTATAAGTAAAATAATGTAAAATAATGAAAGAGAAAAATGGAAAATGTTAGAATTAAAAAAAGTGTCAAAATTTTATAATACAGATGGTAATATAACAACTGGTATTCTTAAAGTAGATTTAAATTTAAAAATTGGAGAATTTGTAGTAATTACAGGAGAATCTGGAAGTGGAAAGACAACTTTATTAAATGTAATATCAGGTTTAGACAGTTATGAAGAAGGAGAAATGCTTATAAATGGCAAAGAAACAAGCTCTTATACGAAAGTTGAGTTTGAAGAATATAGAAGAAAATTTATTGCAAACATATTTCAAGACTTTAATTTAATTAATAGTTATACAGTTTATCAGAACGTAGAACTAATGTTGTTAATAAATGGATATAAAGAAAAGCTTATAAAGAAACGAGCATTAGAAATAATAGATAAAGTTGGACTAACAAGTTTTAAGAACACCAAAGTATCTAAATTATCTGGAGGTCAAAAACAAAGAGTTGCAATTGCTAGAGCAATAGTAAAAGATACTCCAATAATTGTAGCAGATGAACCAACAGGCAATCTAGATTCTAACTCTGCAAAAAATGTAATAGAAATATTAAAAAATGTTGCAAAAGATAAATTGGTAATTATTGTAACACACAATTTAGAACAATTTGAAAAATATGCTAGTAGAATTATTAAAATGCATGATGGAGAAATTATTGAAAATAGAGAAATAAAAAATATTGAAAATAATATTAAAGTAAGAGAACTTAATAATAAAAAAATGAAACTTAAAAATATAATAAAAATAGGAATAAGAAATGCATTTAATATTAAATCAAAATTTATATTGCTATTTTTTGTTTTTTTTGTAGTTTCAATTACATTATTTTTTGAATATTCAAACTTTAAATTTGCAGAATATCAAGAAACTTTAGATGGAAATAGTATGTATTTTAAAGACTTGTCGGAAAATAGAATTCTGATAAAGAAAAAAGATAAAACATACTTTTCGCAAGAAGATTATAAAAAAATTAAAGAAATTTCTAATATAGATTATATAGTAGAAAATGATTTATTTCTTGATTGTAATGTTAAGTTAGGAAGAAGCTCTGTTTATGGTGAAATTAATTTTAATTGTAGTATTCAAGATATAGATTATTTTAAAGAAAAAATTGATTTAGGCAGAATGCCTAAATCAGATGATGAAATAATATTACAAACAAGTAAAATAAATCAAAACATTAAAAATTCATTAGACCAAATATTAGATAATAGATTTTCAATTGAAAATGAAACAACAAATGATATATTAAAAAATCTAAAAGTTGTAGGAATTGTATTTAATGAAAAAATTGATGAATATGATTCAAAAATATATATATCAAATTTGAAAATCAAAGAGCTAACATCATTTATAAATAGAATTTACAGTAAAACAACAATTCTTAAAAATAATACAAATTCAAATGCAGTAATTTTTCCGAGTGAAAATGTAGAAAAAGGAAATGCTGTTGTTAATGAAAGTTTTGGAGAGAATTTAGTAGGGGAAAATCTCACAATAAATGTAAATAATATTTGTTGTGAGAAACAATTGGATTTAACTATTAATAATATATTTACAATTAATAATTTTCAAAATTATACAGGATATTCAAATTATCAATTATATACATTTGGAATATTTATAAATAATGAAGATTATGAAAATTTATATAATTTATCAAATTATCAGTCTAGTGTATTTGTAAAAGACATAAATAATATTGATAAAACAATTTTAGAATTAACCAATATTGGAATAGATACAAAAAAGATAGAAGATTTCAAAGTAGATGAAATCAAATTAGAAGAGCAGATACTAAAGATAACAAAAATAATTGTAACAATAGTTTTAATATTTATATTATTTCTTATATCTTATTTAGTAATAAGAATAGTGATGAAATCAAGAAATTCTTATTATGCAATTTTAAGAACATTAGGAGCTAATGATAAGCTAGAAAGAAAGATATTATTTACAGAACTATTCTTAGTTTCTAATTTAGCATATTTAATAACATTTTTAATTATAAATTTACTTAAAACAAAATTTGTTATGATTGAATATATTAATAATTTAGTTAAATTTATAGGCTTGAAAGAATATATTTTGGTTTATGCAGTTATATTTTTCATTGTAATAATTGTTTCAATTAAAATACAAAGAAATATATTCAAAAAAACAATAATAAGTACTTTTTATGAAGAGGAGATGTAAATAATATGTTAATACTAAAAAATGTAAATAAATTTTTTAATAAAAAAACAAAAAATAAAATTCATGCAGTAAACAATACATCTCTTGAATTTAAAAGAACAGGATTAGTAGCAATACTAGGGCAATCTGGAAGTGGAAAAACTACACTATTAAATTTAATTGGAGGTTTAGACAAAGTTGATAGTGGAGAAATATATATTAACAAAAAAAGAATTACACAAGTATCTACACATATTGCTGACAAAATAAAAAATTTTAATATAGGCTATATATTTCAGGATTATAAATTAATAGATGATATTTCTGTTTTTGAAAATGTTGCAATATCTCTAAAAATGGTAGGAATAAATAATAAAAGGCAAATTAAAAAAAGAGTTAAATATGTATTAGATGCTTTAAATATGAACAAATATAGAAATAGATTAGCAAAATCTTTATCTGGAGGTCAAAAACAAAGAGTGGCAATTGCTAGAGCAATTATAAAAAATCCCAATATACTTATTGCTGATGAACCAACAGGAAACTTAGATAGTAAAAATTCTTTAGAAGTTATGAATATACTAAAATCAATTTCAAAAGAAAAATTAGTAATACTTGTAACACATGAAGTTGAACTTGCAAAACTATATGCTTCAAGAATTATAGAAATCAAAGACGGAAAAGTTATAAATGACTATGAAAATACAGAAAAGGAATCTCACGATAATAGCAATTTTGATATTAGCAAATTACAAATTCCTAGAAATAAATACTATTCTGTATATAAATTTATACCATCTTTAATAAATGGCTTAAAGAAAATATCAACATATCCATTATTAAAAAAATTATTGATGACTGGTTATTTTGCAACTGCACTTTTTGTAGTTTATTCAATAAGTAATATTTTTGGAATATTAAATATAAAAGAAAGTGATTACTCTATTTTTGATAAAAATTATCTGCAAATAGATGTAGGACAAGTAAGTATAGAAGATTTTTATAAATATGAGAAAACTGTTGGAATTGACTATATAATTCCTGGTAATAGTTTAGTGAATTTTGAATTATTATTTGATGATTATGAGCAAACAGCAAATTACAAATTAAAAGTTACTGCTTCGTTACTTGATGTTGAAAATTTAGATAATAAACAAATTGCTTATGGAAGATTACCAGAAAATCAGTATGAAGTTGTTATAGACAAGTTAGTTATTGATAGAATTGACACATTAATAGATGGAAACTCAATAAATTCAGATGATGGAATTGCAATTGAATTAGGAATAAAAGAAGCAAAAGATGTTTTAAATAAAAAATTAGAAATAGATAATATGCCTAATTTTATAATTGTAGGAATAACAGACAATAAAAGTCAATCAATATATACATATAAAAGGAATTTTATAAATATATTAGACAATACTAATGATATAGAAATGTCATTACCTAGCATGATGACTGATAATAGTAAAGAAAAAAATCCAGAAAAATTATTAGATTATGAATTGTTAAAAGATGATATTAATTTAGTAGAAGGGCAATTGCCTATAAATGATTATGAAACAATAGTAAATATTTCTAAAAAGAATGAGGATGTAAATATAAAAGTAAATAACACTAACTTAAAAGTAGTTGGATATTATGAGAGCAAAACATACAGAACAAATTATTTAGTAAATAATAATACAATAAAATATAATTTAATTTGTTCAAATAGTATGTTTTCTGTATATACCAAAAATAAGGAAGATGTAAAAACAAATTTTGAAAATGTTTATGATTTAAATGTAATAGATATTTATGAATATGAAAAGGAAAATTATATTGAAAAACAAAAAGCACAAGTATATACTACATTGGGATTTTCTGGATTGTTACTAATTGTTTCTTTATTAGAAATATATTTAATGATGAAATCTTCTTTTTTATCTAGAATTAAAGAAGTAGGAATATTAAGAGCAATAGGAATAAGAAAACTAGATATTTACAAAAAGTTTTTGGGAGAAATATTAGCAATTACAACAATTTCAAGTCTTCCTGGTATAATTTTGATGACATTTATTTTAAATGAACTTATAAAAGTACCAGAAATTGCAAAATTATTTATTATAAATCCATTAGTTGTAATAATTAGTATTATCATTGTTTATGGAATTAATATATTATTTGGATTATTACCTTTAATTGATATATTAAAAAATCCACCAGCAACAATCTTTTCTAGAAGTGATGTTGAATAACGTTTAATGTATTTAAAATTAAAATCGCAAACTGTTTGAGTTTTTTTCTCTGAAATCGAAAACTCAATTTGCGCGAGAACAAATTAAAGAAAAAATTTATTAATAAAATGTAAAAATTGGAGGAGTTTATATATGAAAAAGAAAATTGTTTTTTTAGTTATTTTAATAATCATTATTATATTAGTAGTATTATTCTTATGGAGATTAGTTTTAATTAACAAAATAAAAGACTTGAATGGAGAAAGTATAAAAATTTCTAATTTATATTTTATTGAAGAAGATGGTTCTTCAATAACGGAGTTTTGGAAAAAAGATAATATTATAAAAGAAAATACAAAACTTATGTTAGGAAATAATAATTTAACTTTTTGGAATAATTTTGATACTGAAGAAAGTTATACACTATTTAATAATATAAAAAAGTATTCAATGGGAACTAATGGAATGATTTATGAACCACAAGCAAATAATGTTGAAATATTGGATAGTAATAATTCTATTTTATTAGCATTAAATCCAATGTTCAAAATAAAAACAGAACAATATGATGGTAAAATTTGTTATTATATTAAATTAGGACAGGATGAAGTTTATATTGATAAAGAATATGGAATTACATTATATCAAAAAAGTGAAAATAATGAATTGAAAGTAAAATACAGTATAAATTCTGTAAAAGACGAAGATGTAGCAAAACCAGATTTAACAAACTATACTAATAATTAAATATTCAGAGGGAGGAAATTAGATAAAATTCCTCCCTCTATAGTAGTCTTGGCACTTTGATATTATTTCTTACTTAAAAACATCTTTTTAGGCATTCCTAATATATACTCCTGCAGAAAATGGTGCTGTATTACCATCCCAACGCAAGAAGTAAAATTCATGTCTACCTTAATGTATAAAACTTCTAAGTTATAATTTAATAATAAAAAATTGTATAAATTTAAAAGAGCTTCGCCTTAACAGAAGTAGTTGCATATAAGATAAAGTTATGGTAATATAATTAAGAAAAGAGGAGATTATAAAATACAATGGAAAAAATAGAACAAAAATTTAAAGAGATATTTAATAAAGAAGATAAAACTATTTTTTTAATAACAATTATCTCATCAATGATTATCCATTTTCAATTATATGCATTAATGATAACTGGACCAGATACTTTATTGAATAGTATTTATCATCAAGCAGATGCATGGGAAGCAATGTTATTAAGATTTGGGCTTGACTTTGTTCAGATGATTAAAGGAAATATAGTTTCTCCAATACTGTCAACACTTATTAGTAGCATATTTCTTGGAATATCAGTAATACTTGTAACAAAAATTTTAAATATAAAAAATAAATACATAAAATATGTTATTACAATATTATTTGTAGTAGCTCCAAATATTTCTGCAACACTAACATTTTTTTACTGTTCAGATGCATATTTACTAGGATTTTTATTAGCAATAACATCTATTTATTTAATAAAAAAATATAAGACCCCAAATTGGATGACAATAATAAGTGGAATAATATTAGCAATTGCGATGGGAATGTATCAAACATATTTATCAGTAGCAATGGTATTAGCAGTTGCAACATTAATAATTGATATATTAAATAAAAAAGAAACTAAGCAAGTGTTAAAAAATATATTAAAATATTTAATAGTGGGAATTATTGGTATAATTTTATTTTATGTATTTGCATATTTAACATTGTTTTTAAAACATTTACAAGCAAGCACATACAGTGGAGCAGATAAAATAGGATTATCAACATTATTAAAATTACCAGAATTATTGCCAGAAGCATATGAAAGCTTTTTTAGTTACTATTTTAATGATAAAATAATACCAAATACAATTTGGTTAACAAATATATTTTATATAGTTATATTTGCAGTAACAATATTTTCCATAATCTATATAGTTATAAAAAACAAAATATATAAAAATATATCAAATACAATAATTGGGTTTGTTTTAATAATATGTTTACCAATTTGTTTTGGAATAATAGAAATTGTAGCACCAAGTGTAGATATTCATATTTTAATGGCTTGTTCAATGATACTTATATTTCCAATATTCTTTAAAATAATAGAAATACTTCCAACAGCAAGAATTACTGCAATATGTAAATATACAGTAATAATTTGCTCAATAATAATAGCATGGAATTATATGTGGCAAGATAATGCATCATATATATCTATAAAAATAATGCAAAATCAAGCAGAAGCAACAGCTAATAGATTTGTAATGCAAGTAGAATTATATGATGGATATACTCCAGAAATGCCAGTTATAATAACAGGAGGATTAGAAACTAGTCAATATTTTAACAGAGATAATACAACACTAGAAAGTAAAAAAATATTTGATAGAACATGGGGATTTATATCTAGTAATCCTACAATGTGGTGGGGAAATCAAGAAAGTTGGAAAAAAATGATATATGAATATATTGGAGCAAATTTAAATATTGTAAATCAATCTGACTATCCGGAAATAATTGAATCTGAAGAATATAAACAAATGGGCAATTATCCAGAAGAAGAAAGTATAAAAATAATAGATAATGTATTGGTAATAAAAATAAGCTAGTTTATATTTTTTACATATGATTGTAGTTAAAAAATTGTCAAAACCTCCGGTACCATTGACATCACTGACAAGAAAGGAACATTTTAACATATGAAAAATTATTATGATTTATTAGAAGTTTCTCATTTAGCTTCTCAAGAAGTAATTGAAAAAGCATATAAAACTTTAGTAAAAAAATATCATCCAGATTTGCAAAATGATGATATTCACAAACAAGAAGCAGAGCAAAAAATGAAGGAAATAAATGAAGCTTATGATATTATTTCTAATCCAGAAAAAAGAAGTTCTTATGACCAAGAGTTAAAAAATTTAGAACTGGAACAACAAAAATTACATGAAAAAGAAATTCAACAACAATCACAAAATATTTATTATGAAAATGAAAATCTGTATAGTGAAGATTCTAATAAAAACAATTATAAAAAAACAAATGAACATTTTTATAAAAATGTTAGAGAAAATCAAAAAGCTAATGCAAATTATAATGATAAACCTATTGATAAAATTTTACAAAATCAACAAATTCAATTTGAAATAGAAAAGCAAAAAGCTATTGAACAAGCTTATTATGATGCATATATTCAAGATTTAAAAAATCGAGGATATAAAATAAAGTACAAAAAAACTTTTAAAGAACATGTAAAAAATATTTTTATTATTTTAATTCTAATATTAATATTATTTTTAGTTTTTCAAATTCCTTTTGTGAAAAATTATTTTATTACTATTTATAGTGAAAATGAATTAATTAAATGGATTGTTGATTTTTTTGCTGATGTATTTAAATAAACATAATTAAAAGTTAAAGAATTTATTTAAACTAATATAAATAGAAAAAAATCCAAATTTTATCGAATTGGATTTTTTATTTTATATGTATAGTAAAAGGTAAATAATTGTATTAATTTATTTCAAAAAATTGTAATATTAAGAAATAAAAATACTCTTATAATATGAAGGAGGAATTTGTTATGCAGAATATTGAAGAAATATATGAAGAATATTCTAATACCCTATATAAATATTTGTTCTGCTTAACACATGATGAAGAAGTAGCAGAAGATCTAACTCAAGATGTATTTGCAATAGCAATGGATAAAATAGATACCTTTAAAGGACAGTGTAAATTATCCGTATGGCTATGTCAAATAGGAAAGCACTTATGGTATAAACAACTAAAAAAGGACAAAAAATATAAGAAAATTTCAATAAATGAGATTAATGAAAATGAAATAATTTCAGAAAATATAGAAGAAGCAATTCTTATACAAGAAGAAAAATTAAAATTATATAAAGATATTCAAAAATTAAAAGAACCATATAGAGATGTAATATATTTAAAGCTTTCAGGTAATTTGAATTTTATTGAAATTGCAGATATTTTAGGAAAAACACCCAATTGGGTTAGAGTAACATATTTTCGTGCAAAACAAAAATTAAAAGGAGGAAACTAATAATGAAAAAAGAAATTGAATGTGAAATAGTAGAAGATTTGTTTTCAGGTTATGTTGACGGAACACTAAATGTGAATACTAAAGGACTTGTTGAAAAACATTTATTAGAATGCAATGATTGTAAAAATAAATTAGATGAGTATAAAACAAGTATAAAAGAAAATGAATGTAAGGATAAAAAATTTATTGATTTTTTGAAAAAAGCAAGAAAAAAAGAAAGAATAAAAACAATGAAAATAATTGTAATTGTAATTTTATTAATAGCAATTATATTTTACTTACATAATTTTATAATTTTAAATAAAATATTTTACAAGTCAAATAAAGCTTTACAAAGTGAAAATATGTATATTCAAGAAATGCAATATGGATTAGGCAATAATCTTATAGTAAATAAGAAATATTTTAAAGGTGAAAAATACAAAATAATAAATGAAAGTTATTCAGATAATGGAACCATAGTTAATTCTATTATGTATGGAAATATAGAAACTAATGAAATAACAATTATTGATGAAGTAAATAAAAAAATAACAATTAAAAAAGGTGAAGGAACAGAAAGCTTCAACTTTATAAAATATATACCATTCATTAATGATGACAGATTTGTAAATAGAGCAGTCTTTCCAATATTTTCATCTATAAGAACAGAAACATTTGAAATAGGATCATTTTCAAATCAAGGCAGGAAATGCTATGTATTAAATTATAATTTTGAAACAGATAAAACATGGGAAATATGGATTGATAGAGAAACTGGATTGCCTCTAAAAGAAATAAATATAAATGCTTCGAAGTCATATTATTCAAGTGAGACATATAATGTTACTAGTGATGTGACAAATGAGGAAATGAAAGAAAAGTTTGACGAAATATTAGAACAACAAAATGATATACTAAAAGATGTTGGGGATAGTATTTATGAATATAAATATGAATTTAATATAGTAAAAGATGAAGATGTTAATATGCCTGACATTACAAACTATAATGATTATGAAATAATACAAAATAACTTTTAATAAATATATTGTGAATAAAAAATATATAAGCTCTATGAACAAACATAAAAAAAGCAATTAAAATTAATTGCAAATCTTTTTCCTATAAAGCAAAAGGCATCCTTTTAGGATGCCTTTTGTGAAATTATTTTGATAAAACAATATCTATACTTTTATTAGAGTCTAAATTAATATGTAAAAATAATTTTTCTATATTATCATAAGTTGTAATAGGATAGCTTAAAGAAATTATACTTTTATATTCTTTTGATGGATCGATGTTATTTCCAGCAGAAATTTGTGTATATTTATATGTAGAACCACTTTCGTCAGATAGAACAATGTTACCACGTGCTAAAACAATTTTATTAGTATAGCACTTTTTATTAATTCTTCCATTTATTGATCCTTGTATAAAATAATATTTAGGTTTTTAAAAGGTAACCTATAAACTTTTGTATAAATAGTAGCTGTAAATGTAATTAAACATATACAGCTACTGTCAGTGATTTTTTCCTTTTTATTTTTTATAAATTTATTGCATTGGCATTTCAAAATCTCAAATGAGTAAGGTAAAACTATAATTGCTACTCCTATAGTTATGTTTTGGGGTATGTTGTTTCAAATCTCCAAAGAATACGGTAAGTATATATCTATCAAATATGATATATTTTACAAAATTTTGTTTCAAATCTCCAAAGAATACGGTAAGTATATATCAATCAAGCTGAAAATTGCCTAGTTCTAGTTGAGTACGAAAAAAGATTAGATAAAAAATAAATAAATTTATATACTTTATATCATAGAAATTCAAAAATTTCAACAAAAAAATCATTTGTAGAATTATTTATTTACTCAAATTTCATGTTATATATACTATTTATAGCATCAAGAGATAAAAAAGTCAATAAAAATATTAATTTATAAAAAATATATAACAAAATACAAGTATTATGTTATAATAGAAAAATAAAAAAGTAACTTTTGAAAATTTATAAAAATAAATTAGAAAGAAGTACAAGGTTTAAAAATAATTACAATTTTTTTATAAACAGGTTTGTGCCTAAAGGAAGGAATGAGATTAAGTATGAAAAAATTAAATTTAATAGTAGTATTTAATAAAAATTTAAGTGAAGCCTTATTTTGCATAAGAGCAAAAGAGCCATATAAGGGATTATATAATTTTGTTGGAGGTAAGGTAGAAGAAAATGAATCAAATGATGAAGCTGCATATAGAGAATTATTCGAAGAAACTGGAATAACAAGAAATGACATTATATTAGATCATTTTATGGATTTAAATTATTTTAAATATGGAAATAATATACAAGTTTATTATGGTGTTTTAAAACATGATGTAAGACTTGTAGAAGAAAAAAATAAATTAGAATGGAAAATAATTAATGATGAATTATTAGACAATGATAAATTTGGAGGAAATTATAATATTCCACATTTAATAAGGCAAATAAAAGTATATATGAAAAATGGAACAGATATAGATAAATATTAATATAAATGTTGTTTCAAATATCAAAAGAGTAATGTAAAACCAGATAAATATATACTATTTATAACATCAGAGAATAAAAAGTCAGAAAAAATAAATAAAAAAAGCCCAAAAGTACGTCGATATCAAGATTAAAAATAGAAAAATAAATTAGATATCTACGTACTTTTTACCAAATTATCAAAGTAAAATAATATTATAAATACTGCAATCAAAATCTAGTAAGGCAAAACCAATCATTTAAAACAGACTTTAACATACTAAATATATTCATTTTAGAAACAGAAGTTTCAGCAATAAGACATACTTCAGCAACTTTTTCGTTTTTTAAATAATAAGAAATAGTTCCAAGTTGTTGACCCTCTGTAACAGGAGCCTGAACAACTTCATCTAAAGCAATTTCATAAGTAATATTAGATTCTTCGCCTTTTTTTATTAACAAAGATGGAGAAGTTTCATAAATAGCATTTACAGTTTTTGAATCTCCTTTATTAACTATAACCTCTTTTACAACATCACCAGAATTTCCGAAAGATTGATAAGAATAATTACTAAAACCATAATCTAACAAAGAAGTAGCATTTTCAAATCTAATAGCAGAAGTAGGAGCTTTCATAACAACAGCAATTAAAGACAAATTATCACGAGTAGCAGATGCAGACAAATTAAACAAAGCCTTAGATGTTGAACCTGTTTTTAAGCCAGTACATCCAGAATAATTGCGAACTAATTTATTAGTATTAGAAAGAGCAGATTTTCCATCTCTAAGAGAATCAGTCCAAATAGTAGTATAATTAGTTATTGATGGGTGTTTTGTTAAAAGTTCTCTAGACATTAAAGCAATATCATAAGCAGAAGTTAAATGACCATCCTCATCTAAACCATGGCAATTAACAAAAGTAGTATCATTCATTCCCAATTCTTTAGCTTTAGCATTCATCATATTTACAAATCCCTCAACAGTACCACCTAAATACTCGGCAAGAGCTGTAACACAGTCATTAGCACTAACGACAGCAATAGCTTTTAACATATCATTAACAGACAAAGTTTCTGTAGTATCAAGCCAAATTTGAGAACCACCCATATTAGCAGCATTTTGGCTACATGGAATTTGAGTATCTAAAGTTATTCTACCAGAATCTAATGCTTCCATAATTAAAAGCAAACTCATAACTTTAGTAACACTTGCAGGATATAAACGTTCATGAATATTATATCCATATAAAATTTGACCAGAATTTTGTTCAATCAAAATAGCACTACCAGCTTCTAAATTTAAAAAATTAGTTGAATTTTCACCGAGAAGAGTTGTCAAAATCTCCGTCACCGTTGACCAACAGAAGAAGAAGTTACAATACTATCATCTAAAACAGACCAAATATAATTATCAGAAAATGCAAAGCTTATAGGAGAAGAAGCTATAATAAATATTAAAATTAATAAAAATATTTTTGATTTCATAAAAAATTCTCATTCCTTTTTTTAAAATTATTTACTATAAATATATATAAAATATAAATTATTATGATTATATAAATATAAAATTTTAAATTAATTTTTTCTGACGTATACAAATAATAATTTTACAGTTTATCATGCAATTATTAATATATCAAAGTTTCCTACTGAACTGTAAGATAATATCAAGTTACAGGATAATGGTCTTTTAAATTGTTTTTTATTCTATTTTATTCAAGACCATTATCCTGTAATGTATCAATATCAAAAATTAAAATTAATATTGAAATCTAAAAAAAATATTGATATAATAGCGAAAAAGGAACAAAAAGGGACCGACCCCAACAAAGAAAGGGACCGACCCCAACAAAGAAAGGGACCGACCCTAACAAAGAAAAGGGACCGACCCCAATAACAACAAGAAAACAGCAAAAAGGAAAAAAGAGAACCGGCACAAAATTGCCCAAATAGAAAGGAAAAAATATAAAATGAATATACTAAAGAATAACAAAGGTATAACACTTGTAGCTCTTATAACAACAGTAGTGGTATTACTTATAATATCAACAATAACAATAAGTACATTAACAGGAGAACACGGATTAATTAGAAATTCAAAAGAAGCAAAAAAAACATATAGTGTAGTAGAAGAAAGAGAAATAATAAATACATCAGTTGCAATAGCAATGGGAAAAAGCCCTGGAGCAAAAGTAGAATACAATATATTAAAAAGATATTTAGACCAAAATATTGGAATAGAAAATAGAGACTATACACTAGAAATTGACGCTACAGATGAAAATTATTTTTACATTACATTTTTAGGAAGTAAAAATATTTATACAATAAGAGCAGATGGAGAAATAACATATGGAAGAGAAAAGAAATGAAAAAATTATAATAACTATTATACTAATAATACAAACAATAATATTTATAATAATGGGAGCAAACAAATCCTATATACATATGGATGAAGCATATTCATTAGGTTTAGCAAGTTATGATAAAGTAGAAATACAAAATAACGAAGATTTTTACAACACATGGCATAATGGAGAATATTATGAAGATTATTTATGTGTAAATGATGATGAAACAGGAAAATTCAGCCAGGTATATGAAAATCAAAAAAATGATGTACATCCACCATTATACTATTTATTATTAAGAATAGCTATGGGATTCCACAAAAATAGTTATTCACAATGGCCAGGAGTAATAATAAATATAATTATTTACATGTTTGTAACAATATTTATGTATTTAATAATACAAAAATTATTAAAGGGAAAACCAAAATATAAAGAAAAATCAGCATTTATAGCATTTTTATCATCTATTATACTATCATCAATAACAAATGTTGTATATATAAGAATGTATGCATTATCAACACTAAATATTGTAATAACAACATATTTACACATGAAATTATTAGAAAAAGATAAAATAGATTATAAATTATTATTCTTTATAGGACTATCAGCATTAGCAGGTTCATTAACACATTACTATTATTTATTCTATTTAGTAATGATGTTTATAATGTTTGTAATAAAATACATAAAAGAAAAAAGGTACAAAGAACTTATTGCATATTTTGTAACAATGTGCATAGCAGGAGTATTATCATTAATAATATTCCCATATTCAATACAACATATGTTCTTTGGATATAGAGGACAAGGAGCAATAAGCAATTTAACAAATATATCACAATTTTTAACTAATATATGTTTATATATTTATAAAATAAATAGACATGCTTTTAATGGATTGCTATTTATAATTTTAATTGCGATGTTAGGAATTGTTATATATAAAAAAGTTAAAAAACAAAAAATTGAAATAGAAAAAAATAAATATATAAAATATATTGCAATACCAACATTATTTTATTCAGTAATAATAGCAATAGCATCACCATGGATAGAATTAAGATATATAATGCCTGTATGTGGATTGATATTTATTTTAATTTTATATTTATTATATAATTTAATTAGCAATCTTGTTCAAGGCAAAAAGCTAGATATAACAATGCTTATCATTTGTATTATAATTATGATAACACCAATTATATTTAGAATGGAACCAGAAGAAATGTTTTTAGATAAAAGAGATATTGTAAATAAACTACAAAATGAACTAAATGTACCAACAATTTTTATGTTTAATTCAAATGAAAATAGATTTTTAGATGATATTTTATTATTTTCTGTATTAGATGAATCATATGTTGCAAAAGATGTTGAATGTACAGAAGAAAATATTCAAAACATTGTAAAAGATAAAGATTTATCTAATGGATTAGTTATTTTTATAAATGGTGGTCAAGAAAATGATGATATTATGGATAAAATCACAAAAGCAACAGGTTTAACAAGTTGGGAATGGATAAAAGGATTAAATGCATGTAATGTTTATTATATAAAATAAGATACAAAAGCAGAGTTTTTTAAATTATTTTTAATAAGATTCTGCTTTTTTTCCAATGTTCTTATATTTTGAGTGTAGCCATATAGATGGAATTTAATATATACTATTTTTTATACCTTATTTTTATACTGACCTATCAGTATAATCACAAAATCTAGAAAAAGTGGTATAAATATATATGGTTTATAGGTTTTTTCCACAAAACCTAAATTTACAATAAGGAATAATATAATGGAAAGATTATATAAATACATAGAAATAACAGATTTAAAAGACATGTTAAAAAAATCTGGACAAAAATATGGAAAAAATATTGCATACAAAATTCGTAAAGAAGAAGGAAAATACAAAACATACACACATGAAGAAGTGAGAAAAATGATAGATGGCTTAGGAACATCTCTAATAGATATGGGACTTAAAGATAAAAGAATAGCAGTAATAGGAGAAAATCGTTTTGAATGGGAAATAGCATATTTATCAATAGTATGTGGAACAGGAATAGTAGTACCTTTAGATAAATCTTTACCAGAAAATGAATTGGAAAGTTTACTAAAACGTTCAGAAGTAGAAGCAATAATTTGTTCAGGAAAATATATAGAAACACTAAAAAAAGTAAGAACTAAAAATTTAAAATATATTATTTCAATGGATTTAGAAAAAACAGAAGATGAAATTATTTCACAAAAAGAATTAATAGAAAAAGGTAAAAAACTTGTAGAAAATGGAGACACAAGGTTTACAAATGCAGAAATTGATAATAAAAAAATGAGTATAATGTTATTTACATCAGGAACAACATCACAATCAAAAGCAGTTGCATTATCACATAAAAATATATGTTCAAATTTAATGGATATTGCATCAACATTAGATGTAAATTCTAAAGATATATTTTTATCATTTTTACCATTACACCATGTGTTTGAATGTACAGTTGGATTTTTATATCCACTATATATAGGAGCACAAATAGTATTTAGTGATGGAATAAGACATATTCCAGAAAACCTAAAAGAATATAAAGCATCTGTAATGGCATCAGTTCCAGCAATATATGAAAGGCTATTTAAAATAGTTAGAAAGCAAATAGAAAAAAAAGGAAATTTAGAAGAAATATTAATTGAAGAAGAAAAACATAAAAATGATTCTATGGAAAATAAAAAAGCAATTTTTAAAGATTTGCATGAACTACTTGGAGGAAATATAAGATTATTTATTAGTGGTGCTGCAAGTTTAGATGCAAAAATAGAAGAAAAATTTAGAAATTTAGGTTTTAATATAGTACAAGGATATGGATTAACAGAAACATCTCCAATTGTTGCAGTAGGAAATAACAAATATCATAAAATTGGTTCTATTGGAAAAGCACTTCCAAGTGAAGAAGTTAAATTATTAAATGTAAATAAACAAGGAATTGGAGAACTTGCTGTAAAAGGACCAAATGTAATGATAGGATATTATAAAAATAAAGAAGCAACAGAAAAAGTTTTAAAAGATGAATGGTTTCATACAGGTGATTTAGCAAAAATAGATGAAGAAGGATATATATTCATTTGTGGAAGAAAGAAAAATGTTATAGTTTTAAAAAATGGAAAGAACATTTATCCAGAAGAAATGGAAAGCTTAATAAATAAAGAAGATGGAATAGAAGAATCATTTATCTTTGGAAAGCAAATGTCAGAAGATCCAACAAATATAAAAATTTTTGTAAAAGTAGTTTATAATAAAGAACATTTTGAAGGAAAAACAAAAGAAGAAATTGAAAAAGAAATAAGTCAAAAAATAAGTGAAGTTAATAAAGTAATGCCACGTTATAAAGCAATTAGAGGAACAATTATTTCTGATGTACCTTTAATAAAAACAACTACAAACAAAATAAAAAGAGAAAAAAATTTAGAATTAATAAAAAAGGAATTTGATAAATTTGAATAAAAAATATATTGGAAACAAGTTAGAACATTATAAAAAAATAGATTTAATACAATCAGAAATACCTATACGAGTAGAACAAAAAAAAATAGGAAACAAAATAGAACATTATAAAATAATAGATTCTACACAATTAGAAATACATAGAAGAATAGAACAAAATAATATAGAAAATGGTTTGATAATAATTGCAGACAAACAAACAAATGGAAAAGGAACACATGGTAGAATTTGGCAGACAGATGAAGATAATAATATAGCATTTTCGCTTTATATAGAAACAGATTGTAAATACCAAAAATTAGATGGAATAACAATTGAAATTGCTAAAATTATTTTAAGAGTATTTAAAAATTTATACCAAATAGATTTACAAATAAAAGAGCCAAATGATATTGTATATAATGGTAAAAAGATAGGTGGAATTTTAACAGAATCAAAAATATTAAAAGATAGAGTAAAATATTTAGTAATTGGAATAGGAATAAATACAAATAAACAACAATTCCCAGAAGACATAAAAAATATTGCTACATCAATAAAAAAAGAGTTTAACATAAATATAGATAATATGTTAATTATAAAACAATTTTGCAAAGAATTTGAAAAGCATTTAATAAGTAAAAATATTCTAATTTGATACAAGATTAAGAATGCAAGTCAATTTATTTGCAACATAAAAATAATAATAAATGTAAAAATCCATTAACAAGATAAAAAATTTAATCATTTTTTGCCAAACAAAATAATAAATGTGTATGCTAATAATAAAAAATAATAAATAAGGTTTATAGGGAACCTTTTAAAAACCTAAATATATTATACAAGGAGTTTTAAATGAAAATAGGATTTTTATTTCCAGGTCAAGGTTCACAAAGTATTGGAATGGGAAAAGATTTATATGACAAATATGAAGAAATAAGAGAAGTATATAAAAAAGTACATGAATTAACAGGAATAGATGTAGAAAAACTTACATTTGAAGGACCAGAAGAAGAATTAAACAAAACAGCAAATACACAAATGTGTATTTTAACAATGAGTTTAGCAATATTAAAAATTCTAGAAAAAAATAATATAAAAGCAGAAGTATCAGCAGGATTAAGCTTAGGAGAATATTCAGCATTAATTTATAGTGGAATATTAAGTTTTGAAGAAGGAGTTAAATTAGTGCAAAAACGTGGAGATTTTATGCAAAACTTAGTGCCAGATGGAGAATGGTTAATGTCTGCAATTTTAGGAATGAATGAAGAACAAGTTAATGAAGTTTGCTCAAAAGTTACAAAAGGATTTGCTACACCAGTAAACTTTAACTGTCCAGGTCAAATAGTAATATCTGGAGATAAAGAAGGAGTTACAGAAGCAGGAATAATTGCAAAAGAAATGGGAGCAAGAAAAGTTAGAGAATTAAAAACAGCTGGACCATTCCACACAATTAAATTAGAAAAAGCTTCAATAGAATTAAAAAAATATCTAGAAAATGTAAAAATTAATGAAGGAAAATCTTTAGTAGTAAAAAATATAAATGCAGATATTTATAAAAAAGAAGATGATATTAAACAAATATTAGCAGATCATATAACACATCCAGTAAGATTTTCTGATAGTTTACAAAAAATGATAGATTTAGGAGTAGATACTTTTATAGAAATAGGACCAGGAAAAACATTATCTGGCTTTGTTAAAAAAATAGAAACAGAAAAAGAAATAAATATTTTAAATATTAATAATGTAGAAACATTAGATAATGTTTTAAATAATTTAATAAAATAGGAAACAATAAGAAACTTTAGTTTTCGCAACTCAAAGTGAAAATAAAATTTTAAATAGAAAAAATTTTATTTTCAAAAGAAAGGAATGGAATTTATTATGGAAAATATCAAAAAAGTTGCTTTAATTACAGGAGCTACAAGAGGAATAGGAAAACAAATTGCAATAACACTTGCAAAAGAGGGATATAATATTGCATTAAATTACAGAAAAGAAAACGAAGATTTAGAAAATGCAAAAAAAGAGATAGCAGAATTAGGAGTAGAAGTATTAGCAGTTCAAGGTGATGTATCTAAATATGAAGATTGTGAAAGATTTGTTAAAGAAATAATAGAAAAATTTGGACATATAGATGTTTTAGTAAATAATGCAGGAATAACAAGAGATTGTTTATTAATCAGAATGAAAGAAGAAGATTTTAAACAAGTTATAGATACAAATTTAGGTGGAACATATAATGTTACAAAAAATGTTATAAGTTATATGATGAAAGCACATAGTGGTAGAATAATAAATATTTCTTCTGTTGTAGGAATAGTAGGAAATGCAGGACAAACAAATTACTCTGCATCAAAAGCAGGAATAATAGGATTTACAAAAAGTTTAGCAAAAGAGGTTGCATCAAGAAATATTTTAGTTAATGCAATTGCACCAGGATTTATAGAAACAGATATGACAGGTGTATTAAAAGAAGAAATAAAAAATGAAATTGCAAAAAATATTCCAATGAAAAGAATGGGTTCTGCACAAGAAGTTGCAAAAGTAGTAAAATTCTTAACATCTGATGATAGTTCTTATATTACAGGTCAAGTAATAAATGTTGACGGCGGAATGGTTATGTAAAATTATTTTTAGATGATTTGGAATAAAAAATTTTAGCCCAAACAGATTTGAAATATTAGTTTATTGAAATTATAGAAGTTGGTTTATAGGTACCATAAAACCTAAATAAATAAAAAGAGGATTGGATTAAAAATGGAAAAAAGAGTTGTAATAACAGGTATTGGAGCAATTACACCAATAGGAAAAAATGTAAAAGAAACATGGCAAGGAATTTTAGACCAAAAATGTGGAATAGATAATATTACATTATTTGACACAAGTACATTTAAAACAAAATTTGCAGGAGAAGTAAAAAACTATAATTCACAAGATTATTTTGATTTAAAACAATCAAAAAGATTAGACAGAAGTTCTCAATTTGCAATAATTGCATCTAAAGAAGCTTTTGAAGATAGTGGAATTAATGCAGAAAATACAGATTTTAACAGAATAGGGGTATTTGTAAGCTCAGGAATTGCAGGATTAACAACAATTCAAGAACAATGTTTTACATGTTTTGAAAAAGGTCATAACAGAATTTCTCCAATGTTTATTCCAATGACAATAGCAAATATGCCAGCTGGAAATATAGCAATAGAATTAGGTGCAAAAGGAGAATCTATTTCAATTGTATCTGCTTGTGCATCTTCAACACATGCTATAGGTGAAGCTTTTAGAAATATTAGAGATGGTTTTGAAGATGTTATAATTGCAGGAGGAACAGAGGCATCTATTTGTGAAATAGGAATAGCAGGTTTTGAAAACATGAAAGCATTAACAAATGAAACAACAGATAAAAATAGAGCAAGTATTCCATTTGATAAACAAAGAAGCGGATTTGTAATGGGAGAAGGTGCAGGAATTTTAATTCTAGAAGAATTAGAACATGCACAAAAAAGAGGAGCTAAAATATATGCAGAAGTTGTAGGATATGGTGCAACATCTGATGCATATCATATAACATCACCATCACCAGATGGAGATGGTGCTTCTAGAGCAATGGTTAGAGCAATGGAAAGTGCAAATATTAAACCAGAAGATGTAGATTATATAAATGCACATGGAACATCAACACATTTAAATGATTTGTGTGAAACAATGGCAATAAAAAAAGCTTTTGGAGAATCTGCAAATAAAGTAATGGTAAGTTCTACAAAAGGAAATATAGGACATTTATTAGGAGCAGCAGGAGGAGTTGAAGCAATATTCTGTACAAAAGCATTAGAAACAGGAAAAGTACCTCCAACAATAAATTATAAAGAAAAAGATGAAGACTGTGATTTAGATATAGTTCCAAATGAAGTAAGAGATGCAGACCTAAAGTTAGTAATGTCAAATTCATTAGGTTTTGGTGGACATAATGCAAGTGTAATATTAAAAAAATTTACTTTGTAAAATATTATTATGGTTTATAGGTAAATCCATATAAAAACCTAAATTTTATAATACAAGGAATGTAAAAAATGAATTACGAAGACATAAAAAAATTAATTGAAGATATGGGAAATTCAAAATTAACAGAAATAAATATTGATTTTCCAGATGGTACAAGAATTGGAATGAAAAAAGATAAAGAAGTGCAAATAATAGAAAGAACAACAAGCCAAATTGTACAATCACAACCTGTAGTTGAAAAAACAGAAAAAAAACAAGAAAGTGAAACAAAAGAAGAACAAGGAAATATTGTAAAATCTCCAATGGTAGGAACATTTTATTTAAGACCAGACCCTAATTCTGCACCATATGTAGAAGTTGGTAAAACTGTAAAAAAAGGTGATGTATTATGCATTATAGAAGCCATGAAATTAATGAACGAAATAGAATCAGAATTTGATGGAACAATAGCAGAAATACTAGTTAAAGACGGTGAAATGGTAGAATACGGAAAACCATTGTTTAGAATTAGATAAGATATCTTTTATAGAAATTAATATTTGAAAATAATATATTATAAAACAATAATTATATATTTTTATGCACTATTTATAAGAGTTTATAGGTAAAACTCTATGAAAACCTAAATATGTGATATAAGGAGAAAGTTATATTTAATATAAATATAACTTATAAATAAAATGTTAAATAAAGAACAAATAAAAGAAATAATACCACAAAGAGAACCATTTTTGATGATAGATGAAGTTGAAGAATATGTACCAGGAGAAAGTGCTATAGCATATAAAAATGTAGACGAAAATGAATGGTATTTTAAAGGACATTTCCCAGGAAATCCAATAATGCCAGGAGTATTAATTACAGAGAGTTTAGCACAAGCTGGAGCAATAGCAATATTAAGTATGCCAGAAAATAAAGGAAAAAATGCTTTATTTGGTGGAATAGATAAAATGAAATTTAAAAAAATGGTGGTTCCAGGAGATAGACTAAAATTAGAAGTAAAAATAATAAAAAGAAAAGGTCCAGTAGGAATTGGAGAAGCAATTGCAACAGTAAATGATAAAGTTGTAGCAAAAGGAGAATTAACTTTTGCAGTTGTTGGATAATAATTAAATAATGGAGGGCTGCAGTGCAACCCTCCAAGGCAGATAAAAATCATAAGAAATCCTCTTTCCATATCATTTTAATGTTAGTTTACTGTTTTGATGATGGTAAATTACAGCTTAACATGGATGTTAACTGTAATCTTCATCTCATCGCTGGAGCACTTAAACTCAAGAGATTTCCGAATCTCCTGACCTTTGTGGAGATATCCAGAGTTGATAAGAATAGTGTTGATGCTCTGACTCTGGAAAATTTCCTCAAGCTTAAGCTGAAAATCTTGAGGTAATTTGCCTCCATTATTAGCAACGATGTCTTCTAACTGTTTCTCCAAAGAGGGACAATCATCTGCCAATTTGAAAAACTCATAGTTCTCAGATAACATAAAGCACACCTCCAATGTAAATTTTTCTAAGAGAGTTTTTCTAGCAACAAATATTGCTTAAAATAATTATACCATATATAATGGATAAAAGCAAAAAATTACTTTTTCAGACTTTATGCGAGTTGTTTCAGTTCATTAAAAATTTTTATATATTAATAATAAATAAATTTCGAATATGATTGGAGGAAATTTAGAATTTCTTAAATTAATTTTATGGAAAATGTTCGCGTCGAGCGTAGCGAGGACTAAGTGAAAGGGTGCCATAAAATTATTTTAGAAATTCTTATATTTCCGTATTGAGTCGAGAAATTTATGCAATTATTAATATATAAAAATTTTAATAAACTTTAGAACAATAAGGTTTATAGGTAGCCATTTTATAAAAACCTAAATATATTTATACAAGGAGTAGTTATAGTTTTTTCACTTGAAGAAACTATAGAATTAAAAGATGAATAAAATATTAATTGCAAATAGAGGAGAAATTGCTGTTAGAATAATAAGAGCATGTAAAGAAATGAATATAAAAACAGTTGCAGTATATTCAGAAATTGATAAAGATGCTATGCATACAAGACTAGCAGATGAAGCAATATGCATAGGACCAGCAAATTCAAGTAAAAGTTATTTAAACATGAAAAATATAATAGAAGCAGCACATATAACAGGAGCAGATAGTATACATCCAGGATTTGGTTTCTTATCAGAAAACAGTCAATTTGCAAAAATATGTGAAGAATCAAATATAAAATTTATTGGACCAAAACCAGAAGTAATAGATTTACTTGGAAATAAGTCAAAAGCAAAAGAATTAATGAAATCTGCAGGAGTTCCAGTAATTCCTGGTTCAGAAGGAAGTATTGCAGGACTAACAGATGCACTTAAAATTGCTGAAAAAATAGGATATCCAGTAATGTTAAAAGCAGCAGCAGGTGGAGGAGGAAAAGGAATACGTATTGCACACAATCCAGAAGAATTAGAAAATAATTATCATATTGTAAAACAAGAGGCAAAAATATCATTTAATGATGATGAAATATATATGGAAAAATTTATTCAAAATCCACGACATGTAGAAATTCAAATATTAGCAGATGAACATGGAAATGTAATACATTTAGGAGAAAGAGATTGTTCAATACAAAGAAGAAATCAAAAAATAATAGAAGAAACACCATCAACAGCAATAGATGATAAAATTAGAAATAAAATGGGAGAATCAGCAGTAAAAGCTGCAAAAATTGCAGGATACTCAAATTGTGGAACAATTGAATTTTTAGTAGATTCAGATAAAAACTATTATTTTATGGAAATGAATACTAGAATACAAGTAGAACATGGAATAACAGAAGAACGAACAGGAATAGATATAGTAAAAGAACAAATAAGAATAGCAGCAGGAGAGCCTTTAAGATTTAAACAAAAAGATATTGAATTTAGAGGATATAGTATGGAATGTAGAATTAATGCTGAAAATCCAAGTAAAAACTTTATGCCATGTCCAGGAACAATTACAGGATTAAACCTACCAGGAGGAAATGGAATAAGAATAGATACAGCCATTTATGAAGGATATACAATTCCACCGACATATGACTCTATGATAGCAAAAATTATTACACATGGAGATACTAGAAATGAAGCAATAAGCAAAATGAAAAGAGCATTAGAAGAAACTGTAATAGATGGTGTAGATACAAATATAGACTTTTTATTCCAAATAATAAAAAATCAAAACTTTATTAGAGGCAATTTTGACACATCATTTATAGAAAAAGAAATATTAAAAAAATAGTTTTAAGGAGTTAAAACATGATAGTAGATAAAATCAAAAAAAGAGAGCCAACAGCAAAAAGAGTGCAAAATAAAGTAGACATACCTGTTGGAAAATGGGTAAAATGTGATAAATGTAAAGAAATAATTTATAAAGAAACCTTAAGAGAAAATTTAAGTATTTGCCCAAATTGTGGTGGATATTTTAGAATGCATATAAATAAAAGATTAGAAAGTATAATAGATGAGGGAACATATAAAAAATTTGATTTTAATATAGATACTACAAATCCATTAAATTTAGAAGATTATCCAAAAAAACTAAAATCATTAAGAGAAAAAACAGGAATACAAGAGGCTGTAAGTAGTGGTATAGGAAAAATTAATGGAGAAGAAGTTGTAATATGTGTAATGGATAGTGGCTTTTTAATGGGTAGTATGGGAATTGTTGTTGGAGAGAAAATTACATATTCTATAGAAAAAGCTATTGAATTAAAATTACCAATTATAATATTTTGCGTATCTGGTGGTGCAAGAATGCAAGAGGGAATTATTTCTTTAATGCAAATGGCAAAAACAACATCTGCAATAGAAAAATTAAATGAAGCAGGATTATTATATATATCTGTTTTAACAGATCCAACTTATGGTGGTGTAACTGCATCATTTGCAAGTTTGGCAGATATTATTTTAGCAGAACCAGGTGCTATGATAGGTTTTGCAGGTCAAAGAGTAATTGAGCAAACAATTGGTGAGGAACTTCCAGAGGGATTTCAAACAGCAGAATTTTTATTAGAACATGGTTTTATAGATAAAATAGTAGAAAGAAAAGATTTAAAAAATACTTTAGCAAAACTAATTGAATTGAATAAGAATTAACATGAAATTATTAAAAATTAACAAAAAATAATGTTTTACTAAATGAAAGAACAAATTCTTCTTGCCAGATTTGAGTTTTCGAATTCAAAGAGAAAATATCAAATAGCAAGTGATTATAGTTTATTTAGCAAAAAATAAGATTCAAGAAAGGTAATATATTTAATATTTAGTATATTATAAAAGGTGTAGAAATGGACGCATGGGATAGAGTTGAAATTGCAAGAAATCCAAAAAGAAAAACATCATTAGATTATATAGAAAAAATATTTGATGAATTCATAGAATTGCATGGAGATAGGCAATTTAAAGATGATAAAGCAATAGTATGTGGTTTAGCAAAAATAGGAAAACAAAATTTTACAGTAATTGCAGAACAAAAAGGAAGAACAACAAAAGAAAATATAGAAAGAAATTTTGGTATGCCAAACCCAGAAAGTTATAGAAAAGGAATAAGATTTATGAAACAAGCCGAAAAATTTCATAGACCAGTTATAACTTTTATAGACACAAAAGGAGCATATCCTGGAATTGGTGCAGAAGAAAGAGGTCAAGGAGAGGCAATAGCAAGTTCTATGCTACAAATGGCAAGTCTAACTGTACCAACAATAAGTATAATAATAGGAGAAGGTTCAAGTGGAGGAGCATTAGCCTTAGGACTAGGAAATAAAGTAATAATGTTAGAAAATGCAATATATTCAATTCTTTCTCCAGAAGGATATGCAAGTATTTTGTGGAAAGATTCATCAAGAGCCAAAGAAGCTGCAGAAAAGATGAAATTAACAGCAAAAGACTTAAAAGAATTAAAAGTAATTGATAAAATTATAAAAGAACCTAAATATAATATAGATGTTTTGAAAAATAGCAAAGATATAGATTTTGATAGTAAAAAAATTGATGAAAGTAAGGAAATAAAAGAAAGTAATACAAATTTATCAATTAATGAAAGTGAAAAATTAAAAGAAAATGCAATTACACAAGAAGAAAGTTTTATAAAAGTAAGTGAAGATTTAAAAAAAGAGATATTAAAAACAATAAAAGAATATAGTAAAAAAAGCCCACAAGAAATAAAAGAAGAAAGATATCAAAAATTTAGAAATATGGGAGAATATCAAATAATATAATTAAAAAAATTATATTATTTAAAAATTATGTATAATAAATTAGTAAAAAACTTTATAAAAACTTTAAAATAAATATAAGAAAATAATAAATATAGAAATATAAAAAAGGGAGGTTAAATGTAATAAAATAAATTTATTACAGAAATTAGTTATGTTATTAGAGGGAAAAAAGATATTAATAATGGGAATAAGAAATAAATGGAGTATAGCATATGGAATTGCAAAATCAGCATATGAAAATGGAGCACAATTATTATTTACATATATGGGAGAAGAAAACAAAGATAAAATAGAAACATTAATTTCAGATTTTAAAGGAAGCAAAGCATATGTATTAAATGGAGCATCAGAAGATGAAATAGTAAAAACAGTATTTACACAAATAAAAGAAGAAAATGGAAAAATTGATGGAATAGTACATGCAATAGCACATGCAAACACAGAAGATTTACACAATGATTTTATATTAACAAGTAAAGAAGGATATTCACACGCATGTGACGTAAGTGCATATTCATTTGTATTAGTATCAAGAATGGCAAAAGAACTAGATATGTTAAATGAAAATGCAAGTTTAGTTACATTAACATATCATGGTTCAACAAAAGTATTAGAAGGATATAATGTAATGGGAATAGCAAAAGCAGCATTAGAAGCAAGTGTAAGATACCTAGCAGATAATTTAGGAAAAGACAATATAAGAGTAAATGCAGTATCTGCAGGACCAATAAAAACATTATCAGCAAAAGGAATAAAAGATTTTAATTCAATCTTAGACATAGTAGAACAAAAAGCACCATTACACAGAAATGTAACAACAACAGAAGTAGGAAATGTGGCAACATTCTTACTAAGTGAAATGTCAACAGCAATAACAGGGCAAGTAATATATGCAGACAATGGATATAATATAATGGGAGTGTAAATAATTAAGGTAAAAAAAGTGCCGGTTCTCTTTTTTTCGTGTTAGGGTCGGCTACTGGGGTCGGTCCCTTTTTGTGTTAGGGTCGGTCCCTTTTTGTGTTGGGGTCGGTCCCTTTTTGTGTTAGGGTCGGTCCCTTTTTGTGTTGGGGTCGGTCCCTTTCTGTGTTGGGGTCGGTCCCTTTTTGTGTTGGGGTCGGTCCCTTTTTGTGTTGGGGTCGGTCCCTTTTTCGTGTTGGGACCGACCCTAGTAGCAAACATGCATAAAATTGTTCAAAAAACAATTTACAAAATATTGTTAATATGGTAAAATAAATGCAGAAAAAAGTAGAAAAAATAATTTTAAATCGAATTTATACCTTAAAAAAAGGAATGTAAATAGTTTGAAAGAAATTATTTTCATAACTAAATACGCCTAAGAAAGGAAGAAAATTTAATATGAAAAAAATAAGAAACAAAATTATTACAATTTCTGGAGAACCAGTTAGTGGAAAATCAACAGTAGTAAAACTAATAAGAGATAAATATGAAAAAATGGGGTATAAAGTACAAATTATATCTGTTGGAAATATATTTAGGCAATTAATACAAGAAGAATATTATAGAACATATCCAGATAGAAAAAATGTAAGTTTAACAGATATACAAACAGACGAAGATTTTAAAGAAAAAAGAAATAGAATAGACAAAATGGTAGACAGTGAAGTTGCTAGAAGAGGACAATTAATAAATGAAGCAGAACATCCTAATAATGTATATATAATAGATTCTAGACTAGCATGGAGTAACATACCAGAATCTTATGCAATAAGATTAACAGTAAATGAAAAAATTGCAGGGCAAAGAGTATTTAATGACCAAACAAGAGGAGTAGAAGATAAATTTTACTCATTAGATGAAGCAATAGAACAAACAAGAAAAAGAAAATTATCAGAAATAGAAAGATATAAAGAAAGATATGGAGTAGACTTAACAAATCCTGATAATTATGATTTAATAGTAGATACATCATTTTCAAACCCTAGAGAATTAGCACAGATAATAGTTGATGGAGAAGAAAATTATAGAACAGGAAAATATTATCCTAAGTATTGGAAAAATACAGCAATGTTTTTACCATCACAAACATATATAAATACAATTGCAAAATCTCCTGTCGGAACTACAATAGATAGTTTAGCACAATCAATTAAGAAAAAAGGCTTTAATTATAATTTAGGAGATATTTGTGCACTAGAATATAATGGTAATACATATATAATTGACGGGCATCATAGAGCTTTAGCATCACTTTCATCTGGAAAAACTTTAATTCCATATTTTATTGAACATAAAGATGATGAATATGCAAAAACATATGTAGATAAAATTCTAAGTTTATCTGACTATTATGATTGGGAAGATGGAGTAAGAGGTAGTGCAAAAAATGGAGGAATAGACGATCTTAAAGAATTTGATATAACAAAAGTATTTGATTTAGAGAAACTATTAAATATAAAAATAAAAAACGACCAATCAGATGGAAGAGAGTAGAAACATAGAAAATTAGATTATTTATATAAGAAAGTAAATGAAAAATTTGTTGATTATTTAAATAAATATAACAAATTAGTGATATTTTTAGTGATCTTTAAATAATAAAAAAGAATAGAAAGGGACGAAAATAAAATTGAAATTATTATTACATACATGTTGTGCACCTTGTAGTGTTTATTGTATAAAAAGTTTAAGAAAAGAAGGGATTGAACCAGTAGTATACTGGTTCAATCCTAATATTCATCCATATGTAGAATATAAAACAAGAAGAGACACATTAAAAGAATATACAGCAAGCATTGGTGTACAAGCAATTTTTGATGAAAATTATGGATTAAAAGATTTTTGTAAAAATGTTATAAATGATTTAGAAAATAGATGTGTTAAATATTGTTATAGAGTAAGATTGGAACAAACTGCAAAATATGCAAAAGAAAATGGATATGATACATTTTCTACAACTCTACTAATTAGCCCATATCAAAACCATGAAGCATTGAAAAAAATAGGAGAAGAAATGGCAGAAAAATATGGTTTAATTTTTTTATATAGAGATTTTAGACCAGGCTTTAGACAAGGGCAAGCAGAGGCAAGAGAACTTGGACTTTATATGCAAAAATATTGTGGTTGCATATTCTCAGAGGAGATTAGATATTATAACCGCAATCAAGCAAAGCCAGATATACCAATGGATTTGAAGACTGTTAAAGAAGAAAAACCTCAGGTAAAAAAGATAGAAAACAAAGAAGCTTATATGGATATGTTATTAGAGGCAGATCCA
>CALXCA010000007.1 GCA_944386685.1 uncultured Clostridia bacterium | reverse complement strand
AATATGTAGGTTGCTCCAAATCGCATTCGCTTCGCTCATTTGGTCGCTTACGCGGTATTGCAAAACAATTATATAAGAGTATGCTTTAGAACCTACACCAGACAGAAAAATGACCGACCCCAATAGACACCACCAACACAAAAAGGACCGAACCTAACAATCACCACTTGGCGAGAAATGGATCGACCCTAACCTTTATTTTAATTTTTTAGCTTTATTCTTCTACAGGTTCTGTTTCTTCATCAGAATCTACAGGCATTTCTTCTCCTAAACTTTGTTCAAATGCTTTTGCAAAGTTTTCTCTTACTTTTTTCTCTATTTCATTCATTGTTTCTGGATGTTCTTCTAAATATCTTTTTGCATTTTCTCTTCCTTGGCTTATTCTTTGCCCATTATAGCTAAACCATGCTCCGCTTTTTTCTACAATGTCTAAGTTTACTGCCATGTCTAATATATTTCCAACTTTTGATATTCCTTTTCCATATAATATATCAAATTCTGCTTCTCTAAATGGTGGTGCAACTTTATTTTTTATTACTTTTACTCTTACTCTATTTCCAACAACTTGTCCATCTTGTTTCATCATTTCTATTTTTCTTATGTCCATTCTTACAGATGCATAGAATTTAAGTGCTCTACCTCCAGTTGTTGTTTCTGGATTTCCAAACATTACTCCAATTTTTTCTCTTAATTGGTTTATAAATAATAGTACTGTTTTGGATTTGTTTATTGCTCCTGCAAGTTTTCTTAATGCTTGTGACATTAATCTTGCTTGAAGTCCCATATGAGAATCTCCCATTTCTCCATCTATTTCTGCTTTTGGAACTAATGCTGCTACAGAGTCTACTACTATTACATCTAATGCTCCACTTCTTACTAATGCTTCTGTTATTTCTAATGCTTGTTCTCCTGTATCTGGTTGTGATACTATTAAATTATCTATATCTACTCCTAATTTTTTTGCATATACTGGGTCTAAAGCATGTTCTGCATCAATAAATGCCGCTTCTCCTCCCATTTTTTGTGCTTCTGCTATTATATGTAATGCTAAAGTTGTTTTTCCTGATGATTCTGGTCCAAAAACTTCTACAATTCTTCCTCTTGGTACTCCTCCAATACCTAATGCTATATCTAAGCTTAATGCTCCTGTTGGTATTGCCTCTACCTCCATAGCTTTAAATTCTCCTAGTTTCATTACAGAACCTTTTCCAAATTGTTTTTCTATTTGATTCATTGCAACTTCTAGTGCTTTTCTTTTTTCTGCATTTTCACTCATATTATTTTTCTTCCTTTCTTGTTTCTGTTTAGAATTTTTATAATTATAAAATTATTATTTAAACTATGTTTCCAAAACTTTTGTTCGACATCTATATTATAACGTTTTTATTTTTTTGTCAAGTGTAATTAAAAAAATTTTTTAATTATTTTTAATTTTCTAAATATATTTTTACTTTATCAACCAACCAATTATTTATTTGTTGTTAATTTGTTCTAGTTCTTATACCAACTTTCTATTGTGCTATATATATTATACCAATTTACTGGAATACTTCCTTTTAAAGTCCAATTATATGCAACTTCATAAAAATTACTATATAGACCTATATATGGTAATTCATCATTATAAATTTGCCTTATTCTATTATATTTTTCTTTTAATAAATCTTCTTTTGTTATATTTTTTACTTCATTTAAAATAGAATTTATTTCTTCATTATTATAATTTGCTAAGTTCCCTGTGCCAAAAAATGTTTGTAAATTTGGACTTAAAGATAATGTTACTCCTGTTAGTAACATGTCATAATTTTTTCTTGTTAAATAAGATTCGTATTGTTTGTCATTAGCTTTTATAACATTTACATCCATTCCTATTTCTTCTAAATTGGTTTTTATCATTTCTGCAATTGTCACTCTCGTTTGGTTTGTTGCTTGAACAACTAAATTTAGTTTTATTCTTTTTGTTCTATAATTTATAACTTTTTGCCATCTATTATATTTGTATTCCCATCCATTATTTTGCAAAATACTTATTGCAGTGTCTGGACTATAAGATAAATCTGCTTTTTCCCCTTGCAACCAGTTTCCATAGTCTAAAAAATAGTCTTGTACTTTATATTTATTATTATAAATTTGTGATATTATATTATCTCTATTTATTGCCCTTGCTATAGCCTGCCTTACTTCTTTATTTGATAATACATCACTTTGTGTATTAATTGCTAAAAAATCAAATTCTCTTCCATTAATTTCTGTTTTATTATATCCTATTGTTCCTATATAATTTTCTATTCCTATATTATTTGTAGATATTAAATCAACTTTTCCTAATTTAAATGCATTATATAATTCCCCTAAATTTGCATATTTATTTATTGTTATTTTTTCTGGTATTAATTCTTCTTTTTTATAATTTGGATTTTTTTCTAATACTATCTTTTCTGCTGAATTTTCTATAATTTTATATTTTCCCGTTCCTATTGGCATATTATTTTTTTCTGTATTAACAAAATCTTGTCCTTCAAAATATTTTAAACTTAATATTGGGAATATTAAATTATATTCAAAAAAAGGTATTTCTTGATCTAAATAAATTCTTATTGTATTTTCGTCAACTTTAATTACATCTACAATGTTTTTTACATTATCAGAATATATTGAATTAAGGTTTTTTATAGTTTGTATTGTGAATATTACATCATCTGCTGTTAGTTTGTTTCCATCTGACCATTGTATTGTATCGTCTAGTTTTATTATATATTGTGTTTCAGATGTTTTTGCCCAATCTTTTACAAGACATTTTTCTATTTTGTATTCATTATTAATTTGTAGCATTGGTTCAAATATTATTTTAGATAATTCTTGTATTTGTTTATTACTACTTAATAGTGGATTTATTGAGTCAAATTCTGCTACTCCTAAATTTATTTCTTTTATTATTTCTTCTTCTTGTACATTTTGTGTAACTTCTTCTGGTTGATTATTTTTTTCCTCATTTAACTTGAATATAACAAATCCAATAATTCCAATTACAAATAATATAAATATATATTTTACTATATTAATTTTCAAAATATCACCCCTTGCTTAGTTATCATACCTTATTATTGGGATTTTTTCAAGTAATTTTTAGAACAAATAAGAAAAAACAAAGATTTTTCTTATTTGTTCTCGCTTGATTTGAGTTTTCGAGTGCAATGAGAAAATCTCAAATGGCTAGCGATTGTAGCATTTTATACAATTAAAATTAAAGAGGCAGATTGAAATGAACCTAAATAATTGAAAATTTTATGGTTCAGTACAAATTTGCCCCTTATTTTTATATTATTTTCTTGATTCTACAATCAATTTTATTCCTGTTCGGTCTTCTCCTTCGACCTCTACTTCTGCAAAAGCTGGTATGCAAACTAAGTCTACTCCTGATGGTGCTACAAATCCTCTTGCTATCGCTACTGCCTTTACTGCTTGATTTAGAGCTCCCGCTCCAATTGCTTGCATTTCTGCCTTGTTTGATTCTTTTACTAATCCTGCTATAGCTCCTGCTACTGAATTTGGATTAGATTTTGATGAAATTTTTAAAACTTCCATTTTTCATTTGCCTCCTATAATAATTTTTTTGTTGCAACTTTTACATTTTGTATTTTACATTATTTAGGAAACTTTGTCTAGTATTTTTTGGAAATTTTTTGAAATTTTTATTTGACTTTTCGACATTTTTTTATCTTTATATCAATATTTTAGAACACTTTCTATTTTTCATTTCATACATAAATATTAAATAAATTTAATTTAATATTTTAAGTTAAAATATTAATTACATTTTTATGTATTTATTATCTTATATAAATTCTTTTTATATCTGTAACCTTATTATTTGTTTCATCTATATCAAATATAACTGCATTTAAAATACATTCTCCTTCTGCTAATTTATACTTTTCTGGAAGTGTTGTTTCAAATCTTTTTATTGAGACTTCTGCATCCATTCCTATTACAGAATTTTTAGGTCCTGTCATTCCAATATCTGTAATATAACCTGTTCCATTTGGTAAAATCTGTTCATCTGCTGTTTGTACATGTGTATGTGTTCCAAAAATACAAGTAACTTTTCCATCTAGATATCTTGCCATAGCTATTTTCTCTGCTGTTGCTTCTGCATGGAAGTCTATTACTATAATATCCACTTTTTCCTGTAGTTCATCTACCATTTCTTTAGCTAATAAAAAAGGATTTTCTGTTAGTATGTTAATATCAACTCTTCCCATAAAATTCATAACAGCTATTTTTTTATCTTTACATTCATAAATTCCTAGCCCTTTTCCAACAACTCCTTTTGGATAATTTGCTGGTCTTAAAAGTTGTTTATGGTCTATAAATTTAAAAATATCTTTTTTTCCCCATGTATGATTTCCCATTGTAACCACATCTGTTCCAGCTTCTAATATGTCATTAAAATTTTTCTCATTTATTCCCATTCCCCCTGCTGAATTTTCTCCATTTGTAATTACAAAATCTATATTTTCTGTATTTTTTATTCTTGGTAATTCTGATTTTAATTTTCTAACTCCAGATTCTCCAACTATATCTCCTACTGCTAAAATTCTCATTTTTATATCTTCCTTTCTCTCTTATATGTTGAATTTAATATTAGTTTTTATATATCTTATTATTTACATATTTTAGTGTTTATGTGTTTAGTATTTACGTATTTTTGTATTTACGTATTTTTGTATTTATGTGTTTTATTATTTACGTGTTTTATTATTTACGTATTTTTGTATTTACGTATTTTGGTATTTATGTGTTTTATTATTTACGTGTTTTATTATTTACGTGTTTTATTATTTACGTGTTTTATTATTTACGTGTTTTATTTTACCATTTTTTAATTTCCCAGTCAAGTTTGAAAGTTTTACGAATTTTTTTTTATTTAATGAATATATAAAAATATATAAACATCTAATATAGTAAATCAGAACAATAGCGGACATTTTTAGACATTTTATATATTTATAACATTTTAAAGTCCGCGTTATTGTTCGCGCGCCAAATTTTACGTTAGTAAAATTTGTGTGCATCCGTTTGAGCGAAGCTCTTTTCTTGTATAGGAAAAACTTGATTTTTCCTATACAAGAACAAATATTTATATAATAAAAAATTTAAAAGGAAGAACGTTGAAAATTAATTAAAATTTTTTTCAACCAATTTATGCCTTAAGGAAGGAATGAGATTAAAAATGAAAACATTTAAATTAGCAATTGTTGGTGCAACTGGTTTAGTTGGCAGAACTATTCTAAAAGTTTTAGAAGAAAAAAAATTAGAAAATTTTGAATATACTCTTTTTTCTTCAAACAAATCAGCAGGAACAGAATTAAAATTTATGAATAAAAATTATATTGTAAAAGAATTAAAAGAATCTTCTTTTAATGAACATTTTGATTTTGCAATTTTTTCTGCTGGGGCTGAAACTGCAAAAAAATTTGCCCCAATAGCAGTATCTAAGAATTGTATAGTTATTGATAATAGTAGTGCATTTAGAATGGAAGATGATGTTCCTCTTATTGTCCCAGAGGTAAATTTCGAAGATATAATCAATCACAAAAATATTATAGCAAATCCTAATTGTTCTACAATTCAAGCTGTTGTTGTTTTAAAACCTTTAGATGATAAATTTAAAATAAAAAGAGTTATTTATTCAACTTATCAAGCTGTATCTGGGGCAGGTAAATTAGGACTAGAAGACTTAGAAAACGGTAAGATTGGTTTACAAAAACCTCTTATAAAATTTTCCCATCCAATATATGATAATTGTTTGCCTCAAATTGATGTATTTTTACTAAATGGATATACAAAAGAAGAAATGAAAATGGTAAATGAAACAAGAAAAATTTTAGGTCATCCAAATCTTCCTGTTACTGCTACATGTGTTCGTGTTCCTGTAACTAATTGCCATGGAGAAAGTATTAACATTGAATTTGAAAATGATTTTTCTATAAATGAAATTAAAAATATTTTAAGTTCCTCACCTGGAATTAAAGTTTTAGATGATATTTCTAATGAAGAATATCCTATCAATTCTATTGTTAATGGGCATGACGAAGTTTTTGTTGGAAGAATTAGAAAAGATTTTAGTAAGAAAAATTCTTTAAATTTATGGGTTGTTGCAGATAATTTAAGAAAAGGTGCAGGAACTAATGCTGTTCAAATTGTGGAAAAATTAGTTGCAAGTTTTTGATTCTGTAATTTAAGAGAAGCTCTGTTGTTGAATATGAAAAATCAATTTTTCATATTCAATAAATAAGTTGACTTTTTGGTCTGAAAGGAATGATATTATTTATGAAAAAACTTTTATTTAGAGGTGTTGCAACTGCTTTAGCAACTCCTTTTACAAAAAATGGTGTTAATTATAATGAATTTAAAAAGTTTATAAATATGCAGATTGACTCTGGAATAAATGCTTTAGTTGTTTGTGGTACAACTGGTGAAGCTTCTACAATGACAAATGAAGAAAAATCTGAATTAATTAAATGTGCTGTATCTGCTTGCAATAAACGTATTCCAGTTATTGTAGGAACTGGCTCTAATAATACAAATCAAGCTATTCAAAATTCTTTAATAGCAGAAGAATTAGGAGCTGATGGTCTTTTAATTGTTACTCCTTATTATAATAAGACTACTCAAAAACGGATTAATTGAACATTATAAATCTATAGCAAGCTCTACTTCTTTACCTATAATACTCTATAATGTTCCTAGCAGAACTGGTATGAATATATTGCCAGAAACTTGTTTTGAATTATCTAAAATTGAGAACATTGTTGGTATTAAAGAAGCTAGTGGAAATATATCTCAAATTACTAAAATATCTTGTTTGTGTGGAAGTAATTTACCTATATATTCTGGAAATGATGATCAAATAGTTCCTATTTTATCTATCGGAGGTCAAGGAGTTATTTCTGTATTATCAAATATTAATCCGGATTTTGTGCTAAATATTACTAATTCATTTTTTGATAATAATTTTGAAAAAGCTTGTACATATCAATTAAAAGCTTTGCCTATAATTGAAACTTTGTTTAAGGAAACTAATCCAATTCCTGTTAAAGAAGCTTTAAATATACTTGGTTTTGATTTTGGAGAACCTAGACTTCCTCTTGTAAAATGTTCTGATAATTTGAAAAAAGAATTAATAAAATTAGTAACACCTTAACATTGAGTAGCATTGGGGTCGGTCCCTTTTTTTGTCTGGTGCCAGTTCTAAATCATACCCTTATATAATTGTTTTGCAATACCGCGTAAGCGACCAAATGAGCGAAGCGAATGCGATTTGGAGCAACCTACATATTAAAATTCTTTTATAGGTTGCGACACACAAGGTATAAAAAACAATTATATAAGGGTATGATTTAAAACTGGCACCAGACAAAAAAGGGACCGACCCCAACACAAAAAGGGACCGACCCCAGCACAGAAAAGGACCGACCCCAACACAGAAAGGGACCGACCCCAACAAATAACTAATCTTTGTCTTCTACTAAGTCTTTCATTGTTAAATTGATTCTACCTTGTTCATCTACTTCAATTACTTTAACAGGTACTTTATCTCCAACTTTTAAATAATCTGAAACATTTCTTACATGTTCTTTAGATATTTTAGATATGTGTACAAGCCCTTCTTTTCCTCCTCCTAAGTCTATAAATGCTCCAAAAGAAGTTATTCTATCTACTGTTCCATAATATATTTCTCCAACTTCTATAACTCTAGCTATATTTTCTATTATTTCTAGTGCTCTTTCTGCCATTTGTTCATCAGATGAATATATAAATACTTGTCCATCATCTTCTATATCAATTTTTACTCCTGTTTCTTCAATTATTTTGTTGATTGTTTCTCCACCTTTTCCTATAACATCTTTTATTTTGTCTACATTAATTTGTGTTGTTATAATATGTGGTGCATATTTTGATATTTGTTCTCTTGGCTCTGATATAACAGGTTTCATAATATTGTCTAATATATATTGTCTAGCTGTTTTTGTTCTTTCAAATGCTTCTTTTATTATTTCATATGATAGTCCATCTATTTTTATATCTACTTGGATTGCTGTTATTCCTTTTTCTGTTCCTCCTACTTTAAAGTCCATATCTCCAAAAAAGTCTTCTAATCCTTGAATATCTGTTAACATTACATAATCATCTGGATTTTCTGGATTTGTTACAAGCCCTGTTGAAATTCCTGCTACTGGTCTTTTTATTGGAACTCCTGCATCCATTAGTGCTAATGTACTTCCACATATACTTGCTTGTGATGTTGAACCATTTGAAGATAATACTTCTGATACTACTCTTATTGAATATGGAAAATCTTCTACAGATGGTATTACTGGTACTAATGCTTTTTCTGCTAATGCACCATGTCCAACTTCTCTTCTTCCTGGACCTCTTGATGTTCTTGCTTCTCCTACACTATATGGTGGAAAATTATATTGATGCATATATCTTTTTGCTGTTTCTGTATCTATTCCATCTAGTTCTTGTTCTTCACTTTTCATTCCTAATGTAACTACAGACATTACTTGTGTTTGTCCTCTTGTAAATAATGCACTTCCATGTACACGTGGTAATAGCCCTACTTCACATGATAATGGTCTTATTTCATCTAAGGCTCTTCCATCTACTCTTTTATGTTCATATAATATCATGTCTCTAACACATTTTTTTTCTAGTTTATATATGGCTTCTCCTATTTCTTGTTTTCTTTCTTCAAATTCATCTTCATTTAATCTTTCTGCAATGTCTTCTTCAATTTTTTCTGTTAATTCAGAAACATTGTTATCTCTTGTGTCTTTGTCTACTTCTTGTACTGCTTCTTTCATTTCTTCTGTATAATTTCTTTCTATATAATCATACAAATCTGAATCTACAGCAAATGATTTATATTCAAATTTTGGTTTTCCTATTTCGTCTTTCATTTTTTGTATAAAATCACATAATTTTTTTATTTCTTCATGTCCTTTTTTTATTGCTTCTAACATAATATCATTTGGAACTTCATTAGCTCCTGCTTCTATCATTGCAATCTTTTCTTTTGTTCCAGCTACCGTTAAATTTAAATCACTTATTTTTCTTTGTGCTTCTGTTGGATTTATTACAATTTCTCCATTTACTAATCCAACATTTACTGCTGCTGTTGGTCCTCCAAATGGTATATCAGAAATAGATAATGCTGCAGAAGCTCCTATCATTGCAGCAACTTCTGGTGAGTTATCTTGTTCTACACTTAATACTGTTGCAACAACTACAACATCATTTCTAAAATCTTTTGGGAATAATGGTCTTAATGGTCTATCTATTGCTCTTGATACTAATATTGCTTTATCACTTGGTTTTCCTTCTCTTTTTGTGTATGAGCCTGGTATTTTTCCTACTGAATACATCTTTTCTTCAAAATCTACTGATAATGGAAAAAAGTCTATTCCTTCTTTTGGCTCTTTTGATGCTGTAACATTTACCATTACAACTGTGTCTCCATATTTTACTAACACATTTCCATTTGCTAATCCTGCTAATTTTCCTGTTTCTATTACTAGTTTTCTTCCTGCTAATTCTGTTTCATAACTTTTAAACATATTTTTCCTCCTTTTATAGACTTTTTGTCTATTATTATATTATTTTTTACACCTATTTGATAAATATGTATTTTTATAAACTCATTTTGTATTTTTTTATGACATTTATGTATATACATATTTTTACACAATCACTAGCAAATATGTATTAGATTGTAACCTCTATAATATTCTTTATATATAAAGCACATTATACAAGCTACCTTTCTAAATACATATTGCTTTTATTTTGTAGCGATTTTCTTTTAAAAATAAAATTTTTATATTAAAATTTTACAAAGTAAAATTTGTGTGCATCCGTTTGAGCGAAGCTCTTTTCTTGTATAGGAAAACTTGATTTTTCCTATACAAGAAAAGAGACGTAAGCATATTGCACACGCCCCTGTTATTTTAAATTATTTTCTTAATCCTAATTTTTCAACTAAAGCTTTGTATGCTTCTTGATCTTTTTTTGCTAAGTAATTTAATAAATTTCTTCTTTTTCCAACCATTTTTAACATTCCTCTTCTTGAGTGGTTGTCTTTTTTATGAACTTTTAAATGTTCTGTTAATTCATTAATTCTTTCTGTTAAAAGAGCAATTTGAACTTCTGATGAACCTGTATCTTTTTCATCTCTTTGAAATTGTTTTATTATTTCTTGCTTTCTTTCTATTGTCATTTTTAACACCTCCTATTTTTTACTTCTCCTTTTACCGAGCACTAATAATAGGTGTATTTTATTAGGCTAAGTTAAAGGAATATTCTTAACATATTTATTGTACTATATTATTATTTAAAAATCAAGTGTTTTAACAAATTTTTCTAATTATAAGGTTACTGGATGAACAGGAGAACTTTAAAATATTATAATAGCATCGTCTTTAGCGAAATAATTTAAAAGACCATTATCCAGTAATATTCTCCTGTAGTATTAGATTATATCTCTTTTATTAAAACTATCATACATTGTAACTAACATTAAGAATGCACAAACTCCAAGTACTGCTAAAGAAAATATTAATGATGTTGATGTTGCAAAATTTGTTCCGAACATCATACTAGTCATATCTGTTGCATTTGGAAATATTTTTGTTGTTAAATTTAAATTATTAAATGGTATAAATTTTACCCAATCTTTTGTTATAAATTGATTTATTATTTGCATTGCAATTCCATTTCCTATATATAGTGCAACACTAAAGCTTACTGCAACTGCTGTATTTCTTGTAATTGTTGATAACATTACTGCAAATAATGCAAAAATTACAATAGGAATTGCTTTTACAAAATAATATTCAATAGTATATAGAGTATTTCCTATTTCTTTAACTTCACCATTTTGACAATACAAATATGTTTCTCCATCTTCAGCAAAAAATACATTTGCAATAAATACACTTAATAATGATGTTATTAAAACCAATATTATTATGTAAAATAATATTGATAATAATTTTGCAGTCATAATTTTCCATCTTTTATTTGGTGTTAAAGCCCAAAATTTTATTGTACCTGTAGATATTTCATTTGAAATAGTTCCTCCTGCAATAACAATTATTGCTATTGAAATTACAGCTATAGAAAACATTGGTGCTAATAATTCAAATCTCATTCTATAATTTGTATTAGAGCCATTATTTGAATCTGGAATATTATTTTCTAATCTGTACATATTTAATTTTATAGAATCTTCTAAATCTTTTTTCTCTTCTGCATTAATTAATTTATTAGTCTCTTTATTTATTCCAGTTCTTAAACTGTTTTGTGCTGTTTCTATTTTTTGTATAGTGTTTCTTTTCCAATAAGATTCTTGGTCATAATTTTTTCCTATTTCATATTTTCCTTTTAATTCCAAAATAGTTAATTCATCATTATACTCTTGTTCTGAAATTGTATTATTGTCTAATTGTTGTTTTAATAATTTTTTTTGATATTCTATATAATCATTATAATTTTTATTTTTTAATAAGGCTACTGTTTCATCTGTATTTTGTCCATTAATTTTTTGTTCTACAATATAATCTACTAATTCATTTTCCCATGTATTATTATATGGAGAAATATCATATTCTAAATATAATTTATACATTTCTAAATTTCTTTCTGTAACTAATCTAGTTTCTTCATCTAATTTTTCATTTTTTAATTGTGATTCATAAAAATCTATCTCTCTTTCTAAAAATTCTTTTTCATTTTCTCCTGTAGAATTATCTGAATTATATACTAAAAGATTTTCTTCTGTTTTTTCCATAAATTTTACAAGTGTAAGTACGGCAAACAATGATAAAATAATTGCAATAATCATTATTTTTGTTGATAGTTTTTTCCATGTTTTTATGTTTTCATCTATAAATAGTTTAAATATTTTCATTTTTTATTTTTTCCTTTCTTGAAATCTAAACTTAAGAACAATAGCGGGCTTCTTTAATATTTTATATATTTATAACATTTTAAAGCCCGCGTCATTGTTCGTGCGCCAAATTTTACAAAGTAAAATTTGTGTGCATCTGTTTGAGCGAAGCTCTTTTCTTGTATTTTTTTAATAAGATCTACTCCTTAAAATAAAAATTACTTTTTATTGTTTTCTTTTTCTGTAGCATCAAAAAATATATCTTCAAGTGTATGATTTTTTGGAATAACTGCTTTTATTTCTACATCAGAAATTGCAAGTTCTTTTACAACTTCTGGTAAAAGCTTTGTAGAAAGCGAAATATTTATTATTTCTTTCTCTGTTTTTGCTTCTATATTAAATTTTTCTTTTAAGATTTTGATTGTTTTATCTATATTTTTTACTCTTAGTTCTACTTGTTCTGTCTCTTCTTCTTTTTGATCTGATATCTCTTCTATTTTGACAATTTTACCATTATCTAATACTGCAACTTTATCACACATTTGTTGCATTTCTGCTAATATATGTGATGATACAAATACTGCAACACCCTCTTTATGTGCAATTTCTTTTAAAATATCTCTTAATTTTTTTATTCCAGCAGGATCTAGTCCATTTGTTGGTTCATCTAAAATCAATACTTTTGGCTTATGTAATAATGTTAATGCTAACCCTAATCTTTGTTTCATACCTAGTGAATATTTTCCTACTTTGTCATTCTCTCTACCATTTAGTTCAACTAATTTTAAAACTTCATATATTCTTTTTATATCTATGTTTCTTAGTCTTGCATGTAGTTTTAAATTGTCTAAACCTGACATATATTTATACATATCTGGATTTTCAACAATTCCTCCTATACATTCCATTGCTTGTTCAAATTGTTTTTTTGTATCATAACCATTTACTTTAATTATTCCTGAATCTCTATTAATTAAATTTAAAATCATTTTTATTGTTGTAGTTTTTCCTGAGCCATTTGGTCCTAAAAAGCCATATACTTCTCCCTCTTTTACACTTAAGCTTATATTATCAATTACTTTTCTTCTTCCAAATGTTTTATTAACATTTTCTAATTCTAATACAACTTTTGACATATAAAATCTCTTTCCTTTCTTGTTTTAATCTATGGGTACTCATAATTATAAAAATTTTTATGTGATACTATATTATTTTCCTTTTTAACACATAATTATTTAAGTACTTTTATAAAATTATTGACCTTTATTTTAATACATATATAAATCTGCTTGACTTTGATTATAATCTAAATATGAATATACTATTTTCCATATTCCATCTACTTTTTGTAATGTTATTTCTTCTCTATAAGTAGATTGGATATTTTCTTTTTCTTCTTCTTTATTTGATTCTGAATCCATTTGTTTATATTCTGTTTTTACTTCTGTTGAAAAAGTAACTACTACTTGGTCTCCATCAAATTCATATTTTGAAATTTCTTCTATTGTTTTATCAACATTTGTTATTATTTTACTTCTATTAGATTGTTTTATATTGTCAAATATAAATTGTTCTTGAATTTCTATTGCATCTTTGTTATCTATCATTACTTTTTTTAGTTCATTATTTATATTTTCTTTAATTTTATTTTCATCTTCTTGAGTTAAGTTTTGTGAATGTCCTTGCATTTCTTCTGGTAAAATAATTAAATTATCTACCATATTTATATATTCACTACAAGCTGTTTTTATTGAAGTTTTGTCTAATTCCCTCTGTTTTTCTACTTGCTTTAAATATATTATTAATACTACTAATACTATAATTGTTAAAATCAATCCTTTATTTATTTTTCTCCAAATTTTCATTAATAATTTCCTCCTCGTATAATATGTTTATAAGGTTTATTTAATATAAATTTTATAAACATATTTTATTTTATATTTTATATTTTTTATTTTATGAATTTAATATTTCTAAAATGTCTTGGTCTTTTTTTAATTCATCATCTAAAAATTCATAACAGTTTTTATTTACTTTCATTGCTTCTAAGCCTATTTCTTTATCTACTCTAAGCCTTTTGCTTGCATATTTTATTATTATTGGTTTATTTTTTACTGCTAACATTACAACTTCTTTATTGTCTCTCATTTCTTGTGATGCATAATACAAAATCTGTCCTGTTTGTTTTAGACCCGCTTCTAAAAGTTCTTTGTCTTCTAACAGATTTTCTTTTGCATAGCAATATGTCCACCCTACTTTACTAACAGATTCATATACTACTTCTCTATCTCCTTTTAGTCTATCACTAACATATTCTAATGCTTCTGGATTATTGTGTATTGCTATTAATGCTATTTCTTTATCATCTTTCATCTCGTCCCCTGCAAAGTCTAATAATCCACCTTCTTTTGAAACCGCTTCTTTTACATAATCTCTGTTATGTGCGTTTTCTCTCATTTTAGTAACTTCTATTCTTTCTGGCATTTTTTCCCCTTTCTACTTTTACATATAAAAAATGATATAATTATTTTTCATTGTAATTATACCATTTTATCTTTTGTTTTACTATAAATATTTTATTAATATTTCTTAAAGAATTCTTATGATACTTTTTTGTTTCTAAGTTCACTTGCATATTTTAGTGTTATTTCATTTACTTCTCCTGATGATATTCTTGCAATTTCTTGTAATACTTCTTGCTCATTTAATTGTTTTATAGATGTTGATGTTCTTCCATTTTCTACTTTTTTGCTTATAAAAAAGTTATAATCTGCATTTGCAGTAATTGTTGCTAAATGTGATATACATAGTACTTGATGATTTCTTGATATGCTTTTCATTTTTTCTGCTACAGATTTTCCTGCTTTTCCACTTATTCCTGTATCTATTTCATCAAAAATTAATACTGGTACATTATCTGCTTCTGCTAATACTTTTTTTATTGCAAGCATTATTCTTGATATTTCTCCTCCTGATGCAATTTTTGCTAGTTCACTTTCATTTTCTCCTATATTTGTGCTTATTAAAAATTTTACATCATCTTTTCCATTTTCGAAGTATTCATTTTCTTTATATTCTACTTTTACATTTATTTTTGCGTTTTTCATTTCTAATTCTAATAGTTCTTTGTTTATTTTTTTACTTAGTTCTTGTGCATATTTTTTTCTGATATTGCTTATTTGTGTTCCTATTTCATTTAATGATTTTTCTAGTTCTGATAATTCTTTTCTTAGTTTGGCATTATATTCTTCTGCATTTTCTATTTTTATAATTTCTTTTTCTACTTCTTCTGCATATTTTAATATTTCTTCAATATTATTTCCATATTTTCTTTTTAAGTTATATATAGTGTCTAGCCTTGTTTCTACTTCTGTTCTTTCTTGTTCATCAAATTCTACGTCTTCACAATATGAATTTATGTCTCTTGATATTTCTTGCATTTCATAATATATGTTTCTTAAACTTTCTATTGTTTGAGTGTATTTTGAGTCTATTTCTTCTATTTTTTCAAGTGATCTTACTGCTGTTCCTATTACATCTATTGTGTTTTCTCCTATAGCTTGTGATGCTTCTCCTAAGTTTTTTGCTATTTTTTCTGAATTTAGCATTATTTTTCTTTTTTCTTCTAATTTTTCTTCTTCTCCGTTTTTTAGTTTGGCTTCTTTTATTTCGTTTAATTGGTATTTTAATAAGTCTAGTTTTCTTTGTTTTTCTTTTTCGTCTCCATAATTGATTTTTAATTCTCTTTTTATTTCATTATATCTTATATATTTTTCGCTATATTTGCTTTTTACTTCTATTATTTCTTTTCCTATAAAATTATCTAAATATTTTATGTGAGTATTGCTGTCAAATAATTGTTGATTTGCATTTTGTCCATGTATTTCTATATAATTATTCATAAATTTTTTTAATTCTGCAACAGTTACAAGTCTTCCATTTATTTTGCATGTGTTTCTTCCATTACTGTATATTTCTCTTGCAATTATTATGTTTCCATCTATTGAATTAATGTCTTGTGGCTCATACATACAAATTTCTATATAAGAGTGGTCTTCTCCTTTTCTTATCATTTCTTTTGAAAATCTTCCTCCACATATTATTTCTATTGAGTCTATTATTAGGGTTTTTCCTGCTCCTGTTTCTCCTGTTAATACATTCATTCCTTTATTGAAGTTTATTTCTAAATCTTCTATTATTCCTATGTTTTTTATATGTAAATTTGTAATCATAAAAATACTCTCCTTTCAGATATACAAATATCTGTTCGAAGAGTATTATATATTTTATTTTTAATTTTGTCAATATTTTTGCGAACTTTTTTTCGTTAATTTTATATAATTATTTTTAATTTTCTTATTTTCTAATTTATATAATTTTAATATTATTTTACATATGTATTTAATTTTTTATATCTAATATAAAATATTATTGTTGCTGAAAGTATTACTATAGCAAATATTATCAGTATATTTCTAAATCCTGTTTTTGGTATATCCTCATTTGCTGTTGTTGTGTCTTTTCCATTTCCAGATGTATTTCCATTGTTGTTATTTGAGTTATTGTTTGAATTATTATTTTGATTATTGTTTTGGTTATCTCCTGTATTTATATTTGGATTATCTGAATTATTATCATCATCTGGGGCTGTATTTGGATTATCTGGATTGTTGTCGTCGTCTGGATCTGTACTTGGATTTTCATTAGGATTATTATCATCATCTGGATCTGTGCTTGGATTTTCATTAGGATTATTATCATCGTCTGGATCTGTGCTTGGATTTTCATCTGGATTATTGTCGTCATCTGGATTTTCGCTAGAATTATTATTAGAATATTCTATTGTTACTTCATTTGTTTTATTTCCATCTACTGTGGCTGGTGTACTTTCTATAACATCTCCATCTTCTAATTTATTAACTACTACTTCATATGTTATTGTTGTTTCATCTTCCACATTTACTATAAGTCCATTTTCCAAATCTTCTTCTGTTATAGGGTCTCCATTATCATCTACAGCTATATCTCCATCTATTTTTATACTTCCATCAATAAATGTTGTTCCTTGTGGTATAGTATCTTTTACTTCTACATCTTTTGAAGTTGTTCCATCATTTTCTATTTTTATTGTTACTTTTATTTTTTCTCCTTCTACTACATAATCTTTTCCATATTCTGTTTCAATTTCTTTAGTTTGTGTAATTTTTCCTTCATCATCTTCTAACCTATTTTCTACATAGTTATGACTTACACTATTTGTTTCCATATCATCTACTGTTGCTATATTTGTTATTGTATCTCCATCTTCTAAGTCGTTTACTGTTGCTATAAAACTTAATATTGTTTCTCCTGGTTTATTACTTCCTACTGCTTTACTTGGTACTAGAATACTTATTCCTTTTTCTAAATCTTCTGCACTTAATAATAGTCCTTGTTCATTTTTTAATGCTTTTTCATCTAGTTTTATACTTCCATCTACTAGTGTTATTTCTTCTGGTAATACATCTTTTAATATTACTTCTTTTTCTACAGTTCCTGCATTTTTTATTATTATACTATATGTTATTCTTTCTCCATATACTACATAGTTCTTTTTAAATTGTGTTTCTGCTATTTTATCTGCTGTTATTGATGAACCTCCATATTTTATTGTAGTTGTATTTGTTGTATTTCCATTTACAGTTGCTGTATTAGTTATTTCTGCTCCATCTTCTAGTCCGTCATTTACTGTTACTTCAAAACTTATTGAATAATTTGTTGTTTCTTCTGGCACTGTTACTTTTAGTCCATTTTCTAAGTCTGTTATTGTTGCATTACTTCCATCTTCTTTTGTATATGTTGCATTATTTACTTTTAAACTATCTTCTACATATGTTGTTCCTACTGGTATTTGATCTTTTACTGTTAATTCTAATGGTACTAATCCTATATTACTTATATTTATCTTATATGTTATTTTCTCACCACTTGTTACATAACTTTCTCCCTTTTCTGTTAACATGGATTTTGAGTAACTTAATATTGGTTCTCCATATGTATTAAAATATATCATTTCTACATTGTTTGTTTCTTTTTCTTCTTTTTCTTCTGTTATTGTTATATCTTTATATGTTGCTGTATTTTCTATTTTTTCTCCTTTTTGTAATTCTTTTATTTTTACTTTAAATGATAATGTTGCACTTGTATCTTTTGGTACTGGTACACTTATTCCATTTGCTAAGTCTTCTTCTGTGTATGTTGTTTCTTCATCATTTATTTTTATACTATTTTCTACAAATGTTGTTCCTTCTGGTGCTGTATCTTGTATTAATGCTGTTCCATCTACTGTTCCTACATTTGTTGCTGTTAGTGTATATATTATTTGTTGGTCTTCTATTACATATGTTACTCCTCCAGAATTTGGATTTTCTGGAGTTATATCTCCATAATCTTCTCCCATATCTATTCTTTGTTCTTTTGCTATATCTATTTTTGTCCATTGTGCAGTTAATGTATCGTCTGTGTCGGCATCTTCTCCAAATGTGTATATTGCATCTTCTGTTAATGATGACATACTTCCACTGTTTCCTGTTTGTGTCCAGCCTGCAAAGTTGTAGCCTGGTCTTGTTGGTAATGGTATATCTACCTCATCTTTATATTCTCCTACAATTGTTGATACTTCTGATGAATCATTCCAGGTTCCTCCATTTGGATCTACATATAAATTATGTGGTTCTATATCTATAACTGTAACTGCAAAATTTGTTAGATTAAATTCACCAATACGTTGACAATTATGAGCATAATGATTTGTAAAAAATCCAAATCCTTCTCCTACTTCATCATCTTCTGAAATTTCAATTGTTTCATTAATATTTGTTCCTGTAACAACTATTTGAGTTGGATTAGATGTTACTGTCATGCTACCAGATTGTGGTAAATCCAAAGATTTTACTAATGTTCTCTCAATTGTATCACTTCCATTTGAGTTCAATATATATGAAAATTTCCAAATAGCTCCTAAACCAATACCATATCCTCCTGAGGGTTGAAAATTAGGATTTATTATCCAATCTCCAGCTGGATTATTAAAACTAATCATATATCCTTTTAATGTATCGCCATCTTTTTTTACTCTTAATAATACTCCTGCTGCATTAAAACTATCTCCATAGTCGACATTATAATCAAAACTAAAAATTTGCTCTTGATGACTTTCTGGAATTATATATATTGCATTTTTTCCTGGTAATGATGGATTTCCAGTCATATGTACAGTTTTTCCATTTTCTTCTATTGTTATAGAACCAATCTGAGGATCTACATCTTGTTCCCAATCAAATTGATCTATTGTTTGTGTTATATCATTTTTGGCTATATCTCTACCTGCTATAATAGAAGTAGTATTTTCTAAATTATTATTAATTACAGCTTGTGCACATAGAGCAATAATAATCACTGAAATTGCTATTATACTTATAGCTATAAATACTTTTCTTTTTTGTTTATTTGTCCCATAAATCATAAACTTTCCCTCCTATTTTCGTTAATTTTACCACACAATTAAATAAATTTTTAATTATATTTAATATTATTTTTATATATAATTAAATTTTATTTATTAAAAATGTTTAACAAAATTTTTATTGTAATCTATCAAGTATATTTTACAATAATATAAATTTTATTTCAATAAAATTACAAATTTGCCATATTAAAATTTAATTACATAAATATTACAAAAGTAAAAATTTTTAATCTTATAAATTTTTTAATTTATATTCCAAACCAGTATTCCTTTTTTTGCTATCTACATTATGTATCATATAATCTACAACTTTATCATTTCCTATTACTATAAGCAATTTTTTTGCTCTAGTAATACCTGTATAAAGCAAATTTCTAGTTAAAAGCATTGGTGCTGCTTGTGGTATAACCATTATTACTACATCAAATTCACTTCCTTGTGCTTTATGTATTGTTACACAATAACTATGTTCTATCTGTTCTAAATCATTAAATTCATACCAACATACTTTTTCATCATCAAATTTTATTCTTATATTTTTTTCTTTTTCATTTATATTTGTTATTGTTCCTGTTTCTCCATTAAATACACCATTTCCAACTTCTAAACTTTCTCCATCTTTTTTTTCCCAATACATATCATAATTATTTTTGGTTTGCATTACTCTGTCTCCAATTCTAAAAGTTGCTCCCATACTTAATTTTTCCGGCTCTCCATCTCTATGTGGGTTTAATTCTTGTTGTAATGCTTTATTTAACTCTTTGGTTCCCAACATTCCTTTTTTAGTTGGTGTTAAAACTTGTATATTTTCAAAAAAGTCATAATCTCCATATTTTTTTAATCTTCCAGTACATAATGATAAAACTTGTTCAAGTATTTTTTCTGGATTATTTTCTTTTATAAAAAAGAAATCTTCTTTTGGATTTTCTTCTAAATTTGGGTCATCTTTTTGAATAAATTTTTCTCCATCATTAACTCTATGTGCATTTACTATTATTTTACTTTTTGCAGCTTGTCTAAAAATTTGATTTAAATGTACTGTTGGAATTTTTTCTGATGAAATAATATCTTTTAATACACTTCCTGGTCCTACTGATGGCAATTGGTCTGTATCTCCTACTAAAATTAGTTTTGTACCTAAATAAATACAACTTAATAAAGAACTCATTATAAACATATCTACCATTGAAACTTCATCAACTATAATTATATCTGCATCTATTGGAGAACCCTCATATTCTTTATCTTTTTTGTAAAAAGTTTCTTCATCTAATTTTCCTATTTCTAGTAATCTATGTAATGTTGAGGCTTCTTCTCCTGTTGTTTCTGTTATTCTTTTTGCTGCTCTACCAGTTGGAGCACTTAGTACAATTTTATATTTTTTTGGCTTATAAATTTCTATTATACTTTTTATTATTGTAGTTTTTCCTGTTCCTGGTCCACCAGTTATTATTGTTACATTATTTTCATTTATCATTTTTATTGCTTCTTTTTGTTTTTCTGATAATAACATATCTGTTTTTTCTTCTACTAATTTTAATTCTTTTTCTATATTATTAAATTTTTTTGTATTTTTTGCTTGCTCTAATTTTATTATTCTTTCTGCTATATTTTTTTCTGTTCTATAAAAACTATATAAATACACCCATTGTTCTCCATCTCTATTTTCTACAACTATGTCATCATTTACTTTAAGTGTTAAAAGTCCTTCTTCAATAACTTCTGTAGATACTCCTAGTAATTGTTTTACATATTCTATTAAATTTTCTTTTAATGTACAACAATGTCCATTATATGTAATTTTAATAAGTGCATATTTAATTCCACTTGTTATTCTTTTTTGGCTTTCTCTATCAATTCCCAGTTTTATTGCCATTTGATCTATTTGATTAAAATCTACTCCTCTAGAAATATCAATTAATATATATGGGTCTGCTTCTATTTCTTGTATTGCATTTATTCCTAATAAATTGTATACTTTTTTTGCACTTTCTGCCCCAATTCCGAATTTTTCTAAAAATCCAACTATTTGCCACACTTCCCAATTTTCTACAAAACTTTCTGATATTTCTTTTGCTTTTTCTTTAGATATCCCTTTTATTTGTGCTAATTTATCTGGCTCGAATTTTAAAACATGTATTGTATCATCTCCAAATAAATTTATTATCTTTTTTGCAGTTGCAGGTCCAACTCCTTTTATATTTCCACTTGCTAAATATTTTTCTAATGCTCCTAGTGTTTTTGGCATCAATTTTTCGAATGTTTCTATTTTAAATTGTTCTCCATAATCTTTATGTTCTACAAACTTACCATATATTTTTAAAGAATCTCCTTTACTAATAAATGGCAAATATCCTACTATTGTAATTTGTTCTTCTTCTGTTTCGAATATTCCTACAGTATAACCATTTACTTCATTTTGAAATATTATTTCTTCTAGTATTCCTTCTTTTTCTTCCAAGTTTTAACCTCTTTTCTTTTAATATATATTTTTATTATCTAAAGCTTTATTTTGAGGAAACTTTCTGGTTTCTCTACGTTTATTAGTTTATCATAAAATTTATATATTTTCAATCTATTATTAAATATAAGATAACATAAAGCTTTAGTTTAGTGAGATATTTTTATATCCAATTATTTAAAATTTTTCTAAAAATGAGAATTAAAAGCTACAATTCTATTTGCAGGAATTGTTATCCTGCAAATTACTTCAAAAAGGATCTCTTATAAAGAAAGTGCAACCGTAACACAGATGGAATATACCGAAAGTAAAGTAGTTCCTTATACAACATTTATGAATGGAAAGGTGGTACAAATCCTGTACCCCACCCCAGAACACTTCTGGGTCACGCTTGAATATAAGAATGGTAATGATACCATTACACAAAAATTTGACAGCAAAGACCTTTACGAAAGTGTAAGATTAGGTGACAAAGTAAATGTCATACTTTACCAAAGGACATATTTGAGCGGAGAAACAGTCTGGGAATTACAACTTCCTAAAGAAGAAGTCCGCTGATCGTTCTTAAGAAAGGCAAAAGACTGACTGAATTCGAACTCATTCAGTCTTTTTGCTTTAAAATGAACATAAATTTGCTTTTAGTTCTATTTTATGCTATAATATAATTGAATGCAAAATTGCGTTCGTACCGAATCAGAGTGGAAAAGTTCCACTTTGTAAATATTCACTTAAGATTGGTAAGGAGGTTATTACCATGAAAAAGCGTTTTATTACTTCTTTGTTCGTTCTCTTTGCTGTTATGATGTTTGGTACGACTGCTTTAGCTACTTCTCCGGAAGAAGCTGTGGCAGACCCCAGCTTTATCTATGTTGATGAGGCTGGCAATCAGAAGGTTCATTTTCCTAGTTTCTATCTGGATGACATTTTCCAGACAGAACTGACTTGGGATGATCCCTTGGCTTACAGGATGTCTGAACAGCAGGAAGCCGTTCAGGAAAAGTACTCTTATAAACTGATTGACCACGCAAAGGCTCTGTTGAAAAATGGAGCTAAGGTTTCAGCAGATGTCAGTCAGGACGAAAGTTCTGGCAAGCATCAGGTAAGTTTTAAGATTTATCTTGAAGCTGACCAACAGTTTATTCCTATGCATGGTATGTTCCCCAGAGCATGTGCTATGGAAGTTAAAGACGAATTTCTCGAGTATAACGTTTATGTAACACTTTATAGCATCGACATTCAGATTAATTTGCCTTTCTGAGGTGAAAATTGGGAGCCGACACTGTCGGCTCCCTCTCTTTAGTTTTGTAGTTAATCTATTATTCCAAAAAATATATTACATATTTTTATGATAATTTTATTATTCTTTCCCAAGGTAAATCTGTTTTACCAAAATGACCATAATTTGTTGTTTTTGCATATATTGGTTTACGTAATTTCAAATATTCTATAATTCCTTTTGGTGTTAAATCAAATTTATTTTTAATTATTTCTTCTATTTGCTCTTCTGGAATTGTATTTGTTCCAAAAGTATCTACAAATACAGACATTGGATCTTCCATTCCTATTGCATATGCTACTTGTAATTCACATTTTTTTGCAAATCCATTTGCAACTATATTTTTTGCAATATGTCTCATCATATATGCTCCACTACGATCAACTTTTGTTGCATCTTTTCCAGAAAATGCTCCTCCACCATGGCGTGCATATCCACCATATGTATCTACTATAATTTTTCTTCCAGTTAAACCTGTATCACCTAGAGGTCCTCCAATTACAAATCTTCCTGTTGGGTTTATATAATATTTGGTATTTTCATCTAAATATTCTTCTGGAATGACTTCTTTTACAACTTTTTCCATTATGTCATTTTTTAGAGTTTCCATATCTGCATTTTCTTCATGTTGAGTTGATATTAATATTGTTTCTATTCTTTTTACTTTATCATTTTCATATTCAACTGTTACTTGTGTTTTGCCATCTGGTCTTAAATAAGGAATGATTTTCTGCTTTCTAACTTCTGTTAGTCTTTTTGCTAATTTATGTGCCATTGAAATTGCAAATGGCATATATTCTTCTGTTTCATCAGTTGCATAGCCAAACATTATTCCTTGGTCTCCAGCTCCACCAATGTCTACACCTTGTGCTATATCTGAACTTTGTTTTGTTATATTTATATCTATTTCACATGTTTTATAGTCTATGTCTAAATCTGCTCTATCATATCCTATTTCTTTTATTCTTTCTCTTACTATTTTTTCAATATCTAATTTTGCATTTGATGTTATTTGTCCAGCAATTGTTATTTTGTTTGCAGATGCAAATGTTTCTACAGCAACTCTTGAATATTTGTCTTGTTTTATTGCTTCATCTAATATTGTATCTGAAATGTAATCACATAATTTGTCTGGATGTCCCTCTGTTACACTTTCAGATGTAAAGTACCATTTTTTGTTCATATCTTTTTATGTTAATTTATTAACAATTCTCCTTATAATATATTTAGATTTTTTACAAGTGGATTTATCTATAAACCAAAAAAGAACTCATAACACTTGCTATGAGTTCTTTTTATCATCACTCAAAGCTAATGCTTTGACGGTTTTAGCACCTTGCTTTAATGTAGGTTGCTGTGGTTTCTACGAGCCGTTCTCTCCACCACTCTTGATAACAATATAAATTTTTATTTTCTAGATTAATTGTAATATAGCAACTTCTGCTGAATCTCCTCTACGAGGACCAGCTTTAATTATTTTTGTGTATCCTCCAACTCTTCCTTCATATTTTGGAGCAATTTCATTAAATAATTTTGCCATTACATCTACTCCATCAACTTTATTTAATTTTGTCATTATTTTTCTTCTTGCATTTAGTCTTGATGGCATATCTTTTTGTCTTTTTTCTGTTTTTTCTTCTTTAACTACTTTTAAATATTCATTTCCGTTTTTGCTTTTTGTTAATTCTGTAACTTTATTTCCTTTTGAATCTAATTTTGCTTTTATTATTTTAGCATCTACTGTTTCATAATTGTCTTTTTCTTTTACAGCTAATGCTATTATACTATCTGCTATAGCTTTAACTTCTTTTGCTCTTGCTTCAGTTGTTTCTACTTTTCCTTTTAATATTAAATCTGTTGTTAAAGTTTTTAACATAGCATTTCTTATATCAGTTGTTCTACCTAATTTTCTATTTCTAGCCAATTTTTTCACCTCTTTATATAAAATTTATTCATCATCTTCTTTGAAACTAAGTCCTAATGAATGTAATTTTTCTGTAACTTCATCTAATGATTTTTTTCCTAAATTTCTAACTTTCATCATTTCATCTTCTGTTTTATTTGTTAAATCTTCAACTGTAGATATGCCTGCTCTTTTTAAACAATTGAATGAACGAACAGATAATTCTAATTCTTCTATTGAAGTTTCTAATACTTTCTCTTTTTTGAATTCTTCTTTTTCTACCATTACTTGTGTACTTTTTGTTGTTTCTGATAAATCTATAAATAATTCTAGATGTTCTGTCATAACTTTTGCTGCTAGACTTAATGCTTCATGTGCTTTAAGACTTCCATCTGTCCATACTTCTATAATTAATTTATCATAATCAACCATTTGACCTACTCTTGTGTTCTTTACTTGATAATTTACTTTTTTTACTGGTGTATAAATTGAATCTATTGGAAGCACAGATATGTCTTGGTTTGGTTTCTTATTTTTTTCTGAAGGAGTATATCCTCTACCCATATCAGCAGTTAATTCCATAATTAATTGTCCACCTTCTGCAACTGTAGCTATATGTAAATCTGGGTTTAGTACTTCTACAGTTCCATCTGTTACTATATCTCCTGCTGTAACTTCTCCTTCTCCTTTAAAGTTAATTCTCATAACTTTTTCTTCATTCTCAGAAAATTTTAATCTTACATTTTTTAAGTTTAATATAATTTCTGGTACATCTTCTACAACATTTGGTATGCTTGAAAATTCATGTAAAACTCCATCTATTTTTACACTTGTTATTGCACATCCTGTTAAAGATGATAGTAATATTCTTCTTAATGAATTTCCTATTGTAACACCATATCCTCTTTCTAATGGTTCACATACAAATTTTGCGTAATTTTTGTTATCATCAACCTCTAGACATTCAATATTTGGCTTTTCAAATTCTATCATTTCTACCTCCTAATATTTAAAAACTATTTAGAGTAAAGCTCTACTATTAAATGCTCTTCGACTGGAATATCAACATCTTCTCTAGATGCTAATCTTATTACTTTACCACTTAAATTTTCACTATTTAATTCTAACCAAGCTGGAACTGGTCTGGCTGAATTTACTTCTATATTTGCTTTTATTGCTCCATTATCTTTTTTGTTTTCTCTTACTGTTATAACATCTCCTGCTTTAACTAAATAAGATGGAATATCAACTTTGTGTCCATTTACAGCAAATTGACCATGGTTAACAAGTTGTCTTGCTTGAGCTCTTGAAGCTCCAAATCCTAATCTATATACAACATTATCTAATCTGCTTTCTAATATTTGTAATAGATTTTCACCTGTTATTCCTTTTTTATTAGATGCCATTTCAAAATAACCTCTAAATTGTTTTTCTCCTACTCCATAATATGATTTTGTTTTTTGTTTTTCTCTTAATTGAGTTCCGTATTCAGAAAGTTTCGCTCTTTTTTGTCCATGTTGTCCTGGTGCATAATTTCTTCTAGAAATACTGCATTTATCAGAATAACATCTTGAACCTTTTAAGAACAATTTTTGTCCTTCTCTACGGCAAATACGACATTGTTCGTCTGTATAACGTGCCATCTTTTTTTACACCTCTTTCATAATTTTTTTGTATTTATTTTCTTTTCTCGAATTTTTATAATTTTATTATAATTTTATTTTTATATAAAATATATTTTTTTGGTTATTTAATTTTAATTTTTTACATAAAAATATTAATTTTATAGTTTACTTATTTGTAAATTATTTTTCTTTTTTTATTAAATATAATTTAATATTTTTGTAATTGAATTACAAATAGAATTTAAAATATAATTTATATTAAAAATTATACTCTTCTTCTTTTTGGTGGTCTACATCCATTGTGTGGGATTGGTGTAACATCTTTAATGCTACTAATTTCTAATCCTGCTGATTGTAAAGATCTTATTGCAGATTCTCTACCAGCTCCTGGTCCTTTTACATATACTTCTACTGTTTTTAGTCCGTGTTCCATTGCTGCTTTTGCTGCTTTTTCAGCAACTTCTCCAGCTGCAAATGGTGTACTTTTTCTTGAACCTTTAAAGCCTTGTCCTCCAGCACTTCCCCATGATATAGTATTTCCATTTATATCTGTAATTGTTACTATTGTGTTATTAAAACTAGAATGAATATGAGCTGCACCTTTATCAATGTTTTTTCTATTTCTTCTAGCTACAGTTTTTTTTGCAACATTTTTATTAGCCATTTTTATTTATTTCCCTCCTTAAATTTGAGAATTTAAATTTAATATTTATTCAAGTCTATTTTGTTTCTTTTTTAGATCTGCTTACTAATTTTCTTGGACCTTTTCTTGTACGAGCATTAGTTTTTGTTCTTTGTCCTCTAACTGGAAGTCCTCTTCTATGTCTTAATCCTCTGTAGCATCCAATTTCTGTAAGTCTTTTTATATTAAGAGCTACTTCTCTTCTTAAATCTCCCTCAACTTTATATGATTCGTCAATAATTTTTCTTATACTATTAACTTCATCATCAGTTAAGTCTTTTACTCTTGTATCTGGATTTACTCCAGCTTTTTCTAATATTTTGTTTGAGCTAGTTACTCCTATACCATATATATATGTAAGTCCTATCTCAACTCTCTTGTCTTTAGGTAAGTCTACTCCTGCTATACGAGCCATGTTTTTTTGCACCTCCAAATTAATTTTCTTTTTTTGAAAAAATTTTTTTGACTTTTTTAACATTTAAATAAATATCAAAATTTATTTTTCCAATTTTTTATTTTTATTGTATTATTTTGTCCTAATCTTTTTTAAAGGTGAAATGCATCTATTTATTAATAGATCTTTAAAATTAATTTTGGACATATATATAAACACAAATTAGATAAGTAAACAACATGTTTTGTACATTTAGCTTAAGTGCTAAATAGGTTAACTATATTGTTTTACAGCCGCTACCTTATTTGTGTTATAAACTTAAGGAATTAACCTTGTCTTTGTTTGTGTTTAGGGTTTTCACAAATAACTCTAATTACACCTTTTCTTTTTATTACTTTGCATTTATCACACATTTTCTTTACTGATGGTCTAACTTTCATTTTTTGCACCTCCTTAAATTGTTCGAGAACTTTTTTAGATATATCTTTACACATTATATCTAATATTATTATAAAGAATATCTTGAATTCTAACTCTTTATAGTTCTTAAACAAAAATATTTATATATTGGGTTAATTTGATATTTTCTTTATTTTGCTCTCCATGTGATTCTTCCTCTTGTTAAATCATATGGTGATAGTTCTACTTTTACTTTATCTCCTGGTAATATTTTTATATAATTCATTCTTAATTTTCCTGAAATATGAGCTAATATTTGGTGTCCATTTTCAAGTTCTACTTTAAAATTTGTATTAGGTAGTGTTTCTACTACTATTCCTTCTACTTCTATAACATCTTCCTTTGCCAAGATTCTTCCTCCTTTTAAAGAAAACATAAGATCTATAAAACATATAGATTTTTATTTCTCTTTTACCAGTTTTTGTTAAAAATCTGGTTTTAACTCATTTATTATATAACATTTTTAAATGATTGTCAATATTTCTGGCTCATTTTCTGTAATTAAAATTGTATTTTCATAATGTGCTGATAAACTGCCATCTTCTGTAACAATTGTCCATCCATCATCTAATTCTAAAATGTTAGGTTTTCCTGCAATTACCATTGGTTCTATGGCAAGTGTCATTCCTGGTTCAAGTCTTATTCCTCTACCAGCTTTACCGTAATTTGGTATTTCTGGTTCTTCATGCATGTCTTTTCCAATTCCGTGTCCTTCAAATTCTCTTACAACAGAATATCCTTGTGATTTTACATATTCTCCTATTGCATGAGAAATGTCTCCTATTCTATTTCCTACTTTTGCATATTTTATTCCTTCAAAAAATGCTTGTTTTGTTACTTCTACTAATCTTTTTGCTTCTTTTGATACATTTCCAACCATCAAAGTTCTTGCTGCATCACCATTATATCCATTTTTTAATGCTACTAAATCTATACTTACTATATCTCCATCTTTTATAATTCTTTTATTAGATGGAACTCCATGTATAACTTCATCATTAATAGAAATACATGTTGCAGCAGGATATGGTGGAACACCTTTTATTCCAGGATTATATCCTTTTTCTGCTGATATTGCTCCATTTTTCTTCATTGTTTCTTCTGCAATTCTGTCTAATTCTGCTGTAGTCATTCCTGGTTTTATTGCTTCTTCTATTGCTTTATGTGTTAAAGCCGTTACTCTACCTGCTTCTCTCATTAGTTCTATTTCTCTTTTTGACTTTATTGTTACCATTATAATTTTTGCTTCCTTTCTAATTTTAAAGCTTGTTTGTTTATTTTTACTATTTTTTATAATTTATACAATTTATTTCTACTATTTTTTTATAATTTATTTGTTCATTTTTACTATATTTTTTATTTATATAGATTATTTTTTTATATATTCTACAATATCTTTTGCAACATCTTTTCCCATTCTATTTATAGATATACTCACTGTTTCTGTTCTTAATACTCCTTTGTTTTTGTAATATTCTACTAATGGACTTGTTTTTTCTTCATATATTTCTAATCTTCTTTTTATTGCTTCTGGATTAGAGTCATCATCTCTTTGTTTTAATGGAGCCCCACATTTATCACATATTCCTTCAACTTTTGGTGGATGTAATTTTGTATTATATGTTGCTTTACAATCTGGGTTTGTGCATACTCTTCTTGTTAACATTCTATCTATTATTTCTTCTTTTGGAGTTACTAAATTAACTACTAAATCTATTTTTTCTCCTTTTGCTTCTAATATTTTATCTAAAGCTTCTGCTTGTTTTATTGTTCTTGGGAAACCATCTAATATTACTCCGTTTTTAGCATCGTCCCATGTAAGTCTATCTTCTACCATTGGTATTGTAATTTCATCTGGAACTAAATTACCTTGTGAAATGTATTTATCTGCCTCTATTCCTAGTGGTGTTTTTTCTGTTATATTTTTTCTAAAAATATCTCCTGTTGAAATTTGTACCATTCCAGTGTTTTGACTAATTTCTCCGGCAACAGTTCCTTTACCTGTTCCTTGTGCACCTAACATAATAATATTCATAATTTTTCTTCCTTTCTTTTACTATTCTCTTTTTTGACTTATATATTTTACTTTAAAATTCAAAAAATAGCAAGACTTTCTTGCTATTTTTTTTAATTTTTCTATTGGGGTCGGTCCTTTTTTGTGTTAGGGTCGGTCCCTTTTTGTGCTGGGGTCGGTCCCTTTTTGCGTTGGGGTCGGTCCCTTTTTTGTCTGGTGCCGGGTCTAAAACATACCATTATATAATTGTTTTTTATACCTTGTGTGTCGCAACCTACAAAAGAATTTCGATATGTAGGTTGCTCCAAATCGCATTCGCTACGCTCATTTGGTCGCTTACGCGGTATTGCAAAACAATTATATAATGGTATGTTTTAGACCCGGCACCAGACAAAAAAGGGACCGACCCTAACACAAAAAGGGACCGACCCTAATAAAAAATTTTAATTGCTTTTTTTCTTTCCAAAGCTAATATCTTGGAATAAGAAATTTTTTACTTTTTGCCAAGTTATTTCTTGATGTAAGAAGTCATTAATTTCTTTTTCTATCTTTTGTTCATATGGATTTAATTCAATTTTAATCTCTTTAAATAATACAGATTTTACTTTATTCCAAAATCCAGTTTTTGCAGGTAAATTTGTACCTACTGTTATTAAATTATCAGCATTTTCAGAACTTGTTGTATTTCCTGTAGAATTTGAGTTATTATTTAGATCTATTCCAATATTGCCATAAACTCCTGTATTTGTAGCATTTCCATTAGTTTCTACACTTCCATAAACTCCAGAATTTATTGCATTATTTGCAGTTTCACCATTTAATTCATTATTAAAATTTGTAGTACTATATACTCCAGATTTTTCTTCATTTGGTTGTGTATTATTTCCAACATTAACTCCACCATATACTCCAGAAATATCTTCTATATTTGCCATATTTATTTCCTCCTTTGTAATTTAAATATATAAAATTCTATTTTATTTATATAATATTTAAAATAATTTTGCAAGTATATTTATATTAAATTTTTATTACAATTATATTACGTTTTTTATAATTTGCAAAATTAATTTTTCCTAACTTATATATATTAAAAGTTTCATATTGTTTCCTATTTAACAAAAATTTTTCCCATAAAATTTCCTATTATTTTTAATTATATATTTCTCCTATAACAGCCTCAGTTTCTGCTCCTATTATTTTAACTTTTTTTATTTGATTTTCAAAATTTTCGTCTGTTTTACATTTAACTAAAATAAAATTTTGAGTATGTCCTTTTATATATCCACCTTTTGGTTCTTCAAATAGAACTTCAACATTTTCGTCAATTAATTTGTCATTGTAATTTTTTTCGTTTATATCTGATAACTCTATTAATTTTTTACTTCGTTTACTTTTTATATCACCAGTTATTTGGTTTGGCATTTTAGCAGCAATTGTACCTTTTCTTGGTGAATATGGAAATACATGTGTTTTATAAAATTTTATCTTTTTTAAAAATTCATATGTTTTTTCAAACTCTTCTTTTGTTTCACCAGGAAATCCAACTATTATGTCTGTTGTAAGTATTACATCTTTATAGTATTTTCTTAAAATTTCTGTTATTTCTAAAAATTCGTTTGTTGTATATTTTCTATTCATTCTTTTAAGTGTTTCATCACATCCACTTTGTAATGATAAGTGAAAAGAATGACAAATTTTTTCTAATTTAATTAATCTTTTCATAAAATCTTCTGTTATTATTTTAGGTTCTAATGACCCTAATCTTATACGTAAAATTCCATCTATTTTATTTATTTCTTCTAATAAATCTATTAAACCTATATTTTCTTCAAAATCTTTTCCATATGATGAAAGATGTATTCCTGTAATAACAACTTCTTTTATTCCATTTTTAGCAATTTTTTCTATTTCACTAATTACATTTTCAATTTTTCTACTGCGAATTCTACCTCTTGCATATGGTATTATACAATATGAACAAAACTGATTACATCCATCTTGTACTTTTATTACTGCTCTGGTTTTTTCTGTATAAGAAACTTCTCCTAATTCGTCAAATTTTTTTTGAGTAGAAATGTCTTTTACAGAAATTATTTTTTTATGTGTTTCTATAAATTTTTCTATATAATTAACAATGTCTTTTTTTTCCTCGTTTCCAAGAACTAAGTCTATTTCTGGCATTTTTTCTAGTTCTTCTTTATATGTTTGTGCATAGCACCCTGTTGCAACAATAATTGCGTTTTTATTTTTTTCCTTTACTTTTCTTAATGCTTGTCTAGATTTTCTATCTGCAATATTTGTTACTGTACAAGTATTTATAATACATATGTCTGATATTTCTTTGTTACTATCTACCACATTATATCCTTTTTCTTTAAATTTTTGAATCATTCCATTTGTTTCATATTGGTTTACTTTACATCCGTAATGTAATAAATGATATATTATTTTGTTCTTTATTCATTAATTTCCACTTTCCTTTTAAATGATAAATTTATTCATTAAATATAGGTGTTTTGTCATTTAAAGATGCACCTATAATACCTGCATCATTTCCTAATTTTGCAAGCTTTAAAATTATATCATCTCTTTTGTTAAAAAGCAAATTTGTTGTTAAAATTTGTTGTTTTAATGGTTCTAATAAAATGTCACTATAGTCAACAAATCCTCCTCCAAATACAATTATTTCTGGTTCAAAAATATTAATTAAATTGGAAATTCCTATTGCAAGATTTTCTATATATTGGCTTATAATGTATCTTAATCTTACATCATTTAAATTATTTATAATAAATTCTTTTATATAATTATTATTTAAATTATCTAAACAAAATTCTTTTGCTATTTTTTCTTTAAATCTTTTTATACTAGAATATGCTTCAAAACAGCCTCTTTTTCCGCAATTACATTGAATTCCATTTTTTTGGATTATCATATGGCTAAATTCATATCCAGGAACATTTTTGGCTTCTAAAACTTTTCCATTATATACTATAGCTCCACCAATTCCTGTTCCTATACATAAGAACATTCCATTTTCATATCCTTTTAAATTTCCATATTTTAGTTCTGCTAAAGCAGAACATTTGGCATCATTTCTTAAATGTACTCTTACATTTGTTTTTTCTTCAAGAATTTGAGCTATATTATAATTTTCTAAATCTAGGTTTACTGCCCTTATAATTGTAGTTTTATTAACTGTACCAGGTACAGCTATTCCAACATTTTCTATTTTTATTGTTTGTTTATATTGGTTTATTTTATTTATTATAAATTCTTCTAGTTCTTGTTTTAAATTCTCTTGTTTTATTTCTAATTGTGTACTTTTCTCAGAACTATTTATAATATATCTTTCTTCTTTATCAATAATTATACCTTTATCATCAATTAAACCTATTCCTATATGGCTTCCGCCAATATCTATTCCTATTTTCATCTGTTGTTCTCCTTATAAAGAGTTTTTATATGTAAATAAATTTTTGTATGTATAAATAATGATGGTGCAATCTTTAAAATATTACAAATAATATAAAATTTCAAAAACGCATCCTATTGTTTTCTTTCTATTTTTATATCATAAGCTGTTGCAATATCTTTTGTTGATGTTGCAGTTATATATCCAGTTTTTCCTTTTTCTATTTTTGGAAAAGATGTTTCTACTTTATCTATTTCATTTCCATTTTCATCTAAAAATATTATATATACTAAATATCCATCTAAATCTTTATCAAGTGTATTTTCTACTTTCGCATTAAAAATAGATATATTTTCTCCTGCTTCTATTTTAATATTTTGTATTTTTAAATCATTAAATTCTATTCCTTGCTCTATCTTAGAAGATTTGTTTACTTTTAATCCATCTTCTGCAATTTCGCTATTTGTTAAATTGCTCATATCTATTTCACTTTTTTCTGAAGAAATACTTGGTTCTATATCTAAATAGTTATTTTTCATATTTTTGTTTATTTTATTTATTAAAATAGTTGCTAAAATCGAAATTATTATTAATAGTATAATAATTAAAAATATAAGTTTTTTATTTATTTTTTTCAATTTTTCCTCCTAAGATTTTTTATTTAATAGCAATTATACTTTTGGTTAAAATTTATAAACTAAAAGCAATTTTTACTATATAATAGAAAATGAAGTGGGATTTTTATATATTATAATTAATTTTATTTTTCCCACTATCATTTTTTAATCTGTTGTTTCTGTAGTTGTTGTGCTTGTGGAAGTTGTACTTGTAGAAGTTGTTTCTTCAGTTTCTGGTTTTATTTCTACACTTGGATCTAATGAGATTACATATGCTTTTACAATTTCTACATCATTTCCAGCATTATCTATTGCTCTTATATATAAACGGTATGTTCCAATTCCTAAATTTGTTTTATTTAATGTTGTACTATTTAAGTCTTCAAATACAACTTGTTCTCCATCTTTTGCCCAAGCATATTGTGTTGAACTCAATCCACTTATTCCAATATCTTCAATATTTATTGTGAAATTCAAATCTAATGTCTCATCTAGTGCAAAGACTGTATAAGAAGTTTGTTCTGGAGTAACTTCTATTATTGGATCATCTTTGTCTATATTATTTACTTCAAATTCCTTTTCTTCTAAAACATTTCCTTGTTCATCTGTTGTTCTTACATAAAGTGTTTTATTTTCACTTAATACAACTTCTAATACATAATCTTTAGTTTCTGTCCATGTTGTTCCATCTAAACTATATTCTTTTTTATTATTAATGTTATATGGGAATTTCACTGTTATTGAAACATCTTTATTTATAAATCCAACTGTAGTTGAATCTGATGTTATTTCAATAGAATCTACAACTTCTGTTAGAGATGTATTATACATGTCATATGTCTCATATGTTGTTTTATATGTATATGGCATATATCCTTTTCTAGGATTTAGAATTCCATTATAATTCGTATTTTTTGAAGTACTTACTATTGATCCATTAAATAAGTTAAATTGATATGTATCATCACTCATTCTAACTCCATAAGCTTGCCCATATACAACTGGACTTGTATCTGTTAATACATCAGTTTCTCTTCCTATTGTTACTGTGTTAGAGCTTTCTGAATATATACCATAAGCTTTTCCTTCAACTCTTCCTCCATATAAATTAACTATACCAATATTATGAATTCCATTAGCATTTAATCCTACAACTTTTCCTCCTTTAATTTCAACTATAGAGTTACTATCATTATTATAAATTCCATAATATCCTTGAATTTCCCCATTATCTATGTTTACTTTTGATGTCGAAGTTTCATTAAAAATTGCTCTTGCACTACTTGCAGAATAAGTTGATTCAACTCTTCCATTCTGAATATTTATTATTCCAGAGTGATTATAAATTCCATAGTAATATCCTCTTATCCATGCATTTTCATCTATATAAACAACTGCCTTTTCTCCATCATTATATATTGTTCTATTAGATTCTGAAGTAGAAGAGTTTTCTATAACTACATTTCCATAAATAATAAGCTCTCCTTTATTTACAATTGTACTTGTATTGGAATCTTCTGTTGTTATTTGCGAATTTTCTTTTCCTGTAATTCTTAATGTAGCATCTTCATTTATTGTAATTTCGTCTTCTCTTGTTAAAACATATCCTTTTAAGTCTAAAACAACATCTTTATCAATAATTACTTCAGATTTATCGTCATATCCACCTAATAGCTCTATTGTAGAAATTGAGTCTGTTGAAGCAACTTGAAGTGCTTGTTGTAATGTTGTTGTTACTTTATCTCCATCAATTCTATAATTTGCCTGTGTTTGGAATGAATTTACTTCCGAAATATTTCCAGCTTCATCTTGTACCCATAAATAATATATTGTATCCATTTGTAAATCATCTAATACAAATTCTGTTGATGTTTGGCTTATCCATTCACTATTTTCTGTTGGCGGAACATTTTCTGTGCTCAAATAAATTTGTTTTACTCCAGACAGTGCTTCTGTTACATTTACTTTAACATCAACTTCATTTCCATCTGCAATTAATTCTGTAGTTACAACTGGTGCTGTTTTGTCAATTCTCATAGGATATGAGCTTGACTTTTTGCTATAATCTTGTGTATCTTCATCATATATTGCCCTAAAGTATAAATTATCAGCATATGATTCTATTGTAAAATTAAAAGTTACATTATTTCCTTGTTTATTATAATTTGCAAAATAAATGAAATATGCTGGTACTACTAAAGGTTGAAAACTAAATGAATCTGATCCTACAGATGTACTCTCATCTTTACTATATCCAAAATGTAAATAATATTTTTTTCCTCCATTTAATAATTGATATTCATCAACTTCTTGTTCACCAGAAATTTTAATCCAATAATCATTATCTGGATTAAAATTAATTGATTCTTCACTTTCTGTTATTTCCATAAATCCATAGTCATGATTTTCTTCGCTTGATACTGTTGCATTTATACTTAATAAAATATTTAACCATGGATAACTTGTTAAATCTAATACCATATATCCTTCTGATATAGAATTATTAACATTTGTATTATTTGAGATCATTCTAGTTTTATCTTCTGTAAATTCAAAGTAATAGTCTTCGGTTATATTGTGAACATTACCTAACATTTCATTTATAAAACCTATAAAGTCAAAACCAGATAAATCCATCATATCATTCCATGTATAACCATTTTGAGAGTATTGGTATTTTTGTACAGTTTTACCAGAATCGCTTGTATCTATTGTTAATGAACCATATAAGTCTTGATTTGTCCATTCTCCATTATAATCTTCTCCATTTTCGTCATGATATTTTAAAACTAATGTTGGAACATTTTTATCAATTAAAACATAATAAGGTTCGCTTTTTGAAATATTTCCAAGGTTATCTTCTGTTGTTACAGTTATTGTATATGTACCTATCTCTGTTAGCATAACTGGTCCATCTATATTTTGCCATTCTGGTACAGTTAACGAATTTTTTAAAATTGACATCTTTGTATTATTATGTCCGGATTCATTATCTGAACCATCAAATTTTTCTATATAAACATTATAACTTGTCCATTTACCAAAATCATATTTTCCAAATTGTGTAACATTATCACTTGGATCTATTTCTGTTGCCTCTATATAACCTGGTGTAGGTTTTTCGTTATCAATATTTGCTACTGTTAATCTATCTGAATAACTTACTTCTTCATTATCATTTTTTACATAAAATCTATAAATTCCATTTTCTTTAATTACAATTTCTTTTGTTAAGTTATATTTTTCATCTGCAGATGTTTCTGTCCATACAATATCATTAATATCTATATCATATTCTGCAAAAGCATAAAATGCTATATTTCTAACAGTTCCTTCTTTTCTCTCTGCACTACCAACAAGTGTTATTTCTTTAACCCAAGTGGAAGTTATGTCTGGGTCTTTATATTGTATTGACACATTCATATCCTGATCTGTTTTATCTTCTTCTTCTTCTTCTTTTGAATAATTATTTTGAATTTGCTCTATATTTTCTTCTACTCCTTGAGATTTATAAACTAAATTTACATATGTAAGACCTAATACAATTGCAAAAAAAACACATGCTACTAATACATATAATGTAATAGAGCCTTTTTCTTTATATTTTTTTATATTGTCTTTATCCTTTTTTTGGAATTTATTTTGTTTCATTTGTTTTTCTCCTCGTATAATAAAATTTCTTTTATTTGATTTTTATATACACATTTTATTTTACATTCTAAAAATAATTTATCATAATTTGTAAAAATAAGCAATATATATATTTAAAAATTTGATTTGATTTTTTTGCCATTTTAGTTTAAAATAACAATTAAGGTAACTTATTATATATAAAAATTGAAAGAACTACTTTTATGAACATATATATTAAAACAAATTAGAAAGGAAATATTTTATATGAATATTAAATTAATTGCCAAAAATCCTATTGCCTATCATAATTTTAATATTGAAGAAAAGTTTGAAGTTGGTATAGTTCTAGCTGGAACAGAAATTAAATCTATTAGAGCTGGAAAAGTAAATTTAAAAGATAGTTATGCGGGTTTTAAAGATGGTGAATGTTACATATATTCTATGCATATAAGTCCATATGAACATGGAAATATTTTTAATAAAGATCCTTTAAGAGATAGAAAATTGTTATTAAATAAAAAAGAAATTCAAAAGTTATATGGAAAATGCAAACAAGATGGATATTCTCTAATTCCTATTAGTATATATTTTAAAGGCAGTATTGTTAAGATTGAATTAGGTTTAGGAAAAGGTAAAAAACTTTATGATAAAAGACAAGATATTGCGAAAAAAGATGCTGAACGTAGAATGCAAAAAGCATTAAGACAAAAAGCAAAAGAAATTTTTTAAAAAATTTCTTTTGCTTTTTTGTATTATGCTTTATTTGCAGAACCAAATACATCTCTCATTTTATGAGAAACTGTTTCTTTTATAAGTACTCTTGCTGGTGCAAGATATTTTCTTGGATCAAATACACTTGGATCATCTACAAATACTTTTCTAACTGCTCCTGTCATTGCTAATCTTAAATCTGTGTCTACATTAATTTTTGAAACTCCAGAAATACTAGCTTCGTGTAACATTTCGTCTGGAACACCTTTAGCTCCTGGAATATTTCCTCCATATTGATTACACATATTTACTAATTCTGGAATAACTGTTGAAGCTCCATGTAAAACTATTGGTGTATTTGGTATTTTTTCTTTTATTTGTTTTAATATGTCAAATCTAAGTTTTGCTTCTCCTTTAAATTTATAAGCTCCATGACTTGTTCCAATTGCTATTGCTAAAGAATCTACTCCTGTACGTCTTACAAATTCTTCTGCTTGATCTGGGTCTGTATATCTTGCATCAGAATCTGCTACATTAACCTCATCTTCTATTCCTGCTAGTTTTCCTAATTCTGCTTCAACTACAACTCCATGGCTATGTGCATAGTCTACAACTTCTTTTGTTAATCTTATATTTTCTTCAAAATCATATTTAGAACCATCAAACATTACTGATGTAAATCCATTATCTACACATAATTTACATGTTTCAAAATCTGGTCCATGATCTAAATGCATTGCTATTGGAATATTTGGATGTTCTTCAACAGCTGCTTGAACCATTTTCATTAAATAATTAATTCTTGCATATTTTATTGCACTTGATGATGCTTGTAATATTACAGGTGAGTTATTTTCTGCAGCAGCATCTGTAATTGCTTGTATGAATTCCATATTATTTACATTAAATGCTCCAATTGCAAATCCTTCTTTCATAGATTTTTCAAACATTGCCTTTGTTGTTACTAATGGCATATAAAATCACTCCTTTTCTTATTTATACTTAATAAGTATTATATACTGTTTTTTTCAAACTAATTGTATTTCTAATTTTTCTATTTGTCAAGCATAATAGTACTTTTAATTTTATGCAGTATTATTGGAGAAAGGTCCTGAATAAACTAGAATAACGAAACGTTTATATTATAATATTTTAAAGTTCTCCTGTTCATTCCATTCAAAAAGAATTCATAAGGCTTTTTCATGAGCCTCTTTCACTCCGACCCTCTCGTAAACTCGAGTACCGTGAACATTCCTCATGCAAAAGCCAAATGAATTCTAATTTTTCATTTCAATCAAGCGTCGAAGCTTTAAAATATTATAATATAAACGTTTCGTTATTCTTGTTTATTCAGGACTTTTTTCCATATTTCAACTTTTTTATATTATTTTTTTATGCAGAAGCATAAAATTTATTGATTACATTCATAACTTCCACACATTGATTCATCTGGTTTTGAAGTATTCACATTTGTAACGGGAACAACATTAATTGCAGATAAAGTACAAGACTTTGTATTTTTATCTTGATAAATACAGCTTCCTACTGTACAATTAATTTTTTGATTTTTTTCCATTTTACTACCATTCCTTTCTAGCATCGGACTTTTTAGATATTTTATATATTTATAATATTTTAAAGTCCGCGTTATTATTTATTATTAACTTTTAAAACAACTTTATACAAAGTATATTTTTATATTTTTTGAAAATAATATTTAATAATTGAAAAAATTTAAAATAATGTGCATCTGTTTTAGCAAAGCAATGTTCTTGTATAGAAGAACATTAAATATCTAGCAATTTTAATATTTTATACAATTATCTAGGAAATATATAGGAGGAATTTATATTGATTTCAAAAGTTATTTTAATATCTAATAAAAAAAATGAAATAAAAAATTTTCTAGAAAAATTTGAAGATAAAAAAATAGAACCAGAAAATTCTTATTATTGGAAACAAGAATTTTCTAATCCTATTGAAATTACTGAAATGATTGCAGTATTTGTAGATAATATTAATCTTTTTAATATTATGATGTGGATTACTCTTGACAAAAATGTTTATATAAAAATATCTCCTTTAAATTCTAATGATATTATTAAATATTTATTTGAAAGATACCCATATTAAACATTTTTTACTATATAAAGTATAGTTTATACTCTTTAATAGCTTAATCTTACACATTTTATACTATAATTTTTATACATTTTTTTCTGGTAATTTTTGTATTCTACAAACAACATATGTTATTGCAAGCACTAAAACTAATAAAATAAGTGATGGTGTATATATACCTACTGGAATTCTTGTTATTACTAAAACACTAAATAATAACAATTCTAAAATTATTGGAATAAGTATTGTGTTTAACATAACTTTTACTAGTCCTTTTTTATGGTATGTTATTAACATATATCCCAATATTATTGCACCTGCAATTGTAAGTGGTAAAACATATTGTTTTAAAATGTCTCTAATTCTTGTTGCAGGGATATTTTCGACATTTGTATTTTCTGCAGTTTGTTCAAATTCATATAATTCTTTTATTTTATTAACAATTGTATTTTTTTGTTCTTCTGTTATTGAATTTGCTCTAATTGTAACCATATCTCCATATATTTCTATAATTTGAACCATATTTTTGTTTCCAATTACTTCATTTGCAATATCTTTTATTTTGTTTATATCTATTTCTTCTCCTACATAAATATCTATTTTTTGACTGTCACTAAATCTTAATTGTTTTTTAAATCCTATTGTACATGTTAAAATTATTCCAATAATTATTATTAACATTATTATTGCTAGAATAATTGCATCTCTTTTTTTCATATTAAAATTCATTCCTTTCTTGTTTTTATTGTTTTTTTAACTTCAAGAATGTTCTTGTTACTACAAAATTATATACTGCAATAAGTACAATTCCCCAGAACATAATCATTCCAAAACTACTTAGATTGTCCCATTTTGTTAAACATGCTACTAATGTTAAAATTATAACTGGAATAATCTTTATAAAAATATCTTTATATGTTAATTTTAAAGCTTCTTTTAATAAATTAACTTTTTTAGTTTTTTCTAATAATTCTTGGTTGAATTTTAAATTTATAAATAATATTATAATTATTGCACATATTCCTTCTACAGATATCATTACATTAGTATATCTTATAATAAGTGAATATAATGCTATAAATCCTATAAATGAAATACTTGCCAATATTCCTGATGTTTTGTATATTATACTAAATACTATTAAAATTACTAAAATTATTCCTAAAACTACTAATGCAAAGATTCCTATTTCTTGTTTTGTTATATCTGAATATTCATATCTATTTGAATATGTTTCATATTTAACAGGCATTTTTCCTGCATTTTTTAACATAGCTATTTCTGCAGCTTGTGACATGTAATTGTTTACAGATGTTGTATTAGATGTTTGTGAACCTACTTGGAATGTTATTTTATTTCCTTTTATTTCTGTAACATTATATGTTGTTTCTCCTACTACTAAATTTGCTATTTTTTTAGATGGTTCAGTATTTTCTCCTGTTGTACTTTCTGTAGAGCTTGTTTGTGTTGTATTTTCTGTAGTTTGTGTATTTTCTGTTGCTTCTGTATTATCTGTTGATGCTGTGCTTTCTGTTGAAGCTGTACTTTCTGTATTGTTTTTCTCTTCCTCTTCTTCTATTCCATCTATCTCTGTTTGAAGTAATGCATAGTTATTTAATATTTCATTTAATTTGGCTTGTCCTTCTTTTGTAAGTTCTATTTCTTCATGTATCTGATAACTTCCTGAATTGTTTACAGTATATGAATATTTCGCACTTTTTACCATATCATTATTAATAAGAACTTCTTCTGTTTCTTTATCTTTTATTTCTATATTTGATTCTGCTGTTAAATAATATATATACATATCTGTATAATCATTTTCTGGTAGTTCTACTCTTATTGTTCCATCTGCTTTATTTAAAGATATTGTATAATCTGTTGCATTTAAGCTTTTTAATCTATTTTCCATAGTATTTTTAACAGTTTCATAATCTTTTATTTTTTCTTCCATTTGTTCTTCTTCTGTTTTTTCTACAGTATTTTCTGTATTTTCAGAATTTTCTGTTTCTTCTGTAGTTGTTGTTGTTTCTGTACTTTGTGTTGATTCAGAGTTTTCTGCTGTTTCTGTATTTTCTTCTTCACTTTCTTCTTCAACTACTTTTAGTTCAACTATTCTTTCACTATCTAATTCTCTACCTAGTTTATAATCTTTTACTTTATTTTCCATTCTGTTTTGTGTTTGTATATAAATTCCTCCAAATGCTATTAATCCTAGTAACACAATTGCTAATATAATTGTTAATATTTTTACTCTTCTCATTTTAAAAATTCATTCCTTTCTCGCTTTACTCTAAGGAAACACATAGTTATAAAGGTGTTTTATTTTAACTATAAATTTCTTTAAGGGTATTTTATTATTTTTATTATAATAATTTTGTTCCATTTATTACTAACTCAAACCATATTTGCAAATATTTTGCTGCATATTTACTCATCATTGTTCTTTCCATAAAAATTTGGAAATAGTCTAATACAGGACATATTTGTGTATCTATTGTTAGTTTTAGTATTACTTTTTTTTGCTCTGCATCTACTTCTAGTTCTGAATTTGTAACTGCATAATTTACCCTATCATGTATATCAAATGTTGACATATTTGTATTTGTAACTCTGTCTCTATGGGCATCTGATTTATCTGCTAAAATTAGTGCTGCTGATATTTCGCTTACTGCTGTTCCAGTTTTTTCATCATGATTTCCTATAGCACTTATAATTTCTGTAATTTCTTCTAATGGCATATTCATACCTTTTAAAATTTGATATGATAAAATTGCTCCACTATGTGCATGGTCTGTTCTATTTATAACATTTCCTATATCATGCAAGTATCCTGCTATTTTGCCAAGCTCGATTGTTCTTTCATCATATCCTAGTTTTTGAAGAATTTCTCCTGTTCTTTTAGAAACTATACCTATATGCCTATGTGAATGTTCTGTATATCCGAGTGCTTTAATTTGCTTTTCTGCACCATTTATAAATGCCTGCACTTCTTCATTTTTTATAACATCTTCTAATGTTACCATATTTAGCCTCCTTTTACTGTATAAATTTTACTTTATTTTTAAAAAAATATCAACCTTTTTTTTAATTTAAAAGATTAACCATGCAATTACTAATAATCCTATTATTACTCTATATATTGCAAATATCTTGAAACTTCCTTTTTTTAAATAATTTAGTAAAAATTTTATTACAATTATTCCTACTACAAAACTTACTAACACACCTAGTATAAATGCAATTATTCCTGTTGTACTTGCAATTGTAAAATATTCTATAAAATCTCCTAATTTAAATACTGTGGCAGCTAAAACTATTGGTGCTGATAACATAAATGAATATTTTGCTGTAGATTCTCTTTTTACTCCCATTAGTCTTCCTGTTGTCATTGTAATTCCTGAACGTGAAACTCCTGGTATAAAAGCTAGCGCTTGAGATAATCCTATTAAAAATGTTTGCTTAAATGTCATATTCTCATATTCTGTTTCTGATTTTGCATTTTTGTCAACTAAATATAAAATTATTCCCATTACAATTAATGCTATGGCTATTATTAATGGTTTTGTTAAAAAATCTTCAGCATATTTATCTAATATAAAACCTATTATACCACCTGGAATTGTTGCTGCAACTATGTACCAGAACATTCTACCTTGTGTAGAATCTTCTTTTTTAAAGACTTTTTTAAATCCTCCTATTATTAGTTCAATCCAATCTTTAAAGAAAAATATTCCTATTGCAAGTAATGTTCCAAAATGTAATGCTACATCAAAACTTTCTGGTACATTCCAGTTAAATATTATTGGTATTAAATTTAAATGTGCTGAACTTGATATTGGTAATAATTCTGTCAACCCTTGTACAATTCCTAAAATAATTGCTTGATATATTTCCATATTTTTTCCTTCCTTTTCTATCAATTTGAGTTTTCTACTAAAAGTTGAAAATCTCAAATAAATGATAATCGTATTTTTATAATTTTTATTTGTATATTTCTTTTAATATATTATATATAGTATTTTTTATAAATTCAGCAGATGTGGTTGGTGCAACTCTACCTGGTAATGAAAGTGCCCATACAAATTTTAAATTTCTATCTTTTACTGTTCTTTTATCAATTCCACCTGGGTTTGATGCTAAATCTATTAGTAAAACATCATCTTTTACATATTGTAATTTTTGTTCATTTAAAACAATATGTGGAACAGTATTAATTATTATATCAAAATTTTTTAAGTTTTCTCCTAAATGGTTTATGTTTGTAGCTTTATGTCCATATGCTTCTATCCATGCAAAATCTTCATCTTTTCTTGCTGCACATGTAACTTTTACTGATAATCCTGCTAATTTTCTAGCTAATACTTTTCCTATTCTCCCAAAGCCTAGAATTAAGACTTCACTTCCATGCAAGTTTCTGTTTGTGTTTTCTATTGCTATTTGTATAGTTCCTTCTGCAGTAGCAATTGTATTTAATACTGCTAGTTCTTCTCTTTTCATAATGTCTATAATTTCTATATATTCATCATTTGCCATCTCATAAATTTCTGGAGAAATGCTTCCTGCTATTAAAACTTTTGCATTTATATTATGCATCATTTCTCTTATTGTTAAAGTTTTATCACTAAATGGCATATTTATTGTAGTTCCATTACTTGAGAATGGTATTGGACCTATTACAATTTCTACATTTTCTATAGCTTTTTTTATATTTGAACATTCTATAATATTTGTTACATCTTTTATATCTTCTGATTTTTCTAAACCATATACATATATTTCATTATTATCTTTTGCAAGCATTGTTGCTAATTTGGCAATTCTTAAGTCTCCACCTATTATTGCTATTTTATTTTTCATAAAACCTCCTAAAATTATATACTATTTTTATATATTCTTTTACTAATATTTTTTCTTAGTGTGAATAGTAAATTATATTTTTATTAATATTATATATTTTTTAGTATATATTAAAATTTTTTTATTATTAAAGTTAAATACTTAAAAATTTATATATTAATTCTTTACTGTTTTATATTATAGTATATTTATTTTAAGAAATTTTATGAATTAGTTTTCTCTTTCTTTTTCAATATTTTTTTGTTTTATTTCTTTTACATTATTTTTTTCTACTTTAAAATCTGCATAGCCTATTTTTTTTGTTATTTCGACAGTTTCTTCTAAATGTTCTTTTGCCATTTGTTCCTTTTTAGATAATTTAGATTCTTTTTCTTCTTCTACATCCAAATTAAATGGTATTGATAATTTTGCAATTATAATTGCAAAATTTACATCTTTTTTTATTTTTTCTACAATTCTTTTTGGATCTTCTTGTATTGCAACATTTGCATATTGAATTGCTTTTTCTTTGTCATTTTTTATTAAATATATTTTAGCTAATTCTAAATAAGCATCTGGTCCTAATTCCTCGTCATCTACTATTTCCCATAAATATTTTTCCGCTTCTTCTAATTCTTTATACATTATAGCAATTTCTGCAAGACTATATTTTGTATTATAAACCATCGAATTTAATTGTGCTGATTTTTCATAATATAATTTTGCATTTGAAAAGTCGTTTAACATTGTATATACAATTCCCAAATTATAGTTTAAATCAAAACTTGTTGGATTGTATTTTAATGCTTCATTATAAATATTTGCAGCTTCTTTAAAATCTTGTTTTTCTATAAGCAAATCTCCTAAAGCAATTGTTGCTTCTGGATAATCTGGTTTTTTGTTTAATAAATTTGCAAGTGTTTCTATTGCCTCATCTTTTTTGTCTAAATCTGTTAACAATGTTGCAACTTTTAAATATGTTTCATAGTCTTTAGGTTGAATTTCTATTGCTCTTGCATATTCATCAACAGCTTTTCTTTGTCCGCCTTCTTTTTCGTATATCATTGCTAACATTTTATGTCCATTATAACTTTCTGGATTTCTTGTAACCAAATCTATTAATAGTTTTTTTGCAAGTTTTGTATTTCCAATCATTAGATAAAATCTTACTAAATTAATTGTTAACAATTCTTTTACATTTCCAGTTGCTTTTTTTAGTAAAATCATAGCAATTGGAATAACTATAGATAGAAAACATACTATTATCTCTATAAAAACATTTATTTGAGTAGAATTATTATAAAATGAGACAAATTTTATACCAATTCCGTAAAGCACTTATTGCCAGTACTGGAACATATGTTGTATCATTTTCTTTTATTAATCTATAAAAAGTATATACAAATAATGCAAATGCCGATATTGTAAATATTAGTGTTTCTATTAGCATAATTTCATCATTCCTCTTTTATTAAAATTTTTATCTACCTCTTCCTGATGATCCCATATATTGTCCTAAAATTGCTTCATTTGCATTTTTTATTTTTTCTTCTATATTTTTTCCTGGTGCTTTTTTTAGCTCTTTTTTGTATCCTTCAACTGTCATTTTATTTTCTTCTGCTGCTTCTTTTATTTTTTCTTCTATTTCTTGTGCTCTATCCATTATAGATACTTCTGCTTCTCCCTCATGTTCTACTAATTCTTGAATTGTTACTCCTGTAAATTTAGCTAAATCTCCATATGTTAAACTTGTTCCTGGAATTTCTGTATCTTCATCTGCTATTACACCATTTTCTCTTCCTCCGCCTTCTTCCATTAATTCTGTTGCACCATGTGCAATGGCATGTGCCTTATTTGGTGTTCCGTTTTGATCTTTTCCAGAATCATAATCAAAATCATATCTTTGTTTTAAAGATTCTACTCCATCTCCTTGAAGATTTCCCTCCCCTTGCATTCCTACTGGTCTTGCTACTCTTTTCTTTTCATGAATAGTATCATTTCCACATGGCATAACATCTACTGTTTCTATATCTAGTTCTCCATAATCTTTTGCATTTAATGTTACTGCAATTTCTTTATTATCTTCACTTGTTCTTAATAAAGCTAGTGGTACCTTTTGTTCTACTCTATCTCCATTTTCATTAACACTTATTATTGGTTTAAAATTTGTTCCAGCTGTTTGTACATTTTCATTTTGTTCCCAAATTTCATTTAATTTTCCATCTTCTCCAATTTGATAAGATTTTTGTAAAATTACAAAACTTCCTAGTGCTTCTGAATATGCCATTGCATATTCTATTGAATTATTAAATACTTCTGGCATTCTTTCTTCTAAGTGTTTGTCTGTAATTTTTCTAAAATTAGTAAGTTTTAAATCTTTTCCTTGTTTCTTTAAATCTTCATCAACTTTCTTTTCTTCTTCTTCTTTGCTTTGTTCTTGTTTTTTCTCTGTTTTGGCTTCTACAGGTTTATTACGATTCTTATCATCTCTAGTTATTCCTGCAAGTCTACCTTTTTCTTTATCATTTTCTTCAAATAAAATTTCTCCATCTAATGTTAAGTCTTGTAAAAAATCTTCAAAAGCTTCTATAGAAAAAGCTTTTCCATCTTTGTCTATCATTAGTTTTTCTTCTAATGTTGCTTCTCCATCTTCATTTTCTTGTACCCATCTAAAATGGTATTCCATATCATTTTCTTTGTTTCTTTCTACTGTTATATATACATCATTTAATACAAGTGGACCTTTTTCTGTATTTATTACAAATTCTTTATAAAATCTAGTTTCAACTAATTGTTTTTCTTTTTCTGTAATTGATTGTCTTACACTTTCATCAACTTCAATTAATTCTTTTAACTCATTTTTATCCATTTTTTAATTCCTTTCCATATTTTTATTGAAAGTTATTATTATTAAATATTTTTATTTGTTCTTTATAATTCGTTCTTGCAAAATTTAAGTTTTCAACCAACATTTTTATTAAATTATAAATGTATATTTATTTTATAATTTCTCCAATTAAATCATAGTCTTTTACATCAATAATTTTTGCATTTTTAAATGTATTTAATATATTTTCTTGATTATTGTTTTTTATATAAATAATTCCATCTTCTTCTGGTACATCTTGTTTTGTTCTTCCAATTAAATATTTGTGGTCAGATGTAATATTTTCAATTAAAACTTCTATTTCTTGTCCTATTTTTTCTTTTAATTTTTCATTAGATATTTTTTGTTGTATTTTCATAATTTGGTTATATCTTGATTTTTTCGTATTTCCATGAATTTGCTCTGGAAGCTTTGAAGCTGGTGTTCCATCTTCTTTTGAGTACATAAATGTTCCTAATTTATCAAATTTTGCTTTTTTAACAAATTCTTTTAGTTCATTAAAATCATCTTCTTTTTCCCCTGGAAAACCCACAATTAAACTTGTTCTTAATACTACTTCTGGAATTTCTTTTCTTATTTTATTTATTAGATTTTGTATTTGTTCTTTATTTGTTTTTCTGTTCATCTTTTTTAAAATTTTATTAGAAATATGTTGAATTGGTATATCAAAATATTTGCAAATCTTATCATTGTTTTTTACTGTTTGAATAAGTTCTTCTGTTATTCCTTCTGGATAGGAATATAAAAATCTTATCCATTTAATTTGAGGAATTTGTGCAAGTTTTTCTAAAAGTTCTGCAAGTTTAGGTTCTCCATATATGTCTATTCCATATTTTGTTGTATCTTGTGCTATTACAATTAATTCTTTTATTCCTTTTTGTGCTAACATGTTTGCTTCTTCTAAAATTTCTTCCATTTTTCTGCTTATAAATTTGCCTCTTATATATGGAATTGCACAATATGTACACATATTGCTACATCCTTCTCCTATTTTTAGATATGCATAATTATTTCCTGATGTAAGAACTCTTTCGTAAAACTCATTAAATTCTGGTAGTTTTAATTGTTTTATTTCTGATACTTTTTTCATTGGTTTTGTAACACTTTTTTCTGCTTTATTTTTATTTATTAAATCTTCTATTTTTGTCCATAAGCTTTCATATTCATCTATTTTTATAAATAAATCCACTTCTGGAAGAGATTTTAAAAGTTCATCATAATATCTTTGTACTAAACATCCTATTACTATTAAATATTTACATTTTTGCTTTTTATATTCTGCCATTTCTAGTATAGTATTAATTGCTTCCTCTTTTGCACTTTCTATAAATCCACATGTATTTATTAAAATTATGTCTGCTATTTCTGGATTATTTACAATCTCAAAATTATGTTTTTTGAAATGTCCTATTACAATTTCTGTATCTACTAAATTTTTGCTACATCCAAGTGATACAAACCCAACTTTCAATTTTGTTACATCCTTTCAATTTTTAATTTAACTTTATATCAAAATATAATTTTATGTTTAAACAAAATAATATTTTCTCTAAATTATATAAATATTCTTATTTTTTTATTTAGTTTATAAACTTTCTAGCTGTTATGTGCACAAATATGTTTTCTTGTTAATTCCATTAAATTTAATTTTGTAAATCCTTCTACTTGTGTTTTTGCTCTATCTTGTTTTAGTACTTCTTTTAATAAATTTTCTATTTTTTCTTTATTTTCTTGTGTTTTCATATCTATATAATCAATAATTATTATTCCACCAATATCTCTTAATCTTAATTGTTTTGCTATTTCTATTGTTGCTTCATAATTTACCTTATAAATTGTATCTTCTAAGCTTGTTTTCCCTGTATATTTTCCAGAATTAACATCAATTGCAACTAATGCTTCTGTATAGTCTATTGTAATAAAGCCTCCACAATTAAGCCAAACTTTTCTTTGTTTTGTTTTTTCAATTTGACTTTCTAAGTCATATTTTTTTATTAAGTTTTCTTTTTCTTCAAAATTAATTTTTATATTTTGTGCATTCCTTTTATTAATTACTTCTTTTATTTCTTCAAAGTCTTTTTTATTGTTTGTAATTATTGAATTTATTTTTTCATTTGGTAAATCTATAATAATTTTTTCTACTATATTTGGGCTACTATATAATAATTGAGATTGATTGTTTATTTTCTTAAATTTATTATATATTTCTTCCCATTGTTTGTTTAGATTTTTTATTTCATTTATTAAAACTTCTTCTTTTTCTTTTTCTGCTGATGTTCTAATAATACATCCTGTATTTTGTGGCAAATTATTTTTAACTATATTTAAAAGCCTTTGTCTTTCTGCTTCATTTTCTATTTTTTGAGAAATTGTTACTATTGTTGTTTGTGGTAATAATATTATATATTTTCCAGTTAGTTTTATATGTGTTGTAGTTCTTGCACCTTTTTTGTCATTACTATCTTTTTGAACTTGTACAAGTAATTTTTGGTTTAATTTTACTACATCTTTAATTTTTGGTTCTTTTATTTCTTGTATTTTTTCATCTACTTGTGGAATTACATCTTTTACATGTATAAAACTATTTTTTTCTGTTCCTATATCAATAAAAGCTGCTTGCATTCCAGGAATAATGTCTTTAATAATTCCTGCATAAATATTTCCTTCGTTTCTTTTATGCTTACTGTTAAAATTATCTTCATAAATTTCTATTAATTTTCCATTTTCTATTACAGCTATTATTTTATTATCTTGTTTTTTATCTATTAAAATATCTATCATTTTGCATTTCCTCTCACTTTTTGCAATTAATTATTTATAAAATCTTTTTTTAATAATTAATTATTTATAAATTTTATCTCTATATAAGTTATTAATTGTATTTATTCATTGCATCATCAATTCCATTTTTTATTAAATCTACAACAGCTTCTTTTGCTTTTTCTGTGCCATCTTCGAGTTTTAAAACTTCGTCTTCTGGAATTGCTCCTATAACATAATTTATTTCGTCACCTTTATGTGCAGGTCTTCCAATACCAATTCTTATTCTTCCAAAATTTCCTGTTCCTATTTGCTGAATTATACTTTTCATTCCATTATGTCCACCTGCACTGCCTTTTTTTCTTATTTTTATTTTTCCTGGCTCTATGTCCATATCATCATAAATAACTATTAAATTTTTTAAGTCTATTTTATAAAAATCTATTACTTCTTTTACACTGTTTCCACTTAAATTCATATATGTTTGTGGTTTTAATAGTATAACTTTTTCGTTATTTATTATTCCAGAACCATATAATGCTTGAAATTTTTTTTGCTTAACTTCTATATTATATTTTTCTGCTAATTTATTTATTGTATTAAATCCCATATTGTGTCTTGTTTTACTATATTCTTCCTCAGGGTTACCTAAACCTACTATTAAATACATATTTTCCTCTCTTCTTTCACGTACTTTATTTTACTATAATTTAATATTTTTTTCAAGCATTTTTAAAATTAGAAAGTGAAAGGTTTCTAAACTTTAATTTCCTGTTGATTGTGTTACTGTTTCTTGAGTTTTATTTTCTTTCATCATCTTTTCTAATTCATCAATTAGTTCTTGTAAAGCGTTTATATCAGATCCCATCATTTCCCAGTCATTTCTATTATTTGAGTCTGTTAAGTTTTTATTTGCTTTTATAATTGCATCTATTATTCCTTCAATATCTTCTGTATTGTCTATTTCCAAATTTACAGCAGATTGTGAAAGTAAATTATTTATTGCATTATTTAAATTATCACCTATTGCAACCTTAGTTCCTGATGCTACTATTACTTTTTCTAATGTCATTGGTTTATTTGCATCATTTGTTCTTGTTTGATATATTGTTTCTACATACAATAAAGTATTATTTACAGGAATTATTTTCATTTCTTTTGTTATTTTTATACCTGTTATATTTAATTGTTCTAATTCTGCAGAAATTGTAGCATCTTGTTCAATTAAATTGTCTAATTGTATTGGTCCTAATATATTATTATCTGGTGAAAATTTATATATTTTTAATTCATTATTTATTCCATCACATGTTCCAACTAAATATGCAATTATATTGGATTTATTGCTTTGTGTATACATTTGAACAAGTCCAAATTCTTCTTCACCATCTGGAGTTTTTAACATTGTATAATATGGTTCTAAGATTGCAGAAGTTGTATTTTTTGATGTGTTTCCATATTTTGCTAATTGCCATACATCACTATTTCTATATAATACATCTTCTTTAACATTGTGATAAACATTTAACATTTCTGATTGTACTTTATATAATAATTCTGGATATTTTAATTGTTCTTGAATTTCTTTTGCTATTTCTTCTGTTTCAAACATTGCTGGATAAATTTTCTTATATGCAGAAATTATTGGGTCATTTTCATCTGTTATATAAAATTTCATTTCTCCATTATAAGCATTTATTATAACTTTTGCAGAATTTCTTATATAATTTATTTCTTGTTTTATATTATTATTTTCAATTGAAGTATAAGATGAATATGGATATTTATTTGATATTGTATAACCATCTATTACCCAATAAATTTGGTCATCTTTTACTACTGTATATGGATTTTCATCATATAATAAATATGGAAGTGCTGTTTTTGCTCTTTCTAAAACATTTCTGTTTGTTAAAATTTTACTTTCATCTGTTACAGTTGTAGAAAAAGCTAGTTTTATATCTCCATTTGTTAATGCTAAAATTAATCTATCTAAAAATCCAACTTGAATTCCAGAATTTCCTTCATAGTTATATGTATGTTCATTTCCATTACTATCTGTATAATCATATTCAGATTTATTTTTTGTGTTTGTTACAACTATTGAATTTGTCTCAAGACCATAATATATTCTTTGTTTTTCATTAATATCTTTTTGTATATATTGTATATTTCCATCTTCTGTTGTTTCTGTAGCAGAAACTAGAATTTGACCAATTCCATGTGTAAATTCATATGTTTTATTATTATAAGAAATTGATTGTTCTGCAATTTCTCTTGGAGCAATATATGCTATTTGTTTTTCTCCTTGATTATCTATAATTGATGTTGTAAGATTTCTAAATGTATAATATCCTGATTCTGTTTGTGAGTCTTCTAAACTTTGTTTTACCATATTTTGGCTTATTATTGGAATATTATTTATTACATTTTTATTTTCATTTATTTCATTTTCTGTTATTGTATTAGAATAATCTACATTAGATTCTACAGCATTTATTCCATATGCTAGTTTGGTTGAGTTAATATTTTCTTCTATATATCTTTTTTCTTTATCAAATTCACTTGGGTGTATAAAAATTGCATCTGTTATTAACATACAAAAAAATAAAACTACCAAATATCCCGGAATTGTTAATAATGTGTACATAATTTTTTTATTTTTTTCTTTATTAAAAAATATTACAGATAATATTACTGCTACAACTATTACAATTGCAAATATAATGTATCCCCATAATTTTATTGTTGATTCTATAAATCCTGCTCCTATAAGTTCTACATCTTCTCCAATTGTTAAAAATGTATCTGTTAAAATGTTTTGTGTACTAAATATTGTATTTATTCCAATTAATATTGCACATATTATTACATTTCTTAATAATTTTTTTATTAATTTGCTATTTTTTAGCATTGTTCTATCAATTCCATTAAAAAACAAATTAAAAACAATTATATAATATCCAGCCATATAGCCACTTAACAATATAATAAATCTTAAACAATAATTAATTATTGTTTCTATTAATGGTTTTATAAACATGTAATATGATATATCTAGTCCAAATATTATATCTACTTTTTGGAATGATACATTGCTTGTAAATAATAATATTTGTTCAACTAATTTATTTGAAATTATTATACTTCCAATAACAGAAACTATAAAAATTATAGATTTATTTGGCAATTTAGGCATTTTCTTTTTTTCACTTTCAAAAAAAGGTTTTAGCCCTTTTTTTATGCCCATATTTGTAAATATCATAACTATAGCTATTAGTACAAAACTTATTCCCATAATTGAATATTTGAATTTTAAATTTGTCCAAAAGTTTTGTATATATTGTTGTCCTAATTCAGCACATTCTAAATATTCTCCCCTTAATGTTATATAAGTAATAAGTATATATAATAAAATAAAAACAATTACTGATATATTTTTTACTCTGTTAAATATTTTACTTTCTTTCATTAAATGCTAATTCCTTTCAAATTTTCAATATTATTAAAATGATAGTTTTTTATTTTTTGCTTTTTAGAACCAATAAAAAAATCATTAATTTTCTTTAATTTGTTTTAGTTCAATTTACATATTTTTTAGTTTTTAAATAATTGCTTTTGCAAAATCTTTTGCATTAAATATTTCCATATCATCTATTTGTTCGCCAACTCCAATAAATTTTACTGGTATATTATTTTCTTGTACAATTCCTACAACAACTCCACCTTTTGCAGTTCCATCTAATTTTGTTAATACTATTCCTGTTATATCTGCTTGTTCTTTAAAAGCTTTTACTTGGGAAATTGCATTTTGTCCTGTTGTAGCATCAATTACTAATAATACTTCTTTTGATGATTCTGGCATTTCTTTATTTACAACTTTTTGTATTTTATTTAATTCATCCATTAAATATTTCTTATTATGCAATCTGCCTGCTGTATCTATTATAAGTACATCTGCATTTTCTTTTTTTGTAATATCTATTGCTTCATATACTACAGATGCAGGGTCTGAACCTTCTTGCCTTTTTACTATTTCTGCTCCTGCTCTTTTAGCCCAAACTTCTAATTGTTCTACTGCTGCAGCTCTAAAAGTATCTGCTGCTGCAACAACAACTTTTTTACCGTCTCTAGCAAGTCTTGCTGCCATTTTCCCTATAGATGTTGTTTTACCAACACCATTTACTCCAATTACTAAAATTACAGATGGTTTTGTTTCTAGTTTTAAGCTATTATCAGGCTCTTCTAGAATTTTTTCTATCTCTTCTCTTAATGCTTCTTTAACTTGTTCACTTTCTTCTATTTTTTCTTTTTTTACTCTTTCTCTTAAATTGTTTATAATTTTTACTGATGTTTCCATTCCTATGTCTGACATTACAAGTGCTTCTTCTAATTCTTCTAATAATTCTTCATCTACTTTTCTAAAATTACTGAATACATTGTTTATTTTATCATTTATAGATTCTTTTGTTTTTGTTAATCCTTGTTTTAATTTATCGAAAAATCCCATGTTTTTTCTCTCCTTTTATTTAAATATATGTGCTTATTTTATCACGTTTTGTGTATAATTGCAAGAAAAAAGAACTTGTTTTAAAATCAAGTTCTTTATAATAGTTCCAGTTCAGTAGGAAATTTTGATATATTAATAATAAATAAATTTTGAATGCGATTGGAGGAAATTTAGAATTTCTTAAATTAATTTTATGGAAAATGTTCGCGTCGAGCGTAGCGAGGACTAAGTGAAAGGGTGCCATAAAATTATTTTAGAAATTCTTATATTTCCGTATTGAGTCGAAAAATTTATGCAATTATTAATATATCAAAATTTCCTACTGAACTGGAACTTATAATACAAATAGTAAATTAATTGCAGATATGAATATTGTTATTGCAGACATTGCTGTATCCATAAAGCCTTCTGTAGACTCTCCTGCTGTATCTTGTATACTTACTCCATATTTTTTTACTTGTGATATTTTAAAATAAGTATCTATTTCTTTAGTTTCTCCTGGTGCAACATTTCCAATTTCTATATATTGTGTTCCTAAATGATTGTCTATATCTGAATATAAATCTAGTTTTATATACTTTCCACTTAGACCAGAATCATTAACCAATATTTTTGCTCTTCCATTTACAGATGTTGCTTGCATTTGTGAAATTGTTATACCATTTGGTTTATCTCCAACTAAATCTATACTTTTATATGTTGTCATTATTGCCATATTTATAAAAAAATCTGAAAATATCCAAAATAATATAATCCATATTGCATATTTTGCAAATGTTTTTAACCTATTCATAACTGCCTCCTATTAGTACTTATTCTTCTACTTTTTCAAACATATCTTTTCCTACTCCACAAAGTGGGCAAACCCAATCTTCTGGTAAGTCTTCAAATTTTATTTCTTCTACATTATCATCATATATATATCCACATGCTATGCATCTATATTTCATTTTTTTCACCTCCATTTTTTATAAAAATTAGTATTCTAATTAAATTTTTAAGTAAAGTTTTATTTTTTTGTTTTAGGGCTACAAGGAGAAAATCTCAAAGGGATAGCAATTGTATAAATATATAAAACTTTTAAAACTTAAATTCTTATTGTATCATTATTATATCTATAAAATTCTATAATTTCAAGTGTTTTCTAAAATTATATTTTTTATTAAAATAGATAGTAATACAAATCCTATTGCCATAAATATAATTCCACTTATTACAAACATAAGTGTTCCAATTCCACCTGTAACAGGCATCTGAAAGTTTTGACTATTTGGAAATGATATTTTTACAATTCCTGTTGTTACTTGTGAATTATCTAAAACACCATTACAGTCATTGTCTGATAATGTAATTGGGACTGAGTTTGTTGCTTTATTATAACCAGTAGGAGCTTTTGTTTCTGTTAATCTATATTCTCCAGAGTCTAATCCATATATAATTAAGTTCCCATTATCATCTACAATTAGTGTTTGAGTTGCTCCAACATCTTCTTTACTTGCTTGATAATATTTACCATCATCTGATTTTATGAAATATAGTTTTTCATTGTTTAAAGATATTTCAAATTCAGCACCTTTTAATGGCTCTTGTGATATTTTATCTATTTTTAATATTTCTATTCCATATGTATATACCTTTATATCGCCACTCTCTTGACTTTGCATACTATTTTGTTCATATGGATTATTACTATAATCCATATATGCTTTATTTATATTACCTGCTCCTCCTATTATTGTTGAATTATTTTTAGCTAAACTTGCATTGTATTCTACAATTATTTTATCAAACTGATTTATTTGACTATAAATAAATTCAATACAAAAATCTACTGGAATATTTTCTGAATTTGGTCTATGTGCAGATTCTGTTGTTAATATAAAATCTATTTGTTCTTTTAGTTCTTCTTTTGGTGAATTTTCTTTTTTTCCATAAACTTTTATGCTTTTATTATCTAAAATTAGCCCATTACTTAATTTGTCACTAATAAAATAGTCATTAGAAATACTAGAATTTAAATATGTTGGTATATCTGCTTCTATTGTAAATGATATTATATCTTTTGTACTATAATTGTCTTTTTGTAAGGTATCATTAGTTACCATTTTTTTATTTGTGGATTTGTAGATTTTATTAAAACTTGTTGATTATTAAGTTCCCATTCTTTGGTTTCTTCATTAAATTCTGGAGTTAAATTTACTATTGATGGCAAATAAACTCTATAGCCATTTTCAATTAGTATTAAATATGTTCCCATTTCTAAATTTTCAAATGTGACAGAACCTGTTAAATTTTGATTAGTCACTGGGTATTGTGCCTCTCCTGATACTTCTTTTTCTAATGGAGTTAATTTTATTGTTTCATCTTTTATCTTTGAAATTAATTCACTATAAAATTTTTTGGATGTATCATGATTTTTTACTTTTTCTGCAAATTTTTCTGTATCAACATATTCTGGATATGATATTTCTAACCATTTTTTTACATTTTCTACCCATTCATATGGAGGAGAAATTGGTTGATTTGCTAAATAATCATAATTTACTGTTGTTAATCTATAAGCATAAACTTTAACTCCTGCTTCTATTTTGCTTGCTATAATATCAGCTGTATTGCTTTCTTGTGTAATGTTTGCATATGAATTTGTTTTAGTAAATGAAAATATTAATATTATTAATATAGAAATTAATATTATTAATTTTATTGTATTTATATTTTTTACCATTTAAATTTTCCTTTCATATATTAAATATTTAAAAACGAGAAAAAACTTTTTGTTTTTTTAGTTTACATATTAATTATATCATAATGCTTGTCTTAATCAATATAAAACTTTTGGAAAATTTGGCATTATTGTTGGGGTCGGTCCTTTTCTCTATTGGGGTCGGTCCCTTTTTTGTCTAGTTGTTGTTGCTGGGGTCGGTCCTAAATCAAACCAATATATAAAGTGTTTTGCAATACCGCGTAAGCGACCAAATGAGCATTTTGGATGTTATTTCACCACTTAATATTGAAGCAAGATATCCAACTCAAAAACAAGAGATATTCGAATCTTTGAATAAAAATAGATGCAAAGATATTATTAAGGAAACGGAGGAACTAGTAAAATGGATAAGGAAAAAGTTAGAAGATTAGTTGAAGAATATGCAAAGTTAGTAGTTTCAAATATGGTTGTAAATAAAATTATTTTATATGGCTCTTATGCGAGAGGAGATTTTAGAAAAGATAGTGATATAGATGTAGCAGTTGTAGTGCCAAGAAGTAGTATTTCAGATGATATACTAAAAGATATGGCAAAACTTTTTAAATTAAGAAGATCTATTTCAAATGATATTGAGCCAGTATTACTAATTGATGAAGATGACCCAAGTGGATTTTTAGAAAGTATTTCACAATATGGCGAAGTTGTATATTCTAGATAAAAAATAAAATTTTTATATTTAAAATTTTATTTTCACTTTAGCTTGCGAAAACTAAAGTTGGATATTGTTTTATATTGTATAAAAAGAAATTAAGATTTTCTTATTAATAGAAAATCTTAATTTCTTTTTTAGGCATTTATTTATAATGCCCTTGCTATTAAAATATTACTTCTACATTTTCTAGAACAATTGTTGGAATTTCTTTAATTCTATTATTTTTGGCGTACAAAACTATTGTAAAACCATCTAACACAAAACCATGACAATCAATTATAATTGGGCTTGGAAATTGTTGACATCTAGCATAATACTCTTTTGTCCGTTTGTATTTTATTGTACTAGTATCATGTAAATCTATTGATACTAATAAATCAGAAATTGTTGTTTGACTTATCCATTCTTCTGGTAAAATATGTACCCATCTCTCTTGAAAATATTTAGTTCTAAAATATTCCTTTCGAAATAGATCTTTTTGTTGTTCTCCTTTAATTTTTCTATATGCTCTAAATTGTTCTGGTGTCATGTTTTCTTTCAAAGAATTACATTTTCTACACGCTGGAATTAAATTGGGCGGTATTGTTGGTCCTCCTAAAGATCTTGGATAAATATGGTCTAATGTTATTTTTAATAGCTGATTCTCATTTCTATTTCGTCCACAATAGTAACATTTATCTCTTCCTTTCTGCTGATATGTTACATCATACATAATTTCATCAAATTTGCCATGCCGTCTTTGCATTTTTAATATTCCATTTTCTTCAAATGCAATAATATTTCCTTCTTTCATATAAGTATAGCCTTTTGGAATTTCGATAATCATCAAAAAACCTCCTTTACTTTTTTTATAATATATTATAAATTTTTAATTAAGTCAATATAAAAATAAATAAGCAATTTTTTCTTGTTTCTTGAAAAAGTGTATAAGAAAGTTGAATATGGTCAGGAAAGTGTGATACAACTTTAATATATTGGTTTGATTTAGGACCGACCCCAACTATACTCCAAAACAAAATCACTTTTTGTTCTTTACTAAATTTTTATTTCTTATAATTAGTAGAAATATTCCTAATATTAATATTGCTATTCCAACTTGATATATTGTTTTACTTCCTATACTTCCACTGGCTGGAAATTGGAAATATGCTCTGTTTGGTAATAATAGTTCTTCTATTATTCCTGTTTCTCCATTTTTTGTTATTGCAAATGCTGGTGGCTCTTTTTCTCCTATTGATTCTATTTTTATTTCTACTCCATTGTTTATCTTTGTTATTTCAGCATTTTGTTCTGTGTCTGAATTTTCACTTTCTGTATTGTTTTCTTGAGTTTCTATATTATTTGTTTCTATATTTTTAATATTTTCTTGAATTTTTTCTTTTACTAAGTTTGCATTCTCTTGTATTTCTCTTTCATCTATAAGTGAAAATTCTATTTTCCATTGTCCCTCTGGTTTTATTCTGTTTATTGAGGCTTTTGTTTCTACTAATCTGTATTCTTGGTTTATTTCTAAATCTTCGAATTTTACTGTTCCTTGATTTTCGTTTGTTATTGCTATTTTACTTGTTTGTGTGTCTACTAGTTGCCAACAGTTGTTGTCTAAATTTTCTGTACTATTTGTGTTATCTGTATTATTACTATTACTGCTACTTTCTATTTTTTCTATATTTTGTGAATCAATTAATTCTGTATCATGGTATCCTTCTTCATGTTCTGTACATACTAATTTGTATAACTTAAATTCTGTTCCTCCTATTTTGTCTGTATGGTCTTCTTCTGCTACTTTTGTAAATTCTAAGTTTATTTTTTCTTTTAATCCTGCATTTACATTTTCTTCTTTTATCATATAATTTGAACTATCATTTAGCTTTTCTATTAAGTCTGTTTTTCCTATCTCTGTTACCCAATTTGAGTTTTGCTCATTTTGGGTACTTTCTTCTATACTTGTATTGGTCTCTATCTCAAATTTACTATTTATTTCTGTATTTGAGCCTATTTCTTTTTCTACTAATTTGTATTTTTCTCCATTATATTCTATTTTTACTACATAATTTTCTGCCGGTAAGTGTGTAAATTCGTAATATCCTGTCTCGTCTGGATTTATTGCTTCAACTTTCTCTCCATCTACATTTGTTACTTCTTCTAATTCTTTATTTTCATTTTCTTTATATAGTTTTATCCAGATTTCTCGTTGGGTATTTCTTCAATTGTTTCATATATCTCCATATCTTCTATGTTTCCATTATTCATATCTTCTTGACTTATCCAATTGCTTCCATCACTTTTCGTTACATACCATAATCTAATTTCTGTGTTGCCATTCATAGCAGCTAATTTATATTTACTACCATCATCAAAATATATTGGTTCAAATGCATCTCCATCAAACTTTATAAATTTATTCGCACTACATACATCGATATCATTACTTGAATTCATAGAAAAAGTAAATTCCATTCCTAAAATATCACCAATATTCACTTTGCTATCTCCTTTTCCCCATTTAGATTCTGCAGATCCTATTTGAAAGTTTTTATTATATATACTTATTGTTTGACCATATATTCCTTGTTTGTATATCACATGTGATGTCTTAATAGTATCATCTTCTTGATTCATTTGCTCTAATATTTCTAATTGTGTATTTTTTTGTACTTTCATATTATTATCTGATACTGTTAAATAATAATTTCTATCTTCTATTGTACTTGCTTCTGCATCTGGTACAAATATTTGCATATATCCTACACTAAATGTTCCTATGTTGTCTGTATATATTCTTTTTCTATCTTCAAATATTGTGCCATTCCAAACACAATTATACATTGGAAATTCCCCATCTATTTCATAATTATTTATTGTAACATGTAATATTGAACCATCTTGTTCTATCTTTATATCTCCAGAATTATATGTTGAATAATACCTTTCATCATCTAAAATTCCTAAAGGTAAGCCCTTATCATAAATACTATAACTTTTGCTACTATAATACATATCTCTATCTTTTATACTTCCAGATAAATCATTAGTATCCCAATTATTTACTCTATAATTCCATAATATTGGTGTTGCTTCTTCTGTTATATCTTTTAACTCATTTGAACCAAATTCACTTCTTTCTAATTTTAAGTTTATATCAAAACTTATTTCTCCTTTTGGATATTCTATTCCTTTTAGTCCTTTTGAATATGGATTTTCTTCTTCACTATATTCATTATTATATAATTGTACTGTAAATCCATATCCATACATTCTTCCTGTTACTTCTCCTTCTCCATAATCTACTGTTGCTTTATTTGATAAATCCTCTGTATTGTCATGTAATTGTATATTATATCTTCCTGTTGCACTTACTGTTATTTCTTTTGGGGATGTTACCTCTTTTTTCTCATTCTCTTCATTTCCCTCTAGCATAAATGTAAAACTTGGTTGTATTTTTGTTCCATTTACTGCATTTTTTACTTTTAATACAAATATTACTTCTTGGTTTCCTGGTATTGTTACTATTTCCTCACTCATGCTGTATTCTCCAGATAAGCTTATTCCATCTTCACTTAAGTTTCCATTACTTAGCCATTTCATTGACTCTATATCCCATTCTACTATATTTGCTAGTTCTTCTGGTAAACTTGCTGTTATTTGTATTACTCCTCCTTTTAAACTTGTTCCTGAGTCTGGCTCTTTTAATGAAAAGTTTAGTTGGTATGTCCATGTTATTTGGTCAAACGAGCGCACTACATCATTATCTTCTGATGAATCATTTCCTGGTTCATCATCTTTATCAAATGGTCCTGTTCCTGTTTTTACTTCTTTTGTGTCTATTGAACTTATATACCCTAAGTCTCCATTCATACTTCTTGATGTTTGTAAATCTGCTTCATTTTGTTCTTCTCCATCTTCTCCATTTACTGAATTTGTTGAATTTTCATTTTGGTCTTTTCCTGCACTTTCTGTTTCTCCATTTCCCGTATTTTCTGTGCCATTTTCTTTATTATTTACATCTTCATTTGCTAACAGTTCTGTTTTATTTACTTCTATTATTGTTGTTACTATCTCTTTTGTTAGTAAGCCCGCTAATACTACTCCTATTATTATTAGCATTATTACTGCTTTACTTAAATTAAATTCTATTATTGTTGTTCCTTTTTTTGTATCTTTTCTTATTAGTTTGTTTCTTTTATTTTTTTTGCTATTTAGTTCGTTTTTTCTAGTTTCTTTTGAATTTCTCATTTTTTATCACTTTCCTTTTTTAAAATTTTTATAATATTTTTTTGCTTTGATGTTATCTTATTTTAAGTTTAGCGTATATTTATTGTATTCTTTTTGCATAACTTTTACTTTTCAAAAAAGCTACTTAGCAACACATTATTTTTCACATACTTTTTGTGTATGCAAAAATAACATATTGCTAAATAGCTTTATGTTTTTCTTTTGTTCTTTTTTATTTATTTCTCTAATATACCCTGTGTGTGTGTGTGTGTGTGTGTGTGTGTACAGCCTCAAGGCTTTCAAGCTTTTGCATTTTTTCTATTCTCCTTTGTACTTTTTCTTTTAAATTTTGTAGTTGAAAGTATTATTCAATTAATTAATAATTTTTCTTTATTTAATAATTGAAAAACTCTCTTTTATTATTCATTTTGTAAGTATTATGTAAATAATTCAAAATATTTCTTATTTATTTGTTTTATCATTAATAGTCTTTTATAAATAATTATTTTCTATAAATCTACATTTTTATTATATCACACCATAAATTCATGTCAATAGAATTTTTTTCATAATTAATCACATTCTTTCCTACTGAACTGTAACTCCTAAGGCACAAATTTGGTTGGAAAAAAGCATTTTTCAACCTTTCTACTTTGTAACTTAAATTTAATTTATTCATATAATAAACTAAATAAAATTTAATTTTGAATTATAATCATAAGTTTATTTACAATGGTTTATAGGCAAATCCTATTAAAAACCTAAATATATATAAGGAATGAATTTTTATATGGATTATGAATTATTAATGAATGGAAACATAAAAATTGGTCAAAAAGCACCAGAATTTTGTGCAGAAACTACATATGGTAAAATTAACTTAAAAGATTACCTTGGAAAATGGTTAATATTTTTTTCCCACCCAGGCGATTTTACACCAGTTTGTACTACCGAAATGATTGCTTTTGCTAAAGCATACCCTTTTTTTAAAGAATTAAATACAGAATTATTAGGTTTAAGTGTAGATAGTAATCCTTCACATTTAGAGTGGATGAAAAATATTTATCAAATGACTGGAATTGTCTTACCTTTTCCTATAGTTGCTGATATAAATGGTTCTATTGCTAGACAATATGGTATGATTTCTAATGATATTAGTACAACAAAAACTGTTAGAAGTGTTTTTATAATAGATGATAAAGGCATTGTTAGAGTTATCTTAACATATCCTTTAAACATTGGCAGGTTTATTCCAGAAATTTTACGTACAGTTGAGGCTTTACAAATGTCAGAATGTTCTAATTGTTCTACTCCTGCTAATTGGTTTCCTAATCAACCTGTTATTGTTTCTCCTCCAAGTACTTATCCTCTTCTTGAAGAAAGATTAGAGGAAATAAAACAAAATGATAATGGTTTAAGTTGGTATCTTTCTTTTCAAGAACCTTCTAGCAATTGTATTAAAAGCTCAGAAAATAATTGTCTAAATTGTAAAGAATAATTTTATTTTAACTTTATTTTACAAAGTAAAATTTGTGTGCATCCGTTTGAGCGAAGCTCTTTTATTGTATAGAAAAAACTTGATTTTTCTTTTGAAAATAAAATTTTTATATTTAAAATTTTATTTTCACTTTGAGTTGTGAAACCTAAAGTTTCATATTGTTTCCTATTCAATAAAAAAGAAATTAAGATTTTTTATTATATGAATAGAAATCTTAATTTCTTTTTTTGGCATTTGTTTATAATGCCATTTCTATTAAAATATTATTTCTACATTTTCTAGAACAGTTGTTGGAATTTGTTTAATTCTAATATTTTTGGCACATAAAAATTCATTCATCTTTTGCAGTATTAATTTTAAATAATTTTAAAATTTCAACAATAACAACTGGTGCAAGTACTAAGCCTATTATTTCTAAGACATTTCCCATAGGTAGTATTGGAATACTAAATACTTCTCTTAGTCCTGGAATTACTAAAATTACTGCCATTAGTAAAGCAGATGCTCCAACTGCCAAAAGTAATACTTTATTTCCTAATATTCCTGTTTTAAATATTGAATTTTTATTATCTCTTACATTAAATACATGTACTAATTCTGAGAATGCTAATACTACAAATGCCATTGTTTCTCCAACTTCTATTTTTGTTTGTTCTAATGTTAATCCATCTATTGGTTCTGTTGTTGAAGCAAGTCCAATTAAAAATGCTGCAAGTGTTAATAATCCAATCATAATACCTTGATATATTATTCTAAATGTTCTTCCTTTTGTAAAAATTCCTTCTCCTTTTTTTATTGGCTTTCTGTCCATTATATCTTTATTTGCAGGGTCAAATGCTAAAGCTAATGCAGGGAATGAATCTGTTACAAGATTTATCCATAAAATGTGAATTGGTAATAATACTTGTATCATTGTTACATCTGTTATTCCAAACCATTGTCCAATTTGTGGTGCAAATAATGTTGCAAGCAATAATACAACAACTTCACCTACATTACATGAAATTAGGAATTGTATTACTTTTAATATATTATCATAAATACGTCTTCCTTCTTCTACAGCTGATACTATTGTTGCAAAATTATCATCTGTTAATATAACATCTGCCGCTTCTTTTGCAACTTCTGTTCCTACTTTTCCCATTGCACATCCAATATCTGATGTTTTTAATGCTGGACTATCATTTACTCCATCTCCAGTCATTGCTACAACTTCTCCATTTGCTTGCCATGCTTTTACTATTCTAACTTTATGTTCTGGTGATACTCTTGCATATACAGAATATTTCCTTATATCTTTTGTTAATTGTTCATCAGATATTTTGTCTAGTTCTATTCCTGTTAAAGCTTCACTTTCATCTTTTAATATTCCTAGTTTTTTTGCAATTGCTATTGCTGTTACTTTATGGTCTCCTGTAATCATTACAGTTTTTATTCCTGCTTTTTTACACTTTTCTACTGCTTTTTTTGCTTCTTCTCTTGGAGGATCAATCATTCCTACCATTCCAACAAATGTTAAGTTACTTTCTATTGTTTTCATTTCTTCTTTTGATGGCATATGGTCAAGTTCTTTATATGCAAATGCCAATACTCTTAGTGCTTCTCTTGCCATTTTTTCATTATTTTCTCTTACCCAACCAACATAAGTTTCTAAATTTGTTCTTACTTGTCCTTTATATAAGAATGAATTACAACATTTTAATAATTCATCAACTCCACCTTTTGTGTAAACAATATATTTTCCATTGTTTTTGTTTACTGTTGTCATTAATTTTCTTTCAGAATCAAATGGAACTTCTTCTACTCTAGGATTTTCTTTAAATATTTCTTGAGTATATTTTTGTTTAAATGCCATATCAACTAATGCTGTTTCTGTAGGATCTCCTCCTATTTCTCCATTTTCTAATACTCTAGAGTCATTACATAACATACAATTATATACTAATTTTTTAAAGTCTTCTGTTTTATTTATATTTTTTATATCTTGTAATTCATCATCACAAAATACTCTTTCAACAGTCATTTTGTTTTGTGTTAATGTTCCTGTTTTATCTGAACATATAACTGTACTGCTTCCAAGTGTTTCTACTGCTGGTAATTTTTTTACAATAGCATTTTTCTTTACCATTTTTTGAACACCTATTGCTAAAACTATTGTTGATACAGCTACTAATCCTTCTGGTATTACTGCTACTGCAAGTGAAACTGCTGTCATAAACATGTCTATAATTGGTTTTCCTTGTATTAAACCTATTGCAAATATTGCTGCACATATTGCAAGACAAGCTATTCCCAATGTTTTTCCTAAACTGTTTAATCTTTTTTGAAGAGGTGTTTCTTGTTTTTCTGCTTGATCTAACATTCCTGCAATTTTTCCAACTTCAGTATTCATTCCTGTATCTACTACAATTGCTTTTCCTCTACCATATGTTATTAAACTTGATGAAAATAGCATGTTTTTTCTATCGCCTAATCCTATTTCTTGTCCATCAATTTTTTCTGTTGTTTTTTCTACTGGTACAGATTCTCCTGTTAAAGAAGATTCTTGTGATTTTAAATTTATTGCTTCAATTATTCTTAAGTCTGCTGCTACATAATCTCCTGTTTCTATTACAACTAAATCTCCTGGTACTAATTCTCTTGCAGGAATTACTTGCTCTTTTCCATTTCTAATTACTTTAGCTGCATGACTACTTAATTTTTTTAGTGCTTCTAGTGATTTTTCTGCTTTACTTTCTTGTATAATTCCTATTATTGCATTTAAAAATACAACAATTAATATAATTATGGTGTCTGTTATTCCTTCTCCTTTAACTACTCCAACTATTCCTGATACAATTGCTGCAATGATAAGAACTATTATTGAAAAATCTTTGAATTGTTCTATGAATTTTTTTAATAATGAGTCTTTTTTCTTTTCTTGTAATTCGTTTAATCCATACTTTTTGGCACTTTCTTCTACTTGGTTTTGATTTAAACCTTTGTCAGCACTTGTTCCTAATTCTTTTTCTACTTCTTGTACTGTTTTGTTAAACCACTTTTTTTCCATATTTAATTTCATTCCTTCCTAGAGGTGCAAATCTGGTTGGAAAAGAATTAAATTTGGAATTATAATTATTTTTCAACCTTTTACCTCTTTTTTTATAATATAATTTTAATTTTATTAACTTTACATATTTAATTTATGCTTATTTTTATTATTTTAGAACTTATATAAAACAAATAAGAATGTTCTTTGACTTTTCAATTTTAAATATTTTATTTTCACTTTGAGCCTAAGTAACTTAAAGTTTACTATTGTTTCTTTAGAAAATAAAATTTTTATATTTAAAATTTTATTTTAACTTTGAACCTAAGTAACCTAAAGTTCCATATTGTTTCCTATTCAATAAAAGAGACTATTAAAGAAAAAATATAATTTTATATTCTTTCTTTAAAAGTCTCGTTAACTTTTTTAAAGCTTGCTAACCAGATTCTTTTTGAATCGCGACTGTTGATTAACAATTTAAAACTACTCCCTTTTAATATTTTTTAATTTATTAATAGAATTAGTTATTTTATATATTTATATTGTTTTATTTTAACTATGGTGACCCGTACGAGAATCGAACTCATGATTCCACCTTGAGAGGGTGGCGTCTTAACCGCTTGACCAACGGGCCTTGTTTTTTGTTCTTATTATTTATATCACAATAAAAATAATAAGTCAATTGTTTTTTATATTATTTGTCATTTAATAAGTTCCTTTTTTATATGTATTTATAATATTTGTCTTGCACAAAAAATAGTCTTGCAAAACTTCACAAGACTATTCTAAGGATTTCCACCTTAATTACTGAATTATTAGTACTATAATAATCAGTATAGCTATTCCAGATACAGCCGCCTTTGCAGCTTCTTCACTCATCCCTCTTTCCATAAATGCATTGATTACATTGTGATATAAGAAAATAAAAAGTGGTTTAGAGATTGCCCAAAATAACCGACAAAAAGCCCAGCAACTGACAACAATAATAAATAAAGTTACCAATACTACACTCATAAGATAGTCCTCCTCTAAAAGACAAAATTGTTTTCTAACAAATTCTATTATATCATTTTTTTCTCTAATTTTCAATATTTTATTTGTTTTTTATATTATATTTTGTTATTTATTTCCTTTGATTTTGCTTATTTTAAATGATATTATATCTTAAGAAGGGATTAATTAGTTTGGAATACATATTTTTATGTATACATTTTGAATTAAGCAATAAAGGAATAAAGTTTAGATTGAAAGAAATAACAAACCTTTCATACCTATGTGTTCCTTTAGAGCGAATCTAGAAAGGAATGAAATTCTTTATGAAAAAAATATTTTTAGAGTTAAAAAATTTAGATAAACTTACATACAAAATTATGGGATATGGTTTAATTTTTTCATCAATTATTACATTTATTGCAGTTTCTATATTGATATTATATATTTTTTTAGGCGTTAATTTTTTTTATCATCTTGGAATTGCTTTAATAAAGTCTAGTTTTTATATTGGTACACAGTTTATAATATGTGGAATTATTGTTGATTCTATAAAAAAGAATTTAGTATAAAAAAGGCTAGTTTCAAGGCTTTTACACTTTTACATATACGATTTATATAGACTATAAAAAAGAATTTAGTTTAAAAAAAAGCCCTGGATTTAGGGCTTTTTTTAATAATATTTTTATATATTATTGTGCTGATTCTTCTGTTTCAGGAGCTTCATAAGCTTCTAAAATAGCTTTTTGGATTTTCTCCCTTGTATCAGCGTTGATTGGATGTGCTATGTCTTTAAATTCTCCGTTTGGAGTTTTTCTGCTTGGCATAGCAATAAATAATCCATTTTGACTTTCGATAACTTTGATATCATGGATAACAAATTCATTATCGAATGTTACAGAAGCAACAGCTTTCATTCTGTTCTCTGAATTTACTTTTCTTAAACGTACGTCTGTTATTTGCATTGTGTGCACCTCCACTGTATTATTTTTTGTACTTATAAGTTTTATATCTTATGTACTAATTTATTATTCTCCATTTTTTTATTTTTTCCCTCTTTTTTTTCAAAAAAATTTTTTGATTTTTTTTATTAATTGTATCAAAAAACTTGAAATTTACATTATATAAGTATATAATGAAACAATAATATATTATGCAAAAAGTTTTTAATTAATTACAAGGAAATTTTAAACTTAAAGAAATTACTTACAAAACTATATTTACCTTGGAAAGGAATGAATTTTATAATGCCAAATATTAATAATTTAAAAAAATATAAAAATATACATATGATTGGAATTGGCGGAATTAGTATGAGTGGAATTGCAGAAATTCTTGCAAATTTAGGATTTTCTGTAACAGGAAGTAATAATGTTGATTCTGAAATTTTACACACATTAAGAAAAGCTGGAATTAAAGTTTTTATTGGGCATAATGCTCAAAATGTTGTAGGTTCTGATTGTGTTGTTTATACTGCTGCTATACCTCAAAATAATGTAGAACTTGTTCATGCTAAAGAACTTGGAATTCCAACTATAGAAAGATCTGATTTTTTAGGCGAACTTACAAGATGTTATAAAAATACAATTGCAATCTCTGGAACTCATGGAAAAACTACAACAACTTCTCTAGTATCATTATGTTTTTTAGAAGCAAAAAAAGATCCAAGTATTCAAGTTGGAGCAATCCTTGAAGAATTAAATGGAAATTATAGAGTTGGAAATAGCGAAAATTTTATAATAGAAGCTTGTGAATATGTAGAAAGCTTTTTAAAATTTTCTCCAAAGTCTGAAATAATATTAAATATTGATAATGACCATTTAGATTATTATAAAAATTTTGAGAATATAAAAAAAGCATTTATAAAATATGTAAAATTACTACCAGATGATGGACATTTAATTATAAATGCAGATGATTTAAATTGTTTAGATTTACCGGTATATACAAAAGCATCTACTATAAAATATGGAATAGAAAATGAAGATGTCGATTTTCAAGCTAAAAATATTCAATTTGATGAAGATGGTTTTCCTGAATTTGATGTCTATAAATATAATGAATTTTATGGTCATATAAAACTTTCAATTTTAGGAAAGCATAATGTTTTAAATGTGCTTGCTTGTATTGCTTTATGTGACACTTACGAAATTTCTAAAACAGATATTATAAATGCAATTTCAAAATTTAAAGGTGCTGATAGAAGGTTTGAATATAAAGGAAATGTTAATGGAGCAAAAATTTTTGATGATTATGGTCATCATCCAACAGAAGTTTTTGCAACTGCAAAAGCATTAGAAAATAAAAAGTATAATGAATCTTGGGTTGTTTTTCAACCACATACTTATAGTAGAACATTTAATTTATTAAATGATTTTGCTCATTCTTTACTTGAATTTGACCATATTATTATTACAGATATTTATGCTGCTAGAGAAACAAATACCTATAATATTTCTTCTAAAGATTTAGTAGATGAAATTAATAAATTGGGAAAAGAAGCTATTTATATTCCTCTTTTAGAAGATTGTGCTTCTTATTTGAAAAATAATGTTAAACAAAATGATATTGTACTTACTCTAGGTGCAGGTACTGTAACTAATGTAGGACCAATGATTGCAGAAAAATAATTTACTAAACTGGAACCGATTCCTTTGGCTATCGTGCTATTGGGGTCGGTCCTTTTTGTTGTTGGGGTCGGTCCTTTTTGTTGTTGGGGTCGGTCCTTTTTGTTGTTGGGGTCGGTCCCTTTTGCTATTGGGGTCGGTCCCTTTTGCTATTGGGGTCGGTCCCTTTTGCTATTGGGGTCGGT